>DJQB01000016.1 GCA_002439875.1 Bacteroidales bacterium UBA6397
TCTCGTTTGCGGATATCCTGGACATACTGATGGTAGCCATATTCATCTATTTGGCGTTCAGATGGATAAGAGGTTCAGCGGCAATGAATATATTCGTCGCCGTCATCCTGCTTTTCGTCCTGCGTGTGGTCGTGGCGGCGTTCAACATGAAACTGATGAGCGCCTTGCTGGGTACATTCATCGACGTGGGTGTGATCGCTCTCATCGTAATATTCCAGCCTGAGGTGCGCCATTTCCTGATGAAGCTTGGCTCCCGCTACGGTGTGGCAGGAAAGAGCCGCGACTTCTTCAACAGATTGATGGGCATCCAAGACAAGAAGATGGCAGGAGGCACGGTCAACGAGATCGCCGAGGCTTGCAGGGCCATGTCGGCCGACAAGACCGGGGCTCTGATCGTGCTCCCCCGCAAGGATTCGCTTGACTTCATCATCGAGACCGGGGACATCGTGGATGCAAAAGTCACCAGAAGGTTGATCATGAACATATTCTTCAAAAATTCACCTTTGCATGACGGTGCGATGATCATCGGAGGGGACAGAATTGTGGCCGCCCGCTGCACCTTGCCCATCACCGGGCGTTCCGACATACCGGCGCGTTACGGAATGAGGCACAAGGCGGCGATCGGAATCTCCGAAGAGACCGACGCCGATGTGGTCGTGGTCTCTGAAGAAACCGGAGGCATCTCTTTTGTCCGCGGCGGCAACATCAAAAGCATCAACAATATCAACGAACTCAAACTCCTTCTCGGCGCCGGCGAGGGAACTACAGAAGAAAAGCGCGCACAGGAGGAAAAACAATAATTCATGAATATGCAGGAGCACGAATACGGAACAGAGATTGACACCAGACTGGAGAGCAAGTTGGGATTTGACAGGGTCAGGACCTTTGTGGCCGACAGATGTTCCACTGAATACGCCGTCACGAGGGTGGCGGAAGAGACGTTCAGCAACGACCCGAAAGTCATCGGGGAAAGGCTGGCTCTGACAGACGAGATGAGGCTGATCGTGATGTTCGAGGAGAACTTCCCGACCAACGGGTACATTGATTGCCTCAACTTTCTCAATCCGTTGGAAAACACCGGCTACACAATCGACATCCTTTCGCTTGGCAAGCTGCGCACAATGGTCGAGACCGTGCGTAAGCTGACCAACTTCTTCCTGTCCATAAAGGACGGGGTTTATCCCAACCTCAAAAGGATGAGCGCCCCGGTCATGAGTTTCCCTGAGGTCGAAAGGAAGATCGATTTGATTCTCGACAAGTTCGGGGATGTCAAGGACACAGCATCTGACAAACTCTTGGAAATCAGGCGCGCGATAAAGGCAAAAGAAGGGGCGATCTCAAAAAGGGCAAACGCCATCCTGAAGCAGGCTCAGGCGGACGGTCTTGTGGACGAAGACACCGGGCTTTCGGTTCGCGATGGAAAGCTGTTGATTCCTGTCAACAGTTCCAGTAAAAAAAAGATCCAAGGCTTCGTCTATGACACATCAGCAACTGGAAAGACAGCCTTTATCGAACCTGCCGAGATCATCGAACTGGAAAACGAGATCGTCACTCTCCATACGGACGAGGCCTTGGAAATCCAACGTATTCTTGCAGCTTTCAGCGATTTCGTAAGACCTTATGTTCCAGACTTAATCAATTCTGCTGAATATATCGGTGAAATTGACTTCCTTGTGGCCAAGGCTCAAGTTTCCTTGGATTTCAAGGCCGGAATGCCTATCATCTCAGACAATGGGGAGATGAATCTGAGAAAGGCCAGGCACCCGCTTCTGGAAAGAGCCCTGAGAAAAGAGAAAAAGGAGATCGTGCCTGTCTCGATCCGCCTTACCCCCGCCAAACATATTCTCTTGATCTCAGGGCCTAACGCCGGCGGGAAATCCGTGTGCCTGAAAACCACGGGACTGCTTCAGTACATGTTCCAGTGGGGCATGCTGGTCCCGACCTCCGAGACTTCGGAACTTCCTGTTTTCGATAGGATTATGGTCAGCATCGGAGACGACCAGAACATCGAGAACGACCTCAGTACCTACAGTTCGTTTCTGGATGACATGAAGACGATGTTGGCGAAGGCTGACGACAAGACATTGATATTAATAGACGAGTTCGGCTCAGGCACGGAACCGACAGCCGGAGGGGCAATCGCCGAGGCTATCCTAAGCGAAATGGACAAGAGGGGTGTCTACGGGGTCATCACCACCCACTACACGAACCTCAAGCTTTATGCCTCCGGTTCAGATACGGGCGTCATCAACGGTGCGATGCAGTTCGACGCCTCCAAGATCCAGCCTTTGTTCAAACTTGACATCGGAATGCCCGGCAACTCATTCGCCTTCGAACTGGCCCGCAAGATGGGTCTCCCGGAAAGCATAGTGAAAGATGCCGAGGCCAGGGCAGGAGAGGAATTCGTGGGCATGGAGCGGAACCTGCGCAGGATCGTGCGCAACCGCCGCGCCCTGGACGAGAAACTTCAGAGGATCAAGAACACAGACAAGACCCTGGAGAACATCACCGAGCGCTACCAGAAAGAGCTTGAGGGTCTGAAACAGACCAAAAAAGAAATTCTGGACCAGGCCAAGAAGGAGGCACAGGAGATTGTGCAGGGAGCCAACAAGACGGTCGAGAACACCATCCGCACCATCAAGGAGTCACAGGCTGACAAGGAGAAGACCTCCGACGCCAGAAAGGCTCTTCAGGATTTCGTCTCCTCTCTCCAGACAAAGAAAGAAAACGAGCTGAAGAATCACGATGACTATATAGAAAAGAAGCTCAAACAGCTCGAAGACAGAAAAATGCGCCGCAACGCCCGAAACGGAAAGCCTCAGGATGACGGACAGGCGGAAGCGCGGGAGCAATTCAGAGGCGGTGTTCTGAAAGTCGGAGAGAAGGTACGTGTAAAGGACAATGGAATGGCCGGAGAGGTCATCCGGGTGTCCAACAAGGCAGTCACAGTCGCCATCGGCAACATCACCAGCAAGATGCCTCTCGACAGGGTTGAGCGGATTTCTTCCAATGAATATAAAGCCTCGGTACGGGATAACATCAAACCTCGGGCCGCACAGGATGATTCCGGGCTCAGGGAGCGCAGACTGGCGTTCTCTCCTGAACTGGACGTGCGTGGAGAGCGGGTTTCGGACGCCCTGGACATTGTCGTCCACTATATTGATGATGCCATCATGCTGAACATCGGATCCGTACGTATCATCCATGGCAAAGGCACCGGAGCATTGCGTGATGAGCTACAGAAATATCTCAGGACAATCCCGGGAGTCACCTCAGTCCACGATGAGCAGGTCCAGTTCGGCGGATCAGGCGTGACGGTCGTGACGTTGGGTTAAATACTTGTATCAAAACTATGAAAGACATTGAAAAACAGATGACTCCACGGATGGAACTGGGGAATAAGGGGGAAGATGCCGCCTGTGGGTTTCTGACCAGCAAAGGGCACACGGTCCTTGAAAGGAATTTCAGAGCCGGCCATCTGGAGATAGACATCATAAGCCTTGACAGGAATGGTGTGCATTTTGTGGAGGTCAAGAGCCGTGTCGCACCTGTGATGGTCTCCCCGGAGGAGAACGTGACGCTCTCCAAGCAGAGGAAAATCGCGGATGCGGCTCTGAGGTATCTGAACACGGCCAAGGACAAAAGGATCTCAGCTGATATGGAGGTCAATTTTGATGTTGTGGCGGTGACATTCGACGGATGTGAGGAAATTGTGGAGTGGTTCCCGAACGCTTTTTACCCGATGTACCTTTGAGAACATATCGCTAAGCACTAAGATATATGAACAAGAATAACCGATACTGCGTGATCATGGCCGGTGGCACGGCAAACCACTTCTGGCCGGTAAGCAGAGAATCAAAACCAAAGCAGTTTCTGGACATAGCTGGAACCGGAACCTCGTTCATCAGAACGACTTACGACAGGTTCTCCAAGATTGTGCCTCCAGAGAACATTCTGGTGGTCACCTTAGCCAAATTCTCCTATCTGGTACGCGCCCAGATTCCCGAACTTCCAGAGGGGAACATTCTGCTGGAACCTTATGCCCGCAACACTGCACCCTGCATGGCATTCGCAACCTACAGCATCCTCAAGCGCAATCCCGACGCAACAATCATAGCAACCCCTGCGGACCACATCATCAAAGATGAGGTGCGTTTCAAGGAAGCCATAGCGAGTGTCATTGAATATGCCGAAAACAACTCCGTGCTGATGACCCTTGGAATTCATCCGACGGATCCGGACACCAGCTACGGCTACATCCAGGCCACAGGCGGCAAGGACACCTCAGGCCCAGATGTCCCGCTGAAAGTCAAGACGTTCACCGAAAAGCCAGACAAAGCCCTAGCCGAAGTGTTCTGCAAGACCGGAGAATTCTATTGGAACTCTGGAATATTCGCCTGGAAGGCATCGGTCATCAAAGAAGAGATGGAGAAATACATTCCTGATGTCACATCACTGTTCGTCGGCTGGGAAAACGCATTGGGAAGCGACAATGAGCAAATGTTCATTGAAAAGGTCTATTCAGACTGCCCTAAACTGTCCATCGACTACGGCGTGATGGAAAAAACCGACCGTGCCTGGCTCTACTGCGGGAATTTCGGCTGGTCCGACATCGACAGTTGGGACTCTCTTTTCAGGAACATCGACCAAAAGACTAAGGATGGCAACGTCGTGTTCACCGACAAGATCCTCGGTGAGGGCAACGAAAACAGTATGCTGGTCTGCGGCGACAAGAAGAAACTTTACGCCATCAAAGGGCTCAAGGACTACCTCGTGGTCGACACCGGTGACGTACTTCTGGTCTGCCCGAAAGACGACAAACAGTTCAAGGACTTCATCTCTGGTCTCGGAATGCCCAAATACGAAAATTTCCGGTAAGACAGCCGTGGCACCCAACGTGCTGACAATCAATGATAAAAGTGATGACCTTGTGCTGGATTCGGCGCAAGGTCATCGTTTATCATATTGGCAAACAACGGGTTAACTACCACGGTGGTTTTATTCAGCGAAGGCGTAGGTGAAGCCTTTGATCTGATTCCAGGCGCCGCGGGTGAAGTCAGGAACTTCAACAGGGGAGTTCCCGTTCTCCATAGAGATCTTTCCGAGCTCGGTGAGACAGCACCATTCGGCCATGTCATAGACATCAATGTCGAGAGGTAGTCCGTTGCGCAGGCAGTAGATCAGACGGTAATCCATAATGAAATCCATTCCGCCGTGACCACCGACCTGTTTCGCAAGAGCCTCAAGCTCAGGAGTAAGGATCGGGTTGCGGTTCTCCTCAAGCAACTTGTTCAGCTTGTTTCCAGAATAGACAACCTCACGACCAAGATTCTGGAAATCGGTGGAAGTCCCATTGGCCACGTTGTCGCGCAGACAAATCTGCTGGACAGGATACTTCCCTGCATAGCCGTCACTTCCGACAATCTGGTACATACGGCTGTAAGGGCGCGGGGTCATCACATCATGCTCAACGAGAATCGTCTTGCCTTTCTCAGTGGAAATCATAGTCATCGTGAGGTCACCGTTCTGGAAATCCTCGCATTCCTCACCAGTCTTGGCCTCCATATGCTTAGGGCCGTTTACAGCCTTGGTCTCCATCGCCACGAGGGTCTTGAAGCGGTCTCCACGGTGAATGTTCATGACCTGGCAGACAGGGCCAAGACCATGGGTGGAATAGACATCACCTTTGACATCCTTGTTGAAATCAAGCCTCCAGTTGTTCCAATAGGCATTCCAGAACGGATCAAGGTTATGGTGGTAGGAACCTTCTCCGTGCAGGATCTCACCGAAAAGCCCCTTTTGCGCCATCGTCAGGACGGCCATCTCATAAAAATCATAGCAGCAGTTCTCAAGCATCATACAGTGTTTGCGGGTCTTCTCGGACATATTCACAAGAGCCCAGATGTCCTCGAGGGAAGCTGCTGCAGGCACTTCGACAGCGACATTCTTGCCGTGATCCATCGCATAGAGGGCAATCGGAACGTGGTGCTTCCAGTCGGTGCAAATATAGACAAGGTCAATGTCGTCACGGTCGCAAAGCTCTTTGTAGGCCTCGGTGCTTCCAGAATATTCAGCGGCTTTAGGAAAGCCTCTACCTTCCAATGCCTTCTGGGCTTTCTCAACACGGTCTGCCTCCACATCACAGAGCGCCGTGATCTTGACTCCCGGCACGTAGGTGTAGCGCTCAACGGCACTGGAGCCGCGCATTCCGATGCCGACAAAGCCGATCCTGACAGTGTCCATCGCAGGGACGGTCAGCCCAAGCACGTTTTCCTGGCCTAAGGGACGGACCGGTGTCTTAACCTTGATAACGTCACTTTTGTTCGCAGTGGAACACGACACCGCAAGTACAAGCAGCAGAGCCGCAAATAGGTTCCTAAACTTCATTGTTTATTGGTATTAAATTATGTTTCCGCCACAAAGGTATCACAATTCGGCGGAAAAGCCATATTCCATCGCCAGCTCCGCGCTCAGGCAGACGGACACGACGACAAGCCCAACGACAACAAGCGACAACAAGACCTCCACTATTTGGGAATATCCGGCAAAATAACTATTTTTGAATTTTGATTGAAATCAACTTCAATTATATTGGCAATATGACACTGAAACAGTTCTTTTTAACGGTGGTGACGCTCATATGCTTGCCTTTGATGGCCTTCGGGGCACAGAAATCTTGGTCGCTTTCCTCTCCGGACGGAAGAATTTTTACGGAGACCTCCGCCGGGGACGGGCTGAAATATTCGGTAAGCAGGGACGATGTCAGACTGCTGAGTCCTTCGGAAATCTCGATGACATTTGAGAATGGAATGGCCTTCGGCGGGACGGACAAGGTCCGCAGGGTCATAAAAGGAAGCCAAGATGTGAAGAGTATTCCGGCGATGAGTTACAAGAAAGCCTCCGTGGATGACGTTTACAATTTCCTCACGCTTGAGTTCAAGGGGTACAACGTGGAGTTCAGGGCATTTGACAACGAGGTGGCCTACAGGTTCATATCAACCGCCAATTCTGGCGAGTTTACTGTGACCGACGAGCATATTCATTTGTCCGAGATGGATCCTGCGAGGCTGGCGTTCCTTCCGATGACGGTGGATGCGGTTGACTGGGTTAAGATTATCATCACAGAGTCAGATCTGACCGGATACCCGGTAATGTTCCTCAACGGGCAGGGTGGAAAAGGATTAAAGAGCGTCCGCGCGCCTTATCCGACCGGACTTCGGCCAAACGGAGTGTATGTCTATCAGAACATGGACTACACCGGCTACATCGCAGGAGAAATTGGTGAATATGTCGCCGTGGCACACCGCAGCGGTGACACCTGGCACGTCGGAGCGCTGACGAATTGGGACGCGCGCGACCTTATCCTTGACCTTAACTTCATCGGAAGCGGGGATATGACCGTCTTCCAGGACGGAATCAACGCCTACTGGGCGGCCAGAGACTATAAGAAAACGCGGCCAGAGACTATAAGAAAACTTCAGCACCGATCCCAACTGACGGGATGGTAAAGATCCACATAGCCCCTGGCGGAAGTTGGGTGGCAAAAATTACCCGATAAAGAAGTTTTTTGGTTTATGAAAAGAATATTATTGTTTGTCACGGCCATCGCTGCGGTTTTGGCTTCATGCGGAATAAAAGCGGAGGCCAAGAGTGAGAAAACCAGCGTCATGTCTTTCAACATCAGACTCCAGACTGCGGCGGACACTGGAAAACTCAACTGGGAAAGCCGCAAGATCGGATGTGTCAAGGCAATCAGAAAACACCATCCTGACATCCTGGGACTCCAAGAAGCATCAACCGGGCAGAAATCATTTATGATGAAAGAACTGACAAGCTACATCATGATTGACGGAAGTACAAAGCCAGGCACCCTCGACGAAAGTTCGGAATCAGGATCCAATCCTATCTTCTTCCGTGCCGACAGGTTCGAGCTTCTGGACTACGGCTCGTTCTGGCTCAATGAGGACCAGACACCGGAAAAGAAAGGATGGGATGCCGAGTATGTCAGGACCGCCAGCTGGGTAAAACTACGTTTCAACAAATCAGGCCAGATAGTCTTTTTTTTCAACACCCACTTCGACAACACAGGCACACAGGCCAGGCTGGAAAGCTCATCTTTGATGGTGGAGAAGGTCATCGAAATCGCCGGGAACAACGCGGTGGTCTTCATTGTTGGAGATCTGAACGCAAAGAGCGAAGACAAGGCAATCCGGCCATTGTCCGCATTCTTCCAAGAGTCCGCCAAGACTGTCAAGAAAGCCGACAAAGCACCGTCTTTCAACAATTTCGGAAAGAAAGGTGGCTACACCGAAAGTTTAGATCACATCTTCTACCGCAATTCCGAAGCTCGGACATTCAATGTCGTCAATGAGCAGAAGTATGGCGTTAAATACATTTCAGATCACTATCCAGTTGTCTCGGAATTTGTCATCAAACTTCCAAAAGACTGACATTGCTTCGACCGTCTCGACGACAAAGAGGGGCTATAGAAATATAGTGGAGGACCGCAAAGATTTAATTTTAACATATTCATGAAAATTAAAATGAAAATGATAAAAACCTTCTTCACTGCGCTGACAGTCGCACTGACGTTCGGAGCCATAGTTTCGGCTCAAGAGTATAAAGGGTCGGAATTGGTGCCGGAATTTGTGTGCGACCTCGGAAAATTAACACCGGAGAATGTCAAGGTCAAGGGGTCGACACAGGGATTCGCAATCTGGGGAAAATACGGTTTCGTGCTCCACGACAAAGGGCAGTGCGTCATTATCAATTTGAAAAAGAACAAGTTCGTGTCTACATTTATGTTGGATGGGAACACATCGCACTGCAACAACGCTTCATTCGGGATCGAGAGAGGCACGAAGTTCCCGCTTCTCTATGTCTCCGCATGCAAAGGAGATCATTGCTGCTACGTGACGGACATCACTTTGGAGGGAAGCAGGATTGTGCAGAAGCTTTTCTACTCTGGTGAAGGATATCCGAGATCCTACGACTGGTTCATTGACCGCAAGAACAAGCTCATCTACACCTACGGATCCTACGGAGAGATGACCAAACTCGTCAAGAAATTCAGGTTGCCGAGACTGGCGGACTCAGACAAGAACGGAGAGGTCCATCTGACTCAGAACGACGTTCTGGACGAATTTGTCGTGGAAGGAATAAACATCTACCAAGGCAGCGTCATTGACGGACATTATGCCTATCTCGGGGATGGGTACCCACCTCATGACAGGATGCTGCACGTGCTTGACATGGACTCAAAGATAATTGTCGGCAGCGTGAATCTTAACGGCCTGCATCATGAACCTGAGGGTGTGGATGTCAAAGGGAAGTGGCTATACATGGCCATGCATGTGAGCAAACAGCCACGCAACGGAGTGATCTACAGATTTCGAATAAGGTAGCAATCATTAATGTAGAATAAGCCTATAAAACTGAGAATCAGCTGTGTCTCGGATGTCGGATGCATTCGGGACAACGTCACAGCCATCGTGGCGGATGTCTCATAAGCAAATTCACTGGCAACAACTTCTTAATAAGGTTATTCATTAGGAATAAAATAATGACAACGATATGGCAATACGTTTAAAACCAAGAAAGACAGAATCCAATCTTTTCTGCTGCAGCAAATGGTGGGGCAACCCGGACCTGCCGCCTCATGCTGAGTTCCCGATGATGAAGATCACGGAAGAGGACGGAACGGAGGGAGAATATCCCCTCACATTTATCTGCCAGGTTGACTGCGAGGACATCGCGCCCTTCGACAAGGAAGGGCTTCTTCCGCACGAGGGGATGCTCTATTTCTTCGCTGCTATTGATGAGTTCATCGGCTACGACTCTCCTGAGCATTTTCCGCTCGGTCGGTGGCCGAAGAAGGCGGTCAAGGTCAAGTACGCCAAGCAGGTCAGCATGGAGACCTTCACTTCGTGCATCCTTGTGGACGATGATGATCAGGAACTCGCCGAGCCGGCGATGGCCATTGACTTCACCGAGTGCGAGGATGTTGCCGACGGCTTCAAACTTCTCGGCCGACCGTATTTCGAGGAGATACGGGACGAGTTTCCCGACTCTGTCAACCTTCTCCAACTCGATGAGACTGACGATTTTGAGATGCGTTTCCACGACTCCGGCAACTTCAACATCCTGATGAGCAAGGCCGACCTCGGTTTCCAAAACTGGAGCCACGCCTTCGGCTTTCTGCATTCGCTGTAATTCTGCGGCAGGGTTGCAGTGATGGAAAGACCAGGTTTGAAGATCTTAGAACCGGGGACGAACCAACCGATGGTTCAAAAGTCTTGCTGAAATTGGATTCTTTTACTCAACATTTTTGCTCATATTATTCGTAATGCCCGGAAGTAAAGTACTCCACGATCAGACCCTTCAAGTCTTCTGAACGGATAAACTTCCACGGAATAGAGAAGCTGTCTTTTATATTATATGTCCTTTCAAAAACTTACTCATAGTTATGCAACCGGCGTAAAAATCGCTGTTATTTATGTAAGTTTGTCGTGAACAGAAAAACAAAGCTATGCACAGGATCGAGATAAAGAGTCCGGGGAATGATCGGTACGAGAAGTTTCAGAGGCTGTACGTAAGCAGTTTCCCGATTTTCGAGCAAAGGACGGAGAGCCAGCAGAACTATGCCTTCGAGAGTACCCAGTACCATCTTTTCGAATATTGGGACGGAGACATTTTTGTCGGATTCATCTCTTGTTGGGAGTTTGGCAGCCAGATCTACATCGAGCATCTTGCAGTTGACACAACGCTGAGGGGAAAGGGTTACGGCTCACGAATGCTTGACTCTTTCGTCGCCTCGTCACCGAAAACCGTCATTCTTGAGATAGACCCGATCGTGGACGACATCTCAAGGGCCAGGCTGAGATTCTACGAAAGATGCGGATTCCGGCAGAACGGGTTCCGGCACAGGCACCCAGCCTACCGTCAAGGCTATCAGCATCACCCGCTTGTCGTTCTGTCCTCCGGACGGCAGATAACTCCAGACGAGTACGAGGATTTTTCCCGGAATCTGAAAGAAATCGTTATGAAAACCCCATCCACGGGTGCGGAACAGCCATATTTGCACCCAGAAGGCCACTGATAATCCATTCCGGGTGCAAAACAGGGCTTTTCGCATCAGGACACACAAAATATTCATAGATCATGAGAACAATAAAGTACAAGACAAGCATTTCGCTTCTTATCATACTGGCCTCGATTCTGCTGGTTCTTCTGTGTCTGCTTATCGTGCACACGTTCCGGACGGGAGAGGAGGCGACGGTGGGGATCTTCTCGCTCGCCGCGACCCTGATCGGCACCATATTCATAGCCATCGAGCTGAAGAACGGTTCGGAGGTCACGTGCAGCGAGATGCTGATCAACCTGAACAACTATTTCCACGACAGCGACCGCCTTATGAAGGTCTATGAGGTGCTTGAGAACGGAGAGATCGAAGGAGACTACAGTTACGAGCGTTGGAAAGACGTCTCCAGCGTGGAGGTAGCCCAGTACTGCACATTCTTCGAGAACCTCTACCTTCTCTACCGCCACCACATCGCCAGCATTGACGATCTTGATGACCTGTTCGGTTACCGTTTCTTCCTGTTCATGAACAACCCTTACATCCAGGAGAACTACATCCTGCCGACATCTTCCTCCTATGTGCAGGTCTTCGAGTTGTACAAGATCTGGATCAGTCATCGCGAAAAGGAGAACAGCGGCGCCAACGGCTGGCAAAGGCACGTGCCGAGCCACCGGTTCATGTTCCCGGAAAAGTACCTGAAGAACAAGCTCTATCTGTTCGACTACGGGACTTCTGAGTATAACAAAGTAATCTCCGCGCTTCCGGAGGGCTTCACGATGAAAAGGCTGGGGTTCGACAGTCTCAGTGCGGTGGAGAATCTTCAGCGGAAAGTGGTGGACGAGATGGAGAACAAGAATCTCTTCTATCCTCTCAGCCGAGAAGAACTGATTGAATCTATGCAGCTTGACTATATTTCGGGAATATTTTCACCAGAGGGTCGTCTGGCGGCTTTCAGCGTCATCGTGAGCAACCGGAGCGGTGAGCGCAGCCTTGCCTCGGATCTTCACCTCAACCCTTCCGAGGTGTTCACCTTCGACGCCGTGGCTGTGGCCAATGAATATCGTGGCCGAGGTTTCCAGCGCAGGTTCATCGGTTGGTCCATCGGACTGGCCAAAAGCACAGGAATCAAGCACATCGTCGCCACCGTGGATCCGCAGAACATCCCGAGCGAGCGCAACTTCCTCGCCCTGGGCTTTCATGTCGCCGAGACCAAGACCAAGTACACCGGCCTCACCCGCGACATCCTCCGACTGGACTTCTAATATTTTTCAAACGACATTTCCCCACCTAAACGTTGTTCAATGCAGCCAATTGGAGTTCTTGAACGACAAAAATGCCTTAAAGTGTCGTAGATGGTAATCGGAAATCCCTTTCTGCATATTCATAGGTTTTTTGTAAATTTGTGGTCTTGCCTCCTCGGTAGAGGAGGCGTCTGAATTCATATTTTAGGCAAACATAAGACATTGATATGGCGAAAGGTAAGACACCGGAGGACACTCCGCTGATCAAACAGTTTTTCTCTGTGAAGGCACATCATCCGGAAGCGGTGCTGCTTTACAGGGTCGGAGACTTCTACGAATCCTACTCCGATGACGCGGTGCTGGTCAGCAAGGTTCTGGGCATCGTCCAGACCAAGAAATCCAACGGAGACAAAGGCTACATCGAGATGGCCGGATTCCCGCACCATGCCTTGGATGTTTACCTTCCGAAACTCGTCCGGGCCGGCTACAAGGTGGCCGTCTGCGACCAGCTGGAGGATCCGAAATTAACCAAGAAACTCGTGAAACGTGGCGTGACCGAACTTGTCACACCCGGCGTGGCTTTCAGTGACCAACTGCTGGACCAAAAGGAGAACAACTTCCTCGCCGGCCTGACCTTCGACAAGAACCAGTGCGGAGCCGCTTTTCTGGATGTCTCCACGGGGTCGTTCCAGGTGGCTCAGGGATCGCTGGACTACATCGGAACTCTGATCGCGTCCCTGAATCCCAAAGAGATTGTGGTACAGAAAGGCTACGAGAAAGGTGTCAAGGAAAAATACGGAGACAATCTCTACATCACCACAATCGATGAGTGGGCGTTCGTCTACGACGCCGCCGTAGAAAGGCTAAAGAAGCAGTTCGGTGTCGAGTCCCTCAAAGGCTTCGCCGTGGACAGTTTTCCTCTAGGAATATGCTCGGCAGGAGCGTTGATGGTCTATCTGGAGCAGACCCAGCATACAGGCCTTAAGAACATCTGCTCGATTTCCCGAATCGACGAGGACAAGTTCGTGTGGATGGACAAATTCACGATGAGGAACCTGGAGATATTCAATTCCTCCGTTGGCGGCGAAGGGGTGTCATTGGTCAGCGTCATCGACAAATGCTCGTCCCCGATGGGAGCGAGGCTTCTGCGTGGCTGGCTGGCAATGCCGATAATGGACATCAAGGAGCTGAACAGTCGCTATGATGTCGTGCAGCACTTCCTTGAGGCTGGTGACGATCTTGACAAGGTTCAGGAATATGTCGGTGACATCGGAGATCTTGAGAGGATCATCTCAAGGGCGGCCGCAGGCAGGATCTCCCCCCGCGAGGTGATGCAGCTGGACCGTGGACTTTCGCGGATGGAGCCTATAGCCGCACTTTGCAAAGATCACGGAATCAAGGCTTTGGACACGCTCATCAGCAAAATGAAGAACTGCTCGAAACTGCTTGGGAAGATTTCCGCAACGATGACCGCCGAGCCAGCGGCAGCCGTAGGGAAAGGCGAGGTCATAGCCCCCGGGGTCGACCCGGATCTGGACGAGCTGAGAAGCATCTCCTCAGGCGGCAAGGACTACCTTCTGAAACTCCAGCGATCCGAGGCCGAAAGGACAGGAATATCCTCGCTCAAAATCAGTTACAACAATGTCTTCGGCTACTTCATCGAAGTCCGCAATTCCTTCAAGGACCTTGTCCCGCCGGAATGGATCCGCAAGCAGACCCTTGTCAACGCCGAGCGTTACGTCACCCAGGAACTCAAGGAATATGAAGAGAAGATCCTCAGCGCTGAAGACCGAATCTACGCCCTTGAGACCAAGATTTACGGAGACCTGGTCGCCGAGATTCAGAGTAACATCCCGGCGATCCAGACCAACTGCCGCATCATCGCCCGCCTGGACGTGCTGACCGGATTCGCCCAGCTTGCGAAGGACAACCACTACAACCGACCGGAGATGACCAAGGATCTGGCCCTTGACATCAAGGCCGGACGCCATCCTGTCATCGAGACGCTGATGCCCGCAGGTGAGGAATATGTTCCCAACGACATATTCCTTGACAACAAGAAGCAGCAGATCATCATCCTCACCGGTCCGAACATGGCCGGTAAGTCGGCCTTGCTGAGGCAGACGGCACTGATCGTCCTGCTGGCGCAGATCGGTTCGTTCGTGCCGGCGGACAGCGCTCGGATCGGGTATTTCGACAAGATATTCACAAGGGTCGGGGCCACCGACAACATCTCGCGTGGCGAGTCCACCTTCATGGTCGAGATGCTGGAGACCTCGATGATCCTGCACAACCTCTCGGAGCGTTCCCTTGTGCTTCTGGACGAGATCGGCCGGGGCACCTCAACCTACGACGGAATGTCGATCGCCCGGGCGATAGTCGAATACATTCACGAATACGGTCACGGGGCAAAGACGCTCTTCGCCACTCACTATCACGAGCTTAACGACCTTGAGGAGATATATCCAAGGGTCAGGAACTTCCACATCGCTGTGAAGGAGGTCGGCACTCAGGTGATCTTCCTGCGCAAGCTCAAGGAGGGCGGGACCGCGCACAGCTTCGGTATCCATGTCGCAAGGATGGCCGGAATGCCAAAGGAGGTGATCCAGAGTGCCGAAAACACCCTCAAGGCTTTGGAAATGAACGATTCCCAACACCTTGTAAGTGCAAAGAAAGGTGAGATCAAGAAGCCGGTGCAGACCAAAGCCGGCACCCTTGAGAGTGACGGCAGCCTCCAGCTTTCGTTCTTCCAGCTGGACGACCCGACGCTCGAATCCCTGCGCGACAAACTCTCGGCAGTAGACCTCAACAGCATCACCCCTCTTCAGGCCTTCGACCTTCTCCGCTCGATGAAGGACGAGCTTGGGATATAGTCGCCCACTATCCGGTCACTTCGACAGGCTCAGTGACCGACGATAATGACCTTTTAGAGCCGTCGGTTGGTGAGCCTGCCGAACCATCAGACATCGGTCGCTAAGAAGCTTTTCTGGATTCTATGCCGTGGACGATGTTGATGAGGACGCTGCCGAGGATTCCGGCGCAGAGGGAGCCCATCAGCACGGCCACCTTGCCCATGTCTCGAAGACGGGCGGTGATCTCCGGAGCCTGGTCACCGAAGGATAGGGTGTCCACAAAGATGGACATCGTGAATCCTATTCCTCCAAGGCAGGCCACGGCAATCAGCATGGTCCAAGAGGCCTTGGCCGGCATCTCTCCCACATGCAGTTTGACAGCGATGAAGCTGGCGATGGAGATTCCAAGAGGCTTGCCAAGAACAAGGCCAAGGAATATTCCCATGCTCACGCTGCCCAGAGCCTGATCGAACTGGAACACGTTGAAGTAGGACACATCCGGAATCTCGACACCAGCGTTGGCGAGGGCGAAGATCGGCATGATCAGGAAGTTGACCCAAGGGCCGAGGGCGTGTTCAAGACGGTAGCTCATTCCGATGGAATCCCTTGAGATGGCGGAAAGACGCCTCAGGCAATGCCTCTGCGGACCGTTAGGGAATTCGGCAGAGGAGGAGGCTATCCCATTATATTCATTGAGCCTGCGGATGTACTGGAGGCGCTTGCGGTGGAAGTAGGCCTCGTTGAACCGAGGGGTCATCGGCACAAGGAAAGCCATCACCACGCCTGACATCGTGGAGTGGATGCCGGCATAGTAGAAGAGCGACCAGATCGCGATGGCGGGAACCAGGTAGAACCACCCCCGTTTCTCGCCTAACTTGTTCATTAGCAGCACTAAGGCAATCAGAACAAATGCAATGCTCAACAATCCGAAGTTGATCGTGCCACCATAGAACAAGGCGACAACCAAAATGGCGATGAGGTCATCAGCTATGGCAAGCGCGGTCAGGAGAACCTTCAGAGACACCGGCACACGATCTCCAAGAATGGACAGGATGCCGACAGCGAAGGCGATGTCCGTGGCTGTCGGTATACCCCAGCCAGAAGCGGCTGCCGAGCCATGGTTGATGGCTGTGAATATCAATGCCGGGGCCATCACTCCGCCAAACGCCGCGATCACCGGCATCATCGCCTTCTTGACGCTGGACAGTTCCCCGTTCTTCATTTCTCGCCTGATCTCCAGACCGACTGTGAAGAAGAAAACCGTCATCAGGATGTCATTGATGAAACTCTCGACAGTCATTCCGTCCGGGAAAAGAATTCCCTCATGTCCCGGAATATGGAACCTCAAGGAAACTTCGGTTTCCAAGACATTGTGGTAGAACTCTTTGGTGAACGGGAGGTTGGCCAGAAGCATCGCTACCACAACGCAGCAAAGAAGCAGGACACCCTGCGCCCACGGCTGCTGGGAGAACTGTTTTCTCCTATGATCAAAGTTTCTTATGCCTTTGGTCCAAGTGTAAATAGGAATCAGGCTCATAGCGTTATTTTTTTGTGTTAAATATAATGAATAGGTCAGCGGAACTGCCAACCTATTCTTTAAAAATTATCTATGCGATTATTCCCCGTAAAGATACCTATGCTGGGCGGGGGTCAGCGTGTCGATCGTGATCCCCCAATCCTTCAGTTTTCTGAAAGCCACCTCCCGATCAATGGACTCAGGCACGCAATAGAGCATCTCCCCAAGATTCCTTGCAAGAACCATCCTGTTGTCGGCCAGATACTTGGCGCTCAGAGCCTGGATAGCGAAAGACATGTCCATGATCTCGGCAGGATGTCCGTCCCCGGCGGCCAGATTGACAAGGCGTCCCTCGGCTAAGACATAGACCTTACGACCGTTAGGGAGGTCATATTCCTGAATATTCTGTCTCGCAGGCTTCTCACTCACCGCAAGTTCCTTGAGCTGAGCGACATTCACCTCGCAGTCGAAGTGCCCGGCGTTGCAGCAGATCGCGCCGTCTTTCATTTTGAGGAAATGATCCTTTGTGATGACATCGTCGCAGCCGGTGACAGTCACGAATATGTCGCCCTCAGACGCGGCCTGAGCCATGCTCATGACCTGGAATCCGTCCATCACAGCCTCCATCGCCTTGATCGGATCGACCTCAGTGACAATAACTTTAGCCCCAAGTCCCTTGGCTCTCATCGCCACACCCTTGCCGCACCAACCGTAGCCGGCGACAACGACATATTTCCCGGCCACAATAAGGTTTGTGGTTCTGTTGATGCCGTCCCATACGGACTGGCCGGTGCCGTAGCGGTTGTCGAAGAAGTGCTTGCAGGCGGCGTTGTTCACAAGCATCATCGGAAACCTCAGCCTCTTCTCACGGTTCATAGCCTCAAGACGGAGGATTCCGGTCGTGGTCTCCTCGCAGCCCCCGATGACATTCGGGATGAGTTCCGGATAGTCATCGTGGATCATCGTGACGAGATCCCCACCGTCATCAATGATGATGTTCGGGCCGCACTCGATGACGCGCCTGATGCCGTGATCATATTCCTCAGGGGTCGCTCCATGGACAGCGAAGACGTTCAGCCCCTCATGCACAAGGGCCGCGGCCACATCGTCCTGAGTCGAGAGAGGGTTGCTCCCCGTAACGTACATCTCCGCCCCGCCTTCGGCAAGCACCTCGCAAAGATGCGCCGTCTTGGCCTCCAAATGCACGGAAAGGGCCACTTTCAGCCCCTTGAACGGCTTTGTCTCCTTAAACTCTTTCTCCAAACCTTCAAGCAGAGGCATGTGATGCCTTACCCATTCTATCTTCAGCTCTCCGCTTTCCCAGAGCTGAGGGTCACGTATCTCACTCATTTCTCTAAAAATCATTGTCAAAACATGGCAAAGATAACCATTTTATCCGTGCCTTTCGCCACATCTTACTTTCTTTCACCAAATAGCGACCAAAAGATTTGCGCATCGTGGCTAGATAGATTACTTTTGTGAAAAATTAAACTGAATATTATGGGACTTTTAGACGGAAAGGTTGCCCTCATCACGGGCGCCGCAAGAGGAATCGGCAAGGCTATCGCCATGAAATTCGCTTCCGAGGGAGCGGACGTTGCTTTCACCGACCTCGTGATCAATGAAGTCGGAGAACAGACTGTAAAAGACATCGAGGCTTTCGGTCACAAGGTAAAGGCTTACGCCTCCAACGCAGCCAACTTCGAGGAGACTCACAATGTCGTGAATCAGATTCTGGCCGATTTCGGCAGGGTTGACATCCTCGTGAACAACGCCGGTATCACCAAGGACGGACTCATGCTCAGGATGACTGAGGCCCAGTGGGATGCAGTCATCAACGTGAACCTCAAGTCCGCGTTCAACTTCATCCACGCCCTGACCCCTATCATGGCCCGCCAAAGAGGAGGAAGCATCATCAACATGTCCTCAGTCGTGGGAGTTTCCGGCAACGCCGGCCAGTGCAACTACTCTGCCTCCAAGGCCGGTCTCATAGGCTTGGCCAAGTCCATCGCCAAAGAAATGGGTCCGCGCGGCATCAGAGCCAACTGCATCGCCCCTGGATTCATCATCTCGGACATGACCAACGCCCTCTCGGAGGAAGTGCGTGACGCATGGGTGAAGCAGATTCCTCTTCGTCGTGGGGGCGCCCCGGAAGATGTGGCCAATGTGGCTCTCTTCCTCGCCAGCGACCTCTCAGGCTACGTCTCCGGCCAGGTCATCCACTGCTGCGGCGCGATGAACTGCTAGGGCACGGTGGTGGTCAAGCGCTTTTCCGCTGAAGCATCAGCGTGGTCTTGACCACCAACCAGTCGTAGTGCTTGATGAATTCCGTAAGATCATTGTACGGAACAAGATTTTCGAGTTGCTTCTTGAGTTCGTTCCTCTCGGGAGCAAGGGTGTAGCCGTTGATGATGTGTGAAGCCTCGTAGCGAAGATGCTCACAGACAGCCAGTTTCTCAAGGCATGAATATGTCGGCTCTCCACTGTCGGAATGTGAGCCTGAATAATTGTACGGTATCCCGTCAGCTACCTTAGGGTCCTCCCAGACAGTTGGAGAGCACAGACACATCTTCGTGTACCTGTGCCAAGCGTTGGACATGTCCTGAAATTCTTTTCTCTGGAGTTCCAGAATGGCGTAAAGTTCCGGTTTACCCTCTTTGCGTCTTCTCTCCTTAAGACCTATTCTACGTTCCTCCCAGGTCTCCTTGCCGGCGGTGGCTTTCTGATAGTTGTCATAGAACATGATCGCCTCGTCCCTGAAAGAAAGGCCGAAGATGTTGTCTGAAGTCCAGATGCTTTGACCGTCTCCGAACAAATGGATGACATCGCCGTAGGTGTCGGAGTAGAATCTCACGATCTTACGGTCATAATCCGTCGGGGATTCCAGACGCACGGCTATGGCCAGATTTCTGACACCATCCTTTCTGAAGTGAAAGGCCGTCTCAAGCAAATCCAATCCTACGCGCAGGCTTTCACTGTCGTCATCCAAAGCCACAACCACATAGTTGAGCGTGTCAAGTTTGGCGAGGTACATGTCCCTGAATGAATCCGAACCTGTCGTCATGGCGGAAAAAGAGACCTCAGCGCTACCTTTCAGTCCTGGAACCCTGTAAAAGAAATCCCCAAGGAAATCATTCATATTCCTGTCAATGACATCGCAATGGAATCCAGACTTGTTTCCATCCTTGTCCGCAAACGCGCCGAACTCGTAGAGAAACCTCAAGGCTCCTTGACCGGCGTTGCCGAACCCGATGATCATCGAATTGAACGGCGATGTGACATAGCCAAGCTTATTCCCGTCCTCGTCCACAGCCACATCAACATAATTGACCGGAGCGAATTCCGGCTTTGACTTCAACGACTGGCCGACAAGAAAGGCGGAGTCTATGAAATGGACATCAGACTCAACGGCGATCGAGAAACGGGTGTTCAGCCCTCCGCGCCTGGCATGGCAATAGACTGTGATCCCGCTGTCGGAACGGAGCAGGTGCTCCAGGCAGACAAGGTTTTCACGCTCGTCGTCCGACAGGATGAATATCTTGCTGTCCGGCGCCAAAGCCCAATCCTCCAGCCTCTCCAACCCCATGTGTTTAAAGGCATTGACGTCAGAAGAATATTTCAAGTGCCGCCTTGCCCTAAGTACATGAATATTGGAGTCTCGCTCAATCGAGGAGCAGTCACGCTCGTCACTTCGAAGATTGAATATGTACTTGAAAGACCCCGAGTCCGTTCCGTCCTCCTTGTCCGGGAAATCCACCAGAATGACTGTCTCCGCCCCCTTGGACGCAATGTCCTTGGCAAGATTTATTGACCTTGAATCCGTGCCGAGGATTATCGACGCGCCCTTACCCACCTGTTTCCTGTTAAACCATAGCCACAGTCGGCTTTCACTCAACCGGTACAGCACATACATCACGAAATAGGATGTCGTGGCGACCGAGCAGAGGAACAATGTGGCGGCTATCGTCAGGATCAACTGCGAGTGACGGGCCAAGTCAGGATCGGCCAGGACGCTGAAAAGGCAGTTGGAGTTCACGCTTCCAAGGAACATCTTCACCGCGCTCATTATTGAGAACGTAAGCCAAGGAAGCAATGACCGGACTCCTATCTCATAGTAGATGAGACCGTACATCACCGTGCTTAACGCGGCGATGACAATTACCGGAATCCAAAGCTTCCGGACCTTGCGCCTGTACATCCGGATCAGCATAAGCACATAAAGCACGCTGAGCAGCAAGGCGCCGCAAAAGTAGATGTTCGACATCGGCAGACAGTTTATCAGAACACTCTCAGATAATTGTTTCCCTTCGAGTCCTTGCCTCCCAACGAGAAGCCGACAGAGACCACGAACTGGCTTCTGTCAATGTTTTTGTGGTACCAGTCATAGCCTTTGCTTCCCGAACTGGATTGCTCTTTAACATAGTAATTGGCCTCGCCCTTGAATACCTGGACTCCACACTTCAGATTGATGTTGATGGAATGGAGCCTGCTGCACACCTCCGCACCCACAAAAATGTCAGCCCCAGAGATGTGGGTATATTCTCCGGCAAAGCAAAGCCTTGGGCACCAGGCGTATCCGGCCAAAAGACCGGCGTCGATGAAATCCGTCAGGCCGCCACCGATCCTGAGCTCTCCGTTAAGGAATATCGGGGACAGGAAAAACAGCATGTTGACGTTGTCATCGCCTGTCAGAGACAACGCTTCCCTATCACCCTCCGCAGGAATATTCAAGGCTTCGTCATTGTCGTCCGCCAGATAAAGCGCACCTTTCACGACAGACGTCGAGAAACCGTTGAAGAATTTGAATTTCATCAATGATGCGTCCGCGATATACCTGTAGCCCTTGAACGCAGCGTCATCGAACAGCGAAATCTCGTTCAGATAATAATTTCCACCGAGAGCCTGAACGTTGTATCTTGACCAGGTCTTGACGTTGAAGTGATCCTTGGACTTCGAGTTGAATCTTATGTTTTTCCTGTAAGCCAGCCTGTTGTCCGAATGTCTGACCACAAGTTTGTAAGGCTCCTCACTATATGGAAGATTCAAGGTGTAAGGCAAGCGTTCGTCCTTTATGTATGTCTTGTCCCCGCCTGTCACGGTGGCATAGGTGTTCTCTTCATCGGATGTGAGCCTGAACGGGTAGGACTTCGCTATCGGGACATTGACCTCATGGACGTCCGGTGTCAAGTCCGTGACAATGTTCGCTTCGTAGGAGTCATAGCCCTCTTTCTCGATCTTGACCTTGTGCTCACCGTCAAGCAGTTTCAGATCAAGCGGAGTGACTCCCATCAGCTTTCCATCCAGAATCACATTAGCCATGCTCGGCTCTGTGACAAACCTGTAAAGGCCGAACGCCTTCATGGTCACACCAAGCAATGTGTCAAGATTCTCCCTGATGTTCACATTGTAGAAAGGTTCTTCAGTGTCCGAACCCTCCTTACGGAACGAGATCTTGTGTTCTCCGACCTTGATGCGGATCTTTCCGGAAGGCATCACTCCAACACGTTTGCCATCGACAAGGACCTCAGCGCCGACAGACGCGTCATTACCGTTGACTGACAGTGTCCCGTAAATCGCCTTCATCGTAAAATCCACATCGGTGTTGGTTCCTCTTTTGACCTTCATTGACGTGGACTCATCCTTGAATCCCGGCGCCGACACCGCGACCGTCACTGTGCCAGGCATGATAGGAATATATCCATCCTTGTAGACAGAGTAAGGCATCAGGCTCTCGTCCGCGTCGAAATCATTGATGAACCCGGACTCCAGATCCACCCTTCTTCCGTTTATCTTCACCTCCGGAGCCGAATCAAAGTCGAAACCCTCCTCTGGAGCGACCTTCACCCTGACTGTTCCAAAAATCGGATTAAGGTGTGTCTTCAGATCCATCAGCGTGTCCGACAAGACATCCTGTATGGTGAATGTGGTGTCTTTCGTGTCATAGCCGTTCTTCTCAAAACGCAAGGTATGATAGCCCGCCCCCAAGACAAAATCACATGGAGATGTCGAAAGGGTCTTTCCATCCAAAGTCACTCTGGCCCTCTCCGGCACAGTAGAGATCCGGACCGTCCTCATCGCTTCCGGACGGGCATCCTGACTGACGAAAACTATCTGCGTCACTGTCTTGTTGGAAATAATCACCTTACCCTGACGCGAATTTGTCACCTCATTCCTTGACACAGTCACATAAAGGCTGTCCTTGGTTGTCGAGCTTGCGCACCATGCCGGAGATTCCGAGACAGACCAATTCTTTCCGGAGGTCACCCTGAATCCAAAAGTGCCTCCCTGGTAATCCGCATCGATGGAATCACCGTCAATGACGAACACTTTTTCGGCCTTAAGAGCATTGCTACATCTCTCTTTCAGGTAGATAACCTTTTTCTTCTGGTCCGGAGTGATCCCCCGTACCTTTATCAAAGAGTTCAGCAACTCGATCGCGCGCGTGTACTTATGAGACTCATAGTAGCGCAAAGCGTTTGAATACCTCTCGTCAAAAGTAGAGCTTTGCGCGAACAATGAAACAGACACCAGTGTGGTCAGAATAAGCAGGAACAATCTTTTCATAATGTGTAGCGTTGTATATTACTGTAGTTTTTTTCTTAATTCCTCAAGATTCCTGTCCGGCTTCGCGTCCAGGGCGTAGTTGATGAACCTTAACGCATAATCCTTTTCCTCCGTGATACCCGACTGGTACAATCTGTACGAGTCCTGCGCCAACTCCTTCCAGTACGTAAAGATCGAGTCAAGGCAAGACGTCAAGGAAGCTTTACGAGGAGCCACCAAGTCAGGAATATACATATAGGAATATGATGTGTTTGAATAATTCTTGCTGATCTTCGCAGACGCTCCCAAAAGTTCACCCGCCTTCTTAAGGCACTCGATCTCATCCTTGACCGTCACCTCAGGATCATCCTTTGACTGAAACAGCCGGAAAGCCCTTACCAAGGAATCCGACTTCGCGACTGTGGCGAGATATTCCTTTTTGTCTTTGTCAGCGGCGGCGTCCGCTTTCATTTTCCTGTGCCTGTCAACAATGGAAGGAACCAGCGCAAGGATCGCGATGACCGTCACGATCGGCAGGAACACGGTGAATATCCGGCTTATCTTCCTACGTTTCAAGCCCTTGGAATTATACAGAATCTTAGGGTCGTTCAAAACCGCGGTTATCTGCGGGACAAGCCCCGACTCTATCGGGAAGTCCTTCATGGTGATCCAGTTCACATCGCTCAGGAGAAACTCGATGTTATTGGGAAGATCACTGTCATCAATGATGTAAGGCAGAATCGCGGAATTAGGACAATTGTTGACAGCGTAGACAATCTCCTTGTTGGTGAACGCCGACTGATAGGAATTCCTGCTGGCCAGAAAAAGAAACAATTCCGATTCCCTGATAGCATGCGAAATCACCTCAGGGAAATCCTCTGAGCCTTTAATTGATTCCCGGTCAATAAAATAGGTAATGCCAGCCTTATCCAGTTCCTCACAAATCCTATCGGCGACACCGCCGTCTTTCCTGGAATAGCTTATAAAAACCTTGTAAGTCATAAACCACAGTTAGAACAATTAATCGATTCTAAATTACCGCACTTCCGGCGACGCGACTGCAATGATATAAAAATCAGAACACATTACAAAAAACAAGTGGAGGATAATCTGTTTATATTCAATGAAAAACGCCTTTGCCTTTAGTAGACATCAGCTAAAGACAAAGGCTTAAATCATTAAATTACAATCAAATAACTAACGCAGAGTTGTAGCTGGAGGAATGTGGATACTGTGGTTATTTACTTTTTTCCTCGGCCTTGGCCTGAAACTTCGCTACATCAATCACAAAGCGCTCATGGGTACCCTCACCTATGAGTCCCTTCTCGTCATAGGCGGTGACTTTAAACACGATCCGGCGACGGTCGACCTCCACGACCTCGCTTTCGCACCACACCTTCATTCCTACCGGTGTCGAAGATACGTGTGAAACATCCACTTTAGTGCCCACGGTCTCCTGCCCATCCTCAAGATAAGGCTTTACGCTGAGTCGGCTTGTACGTTCCATAAGGGCGATCATCATCGGTGTGGCGAACACCCTGACAGTCCCGCTGCCGATATGGCTTGCGGTCAGTTCCTCCGTCACGATCTCCTCCTGACGGCCTTTAATTCCAAGTTCTATCATATTTGTTGATTTGATTACCATCACAAATTTAAGGATAGCCGGGCGCTTCGGCAAGCTCAGCGACCACCGGCAGTCATGGCGCTTCGGCAAACTCGGCGACCATGATAATTCGGCTGGCTCATGTCCTTATGACCTGGACCCCGAGTTCCTCTATCTGACCTTTTACGTCATCCGGCAATGCGGAATCGGTGATCAGGATGTCGACATCCGACAGTTTCGAGATGTGTGCGAAACCGCGTTTCCCGAGTTTGCTGGAGTCGCAAAGGACAATCTTCTTCTCCGACGACAGCATCATCTGCTGGGTCAGCTCAGCCTCCTCTCTTGTCGCACAGGTGATTCCATGGGTGACATCAAGGCCGTCTATGCCAAAGAACAACTTGGAACAGAAAATGTTCCGCACCGATTGGATGGCATCGTTGCCGTACACAGAAAGAGTGTTGCTGTACAGCATGCCCCCGACCTGCATGACAGAGATACGGTCGTTCTCCCCAAGGATAGTAGAAATGTTCACCGCTGTCGTAACGACATTGAGACGCCCCTTCGGTTTCAGGTTTTCGGCGAAGACCGCGATTGTCGAACCCGAAGCCATGAGAATGGAGTCATTCTCCTCAACGAGTTCCGCGGCGGCCTTGGCTATCTGAAGCTTGGCGTCGTAGTTTATCAATTTCTTTTTTCCAAGGCTGATATCCTTAACCGGAGCGGATGACGGCATCGCGCTTCCATACGACCGGTGTAGCAAACCTTTGGATTCAAGGTAGTTCAAATCCTTCCTGATCGTGGTCTGAGTCACACCGAATTTGTCGGCCAAAACCGAAACTTTGACAAGGCCCTGATCAAATATTGAGTCCAGAATGAGTTGCCTCCTTTCACGAATTCCTCCCATTATCCTAGAAACAGTTTAATATCGTTCATGTAATTTAAGACTGCAATATACGCATTTTATTCGATTAATACAATCAACGCAACCGTATTAGTTTCGTTTCCAGTTTCGAACGAAACTAATTTTCTATAAAATCACAACATTTTTCTAAAAATAATTTTCTAAAACAAAATATTTACATACATTTGCAGAAAGCAATGTGAGGTACACTATGCGGACAAACCACAAATTATTAGCAATATGAGAGTCATTTTCAAGTATTTTCTCACTACAGCCATGATTCTTGCGGCAATGGTTTCCTTATCGAAACCTTTGGCGTCAGCCACAGCATTACCTCAAGACGGCAAGACAATTACCGTCAAAGGAACTGTGAAAGGAACTGACGGAGAACCGCAGATAGGCGCCATGGTCTATGTGAAAGGCATCGCGGCCACAACCGCGTCGAGTGCGATGACTGACGCAAATGGAGAATATTCACTTTCAGCTCCTTCTGACGCTGTGCTCGTGGCCAGTCTGCTCGGGTTCAAGGAACAGGAGCAGTCCATAGGAGGCAGGAGCGAGGTTGATTTCGTTCTGGAACAGGAGAACACGGTCCTTGATGACGCCGTGGTCATCGGTTATGGAACACAAAGCAAACTGACTCTTACCGGATCCGTGGCACAGACCTCAGGCCGGGAGCTTGTGAAAAACTCTTCAGTGAACATCTCACAAGGTCTGGCTGGCCGACTTTCCGGTGTGATTGTCAGCAACCGCACGGGAGAGCCTGGGAAAGACGACGCCACCATGTTCATCCGTGGACGGAGCACACTTGGAGACAACAGCCCGCTAATCGTGATAGATGGGGTTCCGAGGACAAACGAGGAATTCAGCAGGTTGTCCGGCGACGAGATAGAAAGCGTCAATGTGCTGAAGGATGCTTCCGGAGCCATCTATGGAGCAAGGTCCGCGAATGGTGTCATACTTGTCACGACCAAAAGGGGCAAGTACAACGAAGGCGCGAGCGTGACCTTCAACTACGATCTGGGTCTCCAGCAGCCGACTCGTCTTGTCCAGATGGCCGACGCCATCCAGTACACCAAGGCATACAACGCCGAACTGGCCATAACAGGAGCGGCGCCAATGTACAACGAGACACAGATCCAGCACTACATAGACGGCGACGACCTGATAAACTACCCGAACACGAATTGGTTCGACGAGATCATCAAGCCGGTCTCCTTGCAGCATAAGTACGGAGCAAGCATAAGCGGAGGAGCGGAAAAGGTTGCCTACTTCCTGGAATTCAACGGACAGTACCAGGATGGAATCTACCGGAAGAGCGCCACCAAGTACGATCAGTACAATGTTCGTTCAAACATTGACATCCAGGTGACAAAATCCCTGAAACTTGGTCTGAACCTCAACGCGCGCCAGCAACACAAGAACTACTCCGCGTTTCCGTCCGACAGTTATGGAATCTTTTACATCACGACGAGGTTGAAGCCTACCGGAGCGGCCTATTTCCCTAACGGCTACCTTCGTGGAGGCACCAACCCTGCCGTTCTGGTTCAAGACCTTACCGGCTACGACAGAACCACTATAAACACCATCAACACGACATTCACGGCGAACTGGGACCTTGGTTCAATCACAAAAGGACTGTCCGTAAACGGAACCATGGCCTATGATGTGATCGGGAATTTCCAGAAGAACTGGCAGAAAAACTGGCAATACTACACCTACGACGAAGTGACCGAACTTTACGAGGAAAGGACCAATTCCTATTGGAGTACCCCAGTGCTTCACGAATATCAAAGAAATAGCAACACCTTGACAATCAACACCAACATCAACTACGACAGGGACTTCAACGGACACCATGTGAGTGCTCTGGCCGGATTCGAGCAGGCATCCTACCGCCTGGGCTACATGGGAGCGGGAATAAACAAGTACGACTCTGACATCCTTGACGAGTTCTTCGCGGGATCGGCGGACAAGAATTGGTACAGCATCAAAGGCTATGCGAGAGAGACAGCCAGAAGAAGCTGGTTCGGAAGGCTCGGCTATGACTGGAAGAGCCGTTATCTGGTTCAGCTCATCGGACGTTTCGACGGTTCGGAGAACTTTCCTGAGAACAAACGCTGGGGATTCTTCCCTGGGGTCTCAGCCGGATGGAGAATCTCTGAGGAACAGTTCATCAAGAAAAGCGCCCCTTGGCTGACAAACCTGAAGATACGAGCCTCCTACGGAGAACAGGGCAACGACCAGATCGATTCGTTCCAATACATGACAACCTACGGTTACACGTCTGCGTCCTCTTACAAGTTAAGGTTCGACGACAAAGACGTCAACTTCATCATTCCTGGGAAGGTGCCGAACAAGAATGTGACTTGGGAAGTGGCAAAGACCTGGAACATCGGTCTGGACGGAAGCATAAAGAATGGACTGATCGGATGGGAACTTGAGTTCTTCAGAACCGAGCGTTCCAACATCCTCTGCACGAGGAACGCGTCAATACCTTACTACACAGGTCTTCCGGACAGCCTTCCGGACGAGAACATCGGCATCGTGGACAACAAGGGATTCGAGCTCCAGCTGCACCACGAAGGTAAATCGAAGAACGGCAACCTTGTCTACCATGCGAGCGGAAACTTCATGTTTGTCCGCAACCGGATAAAGTTCATGGATGAGACGCCTTGGGGAGAGGGGCATGAATATATGAACCTTACGGGACATCCTATGGGAGCCGAACTTTACTATCAGGTGAAAGGGATCAACCGCTCCCAGGAAGATCTGGAGAACAATCCGCAGATGGCCGGAGCCACCCTCGGTGATTTCATTTTCGAGGATCTGGACGGAGACGGAAAGATCACATCTTACGACAGAAAAAGGTGCGACCTTACTCCTGTGCCGGAGATCGTGTTCGGAGCCAACTTCGACGCGACATGGAAGAACTTCGACTTCTCTGTGTTGCTTCAAGGTCAGGCCAGGGCAAGATTCTACTACTCTCCTCTGACGGATCCTGTTTCCGGAAACATCGAGAAAGAGGCGGCTTTGAACGCATGGACTCTGGACAACCCGACAGCAAGCCGTCCAAGAATCGGCTCCACAGTCAGCAACGGAGGTGTGAACAGAGCGTCGTTCTACTACCGTAATGCGGCTTTCCTCAGGCTTAAGAATGTCGAGATCGGCTACACGATTCCAGACAACGCTCTATTCAACAACATGAAAATAAAGAGTTTGCGCTTTTACATCGCGGGCTACAACCTTCTCACATTCTCCGGTCTGAAGAATGTGGATCCAGAGACCAGCGATGAATCCTACCAGACCTATCCGCAGATGCGGATTTTCAACACAGGAGTGAAACTTACTTTCTAAATGAAGAGACATGAACACCATGAAAAAGATAACCGCAATACTCGCCGCAGCGGCCCTTCTGGTCTCCTGCAACAATGATTTTCTGAACAAGACTCCTCTTGACAAACTTTCAGAGGACGCTGTGTTCAACAGCACCGCCCTGGCGGAAAGCTACATCAACGCTCTCTACACTGTCCTGCCTGACCCGTTCCAGGAAGGAAACATCGGCTGCATCACAGACGAGGGCTACTTCCGCTTCGGAGGATCAAGCACAAGGTACATCGCATCCGGCAACATGACCCCAGACAATGTCATGTACAACTACGAAGGCGGGCAGGCACACAGCACAAGGACCACATTCCTGAACATCTGGAACCGCACCTACGAGCGCATCTACAGGATGAACTATTTCCTGAACTACGTGGATGAAAAGGGTACGAATATTCCCGAAGACGATGTGGACAGACTAAAGGGTGAGGTATATTTCCTCCGGGCCTGGGCATACTACAACCTCATCCAAAGGTATGCCGGTGTGCCGATCATCACAAAGGCCTACGACCTTACCGACACCTACGATGCGAAGAGGGATAACTTCGACGATTGCGTGGATTTCGTACTGGAGGATCTGGACAAGGCGGAAGAGCTTCTCCCGGCAAAGGACAAGGCCACAAAGGGCAGGGCGAACAAAGACATCGTGCTGGCGCTCAGAAGCCGTCTCACGCTGATAGCCGCGTCTCCCCTTTTCAATGACAAGACCCGTCCGGAAGGTGGAATATTCAGAGGTCAATACAGCGCCGACAAATGGAAAAGAGCCCTGGATGCCACAAAAAGGATAATCGACCGTGCCGATGTCGATGGAGCCTACAAGCTTGACGACACCTATGACGGAGTGTGGAAGAACACCGACTCTCAAGAGATTATCTGGGCCAAGTATTTCATTTCCAGCGCAGACGCCAGCGACAACTCGATGAAGAAAGCGCAACTGCTCTACTCTGTCGCATATTTCAACGGATGGACCGCGTTCCACCCGACACAGGCTATGGTCATCGACTACGAGATGGCAAACGGGAAAAAGATCTTCGAGGAAGGCTCCGGCTTCGATGTCAACCATCCGTTCAAGGGACGGGATCCTCGTTTCTACAAGAGCGTCGCAGCTCCGTTCAGCAACTATCCCAACACGGACAACTCAGGTTATCATGACAACGTTCTGGACCTCTCGCTCTACTATGACGATGTCAAGAAATCAGATTTCGACGAAGGCAAGAAAGAGCCTTCCTACAGTGTGAAAGCCAAACACCTTCTGGACGCCACCAGCACAATGGGACTGGAGATGATGAAATGGTACATTCCGACCTCGCCGATCACCGAGGCCGAGACCGGCTCCTTGCTTTACCCTTGGTTCAGACTGACCGAAATGTACCTGAACTATGCCGAATGTGCCTACATGACCGGGAACGAGGCTCTTTGCCGCCAGTACATCAATAAGGTACGCTCACGTTCCGACGTTCGGATGCCCGAAGTCAAGGAATCCGGCGAGGCCCTTTGGGATCGTCTGGTGAATGAACGCAGGGTAGAGCTGGCTTTCGAGGCCATCCGCTATTTCGATGTGAGAAGATGGAAGACCGCGCAGTTCTACGAGAATGTTCCGTTCGCCGGAATGAGAGCCATGGTGCTTCGAAACGGAGCGCAAAACGACACTATCTACCGTGTCGCGCACCCTTACGATGAAAGCCTCACCCACACTTGCTACTATTGGCCGAACTCGGACGAAAGAAAGGACTACGTGAAAGCCAACACAAGGGACATCTTCGAGGAAGCCAGCCAGGATTCAGACGGTGCCCTCCAGATAAACGGCTCCTGCATCAAGTACCGTTGGCTCGGGAAAGACTACTGGGTGGATTACGGTGACTGCAGACTCACGGTCAGCCCTACCCAGAAGCATTTCAGGAAAGTGAACGGAGAATGGCCGAACTATCTTATGCCGATTCCTGCGAACGAGATGACCAAGGCTAATGGCACTTTAGTACAAAACCCTGGATATTAATAAATTATGAGAATACGGGCATTCGTGGCGATAGCGTTCTCCTTGCTGGCTGTCGCCTGTGGCGGGAACCGTCTTGAGATGAACTACTGCTCCGCGGACATCTCCACAACTCCCCAAGAGCATGTCGTCCTTGCCGGTTTTGCCGCTAGGCATGGTCTGTCGGACGGCATTCACCAGAGACTTAGGACGCATTGCCTCGTCATAAAGGACAATGACGGACAGAAAGTCTGTGTCATATCCAACGATTTGATGGAGATTTCTCCGGCAATCACCGACACGCTCCGGACATTGATCTCGGAGCGGTCCGGGCTGGGGAGAGAACGCATCCTGATCCATAATATTCACACCCATTCAGCTCCAAGATCTGGAGGCTCAAGCACTTGGACAGGAGGCACAAACAGGGCATGGAAGTTCAGGATGATTGATTCTCTGGTGAACAATGCCGTGAGGACAATCACATCGGACAAAGATTTCTCCGGATTCGAACTTGAAACAGGACGGGCCAGAACAGGAATCAACGGCAACAGATGTGAGAAAGGGGGACCTGTAGACCACGATGTCTATGTGGCGAGGTTCATCAGAAAGGGCAAACCTATGGTCTCGGTCATCAATCTTGCGTGTCACCCTGTGTGCATGGGGCCACGCAGCCATGCGTTGTCTTCAGACTATCCTGGGATATGCGGAGAAATACTTTCCAAGCACTGGGGAGGAGAAGTGTTCCAACTGACAGGCGCGGCGGGCAATATGGATCCGGAAAGAGGTCCTCAGGACGCCGCCTACGCGGAAGAATGTGGAAAAGCGTTGGCGGACTCCCTTACCGGAATCAAATTCACGAAAGTCAAGGGAAAAGGCCTGATGCGGCTTGTGAATGAGACTGTGGAGCTTCCGTACCAGAAAGACTCAATCACGGCGGAGCTGGTACGACAGCATGCGGATTCGCTTGTCAGGATCTCCTCCAAGGTCTCGTCTTCATTCGGAGATGATGTCAGGAACTGGGAAAGCGAAATTCTGGAAAGGTTCAGAAACGGCCCGGTCCCAAGCAGGTTAAGTTACCACCTGCATGTTGTGGATCTGGACGGTGTGATGTTCTTATTCAGTGACGGGGAGCCTTTCTGCGAGTACCAGATGGACATCCGCAAGGATTTTCCGGACAGGACGATCTTCTTCGCCGGCTACACGAACGGACAGAATTCCTACCTCCCTTCCGAAAGAGCCTACAAGGTACGCAAGGGGTATGAATATGAGACCGAGCAGATGCACATCTACATCAAGGCTCCGTATCCCCTCTCCGGTTCCGCCCCGGCGGTTTACAAGGCTGGAGTAAGAAAAATCATAGACGATGCCATAGTTTCAGAGACAGAGGATCCTGTAAAGGCAGTGGCCTGCTATGGAGTGATTCCCGCTCCCGAGACTCTGGTTCCAAGGTCTGGAGAGTTCACCATCGGCAAACACACCTCGGTCAAGATCGAAAGCGATGACAACGGTTTTGCGGAAGCGGCGGAAATATTCATCGACAGAATCAAGGCCGCCTCAGGAATTGATTTGAGCGACGGAGGCGGGAAAGATGGCCGGATTGTAATCCGTAAAGTGGAAGATCTTGAAGATGAGGAATATAAGATGAGCGTATCGCCAAAGGAAGTCCTCGTGGAGGCTACCACTTCAGCCGGTGCGTTCTATGCTTTGCAGACATTCCTTCAGCTGCTTCCTCCGGAAATATATTCACTGAATAAAGTCTCCGGCGTCAGATGGAGCGTGCCGTGCTGCGAGATAGGCGACAGGCCGGCGTTCGCCTACAGAGGCATGATGCTGGACTGCGGAAGATACTTCTACCCGAAGGAATTCGTGAAAAAGTTCATAGACTTGATGTCAGCACGCAAACTGAACATGTTCCACTGGCATCTGACGGAAGACCAGGGTTGGAGGATAGAGATTAAGAAGTACCCGCTGCTCACTGAAGTGGGATCGAAGAGGCCATTCACCGCGGATTACGACGGGAAGGACCCGGACGGAAAGCCGCAAGGCGGATTCTACACTCAGGAGGACATCAAGGAGATTGTTGAATACGCAAGGCTGCGGCACGTGACCGTCATCCCCGAGATAGAGATTCCGGGGCATTCCACGGCGGCCTTGGCGGCATACCCGCAATTGTCATGTGACCCAAGCAAGACCTACGAGGTGTCCACATGCTGGGGTGTCAAAGACGATGTCTATTGTCCGAGCGAGTTCACGTTCAAGTTTTTGGAGGATGTCTTCACGGAGATGCTGCCGTTGTTCCCTTCAAGGTACTGGCACATCGGGGGAGACGAATGTCCGCAGAAAGCATGGAAAGAGAGTTCTGCCTGCCGCGACTTGATGAAAAAGAAAGGGATGAAGAGTTACGATGAGATTCAGTCCTATTTCGTGAACCGGGTCGGCACATTTCTGCGGAATCACGGAAAGACTGTGATCGGTTGGGACGAGATTCTGGACGGAAGCGCCGTGGACGGTATGATCGCACAATCTTACCGAGGACACGCTCCGGCGGCCAAGGGAATCAGACGAGGACATCAAGTGATCCTCTCGCCTGACCGCTGGTGCTATTTCAATTACTATCAGGAAGATCCTCAGGTCGAACCGAAAGCGCAGCCACGGCTTCTCACACTTAAGAAAGCCTACAATTATTTCCCGGCGGTGGATTCCCTTCCTGAACTCAGCGCAAAGTACATCATCGGGGTCGAGGGCTGTGTCTGGGGTGAATATATTCCCGACAGCAGGACGGCCGAGTACTGGGCTTTTCCGAGAACATCCGCATTGTCAGAGGTGGGATGGACCAAGCGGGAGAACAAGGACTGGCAGTCATTCAGGGTAAGGATGGAGAAAGAACTGAGGCGTCTGGAGATCGCCGGGGTGAACTGTTCCGAGGCCTATTGGAATGTCATCTTCGACTACGACAGCGTGAATCTTTCCCGGCCGGAGCGAGCTGATCTTATGCTGGACTATCCAGGAGCCGCCATCCGTTACACCACGGACGGAAGCGAACCCGGAATGGACTCGAGGATATTCATGAAATCCTTCACCCCTGAAAAAGGTGCCACGGTGCGGGCGCAAGGATTCACCCATGACGGAAAGAAGGTAGGGAAGGAAGTTGAAAAGAGATTTTGACCATGAATAGATTGATCCTATCGCTGACCATGGCGCTCGCCATCGCCTGCACGGCAGAAAAACCGGATGACAACCCTATAAGTGTCATTCCGTGGCCGTCACACGTACAGACAGGAGACGGGCATTTCACCCTCGGGAAAAACACGGTGGTCTATCTGGAGCAGGACCCGGAGGTGCGTCGCACGGTCGGTTTCCTCAACGAGAGGCTGTCCAATGCCTCAGGATACACCCTGAAGATCAAGCCGATGGATCTGGCCGAGACAGAAGGCATCTTTTTTCTGAACACCGGACTCCCGACGGAAGCATATTCGCTCCGGGTCGAAAACGAAAGGATTGTCATTGAATATGGCGACGGGGCGGGGGCGTTCTTCGGGCTTCAGACCTTGTTTCAATTGTTTCCAACGGAGATCTTCTCTGACGAAAGAACCGGAAAGAGACATTGGGATATTCCTTGTTGCGGAATAGAGGATTCACCGAGGTTCAGTTATCGCGGAATGCATCTTGACTGCTGCCTGCACTTCTTCGACACCGACTTCCTGAAAAGGTACATCGACATAATGGCGCTGCATAAGGTGAACAGGTTCCACTGGCACCTGACCGAAGATCAGGGTTGGCGTCTTGAGATAAAGAAATATCCTCTGCTGACAGAGAAAGGACAGTGGCGGAAGGAAACCGTCATCGGCTCTCTGGCTTCCGGAATCTACGACGGAAAACCATACGGAGGGTATTACACACAGGAGCAGGTTCGTGATCTTGTGGAATATGCCGCCGAAAGGTATGTCACCATCATCCCGGAGATAGAGATGCCCGGACATGCGCTTGCGGCGCTCGCATGCTACCCTCAACTCAGTTGCGGGCTGGACAGCACATACCAGACCGCCACACGATGGGGGATATTCCGTCAAGTGTATTGCCCCAAAGAGGAGACGTTCGCGTTTCTTCAGGACGTGTTGGACGAGGTCATGGATCTGTTCCCGTCGAAACTCATACACATCGGAGGGGATGAATGCCCAAAGGCAAGCTGGAAGGAATGCCCTCATTGTCAGGCTCTGATAAAGCGTCTTGGACTCAAGGACGAGTTCGAGTTGCAGAGCTGGTTTGTCCAAAGAATCGGGAAGTATGTGAACTCCAAGGGGCGTGAGATCATCGGATGGGACGAGATTCTCCAAGGCGGGCTTGCTCCCGGAGCGAAAGTGATGTCATGGCTCGGAGAGGAAGGCGGGATAAAGGCCGCCAGAATGCACCACGAGGCAGTGATGGCACCGCATCCGAAATACTATCTGGACTACTGGCAGGGAGATCCGGACAACGAACCCCTTGCCATGGGCGGGCCGACAATGCTGAGGACGGTTTACGACTACAATCCGGTTCCCCAGGTGCTCACCCATGAAGAGAGCAGGTACATAACTGGAGTTGAAGGATGCGTCTGGACCGAATATATGCCGACACCGGAAAGGGTGGAATACATGGCCTGGCCACGGATGTGCGCGATTGCCGAGAGCGGTTGGAGCGAGGCTGGCAAAGACTGGGATTCCTTCACCAGACGGCTTGAACGTCATTTCAGGATCCTTGACCAGTTGGGGGTCAAGGCATGCCGGAACTTTTTCAGCCCGTACATAGAACTTCATCCAGACACCGCCTACGACAAGGTGGTCACAATCACGGCAGACCTTCCTGATTCGGAGGTCAGATACACCCTGGACGGAAGCGATCCCGGGCCGCGATCGCTGTTATACTCCGCGCCTTTTGTGATCAACAGGTCCCAGACTGTCAAGGCCGTCCTTGTGAGGGATGGAAAAACCATAGGTGAAATAAAGACTAAGAAATATTTATAAAACTGATAATCATGACATTAAGACTTACCGAGCAGCCCTCGCTGCACGACAATCTTGAGAAAAAGAGCGTGGCTGAACTGCTGCGCGAGATCAATGAAGAGGACAAGAAAGTGCCTCTTGCGATCGAAAAGGTGCTTCCTGATCTTGAGAGACTGGTGAGCGCGATAGAGCGCCAGATCCGAAACGGAGGCAGGATGTTTTACTGCGGAGCCGGCACAGGAGGCAAACTGGCGGTGCTGGACATGCTGGAGATTCCGAACACTTATGGAGTCCCTTCTGAAATGATCCAATGCGTCCTTGCCGGAGGTGTGGAGAATCTGGTGCTTGATCTGGAAGAGAAAGAGGACGATGTGGAGGAAGGGTGGAAGACTCTTCAGGAAAAGAACATTTCTCCAAGAGACATCGTCGTGGGAATCTCCGCCAGCGGAAACACACCGTACGTGCTGGCTACCCTGAAAGCTTGTCACGAGCATGGAATCCCGACAGGCTCGTTTGTGAACAACCCTGATTCTCCTATCTCAAAATACTCCGACTACCCAGTGGAGGTGCTCACAGGCCCTGAGTTCATCACCGGAAGCACCAGAATGAAGTCCGGAACCTCCCAAAAGCTCATCTGTGACATGATCAGCACGACCGTCATGTGCCGGCTCGGACGTGTCGAGGGCAACAGGATGGTTCATGCGCATCTGATCAACAACAAGGTCGTGGACAGGCTGACCCGTACGATGGTTGAGCGGAATCCGTCTTTGGACTACGCCACCTGCGAGACCGCCATCAGAAAGTACGGTGGGCTTACGGAAGCGGAAGCAGGGCTTCTCAACGAGGGAATCCTGAAAAAAGAACCAGCGGAAGTCAACTAATCTATGGAACACAGCATACTAATTTCATTCTTGGCCGCGGCTTTGTTTGTCGGTGGGGGATGTGACAAGTCCGAAGGTGGCAAGGATGACGTCAGCATCTATAAAGGGGTGGTTATCAACGAAATCGCCGCCCACGACCAGACAACTGACGCCCAGTCGTGGGTGGAGATTCTCAACACAGGGACTGAAAGTGTCGATGTCTCCGGGCTGGGACTGTTCCTGACCGACCAGTATTTCACCGGCAAATGCCTCTGGACCGCCCCGTCAGGCACCGTGCTTGAATCAGGAGGACGTCTTGTGCTGTCAACGGAGGACGAGACTCTTGTCACTGGAATCACCTCAAATTCAGAGTTCGAGCTTAGACTTGCCCGTAACGCCACCGGAAAAGCCGTGGACGATTTCGTGAGAAGTATGGCTTTCAGTACGCCGGACGCTCAGACAGCAAGAGGAAGCTACCAGAGAATCCCGGACGGAGACGGACAGTGGAGAAACCTGACATATTCAAGCAAGGCCACAGAGAATGTCATCTTCGATCTTGAGCAGACGCGTCATATCGCTTTCTGGGCATGGAAAGCACATCTGCCAAGCCTCATGGCCGATGACTGCTTGATGATGAAGACCCTGAAAGCCAAAGGCTACGACCACATCATCCTGAACTATGCCGCATTTCATCCGTCCTCAAGGAAGACCACAACAGAATTCATCGAGGAGGCGGAACGGATCGGAATCACAGTGCACGCATGGATCCAATGTTTTCACAATTCCTCCGGATGGATCAATCCTATTGACGATGAGAACAACAGGTATAAGGATGAAATCTTCGAGGAAATCACCCGCAACGCCAAAGATTACATAGAGGATTACGGAGTGAAAGGCATCCATCTGGACTACATACGGTTCGGTGGAACCGCCTACAAGCACAATCCTTCGGCAGAGGTGAACGCCGTAGGGGCCGTGACCAGATGCTGCCGGAAACTTAGGGAACTGTGCGACAGTTACGACGCGGGCCTTGTCACATCCGCGGCCCTGATGCCCGATGACAATGACTCGCACTACTACTATGGACAAGACCAGAACGAGATGGGAAAATACATCCACATCCTCATGCCGATGATCTACAGGTATTCCTACGGCTACAATGACGCCGCATGCGTAAGGGCCGCCAACAAGTTCGCCGACAACACCGCAGGAGCACAGTGCTGGGCCGGAACCACCACCTACAAAGGGGATGACAGCAAGGTCTATCCGATGGACGAGGATGGGATCATGAAAGACTGCGAGGTCTATAAGGACAGCCGGGCAAGCGGAATCGTGCTATTCCGTTACGGACTCGGCACATTCCCGGACATGACCCGATTCAACATGGATTAATGAATATAATAACACTATCAAAACTAAAAGCATTATGAAAAAAATCTGGATTTATCTTGTCTCTTTGATGACTCTCGCGGGGCTTATCACGGCCTGCAAAGGAGACGGAAAAGAGGACAATAACGATGTGAAGCCTGTGGCGACAATCTCACAGCAGGATCTGATCGATGCGTTCGCGTCAATGTACTCGGCATGGGAAAAGACTACAACCCTGCCAACCTCTTTGGATGTGGCCGGGAAGAGTCTGACGCAGCCACAATACCATCATGCCCTCTGCATGGTTGTCTCCAACCTTACCTCCGGAAAGGCATCAGGAGACATCGACGTGCTGAACTACAAGGCTGCCGATCACCCTGACAGAGACAGCTACGACGCCGAAAGCATCGCCGTGACAGGAGAGGAGAGTGTTGCCTCGATAGCCCAAAAGATGCTTCAGGCGATGAAAGAGAAAGGACAGGTTCCTAACCAGACCCTGTTCACCAGAAACGGTCAGGCCATAGCCTTCTCCACCAATCGCGCGACCGTGACTTTGGCCAGAACGGTGGCCGCCTACAAGAGCGACGGAAAACTTCCATCCTCCGTGTCCACAGAGTATCTTTCCGCCTCTGCCACGCTCAGAGGTTTCGCCGAGCAGCTCGTCTCCTACCTTGATGTATGGCAGAAGACCATCGGTACGGTCAGCGCCGACGGCAGCCACTGCTCCGACAACAACAGCGCATGGGAGAACGTGCACTTCATTCCGATTCCTTACAGCGGAGGGTACTCCGACGGAAAGGATCAGTACGATCCTAAGTTTCAGCCATACCACACGATCACAGTGGCCGGCACTGAATATACCGCCGCCCAATGCTTCGTGATAGCGGCCAAGGGGTTCCTTGACCTTGTGACCAAGGAGGGTTCAGCCCTGAAACAAAGTGAAAGGAACACTCCTGTACACAACCTCGGCAACGGCAAGAGTCTCAGCGAGAAGATCCCCGTAGCCGACGAATGGGCGACATGGGGATCATATCCTTGGTACGAGAAATCCGATGAGCCTTGCGGCGTCATCAACTTCTCTGACAAGGTGCCTTGCGATCTCGGCTTTATGGCACGTACACTCCCTTGGTTCCTGAAAAGGGCCCAGGATCTGGGATGCATAGGAAACTTCTTGAACTATGACGAGGATCCTGACGGCTCGCTCGTCATGCCACCTTACCGGGGAATCATCTCCCCGATGCGTACGTTCCTCATTCTGTGCAGATTCTACAAGCATCTGCTGGACAATGGAATCACCGAAAATGTCTACGATGCGGTAAAGGACATCAAACTCGACTACGACTTCTACGGAATCGAGATGCCTGACATCGAGCTGAAGACCACGGAAGTTACGACTAAAGCCGAAGGCGAGACGGTGGAAGCACAGTTTGTCGCCAAGAAAGCATGGACAGCCACGGCAGACGCAGACTGGATCTCTGTTAACCCGGCATCAGGCGAGACAGCGTCACCGGCAAAGATCCAGATCACCGTCAAAGCCAACTCCGGCGAGGCCCGCGAGGGTTCTGTCACCATCAAGGGAGGCAATGTCAAGGATGGTCTTGCCATCAAGGTGAAACAAGCAGCCTATGTACCTCCGACAGGTACGACGATCAAGGATTTCGCAGAGCAGTACGTGACATTGATTGGCATCTGGGAAAAGACCACCGGGACAATCAACATGATCAGCGGCGAGACCCCTGCGGCCGCCGGGAGCGAGAACGAGGAGTTCAATGTCGAGAACGCCCATTATATTCCATCTACCACAAAGATCACTGTGGGCGGCAAGGAATACAACACCGCCGATGTCTTCGAGCTTGCGTTGAGGTGTTACCTTCTGCTCAGGGGCTATGACGGAAACCAGACCGGCAAGAACGGTGCGGGAAGCATCCCTGAGCTCAGCGCGCCGGCAAAGATGTCTGAGACAGAACTGCCTCAGACGCACGATTTCAAATGGGCAAGCAGCCCTTACAACGAGACCAAGAACAACGGTGGTCATCTTGTGATGGGTTCCGACGAGAACGGGAAGCACTGTCAGGTCAAGATCGACTGGCTTGACAACTTTGCGATGAGGAACGTAAACTTCGCTCTTGTTCTCAGCGATGAAAATGCGATTTCAAACCTGAGCGGCTACGTCGGAAGACTCGATGGCTACTATGGATGCGCATGCTCGATGAGGGCGCTCATCACCTACGCGTTCTTCTTCCAATACATGCTTGACAACAAGCTGGAGGACGCCAAGGACATCAGCGCCGATCAGATTTTCAGAACCGAGTTGTTCGGCGACGAGAAATAGTTATCCGGGCATGGGAGCCTGACCGCTCCCATGCCTGCCAATCTCACAAAACAGATAAGTGATGAAAAAGATCCTGACATTCCTTCTGTCAACCTTTTTGGTCTTGACCGTATGCTCTGCATGTTCACCGGAGAAAAAGGACGGAAACGAAAAAGAGCAGCCCAAAGAGTTCGTCGCCACATCTTGGAACGGAGAGTTCCTGAAAGCCATCTCGGACGCCTATGACACCTTCGAGAAGACGGACGAGATGCCGGTGTCTGTCAATGTGGAAGGCATCACATATTCACAAGCCAAATATTTCTCGGCGGCATGCGACATTCTGGAGTTGATAGAGACCTATCCCGACTCTTGGCAGAATCTGCCGGATGTGGATATTCCTAAATTTTCAGCGGGCGGCGTCATGCAGTGGAACACCTTCGAGCAGGATGAAATTTCACTTGACGCGGTGAAATGGATGATCGGCAGAATGCAGGAATATGCCGCCGGCAAGGGAATGTACCCTAACTATTGCTGCTTCGGCACAAGGGTATGGAAAGATGACAGAAGCGGTGATTCCACTGTGGAACTCAACTACAAGACTGGAAATGAGGAATATGTAGGGAACATTGTCTTCCGTCAGGCTCTTGTGGTCATGGCCAGGATCATGAGCCACTACAAAAACAATCTTCAGTTTCCTGATAAGGTGTCCTCATGGTGGTCCGGCTTTCTTGGGAGCACTTCAAACTGTCCTGTTGACGACCCGCTTGTCTTGTCCACCATGAAAGAGGCAACCTCCGGCAAGACCACCACACGGGAAAAAGCCGAAGCCATATTCATCTATGCCAGAGACAATTGGACTTGGGAAGATTATTACAACACAAAAAAGGGAGCCCTCGGCACCATCAAGGCCAAGGGTGGCAACTGCTGCGACATGGCCCACGCCATAATCGCCATGAGCCGCGCCGCGGGTCTGCCAGCAAGGTATATTCACGGTCAATGCTATTTTTCCAAATCTGTCATCGGCCATGTCATTCCCGAAATTTTCGTGGACGGAAAGTGGTTCATCTGCGACGCCACCAACAAGAACTCGACTTTCGGGCATCCTGTCTGGAAAGGCATGAAGACGTTCAACGGACTGTACAATGAACTTCCATTCTAAAGACAGGACAATCATGGATAAAAAACAAGGTTACGTCCTGCCTCTGGCGATAATAGGAACGATGTTCTTCATCGTCGGATTCGCGATAGGGATAAACAGTTATCTGGTACCGCTTCTGCAGTCAACGTTGGAGGTCTCCTCAGGAGAGTCCTACCTTCTGATAGCCTCCACATTCTGCGCTTTCATGTTCTTCAGTTATCCGGCTGCCAAGATCATCGGAAAGATTGGCTATAAGAAAACGATGTCTGTCTCATTCTTTCTGTTCGCTCTGGCGTTCTCCCTATTCATTCCATCAGCCAGATCCGGAGCCTTGTGGGTGTTCATTTTCGCCTCATTCCTCAGCGGGATAGCCAACACGGTGCTTCAGGCTGCCATAAATCCCTATGTGACAATTCTGGGACCGATGGAAAGCGGAGCCAGAAGAATGAGCGTGATGGGAATATGCAATTCGCTCGCATGGGCGGCGGCTCCGGTGTTTCTGGCGGCTGTGATCGGAAAAAGCCTTGACGAAGCTGTCCTCACCGACGTCACAAAGCCGTTCCTGATCATCATTGGAATATTCATTATCCTTGGAATACTTGTAAACTTCGCGCCTTTGGAAGAGGTGAAGGCGGCCGGAGAGGATGAGGCTGACGCGGCGGACTGCCCTTATGCGGCCGGAAAGACATCTGTCTGGCAATTCCCGCATCTGATCCTTGGTGCCGTGGCGATGTTTTTCTACACCGGCGTAGAGACACTGGCACTCTCCTCCGTCGTTGATTACGCCAACTATCTTCACCTTCCAAATCCACAAGTCTATGCCATCTGGCCAAGCATCGGGATGGCTATCGGCTATATTCTTGGAATCTTGTTCATTCCAAAGTTCGTCTCCCAGGTCCAAGCGCTCAGGATTTGCTGTTGGGTCGCTGTCGCGGGATCTCTCCTCATTGTCCTCACTCCTCCTGAAATCTCCATTTGGTGCGTGGCCTTCATAGCTCTGGCATGCTCACTGATGAACCCCGCCATCTGGCCACTCGCGATCACCGACCTTGGACGTTTCACTAAAGTCGGATCTTCTCTGGTGGTAGCCTCATTCGGAGGAGGAGCCTTGATCCCTCTCATCTTCGGCTTCCTCAAGGACAGTATCGGCAATCAGGCGGCCTACTGGATATGTCTTCCTTGCTACCTCTTCATTTTTTACTACGCTTACGTTGGCTACAAGATAAGAAACTAATTTATTGACAATATGATAATCATCGCCGATTCAGGGTCCACGAAGACCGACTGGGCGTGCGTGCGGAAAGACGGCACGGACGTGGCACGGTTCAAAAGTCTCGGGTACAATCCCAATTTCATCTCTGGAGAAGAGATTCACAATGACATCCTGAAGAACCTTCCTGAAGGATTCCTCGCCAATGAAGTCACAGAAGTGTACTTCTACGGAGCAGGAGTCAGCGAACTCGACTACGATTTCATGCGTGGAGTCCTTCTCGGTGTCTTTCCGAATGCCGGAAAGGTGTTCGTGGCCATGGATCTGTTAGGAGCGGCTAGAGCGCTGTTAGGCCATGAGGCAGGTTTCGCCGCAATCCTTGGCACAGGTACTAATTCGTGCCTGTACGATGGAGAGAAAGAGACGTTAAACATCGATTCGCTCGGATTCATCCTGGGAGACGAAGGAAGTGGCGGCTACATCGGAAAAGCGTTGCTTCGTGACTACATGCATGGAAACATGTCGGCCGAAATCATCTCGGAAATCAAACCATTGATAAACAAATCAATCGACGAGATTATCGAGCAAATCTACAGAAAGCCGAAAGCCAACCGCTACTGCGCCGGATTCTGTAAATGGGTCGGAGACCACAGACATGCCCATCCTTATTACCATAACCTCATGCTGGGCTCGTTCAGAGATTTTTTCAGGAATATAGTGAGTCTCTATCCAGACTACAGAAAGTACAAATTCAACTGTGTAGGCTCAGTCGCGTTCCACTACCAGGATCTTCTCGGCCAGGCCGCAGGTGAATACGGAATGGAGATGGGACGGATCATAAAGGCTCCGATTGACGGTCTGATAGAATTTCACAAACCACAGGCACAATGATGTGCCTCTGGTACAGCCCTTTATAGTACCCATGTGGCTGACCCAATCTTCGAAAACGAGGGTCAGCCACGTAAAAATGCCCCTCTTCCCTCTCAAAGCAACACTTCCGTGTACATTGGCGTCGGTCGCTGAGCGTTCCGTGTACTTTGGTGGAGTCTAGTCCAAAACCCTGTGTTAAAGAAGTAAAGTAAAAATAAGTATGTACCTTTGTGGAAACATTAAGAAGCTGTTTTGATTTGTTTGAAATGTTCTTTGAAGTGAAAAAATCTTCATCTTCTTCCCGCTTCTTCAGTCAGATAGCACCGCTATCTTCCTTGGAAGAAGCGGTCGAACCTGAAGTTTTTCACTCTCAACCCTGCGCCCGAACCGAGTGCAATCGAACTTGTTCGGTTTGCCGAGGTGAGTAGCAGGGAAAGAGCTTGCTCTTAATCTTCAAACAAACAAATCAAAACAGCTTCTAAAAAGGTATAAATATGTCATCATTGTCTGTTCTTCAAGGTCTGGGGTTATGGGCTCTGTCTTGTTGACTGAATTTTGTTATTTCGTGCCAACGTCAAAGTCAACACTGACGGCCCAAGAGGTTGTTTGCTGATGGCTTGCCACCAGTTGATTTAATATTTTGTCCGGTGAAAGCCTTGTTGGCCGGACAAAATGCAGAAATAATTCACTTTGTCCGGCCTGAGCGCAATCTACCGGACGAACAGCGTGAGGGATTATAGACGATGAGAATCTTACAAACGGCTTTCAGTCGCAAGTCGAATCTGTGCCGGTGGAATCCGGACCGGGCTGAAAAACTCAATGGCAAAGGTACTGGATTTTCATGGGAATGATCCTTTCAGGTGCTTCGGATAGGTTTTGACGTGATGGCAATCCGTAAATCAGCACCGACATCAGCACGAGTGGGCCGCAATAAGGACTCGCCTCCGCTTGAACCCTTACGAGAGACCGTAAGGTACAAGAATACAGGTTGTCATTCCGGTGCCGGAGGGAATGGACGACATTCTTTGACTATAATGTCGTTCAAAACCGACAAATGGAGGGGTTCGACGGCACTTCGCCGCAAAATTGTCGTTCTGACTCTCAACTTTTAGTCTGTCCCCTGGCCGGAGGTCGATGATGCGGCTCAATGCCTGGCCACAAGCAGAAAGGCCTTCTTGGCGTGATTTGTAAATCATTGTTAATAAATATTTTAACTAATAGTCTTTAGCGGATTAACACTCAAGGCAAAGCGTTAACTATATGATAATTAATGCATTTTCCGCCACTTATTGACACAGAATGTGTTGCGTTCAGGCATAGAGTGGGAGATATTAATTCCTATGAAAATGAAGGATCAGACAATGATATACCTTGCGTTGGCACCATTGCATGGAGGGCATGGCGGCCCTTTACCCGGATAGGGCGCGCGAAGCGCGTAGGCCGCCATGCCCTCCATGCAATGGTGCTCCTAACCGAAGATCGCACATGTGGGAGCCTCCAGCAACGCTATGCTTTGTAAGAAAACTTTCAGGTCACACAACTCAAAGGAGTTTGGCGTCGGTCGCTGAGCCTGTCGAAGCGACCTGACATGTCAGAGATGGGATATACAAAAAAAATGAGCGTCGACGCATCGCGCGTGGACTCTCACTCTAACCACATAATTAATAACACTAAAACTAATAACCAATAGGTTGATCGGGGAGAGAACCTCCTTGCTCAACCCGGGTACAAAGGTACTGCTTTTTTTGAGACTTGCAAACTTTTTTAATATTTTTTTGTGAAAATTTTGTCAATATCTTTACTTAACCGTTTTATTTCCAACCTTATAAACAATAAGAAAAATTTTAATCTGTTTTAATAAACCCACGCCACATAATATAAAAGACACACAATTTGGTCTAAAAGGTTATATAAAACGTTTATACTTACAATTTGTAACCAAATTGTAGTATTTCTTACTTTCCAACGCAAGCCAAGGTGGCTACGCTGACGCGAACCTGCGACGGCATAACAGTCCTCAACGCTTTACGGCAGGAGTTGAGGGTGGCTCCGGTCGTAAAAACATCATCCACCAAAAGGATGTGTGAATATTCAAGGGCGGATTTCAGCCGCCTCACTTTAAAAGCACCCTCGACGTTGCGCGCTTTACCTTCGACCGAAAGCTTGGTCTGCGTTCGTGTGTGGCGAGCACGATAAAGGATGTCGGTGCGAAGATCGGCCTTAAGGTTTTCAGCCAGAACCTTGGCGATGATCTCGGCTTGATTGTGTCCTCTGGACCAAAGCCGGGTCCAATGCAGAGGCACAGGAATCACCGCGTCCACATCGTCGAACATCGGAGAGGCCGCCATCTCCCGGCCGAGCATGGAGGCAAAATAACGCCCTGCGGCATAGTCCGAATGATATTTCAGCCTCTGGGTGATCAGCCTGTAGCCGGTCTGGGAACGGTAAAAGAACAGGGACGTGGCGTAGGAATATTCCTCAAAGACTCCGCCGGCATCCAGATCCCGCTGAATCAAAGCGTTGAACCTGTCGGCAAGTTGGTTGTGCGGCATATTCGAGAAATATGTCCGCGGCATGTCGGCAAGGCATCCGATGCAAAGATGGCGCTCGTGCAAGGCCAGAGGCCGTCCGCAGACGATGCATTCGCGCGGCATCACGAGGTCAGCAAGTGCGGTGAGGGCATCATTAAAAGTAACATTTCCTGTCATAGTCCAAGTCTTTTGTCCGCAATAATAAGCAACAAAAACGTAAATTTTGATAAGAAACGTAAAAAGTTGGGTCTTACCCCCCCCCCACTATTCAGGTCGCTGAGCCTGTCGAAGCGACTATTCCCTAATCCTGGCCAAGCGTCTTGACAGGATTCTTGGTGGCGGCTGCGTAGGTCTGACCGATGACGGAGAGGAATGAAATCAGCATCGAGATCAAAGCCGCTAGGACAATGGCCCACCAAGGGAAAGCGATCTTGGTGTAGAATCCCTGAAGATAGTAGCCTATGCCCCAGACAGCTATCGGAGCGGCAAGCACGACAGCCACAACGCTCATGATCATGAATGACTTGGACAGAGTCCAGACAGCAGAGTTGACCTCGGCACCGAAAACTTTACGGACTGCGATCTGGCGGCTCTGCTGTTCTGTGAAGTAGAGCGACATCGCGAAAAGTCCGAGAGCGGAGATCAAAATGGCCATGACCATGAAAGAAATCACGAGCAGCATCGTGTTCCTGGTACCCTTCAGATCATCGACCATCTTCTCATCCAGATAGAAAGTGTCCATCTCAATAGGAACACCTATGGTCTCTTTAGCAAACTCACTGCACACATTCTTAACAGCAGTCATAGCCTCGGAGCGATCTCCGGTTATCTTTAGAAGCTGAATGAATGCATAATCATAATTCTCGTCTATAATCAATATGGCGTTCCGCTCATTCTCCATCGGTTCGAACAAAGCTGTGTTGGCGCGGAAATCCGGGATGATGCCGCAGATTTCATATTCCCCTTTCGTGTAGCTTCCGCCTACGTAAGGATGTTCTGCCGTTACTCCAGTACTTCTCTTAGATGTCTCTGTCAGAAGCACTTTCGGCGAAGAGAGTTCGCTATACTTCTCCAAGACTTTGATTCCCAGAATCCTAAGCGAAGTCGTGTCCAATTGGGCCATACGCATCCAACCTATCAACTGGTTGTTCTCATCGTGAATGCCATTCGCCCCGCAGGATATCGGAGATGTAATCCCAAGTCCCACATCAACCACCTGAGGCAAAGCCTTTAACCTAGCACGAAGTGCATCCTGAGGTCCTCTATTGTAACCTACACCTTGAGAAGCAATCTGAATGACATCTTTTGTCTCATAACCGACAGGCAGATTGACTAGATAGTTTACTTCTGCCGCCATCGTGATCGCCATCGCAATAAGGATGGTGCTGAACACGGTCTGAAGCACGATGAACACCTTGCCGAAAATCATCTTGTTCTTGAAACGGAACTCCCCTTTCACGACATCTATTGGTTTGAAGCGAGACACGAGCATTGCAGGGAGCAATGCAGATATCACGGAAATGACAACCAAAGCCAGAACTGCCCAAAGCACGGTGCTCAAGTCAGGTGTCAGTACAATTTCAGAGCTCAAAATACTATCAAAGAGCGGTTTGAATGAATATGCCAGCAGACAGCCAACTGCAAAACACCCGACAGTAAAGGCAAATGACTCAGTGATGTACCTTGTCACTATATTCCTTGAACTTTCGCCAAGCAACCTTCTGGTGGCCATCTCTTTGGCGCGCTTTCCCGTCTGGGCGACCGTGAGGTTGATGTAATTGAATATGGCGGAGATCAGCAGCACCAGAGCCACAATGAACAGCAACTCAACCTGTTTCTTGTTGCCAGTCCTTAAACAACTCCAAGCATCCATATCCGAAAAATAGACCTTGTCAAGTCTCGTCACACTAGATCCCCACAAAAAGGCATTGTCGGAATTATCCGCCTTATAGAAATTCCAATAGCCCATGTATTTTTTCAAGAGTTCCTCGCGCACCTTTTCCACATCAGTCCCTTCGTCAAGCCTGACGATCGGAATCGTGCTGCCAAAATTATCCATCCAAGCACACCGCTTCTGCGCACGTTTGATGCTTGTGAAGAAATCGTAGTGGTTGAACACATCTGTGGGTCCGAAATCCTCGACAACTCCGATCACCATCAGTTTGTTATCTCCAATACTCAAAACCCTGCCTATCGGATCTTCATTTCCAAACACTTTCTTTGCAAACGACTCGGACAGAATAGCCTCATCTTCATTTTCCAAAACAATTTCCTTAGGACAACCGGCAAGGCGATAGTCAAAGAATTTGAAGAAATTAGTGTCAATCGATGCCTCGGCAGCCTTATAATAGTCATCTCCGACCATGACATTCGAATTATCCATGTCCACAATCCTTGTCCATGCCTTAATATCAGGAATGGAAGGGAAAAACTCCTCGGAAGTTCCGAGCGTCATCCCGAAAGAGTCCCCCGCACCGACGACATACAGCTGTTTGGAAAGCGGCTGCTTCGCCCCAACGCTGAACTCCGTCTTGGCATACGAAGCCAGCAGAATGACAAATCCCAACGCAACCGACAGTCCGAAAACCTCAATGAAAGTGTAAAGCTTGTTCCTCGACAGGAACTTCAGGTACGTGCTTGACATATAAACTCAATTAAAAACTGGAGTTTTCGCCAAACCAACTTCGTGCCAAAGCACACAATAAATTAGCTATGAAGATATTAGTGATCTGTTCACTTTTTTAAAGTGTAAAGAAATTTAACACCGACTGTAAAGAAACTTTACACTCTCACCAATGCCGGCCACTAATAATACGTCGAGTGCGGGAGGTTTAGGCTGAGCTGGGTGTCGGATTCTGAACGAGCTTTTTCGTAGGCGATGGTGGTGTCGAGATCGGGATTGACTAACACATCAAGATTCCAGATCAGGAGACGATCGCCTGTCACGATCTCCTTGAGGCAATCAGAGATACCGACAATAGCCGGAACGCCAATGCCTTTCGCCAGGACACAGACCTGACCGTCAGCATCATACTCTTGAGTGACGATCCCAACCACGTTGCGGAAATCGATCAGCGTAGAGTCTGATAAAGACAACCGCTCGGCAACAAGGACGCTGCCGGGCGGGATGTCCTCGAACGGATTCCTTTGCCCGCAGTCCCTGACCACGAACGCACGGCCTTTGGCAAAGCCACGGACACCCGTTCCACGCACTGTCATATTTCTGATTCATCCTTCGTCAGTGGACAATCATATTCAAAAGTGATTGTCCACCGACTGGAAAACTATTTCATCTCCTTAGTCAAGTCCCAAGCCCCGCCCGGAGCGAAGACAGAATCCACAAGCTGATCGTAGAACATTCCCCTCTTAGCAAGGTCAAGAACATTGAAGCGGTAGCGCATCAACTGAACCTTAGGAAACATATCCTTGAGCATCGCGCGTGTCACGCCAATCATAGAAGGATCGTACGGAGCGCCGGCCTTCTTCATCAAAGATTGCATCTTGGTAAATGAATATACCTGCCCCTGAAGCTTCTTCTTAAACTCCGGCCAGCCTTCCTTAACCTTAATAAGTTGCTCACGCACAGTGGCCGCATCATCATATTTCTTGGTGATCTCAGTGTACCCAAGCTTCGGTGCAGGGAAATCCTTGAATATCACAAGAGCCCGCTGCTGCTCCTGCTCAAGCGTAGGCCAAGCCTTCACACAAGCGTCCACATCGATCTTCGTGAGATCCATCTTGAACAGCTCGTCGAACACGGCGCACATCGTCAATGTACCGATAGCGACCTGAAAGCCATGTGACTGAAGTTTGCCGTTGAAGCGATGATGTGTCATGTCAAGAATATGGCTGAATAGGTGGTCGCAGCAGGAAGCCGGGCGGCTGGACTGTGCGGCCTGCATCGCTATTCCGCTGAGAGTCAAGCCCTCGAACAGGTCAGCGACAGCCTGTTTGTCTCCTTTGGCGACACCCTCAGGATCAGCCAGAAGGTCATCAAGATAGTCCTGAAGGACGTGCCATGCGTCCGGTTTGATCGGTTCAGTGCCCATCAAGTCAGCAATCATCCACTCGGCTCCGGCTGGAACCTTGGCGGCCAGATCAGCGTAGCCTGCTGCGGTCATCACCTTCGGAGCGGCAGCGATCACGTCAATGTCGGCGATGATCACCAGAGGAGCCGGACAGGAGAATGTCTGCTTGGAGTTATGATAGGAAATCGAGGCTCCGAACGACGAGAAACCGTCAACGGAAGCCGCAGTAGGCAATGTCATGTAATGCTGGCCAAAGTGATGGGAAGCCAGCTTGCAAAGGTCGTTGATGACACCGGAGCCAACGGAGACGATGACATATTCAGCCTCCGAGGATGGTCTGAAAGCCTTCTCGGCGTCAGGCTCGACATATTCAGGATCATTCTCGATGGCCTTGGCGGCGGCGAAGTCTCCCGCGATGATGTGGTCAACCATATCAACATACCGCCAATCGGCGTGGAACTCGTCCTTTTCGATGATGTACTTATGAGTTGGGACACCGGCTGCGACAAACTCCTCGTAAACCTTCTCTCCCAACGCTTTCCAAGTGTTTTTGTCGGACACAACGACAACCGCCTTGCCGTCTGGAAACCATTTTTTGAACTCCTCCGGAGCCCGCGAGCTGACTCCGCAGCCCATCTCAAACACCTTGGTGTCGGTGGCGACAGTCAAGGCCTTGGCAATTCTTTCTTTTGAATCCATTATATATTATGATCTTTTAAGTAATTTAAAAAACAACATGCATCATCCTTACAAACTCTGTAACGACTTGTCTTTTGTCGTATGTCTGCGCCTGATGATCGGCAAAGGGCCTTTTGGCGGCATAAAGATACAAAAATCTTTCGTAACTTAGCGGCTATGAAAAAGAGCACCATCACCCTATTGACCCTGCTGGTTGTCCCTATTATAATGGCGGCACAAGAGAAAAGTCTAAACCAACTCCAGCAGGAGTTCGTCGACCTGAGGCTCGGACTATTCGTTCATTTCGGTCTTCCGACCTATCAGACAGCGGATTGGACTGACCCAGACCTAAGTCCCGAAGTGTTCAACCCAGTCAAACTGGACACCGACCAATGGGTCAGAGCAGCCCAGAGCGCCGGAATGAAGTTCATCTGCGTCTCGGTCAAGCACCACAGCGGATTCTGTCTATGGGACACCAAGACCACCGACTACAGCGTGATGAGTTCCCCTCTTCACAGGGATGTGCTGCGTGAACTTGTCAACTCGGTGCACAAGGCCGGAATGCAGATAATGTTCCACTTCTCGATCCTGGACACCCACCACCGCATCCGCCCTACCCTGCCGTTCACCCCGGAAAAGATCAACCTGCTCAAAAGCCAGGTTCGCGAACTTCTCACTGAATATGGTCTCGTCAACACCATAATGTTCGACGGATGGGATGCCCCGTGGGGTAGGATTTCATATTCAGATGTCTCATTTCCAGAGTTTTATCACCTTATCAAAAGCATCCAGCCTAACTGCCTGGTGATGGACCTGAACGGTGCCAAGTACCCGACCGAGGCTCTGTTCTACTCCGACATCCGCTGCTACGAGCAGAATGCCGGGGACAAAATCTCTCCTGAGACCAACCAGCTTCCTGCGATGGCATGCTACCCTCTGCAAAAGACATGGTTCTGGAAGACCGAATTCCCTTCCTCTCCTCTGAAAGACGTCGACAAGATCGTGGCCGACAACATCATTCCTTACAACAACGCCTTCTGTACCTACATCCTGAACTCCGCTCCAAACCGCGATGGCCTGATGGACCAGAACTGCATCGATGCCTTGAGGCGCATCGGCAAGATCTGGAAGAACACCGGTCACATCGTGGACGTGGCCGAGACTATGGAGCCGATCACCGACATCAACATCGCCATCGGCAAACCGTGCGACTCCTCCTGGTCCGATGACATGGACATCATGGATTTCGCCAACGACGACAACTTCCGCACCTGCTGGGTCTCCAGCCCCGAAGTCAAAGAGCCGTTCTGGAAAGTCGAGCTCGACCCCGGCAGCCTGATAGGCATGGTCGTGATGACCGAACCAAAGGCCGGAGTGATGCAGGAATATGTCATTGAATATCTCCACAAAGGTTCCTGGCATCCAGTCTTCAGCGGCGTCACCCCGACCCGGAGCCGCGTGAAGATCCACCGTTTCGGCAAGGTTTACGCCGACGCCGTCCGAGTCCGTTTCACCAAATGGACCGGTCTCCTCTCCCTCGCTGAGTTCGGAGTCTACACCCCGTACGAGAAGTAAGCCCTGTATCCGGACAGCGGAATTCCGTGGCGGTTTCTACCGCCACGAAAATTGCCAATCTTTGAGTCCACGACTGGTCTCCGAGCTCATGGCCAGTCGTTGAACCTTCAACACGGTCGCTGAGCCTACAGCCGTTGGTCGCTGAGCCTGTCTGTCGAAGCGCCTTCACCAAAAGCACCAAGTGAATCAAAGCAAAGTTAAAGATTGCCGTAACTCTTAACTATTTAATAATCAACGATAAAAACAATCGTCTTCAGATAACTACACCTGAAGACGATTATTCTATTCACTGTTAATCAGCCAGTTATCCGCTACAAGATATTTAGAACTTATAGAAAGCACCCACCGTCACCGAGTTCTTTCCAAGCCCAGCCACGTCATAGTTGACGTTCACCCAATCATAGCCGACCTTAATTCCGGCGTTCTTATACTTGACTCCGACCGCAGGACGGAAGAAATGCCCTGTGCCTCTGTCAGTGAAATCTCCCAGAATTCCGGCCTTCAACTCAATCAATGGACTAACGATCCAGTTCAAAACGCTATATCTGATGTGAGCGAAAGTGGGAACGAAAAAGTGATTCTTGTCAGGATTGAAATCATAGTACTTCAACCCCACACCGACCCCGACATAAAGCCCTGAAAGCACATTGTACCCAGTCGAAACATCAGCATATATCCCTTTCTGAATATACCCGGCCTCAACCTCAGCCGAAAACCCTTTCCTGAAATCCGGATTCCGGACCTCCTGCCCGAACGCCGTGACAGACACAATCATCGCCATCACAGCAACAAACAAATGTTTCATAATATAAAGTTTTTAATTTTTGGTTCCTACAATCATATTTCTTGCCTCGTTATTATAACAATCAAAAACACCCTTTTAATAAAAATTTTAAATGCATATTTGTTTGTTATTTTTATCGTACAAAGTTCGTAATAACGAATATTATCTTTGGTAAAAATAACACAACATTGATTATAGGGGAAACAGGCCGTACAATGCGTCACAAACGATATTAGACAAAACTGAGTTAGACAAAATCTAACTCAAAGCAATAATAAGTCGCTTTTATTCAATCACTTGAATAAAATATAATCAGATACTCTCTAAAAATATTAGTTTAATACTCAAATAATCAAATAATTAACTCTAACACTAAAAGAAAAGAAGGTAACGTTACTTGTCCGTTGAACCACTTTGACTGGTCACTTCGACTGGCTCAGTGACCAGTCTGACCATTTCAGCAATAAGATGGTCGTGGCGGCTAATTACATCATAATCAACAACAAAGACAGGTGTCCTTCTACTACATGATAGTAGGAGGATACCTATTCATTTATCTTATCATTAACCAATTAGCCGCCACGGTCTCGGCTATGACAATTGATCCGGCAGGGTATAGAGTGATACGTCCTACCGGATCTTTCAATGTTTATAAGGAATATTACCTCAGTTCGTCAATCTGCTTCAGGAGGTCAGAGGTGACTTTGTGGACCCTGTGGTAGTGGCCTCCGACATAGCCGAGGACAAAGATGTAGAGAACGGCCACAAACACGGCGTGGGAAGGCTCGCTGATGATGTCATCCCAGATCTCGGTGAGGCAGAAAGCGCTCCAGATGACTGTGGCGACGGCGATGCTGACGCCTTGCCTGAAGTTATGAAGTTTCCATCTCGACACAGCGCCTACAGTGTCAGTGATTGCGCCGTCAAGTAACTGGCCACGAATGTTTTCCTTATACTGAACGAAGTTCACAACCGCCAGAAACAGGCACCAGACAACAGTGGCGGCCATAAACATCACACTGCATTTGTGCAAGCCCAGACATACATAGGTTATGTAGCCGGCCACAAGCAAGACCATGACCATCGCCAACATATTCAATAAACGATTGCTGGTAAGATTTTGGGCGCTTGACTTTATCGCAGCGTCAAGCATCTCGCTGGAGACGATATCGCTGTCTGAAAGGTGGTTTTTCAGCACTTGCATCTGGGACTTCAGAACGTCAAATTCGTTTTTTTGAGTATCAGTCAACATATTCATTCAATCTTTTTTCAGGAAACCGTGTCAAGGAATCGCCAGGCTTCCTATCCGTTAAACTTTTTCAACTGTTCTTTTATGCGGACGAGACGGACGGAGACATTTTTGGCGGATATTCCCACAATCTGACCGATCTCCTCGTAGGACAGGTCCTCCAGCCAGAGAAGGACGATGGCCCGGTCGAAAGGTTGCAGACGGTGGATCCGGTCGTAAAGCATCCTCATCTGCTTGGAGTCTTCTGTTCCGGAGGTCAGAAGATTATCCTCCACAGGTACCTTTGTGAAGGATTTCTTCTTGGAGTCCTGCGTGATACAGGTGTTCATGGCTACTCTCCACACCCACCCTTTCTCATCGCCCTTGCCCTGAAAGGTGCCAAATCCCTTCCAGAGCCGGACCAACACCTCCTGCATCAGGTCGTTGGCTTCGTCCTGATCCTTGGAGAACATAAGGCAGACCGAGTAGATGGTCTCCTTATGCCTTTTGACCAATCCGCTAAATTCTTGTTCGTCAGCGTTCATAAAAAAGACGTTTGCTATAAAGACTGAATCACCGGGCTGTTTGCTACAAAAATATTCAAAAAATTTGAGATGACTATTCATTGCCGCGCCCGCTGCCACAGATTCATGTATTGCATTGCCGTTCGCGGCAAACATCTGTAAATCAATAACAAAGACAATCGTCTTCAGTTGTATATAACCGAAGACGATTGCCTTTATAACTAAATATCAACTAGTTAAGTAACACAGGCACCTACTAAAGCTTCCTGAGCAAATTATTCATGTTGACTTCCTTGTCAATGATTGAGCGGAGCTCAGCGATAGGAACCCTTCTCTGCTCCATGGTGTCGCGCTCACGGATGGTGACGCAGTTGTCGTTGAGAGTCTCGTGATCTACCGTGACGCAGAACGGTGTGCCGACGGCGTCCTGACGACGGTAACGCTTTCCGATTGAGTCTTTCGGATCGTACTGGCAGTAGAAGTCGTACTTAAGATCGTTCATCACCTCCTGGGCCTTCTCTGGAAGACCGTCCTTGTTCAGCAGAGGAAGCACGGCCACCTTCACAGGTGCAAGCGGGGCAGGAATACTCAGCACAACGCGGCTCTCCCCGTTCTCCAATTGCTCAACTTTGTAGGAATGGCTGAGCACGGCGAGGAACATTCTGTCCACACCGATGGATGTCTCCACGCAGTAAGGGACGTAGCTCTCGTTGGTCTCAGGGTCGAAATACTGGATCTTCTTACCGGACAGTCTCTGATGATTTCCGAGGTCGAAGTCTGTACGGGAGTGGATTCCCTCCAACTCCTTGAAACCGAACGGGAAGTTGAACTCGATATCTGTCGCGGCGTTGGCGTAGTGGGCCAGTTTCTCGTGGTCGTGGAAGCGGTAGTTCTCGGCGCCCATTCCGAGATTGACATGCCACTTCATACGGTTCTCCTTCCACTTCTTGAACCACTCCATCTCGGTGCCGGGGCGGCAGAAGAATTCCATCTCCATCTGCTCGAACTCCCTCATTCTGAATATGAACTGTCTTGCGACGATCTCGTTTCTGAAAGCCTTGCCGATCTGGGCTATTCCGAACGGAATCTTCATTCGGCCGGTCTTCTGGACGTTGAGATATTCAATGAATATTCCCTGTGCCGTCTCCGGACGGAGGTAGATCTTGTCGTCCGCGTCACCGGTGTTGCTGATCTGGGTGGAGAACATAAGGTTGAACTGGCGCACGTCGGTCCAGTTCTTCGTGCCGGAAATCGGGTCCACGATGTCGCAGTCAAGGATGATCTGCTTGTACTCCTTGAGGTCGTTGGCCTGCTCGGCGGCGACATAACGGTTGTGAACCTCGTCGTATTTCGCCTTTTCTCTGAGGATGTTAGGATTGGTGGCGCGGAACTGCTCCTCGTTGAAAGCCTCTCCGAACTTCCTGCGTCCCTTCTCGACCTCCTTGTTCATCTTCTCCTCGATCTTGCCGAGATAGTCCTCGATCAGGTTGTCGGCGCGGTACCTCTTCTTGGAGTCCTTGTTGTCGATGAGCGGGTCGTTGAACGCCGCCACATGACCTGAAGCCACCCAAGTCTTAGGGTGCATGAACACGCATGAATCAATGCCGACGATGTTCTCGTTCAGCCTTACCATGGCGTTCCACCAGTACTGTTTGATGTTGTTCTTCAACTCGACGCCCATCTGGCCATAGTCATAGACCGCTGCCAGACCGTCATAAATCTCACTTGACGGGAAGATAAACCCGTACTCCTTGCAATGTGCCACCAGCACCTTGAACAGTTCGTCCTGTGTCATAGTATTGTGTACTTTAAAATTCGCAAAGTCCTAAAAACCTACAAATATACACATTTTCGCCCAAGAATCATCGCGCGGAAAGCACGTCACCCTTCTGCCGGAGAAGTTACGTTATTTGGCCTTTTGTCCGCCCTACCCACCATTTCACCGGACAAACATCATCTCGTTATTGTACTGCCGGTTGACCCAAAGCCAGAGAAACTTGTCGGGGATGGAATATTCCTTAAGATCAACGGTGATGATGTCTTCTTTAATAAGTTTGCGGATGGCAGCGTTGACAACGCTGGCGGTGGAGAGTTGGTAGCGGTTGATGAAAGCGGAGGTGTTGATTTTACAGACGTGTCCCTCTTTGGCAATAGCGGCCAGAACCCGTTTCTGGTTTTCTGTAAGGCCAGACATCTGCTCAGCGAATTGTACCTCGTTCATCAGCAGGATGTTGTCAATGGATTTCCTTACCAAGTCCATAGAGCACTCCTCTCCGCTATCGATCGATGCAAAAGCCTCATTGAAAGTCCTTTGCATATAGTAAGTATGTCCCTCGAAAAGGTCATAGACGTACTCGGCCGTTGCCTTTGAGACGCTTTTCCATATTCATTGAACTTCTTTTCAACAAAATTTGAGTAAATGTCTCTATCTATAGCTTTAAGTTCCAGAGGATCAGCGCTTTTATAGAACGGACGGGCCGGAGACTGAAACATGGCACTCATGATGCTCCTCTTGCTCCCAGCGAAAACAAAATGGCAGTTTTTCATTTTCTGAATATGCCCGCGAAGAAGAGCCTCGACATTATTATCCTCATATTCATTGATTTGCTGAAATTCATCAATCGCCACAAGGCACGGTTTCCCCGCATTGTCAAGGTAAGTGAATATTTCCTCCAAAGTAAACTCCGGCCTTTGAATATCCCCAAGGCTGATTCCGAACGCAGGCTGCCCGGTCACGGAATCGTATGTGATCTTGCCCTGAAGAGACTTCAATGTCGCAACAAGTTTATCGATAACTTTCCGACCTGCCGGTTGCAAAGCCCTGAACACCTCCTTCCCTAAAAAGAAAGTGAACTCCCTGAGGCTTGTAGTGTGAAGAATATCAAATAATCCATTTTGGATAATTTTAATAATAGCTCATCAAAACACATTTTCACCGTTATTGAATATCCTTCTATATTCACCGAGACGATCTAAGGGCAAAGGCTTTGGCGAAATGAGAAAAGTACTTGTCTGACGAAAGCAGGGCCTCGCTGTCATCGGAAAGATATTCCTCACAGAATTGATCTCGCGCCCTGATAACTTCTTTAAGCATAGAATCCCTTGAAGATAACGACTCATTCTTTCGCCCGACGGCGATTGTCAGATCAAAAAGATCAAGGGCACGCACAAAAGCTCCTTTGGCCATATTCGAATTACCTTTTCTCTTCCATTTCAATGTTCTGCCGACCTCACTGCCGATGTTTGCCATCTGCTCGATGAACGGCATCTCCGCCCACCTTTCCACATTCGGTTTTTCAGGAAGAGCCACCATCACTTGACAAGATTACCAACAATCAAACGAATCTCATTCCTTATAGAACTGTCCTCAACATCCCTGCTGAAGTTATTCCTCCTTGGACTGATGTTTATCAATGAATCAAACTCGATAAAATCCTCTCCTTCAACTTCGGGATAAAGGTTAATACCCCACAAAGATTCCTGCATGGAGCCATCCTCCAACAGGAGTTTTTCCAAATCAGCGTGCAGTTCAGCATTCAATGCCAATACCTTGCGGTCAACATCCACAACCCCCTTAACCATGTCACCATAAAATTCGAGAGCCATTTCCCTAAGTTGTTCCCTGCTGACAGGTTCACGAATAATTTCCATACCAATTGTCATCTTACCTCCGCAAACCTACATAAAATATTCGAGATTTCGAACACAACTTGATTTCGACGATCTGAAAAATATGTTACGGACCAAGAACAATCACCAGACGTGTCCAGTGAAAGGATGTTTTCACCGGCCAAACATCATCTCGTTATTGTACTGCCGGTTGACCCAAAGCCAGAGGAACGTGTCGGGAACGGAATAATCCTTCATATCGACGGTGATGACGTCTTCTTTTAAGAAATTTGCGGATGGCAGCGTTGACAACGCTGGCTGTGGAGAGTTGTTAGCGGTTGATGAAAGTCGATGTGTTGACTATCCGTACGTGCGCCTCATTCGCAATGGCGGCCAGAACCCGTTTCTGGTTTTCTATAAGACCAGACATCTACTCAGCGAACTGCACCTTGTTCATCAGCAGGATGTTGTCAATGGATTTCCTTATCAGATCCATAGAGCACTCCATAGGAATATACCATCTGGTTATAAATGGATTATGAATCAATTCCATTGTATCTTATTCTTTTAGGCAAAGATTATTATTCATTTTGAATAATCTAAATCGAATAATCCTTTTTGGGTGATTTAAGGATAATTCACTTTTGTCAACCCAACCCACCTTTCCGCCGGACAAAACGTGATATTTGGCCCTTTTGTCCTGTGATAAGCGAAATCACCGGACAACAAGATTCAATTCTATTACCGCAAAATAAACGCATTATAAACATTCGGCCATAATAGACTGATTTACAAACATCAAGACAAAAACTTAGGTTGTCTATTGCGCTATTTTGACGAAAACAGCCGTGCGAAATGCGTTATTATGACGGTTTTCGGTGGTTGAGACTTGCTTAATTTGACACCAGAGCCACTATTCACTGGATTACTACTATTTGCTGACATACTTTCCTGAGATGTCGTTCCACCTCGGAATTTCAAGCAGTACGCCGTAATGCTTCTCGTAACTCTTAATCAGATTGTCCTTCCAATGCAAGGCTATGGTAACTCTCGTGTCAGGATATTGGTAAATCACCTCCTCCATGGCGGCCAGAAAATCCTCAAGACTCTCGAATGGCTTGAAATCAGCGTGTTCAGAGTACCATGTAGCAGGGCGGATGTTCACAATCACTTTGTTCTTATACTGAACTTTTACAGGCCATGAACTGCTGGAACTGCATATTTCCCAAAGGTTTTTCAACCAAACACGCTCAATCTCCACAACTCCTTTTTCCATCTTATATTTTATAAGAAGATGCTTGGAGTGAAGTTTCCATGGTTTGTCTATCACGAGATTGATAAAACTCCGGAACGCCGCGATGTCGAAGTTCGGACTGCCCGTGAAAGACTTTACCTCCAGCCAGTCTGATTTCAAATCATCAGGGTTGAGCCAAAAATCAGGCGATGCCTGCCCTTCGTTGTGAATATGCACAATTTCCTTGCTCGTCATCCATTTGTCGAGCCATTCTTCAAGTATGTTACCGATGATGTTATTTTGTTCAACGGTTATTCCAAAATCACGAAGATTGAATTTAACGAGTCCTTTTGCTCCTTCCATTCCGAAGTCCTCGACAAGGGCGTTGTATAATCTTTCTGACGAATCCATATTCTAAAAACTCAACTTTCGCAAGTAGACAATTGCTTGCTGTATAAAACATTATCTCACGTTCGAGGGTGATTGCCCACCTACATCAATTTACGTTACCCTCTCCTAAATTCCTCTCCCTCGGGGGAGGGACTTGCTTTCACTGCCAGCAGTGAAGAACAGCGGTGTTTCGCAAATGCGAAACTTGAATTAAAAAGTTAAAGTGTCCAACAATCGTTCGGCAACAGCTTTGATGACAGGCACTACAACAGTGTTGCCTAAAAGGTCAAAGCCGTCTTTCTCACTGACATTGAACTTAATATTATCAGGATAGCCAAAAAGACGCAGACCCTCCCTTAAAGACAACCTTCTGAGTCCACCATTATCTCCAACATATAACTTTTGCATATCCATTGCGACAAGTGTAGGAGCTATTTCATTAGGTGACAACACTTTATTAATTTCAAAACTTAACTTGCCAGCAACGATATTATACCCTTTGGGTTTAGTTGTGTCGTACTCTCTATGAGTTGTCACAACGCCGCTTTCATTCTTCTCTCGGATGAGTTTTTTTGGATATTCAAATTTCAGATACCCCTTTTGTGTTAAATCATCCAGCATTTCTCCAAGGGCAGGAGAATCATAAAAAGTCTGTATCTGTTCCTTTGTCAGAGGCATCCCATCCATCCAGTCGACACCAATAATTTCCGCCCATTTTTTCTTTCGTCTTTCGGTCAAAATGGTATCAAGAAGCCGCTTTTGTTCAACAGAGACAGCACCCTTGATTTCTAAATCCCAACTATGAATGTTGGTGTTCCCCCCTCTTTTGTCCTTTATTGATTTACCATATAGCTCTTCTATTTTGAAATGCATTAGTAACGTTCTTATAAAAGGAGTGTCAACTGTCGGCAATCCTGATTCAAGAATATCCCCAAGTTTACTTTCAGACACAGGAAAGTTGTCCAGATTTGGTTTGCTGCAGGTGCTGCCAACTATGTATATTCTTTTACGTTCTTGTGGCACACCAAAATATTTGGAATTAAGCACGCGAAAAGCAAACTTGTAGTTTAATGCGGTAAGTCTATCTACAATTACCTGTAGAGTTTTTCCTCCATCATGATTTACAAGTCCTTCAACATTTTCAAGGATAAAACCCTTAGGTCGTTTATTCCTTAATATGCGTTCGACTTCAAAAAACATAGTTCCACGCGTATCAGCAAAGCCTTGTCTTTTTCCTGCGGAACTGAACGCCTGACAAGGGAAACCGGCACAAAGAATGTCAAAGTCAGGGATATTCCTTGTTTCGACTTTGGTAATGTCACCCATAATTGTTTCGGACGGATGATTGTCACGTAAGACCTTGACAGCATGTGGTTTAATTTCCGAAGAAAAAACACATGTCGGTATCAACCCTTTTTCTTTGGCAGCCAGTTCCAACCCACAACGTATGCCGCCGATGCCAGCGAACAAATCGATGAAACGCAACACGCCTCGTTCATTACATACTGCAATGTCCGGTTGTTCCAATGACCGGTTCACTACATTAGCGATGTCCTTTCCAGTAAGCATTTTCGGTGCGAATGGGATTTCTTTGCCGCTTTTAGGAAATGTTTGTATTATCAGTTGGTTAATATCCAACGGCTCGGCAAGAATTTCTTCTCCCAAGGAAAAGACAAGGTATGCCCCATTCGGGTCAGGATATTTCAATCGCTCCATTTCTGCCTGCTCTTTGACAGAGGAGTTTACGCAAGGAAAAAGATGATAACCCTTTTGTGGATTCTGGGTATTGTATATCAATACATAATCTGGCAAAACGCTTGACAGGATACCGCCATTTCTCTGAGAAAACAGATTTTGGTTTAAACGTATATTGTATAGTTTCTCATATCTTTGAGTCTTTTCTCCCAATATCCAATCCAATTGAGACTTTTCTCCTCGGTACGCTCCCAAAAGGAATGTTCTGTCTTTATGGTCAATGTATCTAAACATATTTGATGTCTTTATCGGAATCAGTCTCAACAGCCCATCTATATGTGATTCCCTGACCGCAAACTTACGTAAAATCTGCGATTATTACACCATATTCATAATAAAGCACCGAAATATTCGGGAAAAGCGGATTTGAGGGAAGGCTTGGCGACTTCCTGGAGGGGGATCATCACGAAGGGGCGGTTCTCGATGTCTTTGTGGGGGATGATGAGGTCGGGAGCATCAATGCGGTCGGTGCCGTAGAAGAGGATGTCAATGTCGATGATGCGGGAATGGTAGACGCGGTTGCCTGAGCCGTCATATTCAGGAGGGTCGGTTCTGCCCATCGCGCGCTCGATCGCCTTGATTTTGCGCAGGACTTCCGTGGCCGCGTCTTCCACCGGGACATCGGGTCTGAATGTTCTGTAAAGCACAACAGCGTTCAGGAACTTTCCGCCGGAAAATCCCATCGGTTTGGTCTCGATAAGCCGCGAAAGTGCCGTGTAATGGCCTTCAAAGGCCTCGTCCATGCGACGGAGAGCCTCCTCGATGTTCTTCTCGCGGCCGCCGAGGTTGCTGCCAAGGGAAAAATATATGCTGACGAATGCCATCGTCCCAATCTAAAATGGTAGCCGCTAAATTACTTATGAATATTCAAACTAAAGCAGAGCGGCCAAAATGCAATGCTTGAATATGTCAGATCAGGAATTCGGCTCCTTTGAATAGTCCGGGCCGGTGCCTGGATCCACACGACCGGCAGCGGAGTCAACATCGTCCAGACCAAGCTCCAGGCGGGCCTCGTCGGAAAGCATGGACTGATCCCAAGCCGGATCAAAGACCAGTTCCACGTTGCACGATTTGATGCCAGGAACGTCAGTGACGTTTCTCTGCACCTCGTCAAGCACCTCATCAGCCATAGGACAGTTCGGAGCGGTGAAGGTCATCTTGATGAAAGCCTCGTGCTTCTTGTTGATCACAAGCTCGTAAATGAGGCCAAGGTCATAGATGTTGACCGGGATCTCAGGATCATAGACCTGCTTCAGAGCCAGAACCACATTGTCATACAGCGGTGCGAGCGCCTTGACGTCCTCAGCGGAAAGAACCTCACTCTCCTGCTCCACCTGCGGCTCCTGAGCGGTTGCCTTATCTTCTTCCTTTTTCTTGAATATGCTCATATAATACTTAATCAAACAATTATATTCTTCAATATGTCTAAAGACAACTTACATAACACGCTAACTGTTCTCCAAAGCCACTGCCTTGATGGTGTCTATCATAGAGACGAGACCATTGGCTCTGGTCGGGGACAGATTCTCCTTAAGGCCGATCTTGTTGATGAAACTGAAATCGTCAGCAGCGATCTCTTTAGGAGTACGGCCTGAATAGACGCTAATCAGAAGGGAAATTATACCCTTTGTGATGATAGCGTCGCTGTCCGCCCTGAAGTAAAGTTTTCCATTCTCAAGACGCCAATCCAGCCAAACCCTTGACTGGCATCCCTTAATCAACTTATCCTCAGTCTTTTCCGCTTCCGGATACGCTTCCAGATTCTTTCCCAAGTCGATGAGATACTCGTATTTGTCGAGCCATTCATCGTACATCGAGAAATCGTCAATAACAGACTGTTTTGCTTCCTCCAATGAGTTCATTTCAAATAACAATTTCAAATATCAAAATATACAAGTAACATCAAAGGTTGAAGAGTCTGTCACTTCCATGCTTCGGCAGGCTCAGCAACCGAAATCTCAGTGACAGCAACCTAAACCAACATCGCAATCGCCTTGTCTAGCGACTTAATGAAATATTCCGCCTCCTCCATCGTGTTGTACGGAGCGAGGGACGCGCGAAGCATTCCAGTGACCCCGAACCTGTCCATAATCGGCTCGGCGCACATCTGGCCGGAACGCACAGCGATTCCCATCTTGTCCAAAATCAGAGCCAGATCCTCGTGATGCGCTCCATCCACAGAGAACGAGAAGAGAGGAATCTTCGCCTCCGTTCCACGTGGAACGCCATAAAGATGGATTCTCGGATCACTCGTCAGAGCGTGAAGCAAGTACTCAGACACAGTATGCTGATTATCAAGCAATTCTTTATCATTCATCAATTTAGCCACATCAATAGCAGGCTTCAAAGTCGGAATTGAGTTGATGTTCTGTGTCCCGGCCTCGAATTTCTCCGGAAGCGGAGCGTAGGTCGTACCGGAAAATTTCACGGTAGCGATCATCTCTCCACCACCCTGATACGGAACCATCTGATCCAACCACTTGCGCTTTCCGTAAAGGGCACCGGTTCCTGTCGCGGCATAGAGTTTATGTCCGGAAAAGGCGTAGAAATCACAGTCAACATCCTGAACGTCAGCGCCTTCGTGCACCATTCCCTGAGCTCCGTCGATCAAAACAGGACAACCAACTGAATGACAAACCCTTACAATTTCCTTAACAGGATTTACAATGCCAAGCACATTGGAAATCTGGGCGACAGCTACAATCCTCGTTTTAGGATTCAGTAAAGACTTCAATCCGTCAAGGTTCAGATGTCCTTCGTCATCGACATGAAGAACCCTCAATGTAGCCTTTTTCCTTTGACAAAGCATCTGCCACGGAACAATGTCGGAATGGTGCTCGGCCTCGGAAACGATGATCTCGTCTCCTTCGTGGACGAAAGTCTCACCGAAAGAAAACGCGACAAGGTTGATGGATCCAGTCGTACCGGAAGTGAATATCACCTCTTCACGGGCAGATGCGTTGATATATTTCTTTACCGCATCGCGGGTGCTTTCGTACTCCTCAGTGGCATCGACAGCGAGTTTGTGGACCGCGCGGTGAATGTTAGCGTTCGCTCCGACCGTCAGCTCGGTCCACTTGTTGATGACCGACTGCGGACGCTGAGCTGTGGCGGCGTTGTCAAAATAGACAAGCGGCTTGCCATAGACGGTTTGCGAAAGCGCCGGAAACATATTTCTGAGTTCTTGAATATTCATTGTCAAACCTCCTATTCAATCTTGCAAAGATAATCAAAAGCATCGGAAGAATGGATGGTTATTGAAATGATGGTGGGCGAATATTAATGTATATAACTTCAATAAATACCACAGGTCACTGAACCCACAGTTGCTGAGCTTGTAGCAACATAAAATCAACAGACAAAATATTCATAGAAAGAACACAGAAAGGGAGCGAATTGGCGCAAAAAGTGCTAATTTTGCCTTGAACAAAAATCTTTGAATATGATAGATTACATCAGAGGTATGATAGTCGAGCTCTCCCCTGCCGAGCTGATTCTTGAGAATAATGGAATCGGGTATAGTATCCTTATTTCATTGCAGACTTTTCAGGCACTTCAGGATAAGAAAGAGGCAAAGGCTTACATATTCCATTACCTTCGTGAGGATGCAGAGTTGTACTACGGATTTGCTACGAAAGATGAGCGGGAATTGTTTGAACTGCTGATCAGCGTGTCAGGGATAGGAGTGAACTCGGCCAGAATGATGCTGTCTTCGCTCTCTGCCGAGGAAATAAGGCATGCAATTCTTTCGGAGGACATAGCAAGGATCAAGAGTGTGAAAGGGATCGGAGTAAAGAGTGCTCAGAGGCTTGTGCTGGAACTGAAAGACAAAATCGTAAAGGGTGAAGGAGCGGATTCAACAGAACTGTTCGGAGGCAACCGCAGCGAAATCGTCGAAGAAGCCAGCCGAGCACTCGTCATGCTCGGTTTCGCCAAACCAGCAGTCAACAAAGCCATCCAGGCCGTCCTCAAGGCCAATCCTAACGCAAAAGTCGAGCAAATCATCAAGTCGGCGTTGCAGATGATGTAGATAAATATCTGCCGTTAATATACAAGTTTTACCTACCAAAATAGACAAGCAGGACAGAGATGTCGGCTGGAGAGACTCCGGAGATGCGGGAGGCTTGCGCGATGGTGGATGGCTTGTAGCGGGTGAGTTTCTGGCGGCATTCGATGGTAAGTCCGGAAACCTTATCGAAATCGAAATCCTGAGGAATCTTCAAATCCTCAAGACGGGCTATTTTTTCAGCAATTGATTTCTCACGCTCAATGTAGCCTTTATACTTTATTCCGATTTCTACTGCATCAATAATTTCTTTACGATTGTACTTCTCAGTAAAACTACCCCCTTCTGGAAGATCCACTGAAAACTTAGAAAATGTTCCACGTGGAACAAAATTCAATAATTCAGCAAGGGACACTTCTGGACGAGAAGCCAATTCAGAAATGCGTTTGGATTCAGAAAGAGGAGCTGAATTATGTTCGGAAAGATATTCGTTAATCACATCCGCACGTATGTTCACCTCGTCACACATTATGGAAAGAGTATCTACAGCCTCATACTTTTCCTGCATAATCCGATAACGCCTTTCGGAAGCAAGGCCGATCTTATAAGATTTTTCTGTCAGGCGAAGATCAGCATTGTCCTGCCGAAGAAGAATGCGATACTCAGCGCGTGAAGTAAACATTCTGTAAGGCTCATCAACACCTTTCGTGATCAAGTCATCAATCAGAACACCGATGTAAGATTCATCACGACGAAGAATAAAAGGATCCTTGCCATTCAACTTCAAATGTGCGTTAATTCCAGCGATAATTCCTTGAGCACCAGCCTCTTCATAACCAGTTGTACCATTAATCTGACCTGCGAAATAAAGCCCTTCAACATCTCTAAGTTCAAGAGTCTCACGAAGTTGCGTTGGATCAAAATAATCATATTCAACGGCATAGGCAGGTTTGAATATCTTCGCGTTCTCCAATCCTCCGATTGAATGCAGAGCATCCAACTGAACATCCAAAGGCAACGAAGAAGAGAAGCCTTGCAGGTAATATTCACGAATATTCCTCCCTTCCGGCTCCAAGAAAAGTTGATGGGAAGTCTTATCAGGAAATACTCTTAGCTTATCTTCGATGCTCGGACAGTACCTCGGACCTCTGCCAGTGATCAGCCCGGTGAACATCGGAGAATCCTTGAATCCGGATCTCAAGATGTCGTGCACCTTCTCGTTTGTGTGAAGAATGTAGCAAGGCATCTGGTTACCCAACCATTGGACAGCGGAAGCCTGATCATAATAAGAAAATCTTTCGGGATTCTCATCTCCAAGCTGCTGCGGAAGTTTGGACGTGTCAACTGAAGAAATGTCGATACGAGGCGGCGTTCCGGTTTTCATTCTACCGGTCCGAAGTCCTAGACTGACGAGTTGCTCGGTCAGACCGTGAGAAGACAACTCCCCTATCCTGCCTCCCTCGAAAGAAGTGCGACCGATGAACATCCTGCCATTAAGGAACGTACCTGTGGCAAGAATAACCGCACGAGACTTAAAAATTGCCCCAGTATTTGTCTTGACTCCACAGATTTTTAAATTCTCAAAGAGAAAAGAAGTTACAAAATCAGCGTAAATATCTAAGTTACAGATATTTTCAAGAATATTCCTCCAGTACGCAGAAAAGACCTGTTTGTCACACTGAGCGCGTGGACTCCACATTGCAGGTCCCTTCGAACGGTTCAGCATCCTGAACTGAAGAGTCGATGCATCAGTTACCAATCCCATCATTCCACCGAGCGCGTCAATCTCACGGACAATCTGTCCTTTAGCGATTCCACCGACAGCAGGGTTGCAGGACATGCGAGCAAAACTGGTAAGATCAGCATTGATCAACAAAACGGACGAACCAAGACTGGCAGCGGCGGCAGCAGCCTCACAACCTGCGTGTCCCCCACCGACAACAATCACATCGTAAGAATATGTCATATTCAAGAAAATCTACAATTTATAAAGAGGAAACAATGGAGCAAGTAAACTCACTGCAATATATTCAAAAAAATATCAAGCCTCGCCTCTCAGACTAAGGTAATAATCCTCCTTTGCTCTCATCACATTTTGATCATCCGGTGTGTGGTCATCATAGCCGATGAGATGAAGCAGACCATGGACTATCACTCGATGCAGTTCCTCGTCAAATTCAGTTCCGAACTCAATGGCATTCTCGCGAACGCTGTCTATACTTATAAAAAGGTCACCAGATAGTTTGTTTCCTTCACAGTAATCAAAGGTAATGACATCCGTGAAATAGTCGTGATGAAGGTAACGAATGTTCACATCGAGAATATAATTATCTGAACAAAAAATAATTGAGATGTCACCAAGAGTTTTTATCTCACTCCCGGCCACCATTTTAAGCCATCTGTTGTTCGCAAGCTTGTTCTTGAACTCAAATTTGATGTCCTCACAGTAATACCTTATCATAGACCTAAATTTTACGCAAATCTACAACTAATAATTCAAAAAATTTGAAATGACAATTATTATTTCTATCTTTGAGAGCCTATTGGAAGGTTTTGCTTCCAGGCACATAAGGAATGATTGTTAAAATTATTTACTGATATGGAAATCAAGAAAACACCAAAAGCCGATCTTGAGAACAGAAGGACTCTCTTCACAGAGATCGGACTCGTGGTCGCTCTTCTCGTAGTCTGGGGAGCTTTTTCCTACAGCACTAAGGAGAAGGCTGTAGCCAGCCTGGGCGAAGACACTCAGGTAGTTGAAGTTGAGGATATGGTTCCTATTACCCAGGAGACCCCTCCACCACCTCCAGAGGCTCCGAAGATTCCTGTTCTTTCAGACCAGATCGACATCGTCGAGGATGACATCAAAGTTGAAGACAACTTCATGAGCCTTGAGGATGACGCCAATCTCGGAGTTGAGATTATGGACTATGTTGAGGAAGTAAAGGAGGAAGTCGTTGAGGAAGAGGCAATTCCTTTCCAACTTGTAGAGGAGAAGCCTTCATTCAACGGTGGAGACGCCAACGAGTTCTCAAAGTGGGTCAATTCCAAGCTTCAGTATCCTGAGATTGCAAAGGAGAACGGTGTGCAGGGACGTGTCACCCTTCAGTTCACCGTCAATCCTGACGGATCTGTCAGCAACGTGAAGGTTCTTCGTGGTGTGGACTCCTCACTTGATAAGGAGGCCGTCAGGGTCGTATCGATGTCTCCTAAGTGGAAGCCGGGAAAGCAGCGTGACCGCGCTGTGAAGGTAACCTACACCTTCCCTGTTATCTTCCAGTTGAGATAATCAAAAACTAATGAATATTAAGGCCGTCCCCAACCGGATGGCCTTTTTTTGAATAGACTAGTCGATGTACAGATCGGTAGCTTCGACAGGCTCAGTGACCGTAAAACAACAGTAGCTTCGACAGGCTCAGAGACCAACATAGCAAGTACTTTAATTAGAAGTATATGGAAGAATTGATGGAAAAAGCCGTGTTTGTCGGCATCATAAAACAAAACGATGACGAAAGGAAGGTAATGGAATATCTTGACGAACTTGAGTTTCTGGCGGAAACGGCAGGAGCCAAGGGCGACAAGAAATTTGTGCAAAGGCTTGACAAGCCGGAGAAAGCCACCTACATACGAAGCGGAAAACTTCAGGAGATCGCCGACTACTGTGAGGAAAACGAGATAAAATACGTGATCTTCGACGATGAGCTGACAGGTATGCAGCAAAGGAATATCGAGAAGGTAATCAATTGCAGTTCAGTAATTGACAGAACCAGTCTGATTCTTGAGATATTCGCCCAGCGCGCAAAGACATCCTACGCCAAGATGCAGGTCGAACTCGCCCGCTACAACTACATGCTTCCAAGACTGGCCGGAATGTGGACACACCTTGAAAGGCAAAGAGGTGGAATGGGTACTAGAGGAGGTATGGGTGAGACCCAGATCGAGATCGACCGCCGTATCGTCAAGGAGCGGATAGCAAGACTGAAGGAGCAGCTGAAGAAGGTCGATAAGCAGATGGCCACGCAAAGGGGCAATAGAGGCTCTATGGTGCGACTTTCCCTTGTGGGATACACAAATGTAGGCAAGAGCACAATAATGAATATGCTGGCGAAATCTGACGTTTTTGCAGAGAACAAACTGTTCGCGACCCTTGACACTACGGTCAGGAAAGTCGTGATCGAGAACGTGCCGTTCCTGCTAAGTGACACTGTAGGATTCATCAGAAAACTCCCCACTCAACTTGTGGAGGCATTCAAGAGCACTCTGGATGAGGTAAGGGAGGCCGACATATTGCTGCATGTGGTTGACATCTCCCATCCAGGCTTCGAGGAGCAGATGGAGGTCGTGGAGAGAACCCTACAGGAAATAGGTGCCAGCAACAAGCCAGTCTATGTGATATTCAACAAGATAGACGCTTACACCTACGAGGAGTACGATGAGTTCTCGCTGACTCCGAAAGGAAAGGAGAACCGTTCGCTGGATGAGTTGAAAAACAGCTGGATAGCGCAGGAAAAGACCCCCTGCATATTCATCTCCGCCAAGAACAAGACCAACATCGAGAAGCTCCGCAGCGACATCTACAAGATGGTCGCCGAGATCCACGCCGGCCGCTACCCTTTCAACAACTTCCTGTGGTAAATTATCACTGAACCTGCATCAAAAGATTCAGTATATCATAAACAGCCCAAAAAGTCTCTCATTAAATTTTTCACGTTACAAAAATTTCGAGTAGAGACTATTATTGGCTTAGAAAGATTACTGAATCACAAAATAATCAGTTTTCATAATTATAGCGAAAGGGCAGAAAATAAAATTCCAAATTTTGGTAACGTGCAAAATTTGGAATTTTATTTTCTGCCCTCTGAAGTTACTGTATAAACAACAATCACTTCGACAAGCTCAGTGACCGAAAAAAAAGGTCGGAAAAACAAAAAAATTTCCGACCTAAAATATTCAGTGATAAAGTATTACTCGGAGAACTTCGCCTTGAGGAACTCGCGGTTGAGACGGGCGATGTGGTCGATGGAGATTCCCTTAGGGCATTCCATTTCGCAGGCGCGGGTGTTGGTGCAGTTGCCGAAACCTAGCTCTTCCATCTTCGCGACCATATTCTTAGCCCTTCGGGCAGCTTCTGGACGGCCTTGAGGAAGCAGGGCGAGGGAACTTACCCTTGCGGCCACAAACAGCATCGCAGAGCCGTTCTTACATGTTGCAACGCAGGCACCGCAACCAACACAGGCGGCAGCGTCCATGCTCTTCTCAGCATTCTCGTGAGAAATGAGGATGTTGTTGGCATCCTGGGCGGAACCAGTTCTGACAGAGATGAATCCACCGGCCTGAAGAATCTTGTCGAAAGCACTGCGGTCAACAACCAAATCCTTGATGATAGGGAAAGCGGCGCTTCTGAAAGGCTCAACTGTGATGGTAGCGCCATCATTGAAGTGACGCATGAAAAGCTGACAGGTGGTGACGTGATCGTCAGGACCGTGCGCGCGTCCGTCAACGAACAACGAGCAGGCACCGCAGATACCCTCGCGGCAGTCGTGGTCGAAAGAAACAGGACCACTGCTCTGGCAGCCTCTGTCAACGGCTACAGGATCGTTACCCTCACGGATCAGCTGCTCATTGAGGATGTCAAGCATTTCGAGGAAAGAGGCGTCCTCCTCTATTCCGGAAATATGATAAGTCTCAAAATGACCTTGTTCCTTGGCGTTCTTCTGACGCCATATCTTAAGATTGAAATCCATAGCCGATTCTAGTCTTTATAATTTCTTGTTTTAACTTCGATGAACTCGTACTTGAGAGGCTCTTTGTGAAGTTCTGGCTCCTGACCTTCTCCTTTGTACTCCCAAGCGGCGACATACATGTAATTTGCATCGTCTCTCTTGGCTTCCCCTTCCTCGGTCTGGCTCTCCACACGGAAGTGACCACCGCAAGACTCTTTCCTGTTCAGGGCATCACGGGCCATAAGTTCACCAATCTCGAAGAAGTCCTCAAGCCGAAGGGCTTTTTCAAGCTCCTGATTGAAATGGAACTGCTCTCCAGGAACGCAAACATCCTTGTAGAACACAGCCTTGAGGTCATTGATTTCTTTGATTGCCTTCTTCAGACCTTCCTCACTACGGGCCATTCCGACGTACTCCCACATGATGTTACCAAGCTTCTTGTGGATAGAGTCAACTGTCTGTTTTCCCTTGATGGAGAAGAGTCTGTCGATTCTGGCCTGGACATCCTTCTCTGCCTTGTCAAAGGCAGGGTTATTAATGTCGGTCTTAGGCTCCGCGAACTTGTGTGAAAGGTAGTCAGCGATGGTGACAGGAAGCACGAAGTAACCGTCGGCAAGACCCTGCATCAAGGCAGAGGCACCAAGACGGTTTCCACCGTGGTCAGAGAAGTTGGCCTCACCAATGGCGTAGAGTCCAGGAATAGTGGTCTGAAGATCGTAGTCAACCCAGATGCCGCCCATTGTGTAGTGGATGGCAGGATAAATCATCATAGGCTCTTCCCACGGACTTACATTCGTAATCTTATAATACATGTCGAAAAGGTTGCCGTAACGCTCCTGAACCCTCTGGTGACCGAGACGCTTGATGGCGTCCGAGAAGTCGAGGAACACAGCGAGACCTGTCTCATTGACACCGAATCCTGCGTCACATCTCTCCTTGGCGGCACGGGAAGCCACATCACGAGGAACGAGGTTACCGAATGCAGGATAACGGCGCTCAAGATAGTAGTCACGATCCTCCTCCGGAATCTGAGAAGGCTTGATCTCGTGCTTTCGAAGCTTCATCACATCCTCCATCTTCTTAGGCACCCAGATACGTCCGTCGTTACGCAGAGACTCTGACATAAGGGTCAACTTGCACTGCTGCTCACCGTGCACAGGGATGCAGGTAGGGTGAATCTGAGCGAAGCAAGGATTCGCGAAATAAGCTCCTTTCTTGTAGCACTGCCACGCTGCAGAACCGTTGCTGTTCATGGCGTTGGTGGAAAGGAAGTAAGTGTTGCCGTAACCTCCTGTGGCGATGACAACAGCGTGGGCGCCGAACCTTTCAAGTTTGCCTGTAGCGAGATTACGCGCGATGATACCTTTTGCCTGTCCGTCAATGATGACAAGGTCAAGCATCTCGTGGCGAGGGTAGCTGGTCACAGTTCCAGCGGCTATCTGGCGGTTTAGAGCCGCGTAGGCACCCAAAAGAAGCTGCTGGCCGGTTTGCCCACGGGCATAGAACGTTCGGCTTACCTGAACACCTCCGAACGAACGGTTGGCGAGGTAGCCACCGTACTCACGTGCGAAAGGTACACCCTGAGCCACGCACTGGTCGATAATGGCCGCGCTGACCTCGGCGAGACGATAGACATTCGCCTCACGGCTGCGGTAGTCACCTCCCTTGATTGTGTCATAGAAGAGACGATAGACAGCATCATTGTCATTCTGATAGTTCTTAGCGGCATTGATGCCACCCTGCGCGGCGATTGAGTGCGCGCGACGAGGTGAGTCACTGATGCAGAAAACCTTGACATTGTAGCCAAGCTCACCGAGAGTAGCGGCTGCGGAAGCGCCTCCAAGTCCGGTACCGACAACGATGACTTCAAGTTTTCTTCTGTTGTTCGGATTGACGAGTCGGAGTTCCGACTTACGTTTGGTCCATTTCTCGGCCAAAGGACCGTCAGGAATCTTTGAGATTAATTTATCGGCCATATTCTGAATATGTTATTTATAAAATTCCAAATGAAATCGAAATAAGTCTGCAATTTTAGTCATTTTTCTCGTAATCAGCAATTTTATGAGCCATTTTCGACAATTTGGACAAGCATATTTTAAGATAGCGATGGTAAATCCGTCTGACGAAGCGATCATAACGCTGTACTGACATGTCATTAGAAAAATGACGGTCGACATACTTCTCGACCTCGCGGCAATACTCCTCGCAGCCATATTCAAAACCAAAGGCGGCCTTCAAGGCAAGTGCGTCGTCACAGATGGCGGCGTTGTCGCTCCCTCGGGACTTTTTCATATAGTAAGGAATATGATCGCTCACAAAAACCTTCAGTGGGACATATACAGTGTTTGTCGGGCTGCCTAAAAGCGTCCACATCACTGTGTTACTAGGATCAACCCCAGAAGCAACCCCTTCAAAAACCACCGAAGCGGAAGTGATGTCGCGCATGATCGGTTTCCCTGTACGGGATACTTCATTGAAAAGAAATCTGTGGTCTATGGCGGCCACGTCAGCGGAAGCCATTATCGCTGATGTCTTCTCAAACCGGTCAACTCCCTTTCGGTCCTCTTTTCGGCCACTCCGTGTGAAGTTCGTCACAACCATGTAGCCTCCGGGTTGGTCAGCCACGATGTACTTTTTCCAAGAATGGTTGTTGACTTCATAATATGCCGCCCCACCGAACGCGTCGATGATGCCGAAATTAGCCTCTACCCCCAAAGGCTTGGGAAGCGAATCGAGTATATTCTCAAAATCTTGCAGACAGCGGCATATTCCAAGAGCCTTGTACATGACAATCCCCTCCTTGTCCATTTCGGAGGCAGGAACATCATCATCCTTGAGGTCGTAAGTGGCAGTGTTCATGATGCAAAATCCGGCTGAGTTGACTCCGGACCACACTTCCCCACCCTGCGACGGTGAGTTAACGAGACCTATGAATGAATATTCCGGACCTTGGAACCATTCCATCCTGTTGTTCAGCTCACCGGTGTCGCGGTGTTTGAGCATCACTGGGCGACCGTCAGCCCGCACTCCCCCGGAAATGATCACTGAAGTGCAGCAAAATGCTTTAAATGAAAAGAATATGAATGCAGTTATTACAGCAAATAATTTAGAATAAGGTGGCATCTTCTTCCTTTTTTGATTGGAGTTCAGAGTCAAGTCCAAGGTGATGATAGGCCATTTCAGTGGCCACCCGACCTCTTTGCGTGCGCACTATGAAGCCTTCCTTTATCAAGAAAGGTTCATAGACTTCTTCGAATGTTCCTTGGTCTTCACTGATAGCTGTAGCGATGGTGTTGGCTCCAACAGGCCCTCCCTTGAACGTTGTGATGATCGTACGGAGAATCTTGTTGTCAATTGAGTCCAATCCCCTCTTGTCTATCTTTAGTTTGTCAAGAGCATAACGGGAAATGTCTAGGTCAATGTGTCCGTCACCCATAACCTGGGCGAAATCACGGACTCTCTTAAGGAGAGCATTGGCTATTCTAGGAGTTCCACGACTTCTTAGCGCTATCTCCTTAGCTGCCTCTTCATCAATGGTAACATTTAAGATTCGCGCGCTTCTGCGCACGATTCGGATTAGGTCTGAGGTGTCGTAATATTCTAAGGCACAATTAATTCCAAACCTTTCGCGAAGAGGCGCAGTGAGCAGTCCGCTTCGTGTGGTGGCTCCGACGAGCGTGAACGGATTGAGCGAAATCCTGACCGACCTTGCTCCCGGTCCCTTGTCTATCATTATGTCAATCACATAGTCCTCCATCGCCGAATATAGATATTCCTCAACCTCTGGCGAAAGACGATGGATCTCGTCGATGAAAAGCACGTCTCCAGTCTCCAGCGATGTAAGCAATCCAGCCAGATCACCCGGCTTGTCCAGCACAGGGCCTGATGTCACCTTCATTTTCACGCCCATCTCGTTGGCGATGATGTGCGCGAGTGTGGTCTTTCCAAGGCCTGGTGGCCCGTGAAATAGCACATGGTCAAGTGCTTCCCCTCTCATCTTGGCCGCCTTGACATAGATGTTCAGATTGGATACGATTTCCTTTTGTCCAGTGAAATCTTCCAATCCTTGCGGGCGGATAATTCCGTCCAAATCCTTATCTTTGCCGGCGTTTGTACTGTGCGGATCAAATTCTGTCATCAGAATGTGCTTTAATCAGTACAAAGATAGTGAAACAGCCGGAAGAAAGAAAGCTCCGGAAGGACAGCAACAGAAAGAAAATTCAATGACATATTAATATTATTGAATATTTTCAGAAAAATTTTAGTTCTATATGAATTGTTAATTTGTTGATAACTTATTTTGATTATTGAAAACCAATTTGTTGCGAGTAGCTTTAATTGTTGGTTACGCTATTGAAAAGTATTTGATGAAATGTTGAAAAGTATGTCGGCGATGAGAACCAACTTTTCCGATTCCGTTTTCCACAGGTTTTTCCACAGGTTTTAAACATGATTTAGACGTTTATGTTGATAAGTTCCGCATCCGTTAAAAAACTCTCCGGGAGCATAGTCTCGAAAAGAGAATCATTCTGCAAGGGACTATTCCTTTCAGCGAGGTGGTTCGTTGTCACCGAGGTCGCCTCAGAAGGAACAAACGTTGTCGTGCTTCCCGATAGGGAAAGTGCTGAATATTGCTGCTCAGACCTTTACGCATTGACCGAAGGTGACATCGTGTTTTACCTGCCAGACAGTGGAAAGGGTGTGGAGAGAAGCAACTACAAATCTTCTCTTGGAGTTCAGAGAACTTCCGCCGTTGGTAAGATACTTTCCAATGCCGACAATTCAGACAAGTTGTTCATAGTAACCTATCCTGAGGCCTTGGAAGAACTTGTACCTGCTCCGGACAGGATCAGGACCTCTATTCTAAGAATCTCTGTGGGACAGGACATCTCTCATGAATCAATAAAGGATATTCTTTTCTCCCAGGGGTTTGAGAAAGTGGATTTTGTCTCTGCTCCGGGACAATATTCAATAAGAGGATCGATCATTGACATATTCTCATATTCATTCAACTACCCGTTCCGGGTGTCATTCTTCGGGGATGAGGTTGAGAAGATACATGTGTTTGACTGCAACACCCAGTTGTCCCGCGAGGAGAGGGAGATAATCGAGGTTTTTCCAGATCTTGCGGCGGAGGATTCGGAAGCCGGAGGCGTGAGTGTCTCAAGTCTGTTTCCCGAAGGGACTGTTGTCTGGCTTGACTCTTCCGACATGTATAAAGAGAGAGGTTTTTTCAGAGGTTTTAACGGATTCAAGAAGGTTTTTCTTGAGGTTCCTCTTGGGGAGGACGCCGAGGATGCTGTTGCCTTCAACATCGCTCCACAGCCTGTGTTCAACAAAAATTTCGAACTTTTGACCGCTGACATCAGGCAGAATATTGAACACGGGTACAAAGTCTTCATATTCAGTGATAAAAATTCCCAGATTGAGCGTTTGAAGTCCATTTTGATTGAGAACAGCGGACTTGTGCCTGATTTTGTCGCCGGAAAGAACATTCATTCCGGATTCATCGATAGGGATGACAAGATCTGCTGCTACTCCGACCACGAGATTTTTGACCGTTTCCACAGGGTTAGTGTCAGGAGGACGGTCGAGAAGAGTGAACAATTGACTCTTAATGACTTGACGGCTTTTAATATAGGTGATTACGTGGTACACATCGACCATGGTGTGGGAGTGTTCGGAGGTCTTGTCAGGATGAGGGACGACAGGGGCAGGATGCACGAGGTCGTGAAACTGATGTACAAGGACGGGGATGTCGTGTTTGTGTCCGTGCATTCCTTGAACAAGATATCAAGGTTCCGTTCCAAGGACGGGATTCCTCCAAAGATCAACAAGTTGGGGTCAAAGACTTGGCAGAATCTCAAGCTGAGCGCCAAGTCAAAGATCAAGGACATCGCCAAGGATCTCATCCAACTTTACGCCAAACGCAAGACCACGCAAGGATTCGCCTACTCCCCCGACAGTTACCTTCAGGAGGAACTTGAGTCTTCGTTCATGTACGAGGACACACCGGATCAAGAGTCTGCCAACAAGGCTGTGAAGAGGGATATGGAAGACAACAGTCCTATGGACAGGCTTGTCTGCGGGGATGTCGGGTTCGGTAAGACGGAGATTGCCATAAGGGCTGCCTTCAAGGCTGTGACAGACGGTAAACAAGTCGCGGTTCTTGTGCCTACAACCATTCTTTCCCTTCAGCACTACACGACTTTCTCATCCAGGCTCAGGGATTTTCCATGCACGATAGACTACGTCAGCAGACTTCGTACCGCAAAGGAAATCAATGACATCAAGGAAAGGCTTCGAAACGGTCAGCTTGACATAGTGATTGGAACGCACAAACTTATAGGCAAAGGATTCGATTTCAAGGATTTGGGGTTGCTGATTATTGACGAGGAGCAGAAATTTGGAGTTTCCACAAAAGAAAAACTGCGTCAGGTCAAGGCTTCGGTGGATACTCTGACGCTGACCGCGACTCCTATTCCAAGGACATTGCAGTTCTCCTTGCTTGGTGCAAGGGATCTGTCAATCATCAACACTCCCCCGCCAAACAGGATTCCTACTCAGACGGAAATCATCTTGTTTGACAAAGACGAGATACGAAGCATTATAAACTACGAATTAAACCGTGGAGGTCAACTGTTCTTCATCCACAATAAAGTAGAGGAACTTCCTTCGATTTATGAGATTCTTCATAGGCTTGTGCCGGACATGAGAATTTGTGTTGCTCACGGTCAGATTGAATCAAAGGAGTTGGAGAACAGGATGCTGGACTTTATCCGTGGGGACTATGACATGCTGCTCTGCACAACGATCATCGAGAACGGACTGGACATACCCAACGCCAACACGATCATCATCAATCAGGCGCAGAACATAGGTCTCAGCGACCTGCATCAGCTCAGGGGACGAGTCGGACGGTCGGACAGGAAGGCGTTCTGCTATATGATAGTACCTCCTCTTGTCACAATCACAGATGACGCGCGTAGAAGACTCAAGGCAATAGAGGAATTCTCTGATCTCGGCAGTGGATTCAACATCGCGATGCAGGATCTGGACATCCGCGGAGCCGGCAATCTTCTGGGAGCTGAGCAAAGCGGCTTCATCTCAGATATGGGTTACGAAACCTATCAGAAGATTCTGGCCGAAGCCATGGACGAACTTGGGGTCGAGACGGGAATAATACCCACGGCCCGCACAGACGAGTCATTCGTCGAGGATTGTACGATCGAGACGGACCAGCCGGCTATGATTCCAGACTCTTACATCGACATAACAGCAGAGAAAATAAGAATATACAAGCAGCTTGACAGCATGACCAACGACAAGGAGATAGACCGCGTGAAGGCTCAGTTGGAGGATCGGTTCGGAGAGATGCCTACCGAGGCTGACAATCTCTTCGATGTCGTGAAAATCAGGAATCTGGGCGGATGTCTCGGGTTTGAAAAGATCATCATCAAGAACGGAATGATGATCATGTTCTTCATAGCCAATCAGATGTCTCCTTACTATAAGTCAAAGGTCTTTTCGGGAATATTACAGAATATTAATGCTAACGATCAGCTTTTCAACCTCAAACAGAGTGAGGGAAAACTCAAGATTGTAAGTCGTGGGATAGATTCTTTACCGAAAGCCCTTCAGACTCTTAATAAATTGAAATAAAATTGCTACCTTTGAAGGTTTGCCCGTTTAGACAATGCCGAATCTTTTGGTTGAAATAGGAAATACGGCCCTCAAGGCGGCCTGGTCCGAAGGTGTCACCCTCGGAAAGACTTTCCGTTATCAAGGTGAGAAGATGTTCGACTATGTGGATTCACTGGTCGAGAAGGAAAAACCGGCTGTTATGGTCATTTCCTCTACCATTGACATCAGCCGTGCCGAGGAGGACAGGCTAAGCCGGAAATGCGGGAGGTTGTTGATCCTTGACCGGAACCACACTGGAATAGCGGTTGAATATTCCCTGCCGTCTTACCTTTCTCCAGACAGGATAGCCTCCGCGATCGCGGCAAGGCATCTTTTCAAGGGGCAAGGCTGCCTTGTCTTTGATTTCGGAACCACATTGACAATCGATGTCATAGAATCTGACGGGGAATATGCCGGGGGTAACATCTCTCCAGGATTAAGGACAAGGTTCAAGTCTCTGTCGAGGTATTCAAGAAACCTTCCTTTGCTTGACACTCCCATTTCGGTAAGAACCATAGGCAATTCGCTGAAATCTTCCATAGAGTCTGGGGTCGTGTCAGGCATAATGTTTGAAATAATGGGCTACTTGTCTTTATTTCCCGAAAAAGTGATTGTTTTTACGGGGGGAGACGCTTTATATTTTGCAAAAAGAATGAAAAACTCCATCTTTGCAGTTTGTAATCTTGTACTGATGGGGTTAGCCTTAATCGCTGACAAGTATTATGTTGAAAGGAAAGGTTAGTAAGATACTCCTCTTTGTGGTTATGTCGTTCTGCGCGTTCCCTATGTTCGCCCAGAACGAGGCCTATAATGCCTACACCCCGTATTCGATGTTCGGAATAGGTGAGATCTCGAAGCAGGGGACAGCCTACAACAAGAGTATGGGAGGAGTCGGGATAGCTACAAGGGACAAAAGGAATATCAACATCCTCAATCCTGCCGCTGTCACTGCGAGAGAGGCAAAATCATTCATGGCTGACTTCGGCATCGCCCAGGGAAACAGATACTATGCACAGCATGACATGAGATCGTCGAACAACACATTCAACATTTACGATTTCGTAATCTCGTTTCCTGTCTACAAGTCACTTGCGATGTATGTAGGGGTGACTCCGTACAGTGATCTGGGCTATGAGGTTTCCTCAAAGTTCACCGACCCTTCTGTCATCACGAACACAGGCGTCATAACCAACACGGTGCAGGGCTACGGCGGGATGACGAACATATTCCTTGGCGCCGGAATTGATGTGGTGAAAGGACTTTCAGTTGGTGTGGAGGGGCAATATTATTTTGGAAACATTCACAAAAACAATGATTTTGTGATGTCTAATTCCACCTACAGGAGCATTTCCAGCGGATTCAATATGAATCTCAGTACTTTCACGGCGAAGTTCGGAATACAGTATGAGATGAACCTTTCCGGGAATGTCTCCGCCGTGGCCGGAGCTACATACAGGCTTGCTACCAGTCTTAAAGGGGAGGTGGAAAGGTACGAGGTACAGTCGATTTCCTCTATCAATGACTCGACACCATCTCCGAGAAGCTATGTGGATACATTGGGAAGAGGGAATGTAAAGCTTGCCGGCGAGTTTGGAATCGGAATCGCTTTGAAAGGGGGAGACAAATGGACTGCCGAGATTAATTACATCCGTTCAGACTGGAGTTCAAGCGGCCTTGACAAGGTTCCTGGATTCGCGAATGTTGGCAATGCTGTGTTCAGCGCCTCCTCTGCACAGTCTGTCAGGGTTGGTTTTTCGATTGTTCCTAACAGAAATGACATACGTTACTATCGAAAGAGGGTGACATATCGTGCCGGTGCCTATTGGGATCAGGCTTATTGCAAACTGGATGGAAAGAACATTAATGCTGTGGGAATTACATTAGGAGCCACTTTACCTGTGTTTAGTTGGAGCAATGGCTTGACATTAGGCGTAGATTTAGGTCAGAGGGGATCTTTATCCGGGAATCTTGTAAGAGAAAGGTATGTGAATTTTAATATCGGAATCAATATTTTCGACATTTGGTTCATCAAACCAAAGTATAATTAATTTTAGAGAGTAAAAATATAATAATACAAAACCATGAAAAGGATTACACTAGTACTGTTAACTCTAGCAGCAGCTGCTTTTGGAACGAATGCATCTGCTCAGGGTAAGTATGGCGCTGATAGCGCTGAATGCATCAAGTATCTGTCTTATTATCAGGAGTATTATAAGCAAAAGAACTACAAGGAGGCTCTTCCTAACTGGAGAAAAGCCTTTAAGCTTTGTCCTCCAACTGCCAGCCAAAACATGCTTCTTAACGGTATGACCCTTATAGGTAAAGAAATTGTGAAGACTAAAGATGCACAAGTTCGTGCTGCCATGATTGACACAGTTCTGACCCTTAATGATCTTAGGGCTGAGTATTATCCAAAGTATGCTGTTACTGCCTACAACTCAAAAGGACAGTACATCGCACAATACTTCAAGGATCCTCAGGTCGTTTATGATCAGTTGCACAAAATTATTGAGATTAATCAGGAAAAAGTAAAACCAAGCCTTCTCCTTCTAAATCTCAACGCTGCTATCGAGCTCTACAAGAAGTCTGCTATAGGAGCTGAGGATGTTATCAACACTTATCAGAACGCTATCGCATTGCTTGATAAGGCTGGTAATAGCGAAGGTAACGCTAAGATCAGGTCTGACATTGAAGGATTATTCATCACAAGTCAGGTGGCAAGTTGTGACAATCTCATAGCGCTGTTCACACCTCGCTATGAGGCTGATCCGGAGAATATGGAACTTGTCACAAACATTGTGAAGATGCTTGGTTCGACAGATGGATGCCAGGACAATGACTTGTTCCTTAAGGCTGTGACAAAGATGCATAAGAACGAGCCTTCCGCCTCTTCGGCTTATTATCTTTATAAACTTCATTCCGCAAAGGGTGAGTCTGAAATCGCCATCAAATACTTCGAGGAGGCTGTCTCGCTCTGTGCCGATGATGATCCGGTGAAAGCGGACTACTTGATTGAACTTGCCACATATTGTCTCAAGAACAATATGACAGGAAAGGCTTTTGATTATGCCAAGAAGGCTGCCGAACTCAATCCTAACCATCAGGGAAAGGCTTATTATCTCATAGCCACAATTTGGGGATCAACACGTTGCACCGGAAATGAAGTCGAAAGCAGGGCTAAATACTGGGTTGCTGTTGACTACCTCCAGAAGGCCAAGGCCGCGGACGCTTCCTTGACAGATGACTGCAACAAACTCATCTCGGCTTACAGTGTCTATTATCCGGTGGCAAGTGAGGCTTTCATGTACGATATCAAGGCTGGTGAGACTTATCAGGTCAACTGTGGCGGAATGCATGCCACAACAACTGTAAGAACGCAGAAGTAGTTCGGGAATTGAAACGGAACATACATAGTCTCAAGATGATTGCAACCGCTTCGGCGGTTGCTTTCATCGTATTTTCCTGCAAGGGAAAACTGTCTGTGGCTGAGCATCTCAATCTTGCCGAGACTCCTGTTCAGACTGTTGACAGTATGTTTGTTGTGCAGACAAAGAACGGCAACATACAGATGAGAGCCGAGGCGGACGTGATGGAGAGGTATGAGAACGACACATGTTCTTATGAACTGTTTCCAAAAGGTCTTCATGCCTTTGCTTACACCGATGATGACCTGCTTGAAACGGTGCTTCATTCCAACAACGCGAAGCATTTCAAAAGCAAGAAGACAAAGGAAGAGTACTGGTCGGCCTTTGGCAATGTTGTGGTTCAGAATGTAATAAACCAACAAACATTGGAGACTGACACCCTTTACTGGGATCAGGCCAATAAGGAAATCTACACAGACTGCTATGTCAGGATGTTCTCCAACGATGGATTCCTGCAGGGATTCGGAATGAGATCGGACGAAATGGCGAGGAATGTCAGAATATTCAAGGCTTTCAACAGCGATGTTGTCGTAGTGCAGGATTCAACAAAGGTTATCATCGATTCTGTAAACTTTATTGGACCTTTACTTAAAAAATAATGGTTAATTGAATTAAAATCACTATCTTCGCACCCCAATACCTATTTTTGGAAATTATAAAAACGTAATACACAATGGCGATTCTTCAAAAAACTCGCGAAAAAGCCGGCATGGCAGTGTCTATCATCATTGCCTTGGCTCTTTTGTCATTCATTATTGACCCTCAAACCCTTGAGACTGCTTTTAATGCGATGTCTTCAAAGAATGATGTGGGTGTGATCAATGGTAAAACAATCTCTTATCTTGATTTCCAGCAAGATGTTGAAAAATTCACAACCATCAACGAGATTGTGACCGGTTCTTCCGCTCAGAACGAGCAGCAACAGGAGCAGGTTCGTAACGCTGCTTGGCAGAGCCTTCTGGACAAATATCTGTTCATCAAGAATGCTAAGGCTGCCGGAATCAGTGTTGGTGAAGAGGAAATGAAGGATCTTCTTGCAGGAGACATGATTTCACCTGTCATCTCTCAGAATCCAGCTTTCCAGGATGAAAACGGTAACTTCTCCAAGGAGGCTTTGCAGAACCTTCTTGATGGGATCTCTCAGGATCAGACTGGTAGAATCAGAGAGTATTGGAATTACCTTCAGAACACTGTCTATACACAGCAGTTTTACGCCAAGTATGGTTCTCTGTTCACCCAGGGCAATTTCCAGAATCCGCTTATGCTCAAAAGAGCCATAGCCGAGAACAACACCACTACGAATGTTGATTTCGTAATGATTCCTAACTATGCTCAGGACACAACTGTCAAAGTAAGTGGCGAGGAGATTAGAAAGTATTACGAATCTCACAAGAAAATGTTTAAGCAGGGTGCTTCAAGAGATATGGAATATGTTGTCTTTGAGGTGAAGCCTTCGGAGAGTGACATCAATGCCACTAACGAAGCCATTGGAAAGGTTTACGATGAGTTCTCCACTACCGATAACATGAAGTCTTTCCTTGCCAGAAACTCGGAGAGAAGTTTAAACGACTACTGGTATAAGGCTGGTGAGCTTGGTACTGTAAACAAGGAGATCAGCGAGTTCGTTGACAATAACGCCACTGGTACCTCACCTATTGTTTCAGACAACAATGTGTTTTATGCAGCCAGGGTCATGGCTACCGCCCAGGTTCCGGACTCTGTTTATGTTAAGCACATTCTTCTTCAAGGTGGATCCGAGACAAAGGCTGACAGCCTTCTCAATGTGCTTTCCAAGGGGGAGAACTTCTCCAATCTTGCCGCTTCATATTCAGCTGACACGAGAAGTGCCGCTGACGGTGAGCAGGGTAATGTTGGTTGGATGACTCAGACTTACATGATTCCTGGATTTGAATCTGTACTTACCGCTCAGGTAGGGAAGCCTTACATTGTCAAGACACAGTACGGAACTCACATAGTAGAGGTTTCCAAGAGAACAGCTCCAGTCACCAAGAAGCAGGTTGCTATTCTTGAAAAGACAGCTCTTGCCAGTGGAGAGACATTCAACAGCTACTATGCCCAGGCAAGCAAGTTCTCTAAGATTGCAGCCGGAAAATACAACAATTATAAGGCTGCTGTTGATTCAATGGGAATCTACTCACATCCTCTGAAAGTCACAGAGTCCACTTCTAACTATGGTTCAATTTCTCAGGCAAAGGAAGTTACCAGATGGGTGTTTGACAATAAGGTAGGAAAAGTTTCTGAGATCATAACAGTCAACAATAATTACCTGTTTATTGCGACTGTCACCGGAATCCATAAGGAAGGCATCGCGAAACTTGACGAAGTGAAAGATGTTATCCGTCAGCAGCTTTACGCAGAGAAGTCCTCAGAGAAGGCCGCTGCTGACATTGAACGCAAGATTATGGGAATGACTGATCTTCAGGCCATAGCCGACACTCTTCATTCATCAGTGACTTCAGGAGTTGATGTGAGATTCGCGTCTTTGTCCGGACAAGGATTGGATCCTAAGTTCATAGGAGCCGTTTCAGTCGCTAAAGAAGGGGAAATTTTCTCTATTGCCGGAACAATAGGAACATATGTGTTCAAGGTTAATTCCCGCGACACAGGTGCTTTCTACACTGAAGATGACGCCAAAAACAACGCTGCCCAGATCAACAACTACAGTACTCAGATGATTCTTCCTGTGATGATGACTGAAGCAGATGTAAAAGATAATAGAGCTCGTTTCTATTAGTAGAAAAGATAGTCATTAAATATAGCAGAGGGTAACTACTAATAATTTTAGTTACCCTCTAATTTATTTTGATAGATTACTATGAGAGAGCGTTTGTAAAACGCAACACAGCATCATTGCTGTGAATTTTACACGTTGAACAGGAAGTGCATGATGTCACCGTCCTGAACTACATATTCCTTACCTTCGGTGGCTAGTTTGCCAGCGGCTCTTACAGCGCTTTCGCTGCCTAGGGTGACGAAGTCATCGTACTTGATGACCTCGGCCCTGATGAAGCCTTTCTCGAAATCAGTGTGAATTACTCCAGCGGCTTTAGGGGCTTTGTCGCCTTTATGAATTGTCCAAGCTCTGCATTCATCGGCTCCTGCTGTGAAGAATGTCTGGAGACCGAGCAGATGGTAGGCTCCTTGAATGAGCCTTACGACTCCGGATTCTTTAAGTCCCATCTCATCAAGGAACATCTGACGATCCTCGTAGGAGTCCATCTCAGCAATCTCAGACTCGGTTTTAGCAGAGATTACGAGAATCTCCGCATTTTCCTCCTTAACAGCTTCACGTACTGCGTCAACGTACTTGTTGCCATTGACAGCGGACGCATCATCCACATTGCAGATGTACATCACTGGCTTGTTGGTCAGCAGGAAAAGATCTTTGGCCATCGCTGCCTCCTCTTCATTGATGAACTCCACAGTTCTGCACGATTTACCTTGTTCAAGAGCCTCTTTATAGCGGAGCAGAAGAGCTACTAATTTCTTTGCATCCTTGTCTCCTCCCGTTGTAGCCTGTTTCTGACTTTTGGCAAGACGAGTCTCAACCGTTTCAAGGTCTTTGATCTGGAGTTCAGTGTCAACTACTTCCTTGTCTCTTACGGGATCTACAGAGCCATCAACATGAACTATGTTTCCATCGTCAAAGCATCTGAGGACATGAAGGATGGCATCAGTCTCACGGATGTTTGCAAGAAATTGATTGCCAAGACCTTCTCCTTTGCTTGCACCTTTCACTAATCCTGCGATGTCCACGATGTCAACAGTAGCTGGAACTACGCTCTTAGGCTTGCACATGTCCGCGAGCACCTCCAGCCTCTTGTCCGGAACGTTGGTCGAGCCGAGATTAGGCTCTATCGTGCAGAAAGGAAAGTTCGCGCTCTGGGCTTTGCCTGAGCTAACACAGTTGAACAAAGTGGACTTTCCGACATTAGGAAGTCCGACTATACCGCATTTCAATGACATATCTTATTGAATAATATAATTCTGTTTACAAAACTGATGACAAAGATACAAATTAAGAAGATGTTTTGATTTGTTTGAAATGTTCTTTGAGGTGAAAATTCTTCAAAATCCAGATCAAAACAGCTTTTAAGTAATCCTTAAATAAATAAGTTGCCGCACTAAGGGCTTGTTTTGTAATCGTCGGACTGTGGGAGAGAAAATATCCAGGGGTAAGTTTGGTGGTATTTTCTTTACTTTTGAAAGAGTTTATGTTTCTTAGTTTTATTTACATTTTTGTGTCGCATTTTTGTCTGTGGAATGAAAAGGATGCTCATCATAATCTCAGTCTTTCTTCTCTTTCCTGCCGCCATTGAAGTACATAGTGTTCATTCTTTAAATGTTTCTTATGCGGCCGGAGGAGAAGATCAGACTGTTGTCATGTTCTGGAATCTGGAGAACCTTTTCGACTGGCGCAGGGACAGTCTCAACGGCAGTGATTCAGAGGCCGAGTTTACTTCTTTTGGAAAAAGGCATTGGACAAAGCGTAGGTTTATGGCGAAATGCAACGCGATAGCAAAGTCGATGTTCTGGGTCAAAGATAGCGAAGGAGTCTTTCCTGATGTCATAGGAATAGCTGAGGTAGAGAACCGCTTTGTTCTAGAAAAGCTTCTGAAGGACACACCTCTTTACAAAACGGACTATCGGATTGTGCATTTCGACTCACCGGATCCACGCGGTATAGATGTGGCTCTATTATATCGAGAATCCAGGCTGACACTGATTCAGGCTGTGCCGCTTAAGGTCGGTGCGGGAACCGATCCCCCTATCAGGACCAGGGATATTCTTTTGACAAAATTCCGAAAGCCGGATGGGGATAGCGTTGTGTTTTTGGTAAATCATCATCCATCCAAGTATGGAGGTAACACAGGTGATAGAAGAGTAGTGGCGCTAAGGAGGTTGCGTGAGGCAACCGACTCTCTTCAAAAGTCTGGTTTAAAGAATATAGTAGCGATGGGGGACTTCAATGACACACCAGAAAATCAGGCTTTCGGAATATTAACGGATAGGGAGCCTTATTATTTAATTAACCTTGCGGCTCCGTTGGCGTTAAAAGGTGAGGGAACTATAAGATATTCAGGTAAATGGGAAATGATTGACATGTTTTTCATTTCGGATGGGGTTATAGTAGATGGGAATATTCCTAAAATGAAAGTTTTGAGAGTGCCTTTCCTTATGACGCGGGATAATGCTCATTCAGGGGAGAAACCGCTAAGGACTTTCACAGGACCGCGTTATGTCGGGGGAGTAAGCGATCATTGTCCGATTATTGTGTGGATTAAGTAGAGAATCAATAAATAATTATTAAATTTGCCTTATTGGAAGTCAACCCGTATGGAAGTTTCCAGAAACGAACAAAACTAAAATCACATAATATGGAAATGAAGAAAAAAATCAGAGAGAAATTTAAGACTCTCTTCGGATTGGAAGGCGAGATTTTCGCTTCCGCTGGACGTATTAATCTTATTGGCGAACACACTGACTACAATGGAGGCTATGTTTTTCCGGGAGCAATTGACTGCGGAATCATGGCTGAAATCAAGTTAAACGGAACCCAGAAGGTAAAGGCATTCTCGATTGACTATGATGAGTATGTCGAGTTCGGACTCAATGAAGAGGACAAACCTAAGCAGCATTGGGCCAGCTACATCTTCGGTGTGTGCAGGGAGACCATCAAGCGTGGCGGAAAGGTAGAGGGTTTTGACACTGTCTTTGCAGGAGATGTTCCTCTTGGAGCCGGACTGTCCTCGTCAGCCGCTTTGGAGAGTACATTCGCCTACGCAATCAATTACCTGTTCGACAACAAAATTGACAAGTTTGAACTTGCCAAGATCGGCCAGTCCACCGAGCATAACTACTGCGGTGTCAACTGTGGCATCATGGATCAGTTCGCATCTATTTTCGGAAAGAAGGGCAGTCTTATCCGTCTTGATTGCAAGACATTGGTGTACAAGTACTTCCCGTTTGATCCTAAGGGCTACAAACTCGTCCTTGTCGATTCTTGTGTGAAACATGAACTGGCATCTTCAGCGTATAACAAAAGGAGAGAGTCCTGCGAGAACGCCGCGAAGGCTATCAGAAAGAATCATCCTGACGTGGAGTTCCTTAGTGATGCCAAAAGAGTTTGGCTTGATGAGGTTCGCGAGGAGATTTCAGAGGAGGATTTCCTCAGAGCTGAGTATGTTATCGGTGAGGTTCAGAGGGTTCTTGACGTTTGTGACGCCCTTGAAAGAGGAGACTACGTGACAGTGGGTGAGATGATGTACCAGACCCACTTCGGCCTCAGCAGGCTCTATGAGGTAAGCTGCGAGGAACTCGACTTCCTCAACAAGTTGGCGCGCAAGTGCGAGGTGACAGGTTCACGCGTTATGGGCGGAGGCTTCGGAGGTTGCACGATCAACCTTGTAAAAGATGAACTTTACGAGGGATTCATTGCCGCTGTGAAAGAGCAGTTCCCTGCCAAGTTCGGTCACGATCCGAAGTTCTATGACGTGGTGATCAGCGACGGTGCCAGAAGAATAGAATAATTTTTTTACTTAATACGACAAAGGGTCGCACGGGATTGTTCCTCTGCGGCCCTTTAATTTTAAGTCTATATACTTGATAACTTGTGTTTTTCAAATTCTCTACCAACCATATTTATTCCTTATTTAGCCAAAATGAAATATATTGGTTTTGGCTAAATAAAGCGATGCGTTACCTGAAGAAGCGGGCGACCCAGGCGGGGTCGATGCGGGAGAAGCCGGGGGAGGGTTTGACGGAGGGGTTGCGTCGGATGATGCCGGCGCAGTCTTCGTAGACATTGAATCCGATGCGAAGGCCGTGCATCTGGCCGTCTTTCGGGTAGGAGAACTCGATGTCGTTGTCAGGACCGTCAATGTGATAGAACTTGAACGGGGTGCTGAGCAGATCCTTGGCGCCGCCTTTCTCCATCATCTCCATCTTGGTGATGTACTTGCACATCTCGATCACGCAGTCATCCAGACCTGCATCGAAGATGTTGACTTTCTCAATCAGTGATCCGACATCGCTCACTCGTCGGAGTGTGTAACCTGCAAGAGTTTCGGAAATTTTCTCGTATTGAGTCTCAAGAGCTTTCTCTTGATCCTCCGGAAGGATTCCGTCGGGCATAAGCCAGATCATAAGCCGCTCGGTAGGGTCGTGGTAAAGTGTCTGACCCTGAATGAGATTCGCCTTGCCGCAATGTGGGCATTCCCACACGAACAGCGAGCCGTCCTTGACTTTAGCCTTGAGTTCCGGATTCTCTCCGACATTTATGCGGTTCCAGACTTCTATTCCGTGCTTTTCTCCGCAGGCCGGGCAAACGGCCGTAACCTTCTCTGACATATTCGTTTAATCTAATTATTTAATAATAATTGTCGGTTGTATTCATCACAGCTGGCTTGATGAGGGGAAAGAATATTCCAACCTCCTATTTATCAAGCCATTTCCAGACCTTGTACATCAGCGCTCCCCAGACGAGGAACAGGACCACATAGATCCACAGCGGCAGTTTGGCTGCATAATGCGTGCCTTGGGTGTACTTTTCGAACTCCGGGATGTCAGCGTAGTAATATGCCCCTGCCCCGAAGTCGAGCGAGTCCTGAAGCCCGAGACCGCGCGCCATTATGTAAAGGGCGGCCAGAACGGTCGCCCCTATGACGGTCAGGGTAAGAACCTTGACGATTCTTTTGCCTGGGATATTCATTAATCAAGAACAGGGATCGGGAAGAACTTGCCGGAGAGGAGGAACCAGACAGCGAAGAACGTCAGCGCGATGTTGAAAAGCTGGCCGATGATGTAGAGCCAGAGTACCTTGCCGCCCTGCATCTGCTTGATGATCTCCTTGAAGTTCGTGTCCAGCCCGATGCTTGTGAACGCCAGCACGAACGCCCAGTTCTTGTACTGGTCAAGCACCTTGTTGATGGCTCCGACCTGATCTGCTCCGCAGAGAGGCTGGATGAGGAACGAGGCCACCATCGATGCGATGAAGAAACCGAGGATGAACTTCGGGAATCTGTACCAGATCTCGCCCGCACCCACTTTAGCCCCTGTGTTGTCCACCCTTGTGGCGAAGAAGACGGCCACGAAGAAAGCGATGAAACCGATGAGGATGTTCTGGATTGATTTCACGAGCACGGCGGCCTGCTGAGCTTCAGGACCGAGAGCTGTTCCTGCCACAACGACAGCACCGGTTGAGTCAACAGTGCCTCCGATGAGCGAACCGCCCATAATCTGAGACATTCCGCATGCCTTGATGATCACAGGCTCAAGCACCATCATGATGATTGTGAATATGATGGATATGGACACCGTGATGGAAAGGTCATTCTTCTTGGCGTTTGATGCCGCCGCGGTGGCGATCGCCGCGCTGGTCCCGCAGACACTGGTCGCCGTTGCCATCGTGATGACAAGCGGTTTGTTACCAATTTTCAAGACTCTGGTTCCGAACCACCACATGAACAGAATCACAATCGGAGTTACTATCCAAGCTATTCCAAGACCGTATAGACCGAATTTGGCGATGTTGGAGAACAGCACTGAGAATCCCATGATGACAAGACCGGACTTGATGTAGAACTCAGTCTTGATGGCCGGTTTGAGCCAGTTCGGAACGCCTACCGTGTTGGAGATTAAAAGGCCGACCAGAAGTGCCCAGAAAGCCCATTCGAGGTAGCGGTTGAGGGTATATTCCGCGCTGATGAGACGAACCACAAGGGCGATGACGAACAGTCCGATGATTGCGGGAATATATTTCTTTACGCTTTCGCCCTGGAGTTTGACTCCGATTGTGAACAACGCTCCGAGAGTGATGAAAGTCACAAGGAACTTGCGCCAGAATGCCCATGCTCCAAGCTGCTCACCCAATGGGACAACCTTTGCAGCCGCAGCATCCGAGAGATTCTCACCGAGAGTCCATGTGGCGAATTTCACCGCTGAAAAATCAAATGCTTTTGTAAGGACAGCGATGCAGGCGATGATGATCACAATGCCACCGATCCAGATTGCCTGCCAGTCCTCCTTGCCCCAAAAAGCGGGGACGGTCTTGCCTTTCTCCATCTGTAGAAAAATTAGTATAATGTTTTACTATTTTGCAAAGATAAAACAACTGACGCATTCTCGCAAAACTTTTTCAAGATGTGACTTAGAAGCTGTTTTAATTTATTTGAAATGTTCTTTGAGGTGAAAAAATCTTCATTTCCTTCCCGCTTCTTCAGTCAGATAGTACCGCTATCTTCCTTGGAAGAAGCGGTCGAACCTGAAGTTTTTCACTATCAAACCTTCAAACAAACAAATCAAAACAGCTTCTTAAAGGCTGATGCTGAAAATCCAACCGATGTAGTTCTTGTTGAGGTTGGTGATAGGGAAGCGGTCGATGTAGTTCCAGAAGTTGCGGGCATAGCGGATGCCGATCTGGGTGTCGTAAGGAAGCCAGAAGAAGTTTCCGAGATTGACGGTGAGGTCGGCTCCGACGCTGAACAGGTTCTCTCCGGTGACGGCTCCGGGATTGTAATGCAGCCGGCTGTCCCAGCAGAAGGTTTGGTACGACCAGTCGAAGAACGGGGTCAGCTCGAAATTCTTGACGTAGGCCACCGGGCTGAGGAACGACCAGTCAACGTCCGCGAAAGGAATAGCGTAGTCTGCGGTGACCCTCAATCTGGACTCCGAGCAGGAATTGATGATGCTTTTAAGATTTGTGTCCACGAATCCTCTCGGGATGGCGGTCAACGCCCCTTCCATGATGCCGCCTTCCTCAATTGGACCGATCCAAGCTTCTAAGGACGCGGTAAGCCTAAGGCCTTGCCTTGGCGTGAACCCTGGAAGATAACCGTAGGTGTAGAGGTAGGCAGTTGGTGCATAGGCTTTGATGTGCCCTGGTCTAAGATGAAGTCCTAATTCAGCCCCGAATCCCAGCGAAGGAAAGACCTGTGACGGAGCCTTCTGCCTCATGACATAGCCTCTCAAGGATAAATCCAGTGTCTGTAAAGTCGAGAGATGATCCTCTCCGATTGTACTATATGTCTCAGTTACATCCTTTCCATCCTTATTCACTATGTGCTGAAGCAGGATCTGATCATTATACTTGTCGTTTGTCAATTTGTACTTGATCTGTGGAATAAGGCCGCGGCTTATGCCCCCTGACGAGAAGTTGAACGGAATGTAGACTTTCAATCCTCCTTCGAAATAAGGCCTTTCTGTCAGAGTGCCTTTGTTGTAAAGCCTGTACATCTTCTCTTTACTGATCTGGATTTTCTGAATGTCCAGGCCAGCTCTGTCATTGAAGTCAGCGGAGAACTCGAACACTGGATATAATCCGGTAAAATAATACTTTAAGTGCCCTGAATGTCTCCAGCTGCCTTCCTTGTAAGGATCCTCATGTGCTCCGTAGCCGACCATTCCGTAGCCTGTGCTGAGCAGGTTCTGGAACATGGCGGTGGCTCCAAGCGAGGCGGTCTTGTAGTAGTCGTCACCACTGATGGACTCGATGTTGTCATAGTTGAAATAGACCGGAGCCCACGAATGGACGTGCGGGAACCTGATCTTTGAATATCTCCTTGTCTGCGTGAAGTGCACTTCCGGAGCCGTAGAGACAGTGTCTCCAAGTGCGGTTTCCTGTACCGTAAGTTCCTCTGCAACAGGATATTTATGAATATCCTCAAATGACACTTCTGTAATCGGCAGATCCCTTGCCGCAGTGGCGTACATCATCCGGCCCTGTTTGTAGTCCTGAGGTCTGTCCGACGCCGCCAACGAACTGTAGTACAGTGTGTCGGCATCTGCGTTCAGGAAGGAGTCGCTGATCCCGTAGCGGGTTGAGGTCAATTGGAACAACCTGAGACTCTCCACGTCCAATGAATATAATTCCGTCACTCCCGTCCTGTCGCACAAAAATGAAAGGTGGGTGTCCTTGGAGGTTGATTGTTCAGATGGCAGACCGGTCTTGCGGCAGCTCTGGTCAGGCGATTGGCCACCGGACTTGCCGGAGTGACTTTCAGGGTCAACGATTGTTTCAGTTCCCTGGGCATTCCCAAGAGCCGGGATGAATCCGAGAAGCGTCAGGGAGACAGGCTGCGGCCTGAGCAATGTCCTGAGCAGGGTCTTTCCGTCGGAGTCCATCCCGGCTATCTCGTACACTCCCATTCCGCTTTCCGACACCCCGATTGTAAACAATCTTTTCCCTATCCAAGCGGGTTCCGTGAACTGGAGGGAGTCCGGAGCGGTGTATGATTCCCTGACAGAGCCGTTTACTGCATCGAGCAGGGCAAGGCGCGAGCCGCCTGAGTAAGGATATTCAGTGACAGCGATGACCTTTCCGTCGGGAGACGGAGCCGGGTTGAAATAGCGTCCCTTTTTTGTCAGGTCGTGGACTTTTCCGGGCTTTGAGAGGTTAACATAACGGATCCGTGAGTGGCCTCCGAGTGTCCATCTGCGTCCCGCCACGGATTCGCTCCAGAACAGCCTTCGTCCCTTGCCGTCAAGCGTCAGGTCGCTGGCGTATGACGGGAAGCTCCTGATTCTCTTTTCCTTGCCTGAGGCGTCCAGTCTTATCAGACAGTTCGGGACAGCCAGACCGGACTTGAGTGAATATATTCCTGAACCATCCGCGATGACGCCTCCGGCATATTCAGTGTGCAACGAAGGCTTCCGGGTGACTTGCCTTGACGGCATGAACGGCTCCCTGCGCGCGGCCTCTTCGCTCCACATCCGCTGGAAATTCTCCTCTATTGTACGGAACGACTCATTGAAACTCTTTCCGCTGGCAGACTTGACGGTTTTCTGAAGATTGAAGAACCCTCCCCATCTGGTGACACGGTCAAAGTACCTCTTTGTGAACAACGGATCATTGAAGAACACCCTTGATCCTGCGACTGTCATGTACCCTACCCTGTAGTAGTCAGGAGCATAACGCTTGTTCGAACCGTAGTACCACTTGTAGTAGTCCCGCCAGTCCCCGCAGTCGAACGCCGGCCTCATATATTCAAGAAAGTCGGCCTGTCTTCCGCGTCCGCTCCGGCTGAGCGCCGTCTCCGCCACGACCGCATCCCCCTCGAGGAACGCCGGTCCGGGGTATATTCCCGCGAAGGCTCCCGCCGCCATTTCTCCGAACATGCAATGCAGGGCTTTGCCCAATCCGCCCACGGCCCCGAACTGCATCTGCGCCGCGTGCCGTCCCTCGTGGATCGCCAGATGCCGCGCCCAAGGCATCGCTGTTGGAGAGTAAGGGTCATTCACAGTGAATATGTCCATCCTTTTCGGCGCCCAAGTGACTGATGCGTTTGGCAGCACATAGCGGCTGTGCAGCACGACTGGCATCTTGGCCTTGTGACTTTGCCCGATAAGGTAGCCGGAAGATCTTGCGTTCCGGATTCTGGCTTGTTCAAGTTCAATTCCGTAAATCCTTGCGAGTGAGTCATTCCCTTCGGGAAAGATCAGTTTGAAGTTCTCCGTCTCCATCTGCCTCCATCGCAGTGATCCCGGATCATTTCCCGTCAACGAAAACTGCGCGTTGGCCTTTACATTGGTCAATGCGAGAACACACACAATGAATATCCTGATTCCGTTCTTAGTCATAAAATAAACTTAAATTAGTATATCTGCGAATATAGTGATTTGCTGTAAATAATTCCAATCAAATAATAGTGTAACAAAAGAGAGCCATCTGCGGCAAGACAGATGACTCTCAGTCGGGCGGAAAATGCTTCCGGATGAAAGATCCGGTCTAAGACCAATTACTTTTTGCGGTAATGAGCCTTTACATAAACCTTCTTGCCGTTGATCACTCTGAAGTGTCCTCTGACAAGCGAGGTTTGTTGAGCTGCATCTTTGCAATCTTTACAAAGGCGCTCATCAACGCGGATTTGGAATTTAATGTTAATCATAATTAAAAAAAATGATTATTATTGCGAATTGAGAGCGGAGAGCGGCTTATCAAGGTTACATCGCCCGTAAAAACAAAAACAGGGCTTGAAATAAAGTATTTTCTTGCCCTGTATATGCCGCGTTGGAGCTTGCCTCTCCTCGCTAATTAAATTCCAAAGCAAAGTTAAAACAATTTTTTGAATATTCAATAGATCTAATTGGTGAAAAATATGAGAATATGAAGAAGAGAAAAACTGAGTTGTTGTTTTGCGGCGCGGTTGTGTCGCTGGCACTGGCGGGGTGCAAGAATGAGCCGCTGACGATGATTGTTGGCACGTACACGGATGAGTGTGCGAGCAAGGGAGTTTACAGCTACTTTTTTGATCAAGAGAAAGGGGTGCTGGCTGATGGGATCGAAAAGAGGCTGTTTGTTGAGGCTCCAGGTGCGGTAGGGCGTGTGGAGATTAAGAATCCGTCTTACCTGACGTTGTCCGCTGACGGAAATTTTGTTTATGCGGTCAGTGAAGTAGGGGACAGTACCGCTTCAGCGGTCACGTTGAGACTTGACGCAAAAACAGGTGAGATGCGGCTGCTTGGCAGTGAGCTGACAGACGGGAAAGATCCATGCTACATCTCAACGAACGGATCCGTCGTGATGACGGCTAATTACTCGTCCGGGAATGTCACAGAGTTTCCGATCGGGGATGACGGGCGGTTGCTGCCTCACGATTTCCTTTACGAGACCGGTCTGGGAGGTCCGGACAGCACCCGGCAGAATCTTCCTCACGCGCATTGTGCGCTTTTCAATGCCGCTGGGACGGAATTGTACGTGTCTGAGTTCAGCGCGGATGCCGTGGCAAGGTATGATGTGGCCACCAGACATGGCAAGCGCATTCAACTGCCTTCGGATTTCGGTCCGAGACACATAGTCCTTAATGGTGACGAGAGTAAGGCGTATGTCCTTGGTGAGTTGTCGGGGAATGTGGCGGTCATTGACACAGAGCGTGACAGTGTCATACAGACCGTGTGCGCTGACACGGTCCATGCCAGAGGTAGCGCGGACATCCATTTGTCTCCCGATGGTAAGTTCCTCTATGCCAGCAATCGCCTTCAAAATGACGGGATCGCCATATTCAAAGTTGATTCAGACGGAACTTTGACTTATGCCGGCTATCAGAACACAGGCATTCATCCACGCAATTTCAACATCACACCTAACGGAAAATTCCTTCTGGCCGCATGCCGGGACAGCGGCTGCATCCAGATTTTCAGGCGTGATGCCAAGACCGGACTTCTTTCAGACACCGGTCGCACCATCGTCCTTGACAAGCCTGTCTGCATCGTGTTTGGATTCTAAAGGTTGCGTGATTTGTTATCAATTTTATTGAAATCATTCAAATACCAATAAGATTTTTCAGTAAATTTGTAAGAATATTCTTAAGAAGATAGATGCAGGTTTTTCTACAGATTCTTACCCTGCTCGGTGCTATGGCCATGTTCCTGTACGGAATGACCATGATGAGCGAGGGCCTTCAGAAGGCGGCGGGTGACAAGCTGCGGTCATTTTTGGCATCGATGACATCGACCACATTCAAGGGTATCCTTACCGGAATTGTCATCACCGCGCTAATCCAATCATCAAGCGGAACGACCGTGATGGTCGTCAGCATGGTCAACGCAGGACTGCTCGCACTTGGCAACGCCATCGGCGTGATCATGGGAGCCAACATTGGAACTACGCTCACGGCTTGGATGATCTCCCTGTTCGGATTCAGCTACGACATCGGTGCGTTCGCTGTCCCGTTCATCGCTCTGGGCTTCTTCATGATGACCCTCAAGAGCAACCGGAATCGCAATATCGGAGAGTTTATCATCGGATTCGCGTTCCTGTTGATTGGTCTAGCCACGATGAAGGACTCAGTGCCGGATTTGAATCAATACCCTGATGTTCTGGCACTTGTGAAGAACCTGACCAGCTACGGCTTCTTCTCCGTGATAATATTCACCCTTGTCGGTGCATTGATAACCGTGATCGTACAGGCCTCCAGTGCATCCCTGGCTCTAACGATGGTCTTTGTGGCGAACGGCTGGATCAATTTCGAGATGGCTGCCGCGATGGTGCTTGGCGCCAACATCGGAACCACGATCACCGCCAACATCGCTGCTGCTGTGGCTAACTATTCCGCGAAACGAACCGCCATCGCCAACACGCTGTTCAATGTGATCGGTGTCGTGCTGGCGTTGGTGTTCTTCAACCCGCTGATGAGAATCATCGCATCGATGACCACTGCGATAGGATTCGAGAACCCTGTCACCCTGTTCGACGGAACGACTGCGGCGGATGCTTTCTCCCCGGATCAGCAGAACTCGATGCTTTACGGAATATGCATCCTCCACACGGTGTTCAACCTTTCCACGACCCTGATCCTCGTCTGGTTCATCCCTCAACTCGTCAAGGCTGTCAACAAGATCATCCCTACGCCTAAGGGCGAGGAAGAGGTATACCGTCTCAAGTTCATCCAAGGCGGTCCGCTATCCACAGCGGAGCTTTCCCTCGACGAGGCCAAGCAGGAGATCATACATTTTGCGGAAATATGCTGCCGTGAGGTTGATTTCATACGCAGCGCGGTAAGTGCGAAGACCCAGGCTGAGCTGGAACCCGTCAATGAGAAACTTGTCAAATACGAGAGCATCACAGACAAGATTGAATATGAGATAGCTTCCTACCTTACAGAGGTGTCAAAGGGCGACATCAGCGCGGTTTCCGCAATGCGGATCAAGTCGATGTACAGGGTGATCGGTGAGATGGAGAGCATCGGAGACTCCGGTGAGGCCATCGGCAGGATGATGAAACGCGCTCTCGATCACGGCAAGACCTTCGATGACGGGATGATCAAGAGGCTTGACAGGATGCTGGATCTTTTGGATGTTGCCTTCAAGGCGATGGTGGCTAACCTGAAGTCCCCGGCCTTGTTCCTCAAGGACATCTCCAATGCCGAGGATGCGGAGTATAACATAAACGAGTACCGTAACAGTCTGCGCGAAGAGCAGATTGTCAACTTTGAGAAGGAAGGCTGCAACTACCAGACAGGTGTGTTCTACATTGACATTGTGCAGGAGCTTGAGAAGATGGGCGACTTTATCATCAACATTTCCCAGAGCCTGCTGGAAAAGAATGACTAAGGTATGAGATGTGTCCTGACATATTCATTGATAATTCTTTGCGCCCTGCTGATGGCGGGATGCGGAGGCCTAGGGAACGGCAAGTCTGCCGCTTTCCAACCGCATGCCTTTCCGCCACTTCCGGAGCCGCCTGCGGTGATCGCCGAACCTCAGGAGAAGGCTGAATATGTTGTCTCTAGCTATTGGAACAAATTCTTGAGCCAGACGTATCCATGTGATTCCAACGTGGTTAACGGAGTCCTTGCCGATGATCTTGAAAAGGCTTTCGGCACCTATGTGACATTCCTGGAAGGAACTTGCACGATAGATTTCGGCAGGAAGGCGATGGCTGATTTCTTCGACAAAGTGGAGAGATTCGAGGCCGTCGACACCTCCTCCAACGTGTTCGAGTTTTTTGAGGAGATGGTTCCCAAGTACCTCTATGACCCGAACTCCCCGGTGCGCAACGAAGACCTTTACCTGCCTTACGTCTCCCGTCTCGCTGTTTCTGAATATTCAGACCCGGATCTGAAGCCGTCATATTCATTTGAAACCCAAATGTGTTCTTTGAATATGATAGGGTCTCCGGCCGCTGATTTCACATTTACGGATCTGTCCGGCAGACGGCACACGCTTTACAGCATCAAGGCCGGGACCACTCTGTTGTTCTTTACCAACCCTGGCTGTCCGGCCTGCAAGGAGATCACGGAGAGTCTGACTTCGGACGGGAAGATCGCCGCTTTGGTCGCTTCCGGAAGGCTTGCCATAGTCAACATCTACATTGATGACGAGTTGGACAAATGGCGTGAATATGCCTCCGGCTATCCTCAGAACTGGTACAACGGTTACGACCAGAGCTATCTGATCCGCTCTGATGTCACCTATAATGTGCGGGCGATACCGTCGCTCTATGTCCTTGACTCAGAGAAGAAAGTAATCATGAAGGACGCTCCGGTGGAGAATGTTCTCCCTTATCTTGAAAATCTAAAATAACACTGAATATGAAAATCACCAAAGAACTTTGGGGCATGTCCCCTGACGAAAAGGAAATCTTCCTTTACACTCTTGAGAATGAAAGCGGTGCGTTCGTGCGCCTTTCAAGCGTGGGCGCCGGGATCGTTTCGATTGCCGTGCCTGACAAGGACGGCAAGATCGCTGACGTGGTCCTGGGCTACCCGAAGGCTGAAAGCTATTTCGGTGACGGCCCTTGCGCGGGAAAATGCCCCGGACGTTACGCCAACCGCATAGCCCTCGGAAAGTTCACGCTCGACGGGGTGGAATATTCATTGCCGATCAACAACGGCCCTAACCATCTGCACGGTGGTCCTGAAGGATTCCAGAATCAGGTCTGGGACAGCCGCATTGAGGGTGAAGCCGTTGAGTTTCAGTACTTTTCACAGGATGGTGAGGCCGGATACCCTGGCAATCTGAAGGTCGTGGCGCACTACGAATGGAGCGAGGACGATGTTTTGAAGCTGACTTTCACGGCCCAGACCGACAAGGCTACTGTGCTGAATCTCACCAACCACGCCTACTTCAATCTGAACGGGGAGGGCAACGGGAATATCCTTGACCACGAGTTGAGACTCAACGCCGAGGTCTATCTGCCGACAGACGAGACTCTGATCCCGGTAGGGGAGCCTGACCCGGTGGCCGGCACTCCGATGGATTTCAGGGAGTTCAAGAAAATCGGGGCGGAGATAAAGGCTGACTTCCCGGCATTGAACTACGGCAAGGGGTACGACAACTGCTTCATGATCAATGACTATGAGGCCGGCCAGCTTCAGACCGCAGCTACGTTGTACTCTCCTCTGAGCGGCCGTCAGCTCGAGGTGCTGACCACCCAGCCTGCCGTGCAGATCTACACCGGCAACTGGCTTGAGGGCTGTCCTGCCGGCAAGTGCGGCCGTGGCTATCACGACTACGAAGGTGTCGCCATCGAGTGCCAGCACTGCCCGGATTCGCCTAACAAGCCTGATTATCCTACGACAGTTCTCCGTCCCGGCGAGACTTTCAGCGAAGCAATCATCTGGGCGTTCTCAGTCAGGAAGTAGGTGGTTTGCATTTGGCGTAAGGCTGGTACGCTTCGACAGGCTCAGCGACCAGCCTTATTCTGTCTTTCGGTCATAGAGTTTACCAAAGAGCCGAAACAGATTCTAAGAGACCAAAACAATTGAGATTATTTACAGATGAAACAGTATCAGGATCTTCTGCGTCACATAATGGAGACCGGCGTGGTCAAGCGCGACCGCACCGGCGTAGGCACCAAAAGCGTCTTCGGCTACCAGATGCGCTTCGACCTATCCCAAGGTTTTCCGCTTCTCACGACCAAGAAAGTTCACCTCAAATCCATCATCTACGAGCTTCTGTGGTTCATCTCCGGTGACACCAACATCAAGTACCTCAAGGATCACGGTGTCTCCATCTGGGACGAGTGGGCCGACAAGAACGGTGACCTTGGTCCTGTCTATGGCCACCAGTGGCGCTCATGGCCGGCCCCTGACGGTCGCTCGATAGACCAGCTCACACAAGTCGTGAATATGATCAAGAACAATCCGGACTCCCGGCGGATGATTGTCACCGCCTGGAATCCCGGCGAGATTGACAAGATGACCCTTCCGCCTTGCCACTGCCTGTTCCAGTTCTACGTGGCAGATGGCAGACTCTCCTGCCAGCTCTACCAGCGCAGCGCCGACACCTTCCTCGGTGTCCCTTTCAACATCGCCTCCTACGCCTTGCTGACGATGATGATCGCCCAGGTCTGCGGCCTGGAGCCCGGTGATTTCATCCACACCACAGGCGACACCCACATCTACCTGAACCATTTCGATCAGGTCCGTGAGCAACTCACCCGTGAGCCCCGTCCGCTCCCAATGATGCGCATCAACCCCGATGTGAAGTCCCTCTACGATTTCAAGTACGAGGACTTCACCCTCGAAGGCTACGACCCCTGGCCCGCCATCAAGGCTCCCGTCGCGGTCTGAGGCTGAGGCCTCCCACGGATTGAGGCTGAGGCCTCCTCGCGGTCTGAGGCTGAGGCCTCCCACGGATTGAGGCTGAGGCCTCCTTGCGGATTGAGGCTTTTTGCCAACCGGCTTCAGAGGTCAAACCTCGGGTCATCTCTCGCTTAGAGTGGAATCCTGTGGAGACTAACATTATTATATTCAATGAGTTAAGATACTATCCTCCCTGCCAGAACTGGCATTAGGATGGTTTCTTATAATGTTTATTATTAAATAATTACCCTCCACGACCGACTCTATCCCGATGCTGGATCTGTCGTAGCAACCTGATGGCCGGATACTGTTGCTCAAATTGCTTCCGATTGACTTTGTCGGCTTCAGAGGTCAAACCTCGAGCCGCCCTTTTTCGGAATAGAAACCCGTGGAGGTAAAGTTAGGATGTCCAATAAAATAAGCCACTTTACTCCCCGCTGTGACTGGCTGGAGAAGGGTGTTTTATTTTGTTCAAGTTTCATGGTACGTGTGTTTTTTTGACTGAGAATATTGGGAATTTCTATCTTTACGCGGCATTGATTACGATCGGCTATGTATTACAGCGGACTTGTCGAAAAGGAGATTGAATTGAAACTGAGAACATCGGGAGCCATTGTGGTTGCCGGGCGAAGTTTTGTGGCAAGACTACTACTTGTATGCTCTACCAAAAGAGTTTCGTCAAATTAAACACGAAGCAGACCATAGCGATGGCTCGTATGAACCCAAGGGGTGTCCTGTCCGGTGAGGTCCGTCACTATCGCGACAATGCTGGTTTGGAGTGTGACGCAGAGGTGCATCTCGAAGATGGGCAGTACAATGGCCTCGGAAAGCAGTATGGTCAAGACGGACAGATAATTTACGAGGGGAAATTCCTCTGCGGAAAGCCGGAAGAGGAATTCAAGAAGTCTCCGGGATATTCAGATTATCTGAAAAAGGAAGAGGAGCGGAAGGCACAGGAGGCTGCCAAGGCTCTTGAGGCAAAGAAAAAGGCGGATGATGAAAAAAACGGCAAGATAGGATGCGCCATTATCATAATCATTGTGATAATACTCGCCAATATTCTGTGATGTCTTGAAAGACAATGCTTGATTTGATTCTTCCTTGGGTTCGGTGACCGAAGTTCAAACGGAAGCATATTCCTCATAAAATGCTTCCTTCATAGTGTAAATTAACCTTGACAGGAGCTATAAACCTTGTTTTTGCTTCTGTCAAGGTTAAACATTCTAATAAATCTCACCGGCCCAAAGAATCCTAAAGAAGTCGCGCACGTAGATGAGTTCGATGTTCCCTGACTTTCGTGTGAGACGATCGGTTGACACCAGGATTAGCCTTGCTTCCGGGTGCTCTTCGGAAAAGCGGTTGAGTCCGGTCTTGTGCTTGGTTTGAACATCGTCGGTGGATTTTATCTCAATCGCAACTTTGGCGTCACCGAGGATGGCATCTACCTCAATGTCAGAATATGTGTGCCAATATGAAAGATCCTTTTTTCTGTCGCTATAACCCAGATAGGCAATAAGTTCCTGCATCACCAGATGCTCAAATGCGTGCCCATGTTCGGGAGTGCCTGGTCTCAGATTATTTCTTCCCATCAGATAATTGACTATTCCGACATCGAAGTAGTAAAACTTAGGGGCTTGCGTCAACTTTCTTTTGATCACTTTCCGGTAGGCCGGAATCTCATAACCTATGAGAGTATCATAGAGTATTTGGAAATATGCCTTGACGGTGTTGGCCGCCACGCCACAATCTGACGCGATGTTCTCGTAGTTGATGATTTCACCATCGCTTATCGCTGCCACTTCCATAAATCTTTCGAATATCCCGATGTCTTTGACGGCAGCCTCCTCAAGAATCTCTTCATTGAGATATACCTCGACATATCCTTTCAATCGCCTTACGGCATTGCCAACCGTATAATGCCTTGGGATCATCCCGTTTTGTATGGCTCTGGAAAGGTCGTAGTCAGGAATTTCGGCACTTACAAGAGGAAACAAGGTTTCTGGGATGGCGCGTCCACCAAGTGTGTTCGCTCCTTTCTTTTTCAGTTTTCTGGCGCTTGAACCGCTTAGTATGAAATAGAGGCCTTTCTCGGCCATCAAACTATGAACAGTGTCCAAAAGGTCAGGCACTTTTTGAATCTCATCAACTATCACAAGTGTCTTTTCGGGATATTTGTCAAGTGCTTCTTTGAATAGTTCCGGTCTGCGCTGAAAGCGCTTTCGCAGGTCCGAATCAAGTAAGTCAAAATACACCGCATCCTTAAACCTATCCTTGAGAAGTGTGGATTTCCCTACCTGTCTGGCACCGAATAGAAACATTCCTTCATCTAAACGGCTATTTATATCAAATATTCTATTGTACATATTATTAATTGTTTCTGTTATATATTATTGCGGATTTTTTAGAAATAACCGCAATAATGTTGCGAATATAACAATATTATTGCTAAAGCCAAAACAGCGATTTATCGTTCGATAATGCCAGAGGCAATCATTGCTTTGAGTCGCCCCTTGGAGAATTTGAAAATTGAAATTGATGCGGTAAATTTGTTTCTTATAGGAAATAAAACTATCTTTGAGAAAAGTTTTGTGCATTATGGATGTTATATCGAGGCCGAAATATGCCGATAAAGTGGATTCATGGATTGGAAAAGGGCAGATTATCGTTCTGGTCGGGCAGAGGCGCGTGGGGAAGAGTTTCGTGCTTAAAGATTTCATTGAAAGGCACAAAACCGAGGCTGACGCTAACATCATCAGCATTGACAAGGAGAAGAAGTCTTTTGATGACATAAAGGCTTATAATGATCTGAACCGGTATATTGATCAGAGGTTTGATTCCAGTAAACATAATTATATCCTGATTGATGAGGTTCAGGACATCTCGGAATGGGAAAGGACTGTAAGAAGTTACAGGACAGAGGATAACACTGACATCATTGTCACCGGGAGCAATTCATCAATGCTGTCTTCCGACCTTGGCACCATCATCGGAGGACGGTATGAGGAGATACATATTCATTCATTGAATTATAGGGAGTTCCTGCTGTTCCATAATTTGGAGGACAATGATTCTTCCTTGTCATTATTCCTGAATTACGGCGGACTCCCTGGCTTAAGCAGGGTGGGAATAGATGATGACGAACATTGTTGGGAATATATAAGCGGAGTGTATAACACTGTGATGCTCAAGGATGTGATCGAGAGGCACGAGATCAGGAACCTACCGTTTATGAATAATCTGGTTCGTTTCCTTGCGGATAATGTCGGGAAACTTAATTCTGCGAACAGCATCGCCAAGACTATGAAATCCTTGGGGCAGAGTGTGTCCACTCGGGTTATTCTTGAATATCTTGGCTACTTCGGGGAGGCTTATCTTCTGTACGATGCTCCGAGGTTTGATATTCACAGGAAAAAAGTGTTTGAATCCAATGACAAGGTCTATTTCGAGGACGTCGGGATCCGGAATTTCATCGCTGGTGGAAACCGTGAGCAGGACATAGAAAAGGTTTTGGAGAATGTTGTATATAATCAGTTGATCAATGATGGTTTCAAGGTTCAGGTCGGTCAGTTGAGGGTAGGCGAGGTCGATTTCGTGTGCACTAAGACGGGAAAGACAGCCTATGTCCAAGTCTCTTACATCATTGCGGACGAGGAGACGAAGAAAAGGGAGTTCGGACGCTTGGAAAGTATCAATGACAACTACCCAAAATATGTCATATCCCTCACGCCTTTGGTGAAGAGGAATGACATGAACGGAATAACTCATCTGGGACTCAGGGAGTTCCTGATGTATGGGCTTTAGCGGAAATCTATCTCAGGAGATTGCTCGGAGGCGCTCTTGCGATTCGCATATCTCCGGAAGGCTTTCTCTCGGGTTATCTCCAGCCTGTTTCTCAGTTTGTCCTCTGTGTTCCGGGACAGTGACGGGAAGCGGTTCTTGAGCGCTCTCAGACGATTGTTGATGAATGCGTCTATGTGTCTGGACTTTTTATCCTCGTAGATTTCGTTGAAGCAGATCATTATTCCTGTCTCGATTGCGTCGCCCAGCTCATCGTTGATGGCTGAGCCGAGCATCTTCATTG
>DJQB01000023.1:0-52733 GCA_002439875.1 Bacteroidales bacterium UBA6397
GCCTGCAAACCGTCAATACAGGCTGAGCAGTTCCGGCTGGATGCGACTGAATATTCCATCAGGAACGCCAAGGGGGCGCGTCTACCATCCTTGATGGCCAGTGGCGGACTGGGAACGAACTATTACACGATGAGCAGTCATTCCAGCAACACGTTCGTCGACCAGATCAAGAACAATTTCAGCCAGTATCTGGGTCTGAGCCTCAGCATTCCGATTTTCTCGGGATTCCAGACCCGCAACCAGATCCGTTCCGCCGAACTCTCACGCACGAACCAGATGCTCCAGTTGGAAAACAGCAAGAAAAGCCTTTACAAGGAAATCCAGCAGGCCTACTACAACGCTGTGGCGGCGCAGGAGAAGTTCCGTTCGAGTCTGGACGCTGACGCCAGTGCCAAGGAGTCATACGAGCTTGTACTTGCCAAGTACGAGAACGGCAAGGCCAACATCACCGAGTTCAACGAGGCCCGGGACGGCTTTCTGGAGTCAGAATCTAATCTGGCCCGCGCCCGTTACGAGTTCCTGTTTTCCGCCAAGCTGCTGGACTTCTACGGGGGGCATAAGCTGGTTTTCTAAACTTACGTGCGTAGAGACAGTTCTCTCACGCACGTAGGTTTCTCCAAAGCGGTGCGGTGCGTGAGCGGAATGATTCCGCGCACGGATAACTTTCTACCGGCCGACAAACGGGTCAGGCTCCGGGGCGTCCTTGTCGTAACTCAAGACGGTGGCCTGACCGGAAAGGATGTTGTAGCCATGTTCGGCGAGACTCTGAAGCTCAAACTCTCCGGGGTAGACTTCAACGGGAGCGATGAACTCCACCCTGCGGCGAATTCCCTCGACGATGTCCTGCCCGTATGCCCCTCCTCCGGTAAGCAGAATCACATCCACCTTGCCGCAGACATCAGCGGCTTCCGAGGCGATGTACTTGGCGATGTTCAGCACAAAAGCCTCCATCCAGACCTTCGCGCGGACATCCCCCTCCTCCCCTCTTCGGACAATCTCCTTGAGATCATTCGTCCCGAAAAACGCCATGGCTCCGCCGTGTCCCATCAGCTTCTTCTTGATCTCAGTCTTCGAATATTCACCACTGAAACAAAGGTCAACCAACTGGAAGCCAGGGCAGGAGCCGACCCTTTCAGGGGTGAACGGCCCGTCTCCGCCGACTCCGTTGTTCGAGTCGATCACTTTCCCGTTCCGGTGAAGCGTGACTGTGATCCCGCCGCCGATGTGGGCGACTATCGCGGTAATGTCATTCTGAATATGTCCGTGATCCCTGAGGTAGCGCCTGACCACTGCCCTGGAATTCAAGGCATGGAAGAACGGTCTCCGCTGGAACTCCGGCAATCCTCCGACACGGCATTCCGGCAGCATCTCATCGGCCATCGGAGGGTCGGCGATGTAAGCCTTGCAAGCGCCGAACGGCATGGCTACACCTCTTGCGATGTTCTTTTGGGTAACCTCATTAGCCAGATCATCGGCTATGATGGCACTCAGGTTGCACGCATGCCGCCCGTACTTGCAACTCCGCAGCACCTCCCTCATGTCCTTGTTCACTGAATATATCCCCGTGACCACCGGATAGAAAAGTCCGCCACGCGCCATGATGATGTCGATGTCCCGGGCATGGATCCCTTTGCCTCGCATGAATACTCTTACATCATCCCGCCGCAAGGCATCCTGTTCCATCACATCCTTGAATCCCGCCAGATCCTCCGACCGGTGTCGCAGATTCTCCTCAAACTCCAGTTTTCCGTCCACGAAGTACCCTATCTTCGTCGATGTCGACCCCGTGTCGATCGCCAGCAACCGTCCTTTTTGTCCTGTCATGTCAGTCTCGTTTTGTGACAAATTTATCAGAGACCATCCACACGACAAAAAATAAGTGGCAATCCCCAACCCAAATCCGTCAACGCCAAAAATCAGTTGCGAAATCCGGAATATGTCGGCGAAATCCCCGTCGGCATCAACACCTGTGAAGTTGTCCTACAGATAACTGAAAGTGACGCTGACATCGCCGAAGCGGTTCGGTTTGCCGTTGTACTTCTCAAAATAGTTGCGTGAGAGTTTGCCGCGCCAGACAAGATCATCGTTGCGGCGGAAAGGCAGCTCGACCTCGAAGCCGTAGGATTTCGATTTGATTTTCACCAGGCCGCTGGCTTTCCATGAGGTCTGCTTGCCGCCATCGTCCTCAATCATCAGGAAGACGCACTCCTCCAGCTGGGGAGTCCATTCCGACACGACAACCGTGTTGAACCGGATTGACTTACCGACCTGCTTTCGCCTGACATTGATCATCATGTCCGTGACAGACGGACTGTACAACTTAAGTTCCTCCTCGGTCCTGGCGGTAAAGCCGTTCAAGGCTCCGCACTTGACAAAGAACTCAGAACCGCCGGCGAACCATGAGTCATAGTTCCTGTGGGCTTTGAACTCTTTTAGCACAAGAGTCTTGCAATCACTGTAAGACCTTGTCTGAGCCAGTGCGGAACGCTCAGGATAAAGAGCCTCCATCATCTGCGGTGTCATGTAGGAAGAATCCTCATTGTAATTGACGACCCAAACCGGATTGTGTCTGGCATAGTCTTCATCCACAACAATCTCCTTGACGGTCCACGAGCCGCCGGGCAATCGCTCACGCAGAAAGCCGATGTTGGAGCCATCGCTGAGACGGGTATGCACGGATGGATTGGAGAATGTCACCGTTTCCTCATCAGGATTGAACGTTATCACAGGCATGGTCACTCCATCCCAATCCTCTGAATACGGCCAGTAAATCTGAAGTCCAGCATCAGCAAGCGCATCCATGGACAATGCCGACCTTGTGCCTGTGGAGCCTTCACAGGCGGAGGAGACAAGCGAACGCAACGGGCTTGGGTACTCAACTGAAGAGCGGGTCCGCAGCAGTTCGTCGCCAACTCCGGAACCTGGCCGGGATAGCATGTTAGCAAAAGGATATTCCTCATCATAACCATTGGACAAAGAGGAACTTACTCCTCGAAACACCTCTCTTACATGGTCAACGGTCAATGGGAGTTCCGACAACATTCTGGCCACACCTTCGGGAGAGAGAGACGAAGCCGCCAGACTCTCAGCCACCGCAGGTTCAACATAGGATGAATCAATGCTGTCACAGGCAGATGAGAACAATGCCATCGCCATCGCAAAGGTCGGCACCACCGATGCCGTGAGCCTTTTCCTTGTACTGAAATTCTTCATTTTAAAACGAGTTTAAAGTTATTAATTCGGTACAAAGAGACACAAAAACAGCCGTGGACGCAAAATTTCCACGGCTAATTGTAAAAATCGAACCCCAAGATGCGCGCAGAGCCTATTTCGAATAGAAAACAAAGCGGTTTTTGTCGTAAAAGTCCTTGACAACCTCTGTTTTAGGGAATCCCGCGTCACTGAAAACCTTGGCTGTCTGAGATCCCAAAAGCTCATTGATTTCGGTCATACCCTTGCCCTCCGGCGCCAGAAGTTCACTTGAGAGCCTTGCGATAGAGCGGTAGAACTCCAGCGAATCCTCGTCCCTGACGAACAGAGCCGTGGAAGGTTCGAAATTGAGGACATTGACTCTCATCTGCACCTTCTGTGATTCCATTATGTATGGAGGATTGCTCAAGATAAGGTCGAAATCCCCTTCCGCGAATGTCTGGGGCTCGGCAAGAATGTCTGCGACAACGAAACGCGGCGCCACCACTTCCGTCTCCCTTGGTTTGGAGATGAAATCCTGCCCGGCAGCCACAGCGACAGCCCTCTCCGAGATGTCCACGCCAATCACTTCAGCTCCAGGAATATTCAAGGCCACAGTCCATGCGATGCATCCTGAACCCGTGCAGAGATCCAGAATCCGGACCGGCCTGGCGGACTTTCCGTAGGCCTTTCTCATCCTCTGCATCCTTGATCCGATCTTGATAGCCTCACGGCACAGAAGTTCTGTCTCCGGGCGTGGAATAAGCACATCAGGAGTAACTTTGAACCTCAACCCGCAGAAATCAGCGTATCCGATGACGTATTGCACAGGCTCGCCCGAGGCAAGATGTTCCAAGTCAGCATTGAGACCGTCCATGGCCTTGTCCTTGATCTGATACTCCGGCTCCACGATGTGCGTATAGCTCTTCGTGCCTATTCTGCTCTCGCAAAGCATCAGCATAATGTTTCTTGCCTCCTTTGTCGGATAGAGAGTCTCCAGCCGTGCGGCACCTTCATTGAGGAAATCCTTCAATAGCATAAGCCTTTAAATTAGAATTGATTATGAATTTTCAATAATTCCCGTAAGGAAATCTGTGATGTCAAGACCGGCCGTGCGGATCATCTTAGGCACGAGGGAGGCGCTTGTCATTCCCGGTATAGTGTTCACTTCCAGAAAATAAAGGCCGTCCTCAGCCAGAATGTAGTCCATCCTGACGACTCCGGCGCAACCCAACTGTGAATATATTCTTTTGCTCACTTCCTGAATATGCCCGCTCAGGCTGTCATCAATCGGGGCAGGGCAGATTTCCTGACTGTGCCCGTTGTACTTGGCGTCGTAGTCGAAGTAGTCGTTCTCTGTGACAATCTGGATGACAGGCAGGGATTTCACGCCCTCCGGGTCCGAGTAAGCCGCGCAGGTGAATTCCCGACCGGCTATTCCCTGCTCAATAATGACAGAAGGTCCTTCGGAGAAGGCAAACTGAATAGCCACCGGCAAGTCATCCGCCTTACGCACCTTGGAGATCCCGAAGCTCGAACCGCCGTCTGTAGGCTTCACGAACACAGGAAATGTCAGTTTCTCCACAACATCGCGGCAGACCGCGTCGATGTCCATTCCATTGCGTACAAAGACATCAGGGGCGCATTTCACAAAATCAACATCCCTCAGGTAACTCTTGCAGGCGAACTTGTCAAAAGCTACGGCAGAGACAAACGCACTGCAGCTGCTGAACGGAATCCCCAGCATCTCAAGATACCCCTGGAGCAGACCGTTCTCTCCCGGAGTGCCGTGCTGAACTATGTAGGCATAGTCAAAATTGATCTTCTCTCCGTACACCTTGACGGAGAAGTCTGTCTTGTCAATCTCAGGTCTCGCACCCTCGGCGAAAGGGATTCTCATGGCATCCCGTTTCTTCATAGCCACAAGAGACCATTTGCCGAAACGCGCGAAAATCTCATAGACATCGTACTTCGTCCCGTCGATGCGGGAAGCGACAAACTCCCCGCTGCGGCATGCGACCTCCCATTCGGAAGAGTCGCTTCCATAAATCACTGCAATCCTCTGGTACTTGCCCATATCAGTATTATTCAAAATAATAGTCTTCAGTCTTCTGCTGCACATCCACAGCCGCATCCTCGTTTCCTCCCGTGCAGCCAAGGTTCAAGGTGACACCTGCGGGAGCGATGAACCTGTCATTCTCTGAGACACCCAAAGTGCCGTCGGCGATGACCTTGCGCATGAATATTCCCCAAGTCGGGAGAGACATGTGCGCCCCCTGTCCATAAGTGATCGACTGGAAATGTACCTGCCTGTCCTCCGCACCGGTCCATACTCCCGCGACCAAAGTAGGGGTATAACCTATAAACCAGCCGTCGGCGTTGTCGTTGGTTGTTCCGGTCTTTCCAGCGATCTCACCCATCAACTTATAGCGGTAACGGAGCCGGCTGGCCGTTCCGCCCTGCACGACACCCTCCATAAGATTGACCATCAGATATGCCGTGTTCTCTCCGATCGCCTCACGCTTTCGGTTTGTGAACTCGCTTATGACGTTACCCTGCTTGTCCTCGATTCTGGTCACGAACAGAGGTTCGATGTAGACACCCCTGGACGGGAATGTGTTGTAGGCGGCCACCATTTCCCACAGTGACAGGTCAGCCGGCCCGACACAAAGCGCCGGGACCTCATCAATATGGCTCTGAATGCCCATCCTACGCATCATGTCAGCCATGGCCTCTGGACCGAACTGCTTCATCAGGTAGGCCGAAATGTTGTTCGAACTGTTGGTGAGACCCCATTTCAGAGTCACTGTCTTTCCTATCCATTCCTCCTTGTCCGTACTTCGCGGAGTCCAGGTGTTGCCGTCCGGAAGTACGAAAGTCTGAGGCAGGTTCACCACCTTGTCGCAAGGAGACATTCCTTCCTGCATCGCCAGCGTATAGAGGAACGGCTTGATCGTGGAGCCGACCTGACGCCTACCCTGACGGACATTGTCGTACTTGAAATAACGGTAGTTAGGTCCGCCTACATAAGCCTTTACATGTCCCGTTCCCGGCTCCATCGCCACGAAAGCTGTGCGAAGGATGGACTTGTAATAACGGATGGAATCATCAGGAGTCATGGTCGTGTCGGCGTAACCTTTCTTATTATAAGCGAACACCCGCATCTTCACAGGCTGAGAGAATGTCTTCAGGATCTGCGCCTCGCTCTTGCCTTCTTTCTTAAGGACACGGTAACGGTCGCTCCAACGTCTGGCCTGACGCATCACCCTGTCCCGGGTCTCGGCATCGATGTCGTTCGAAAAAGGCTTGTTGGTCTTGTTTCGGAGATCCCTGCGGAAATCCGCCTGAAGATCCCTTATTCTTTCGGCGACAGCCTCCTCGGCATATTTCTGCATCTTGTAGTTGATGGTCGTGTAGATCCTCAGCCCGTCCCTGTCCAGGTCATACCTTGAGCCGTCGGCCTTCTTGTTTTTCTCAAGCCACCCGTACAGGTCGTCCGACACCCATGACAGGGAATCCGCCGAGTAGTCCTCTGCCATGTAATAATCCGGCTTGCGAGGCTTTATGGCGCTCATCACACGACGGACCATGTCCCTGAAATACGGAGCCAGCCCCGCATTATGATCCTGAACCTCGTAGTTGAGTTCGATCGGTATCAGACGTATCGAATCCCTCTGGGCCTTGTCCAGATAACCGGCTTTCTCCATCTGCCCGATGACGAAGTTCCTTCTGACCAAAGCCTTGTCCGGGTTTATGGCCGGATTGTACCTCGTAGGCTTGTTGACCATGCCAACAAGCATGGCGCTCTCCTCGACCGTGAGTTCGGACGGCAATTTGCCGAAGAAGGTCTCTGAGGCCGAACGCACGCCGTATGCCCCACTGCCGAAGAATATGGAGTTGAGGTACATGGTCATTATCTCGTCCTTGGTATAGTCCCTCTCCAGCTTGACGGCCGTGATCCACTCCTTCAGTTTGACCCACACCATCCTGGCATGGTATATTCCAGGAATCCTGCGCCCCACATCTGCCCTAGGGTAGAGAGTCTTGGCCAGCTGCTGGGTGATCGTACTGCCTCCTCCCTGGCTTGAGTTGCGGAGCAGGATAGTCTTGACAAGTACGCGGCCAAGTCCTTTGAAATCAATTCCGGAATGCTTGTAGAAACGCACGTCCTCGGTAGCGACGGCGGCATGGACAAGATTCGGGGAGATTTCATCGTAAGAGACATAGGTCCGGTTCTCTATGTGGAACGTAGTCAGAATCTCACCGTCCTCGGCGATGACCTGCGTGGCCAGCTTGTTGTCAGGGTTCTCAAGATCCTTGAAAGAAGGAATGTCGGCGAAAGCCCAGACAAGGAATATCATAAGTGCAAGAAGCAGCACCGGAAACGTGATCAGAATCCAGAACCACTTTATAATTTTCTTTCGTGTCAATTCGGTCATAATAAGGACAAATTTATAACAAAATTTGGAAAATTGCCCAGTTTGTGGCTTACTTTGCAGAGTGAAAGGGCAAACTATTTATGAAACGCCTGTAAAATAGTACAGTATGGCAGACAATCTAGTTATCGTCGAGTCTCCGGCCAAAGCCAAGACTATACAGAAATTCCTGGGCAGCGATTATGTGGTGAAATCCAGCTTCGGTCACATCAGGGATCTTCAGGACAAGAAGTTGAGTGTGGATGTGGAAAATGGCTTCACTCCTGAATATGTGATACCTTCCGACAAGAAAAAGGTTGTGTCCGAACTGAAGAAGGCGGCGGAAAGCGCTTCCACAGTGTGGCTCGCGTCCGATGAGGACCGGGAAGGAGAAGCCATCTCCTGGCATCTCTACGAAACCCTCGGGCTGAAAGAGGCGCAGACAAGGAGAATCGTCTTTCACGAGATAACAAGGGACGCGATAGTGAACGCCGTCCGGAATCCCCGCTCCATCAACATGAACCTTGTGAACGCCCAGCAGGCGCGTAGGGTTCTGGACAGGCTTGTGGGTTTTGAGCTTTCTCCGATTCTGTGGAGAAAGATCCAACCGAAACTCTCGGCTGGGCGTGTTCAGTCCGTGGCTCTAAGGCTTGTGGTCGAAAGGGAGAAGGAAATCATGGGGTTCGCGAACGAAGCATACTACAAGGTCGAGGCTTTCTTCCATCCGGCCGGGCTTCCTGCTTCGGTGAAGGTCAAAGCTGCCCTTGACACAAGATTCAAAACTCAGGATGAGGCTCGCGCGTTCCTCCAGGACTGCATAGGGGCAGCTTTCTTTGTCTCCGATGTCGAAAAGAAGGAGGCTAACCGGTATCCTACAGCCCCGTTCACTACCTCCACCCTGCAGCAGGAGGCCGCAAGGAAACTGCGTTTCCCGGTAAGCATGACCATGAGGGTGGCTCAAAGTCTCTACGAGAGAGGTCTCATCACCTACATGAGGACCGACTCCACGAATCTGTCAGCCCTCGCGCTCGGCACGGCAAAGAAGTACATAACCGAGAATTTCGGCCCTGAATATTCAAAGCCTCGCCAGTTCAAGACTCACAGCAAGGGCGCGCAGGAAGCCCACGAGGCGATCCGCCCGACATTCATAGAGAACACGGAGATCGAGGGGACAGCCCAGGAGCAGAAGCTTTATAACCTGATCTGGAAGAGGACCGTCGCCTCGCAGATGGCGGACGCCAAGGTCCTCAACACAACCCTTCGGGTGGCCTCTGACAAGAGACCCGAGAAGTTCAACGCCCAGGCCACTCAGGTCCTGTTCGACGGATTCCTCAGGCTGTACATCGAAGGCACGGACAATCAGGACACCGAGGAAGAGGATGTGATGCTTCCTGACCTTAAGGTCGGAACCGTGATGGAGGAACAAGGCATAAACGCGGAGTGCAAGTTCACCGCCGCGCCGCCGAGGTATTCAGAGGCCACTCTGGTCAAGAAGCTTGAGGAGCTCGGCATAGGACGTCCTTCCACCTACGCGCCGACCATCGCGACCCTTACCACCGGACGCGGCTACATCGTCAAAGGAGACAAGGAAGGCAGGATAATAACAGTCAATGACCTGGAGCTAAGGAACGGAAATATCACCGAAAAGATCAAGACAGAGACCGTCGGAGCCGAAAGGGGCAGGTTGCTCCCACAGGAGATCGGAATGATTGTGACTGACTATCTCGAGAAATACTTCACCGACATCATGGACTACGACTTCACAGCGAATGTCGAGAAAGAATTCGACCAGATCGCCGGCGGGAATCTGGTTTGGAACGAGGTCATCGGCGAGTTCTACTCACCCTTCCACAAAAAGGTCGAAGAAGTGCTCCACGACGGCACCTATAGCCATGTGTCAAAAGAACTCGGCACTGACGGGGAAGGCAACAAGATCACCGCTAAGTTCGGAAAATTCGGTCCTTACATCCAGAAAGGAGAGGGGGAGAAAGCCCAGTACGCCCCACTCGCAAAAGACCAGCTCATCGAGAACATCACCCTTGAGGATGCCCTGAAGATGTTCCAGTTGCCACGCTCTGTCGGTGAATATGACGGTGTCGAAGTCATCGCCCTGAAAGGACGTTTCGGCCCGTACTTGAAATACGGAGACAAGAACTTCTCGATTCCCCGCGGCAAGGATCCCCTCAAGATCACCTTGGACGAATGCGCGGCCATTATAAAGGACGGTCTGGACAAGGCCGCAGCCAATGCCGTGTTGGCCGAATACAAGGATAGCGACATCCAGGTGATCAACGGTCGTTTCGGCCCGTACATCAAGCACGGGGGGTCGAACTACAGGATTCCGAAGGAAACAGATGCAGCAACCCTCACCGAGGCGGCGTGTCAAGACATCATTAATAATTCAAAACCGACCGAAAAAGGGCGACGTCGCTTTAAGAAATCTTGATATTCTACGATTTTTTATATAATTTAGCGGTTGTTTAGTTATAAATCGGAAGCAATGGCAACTTATCACATCGATCAGATTGACCAGAAGATCCTTTCTTTCTTGGTCAACAACGCCAGGATGCCTTTCCTGGAAATCGCCCGTGAGTGCGGTGTTTCGGGTGCCGCCATCCATCAAAGGGTGAAAAGGTTGGAGGCCAACGGGGTCATTACCGGATCAAGGCTGCTCGTCAAGCCTCAGGCGTTGGGGCTTAATGTGTGCGCTTTCATCAGCGTTACACTCTCCGAAGCAGACAAGTACCCCGAAGTCGTGGCCAACCTCAAGAAGATCGCAGAGATTGTGGAATGCCATTTCGTGACTGGCAAAGCCGCCCTGCTCCTTAAGGCCTATTGTTTTGACAACGACCATCTTATGGAGATTCTCATCAACACGATACAGAATATTCCCTACATTCAGTCGACCGAGACAATGATTTCACTTGACCAGGCCATAGAGCGCCAGGTCTGGGTTAAGGACTACAAGCGGACTACCTACCAGCCTGACGAGTTTGCGAATAAGACGAAATAATCAGCCTAGCGAGGGACAAGTCTTCAGGGGAGGTCAGTTTGAAGTTTAGCCTCTCTCCGTCACAGAAGGAGAGGGGTATTCCTTTTTTGCGCGCGACCGATGCGTCATCGGTGAAGGTGGTGTCAAAAGCTTGTGAATATGCGGCCTTGATGTCTTCTGACAAAAACATCTGAGGAGTCTGCGCCCCGAAAATCCGGCTTCTGTCCACTTCTTCTCTCTCCGGGGATACCATTACCTCGTCCCCGGCCTGGTCTTTCACGCGATCGATTACCTTAAGCGTGTCAACGGAAGGGATCACCGGCACGAGGGCTCTGACATTCCCGGCGTCCATCCGAGCGAACATGTTCTTGATCAAGGCAACCGAGAGGAGAGGCCTCACCCCGTCATGGATGGCGACAATCGCTCCGTCCGGGACTTTTTTCAAAGCGTTTCTTACGGAATGGAAGCGCGTGAAGCCACCTGACACCAATGACTGAGGACAGTTGAAGCCCGAAGACAGACAATATTCCTTCCAGAAAGGAATATGATCCTCCGGAAGGACGGTGAAGACCTTGATGTCAGGAACCGCCGAGACGAAAGCCTCGATGGTCCTGCGGAGAACAGGAACGCCGCCCAGATCCAGAAATTGCTTCGGGACTGAAGCCCCCATCCTGACACCACTTCCGGCAGCCATAACAATTAATATTCTTTTTCTGCTCATATAATTCCTTACAAATATAACTTTTTTTGTATATTTACAAGTTGTATAATTATAAGTTTTATAGAATCGGATATATTCAGTTATGGCATTTTCATTTCTGACTCAAGAGATAGCGATGGACCTTGGAACAGCCAATACCGTCATTTTCAGAAATGACGAGATTGTGCTTGACGCGCCGAGCATTGTCGCGATAGACAACAACACGGGCAAGTGCATCGCGATCGGAAGGCAGGCCAAGCTCATGCACGAGCACACCAATCCCGGAATCAAGACCATCCGGCCTCTGAGAAACGGAGTGATCGCGGATTTCAACGCGGCAGAGATGATGATCAAGGGATTCATCAAGCAGGTCAACAACAAGAGGAAGTCTATCTTCACCCCGAACCTCAAGATTGTGGTCGGAATCCCATCCGGAAGCACGCAGGTGGAAATCCGCGCCGTCCGGGACTCCTGCGAACACGCCGGAGGAAGGGATGTCTATCTAATCTACGAGCCAATGGCCGCCGCTCTCGGTATAGGTCTCGATGTCGAGGCTCCGAGAGGCAACATGGTGGTTGACATCGGTGGCGGAACCGCCGAGATCGCCGTCATCTCACTGGGTGGCATAGTGGTGCAGGAAAGCATCAACACCGCCGGAGATGTGTTCAACAGCGACATACAGTACTATATGCGCCAACAGCACAACATCAAAATCGGCGAGACGACCGCCGAGGAGATCAAGATCGCCGTGGGCGCCGTGATTCCGGACCTTGACGAGGAGCCGGAGCCCAAAATCGTCAGGGGACCTAATCTCATGACCGCACATCCGGTCGAGGCGGCCGTCACGTACCAAGAGATAGCCCACTGCCTTGACAAGTCCATCGCGAAGTTGGAATCCTCCATACTTCACGTTCTGGAGCTGACTCCCCCGGAGCTATATTCAGACATCGTCGAGAACGGGATATTCCTTTCCGGCGGAGGCGCGCTCCTGCGTGGCCTTGCCAAGAGGTTCACTGAAAAGGTCAACATCCAGTTCCATGTGGCCGAGGATCCGCTGCGCGCCGTGGCAAGAGGCACATGCATAGCGCTTAAAAAGACATCCAACTACTCATTCCTGATGAGATAATGCCTAAAGAAAGGTCTGTTGTCCAGAACATTCTTACAGTCGCGGTCTTCTTCATCTTGGAGATTGCGGCTGTTCTGATGCTCTCCCACAACAACCGGATCCAAAGACTCTGGATCGCCGGAATCTCGCACGGATTCATGGCCAGGACATGGGGTGCGACTCAGAGCGTCTCCAACTACTTCTCCTTGAAAAAGCAGAATGACGAACTGGCTTTGGAAAACAACCGGCTGGAGAGACTGGTGCGCGGCTACGAACTGGCCGCCAGACAGGCCGATTCCGCATTCAAACCGGTGATGATGGACAACGGCTTCATTTACATTCCGGCCACCATCATCAAATCCAGCACGAACACTCAGCACAACTACCTCATCATCGACAAGGGAAGCGATGATGGAGTCACGCGCAATTCAGGCGTGATCACGCCGAAAGGAGTCATAGGGATTGTCGATGCTGTCAGCGCTCACTATTCCTACGCGATTTCATTCCTTAACACAGAACTGTTCATCAGTGCCAGATTAGGCAACTCCGGGGCCGTGGGCCCTCTTGCATGGGATGGCATTAGTTCTGACGGGGCTATTCTTAAAGAGATTCCACTTCAGTTCAAGTTTGCACCCGGAGACACTGTCTATACCAGCGGCTATTCTACGATTTTTCCTCCAGACATTCCGATTGGGGTAGCCGGAGAGTCGAAAATCATAAATGGAGCCACAAACGAAATCAAAGTTAAGCTGTTCCAAGATCACAGGGCATTGAAATATGTCACGATAGTGTCCAACACGAGGTCAGAGGAAATCGAAGCCATCGAAAAGCAAGAAGAGTTGTCAGAAAAATGAGAAACAGTTTTGCATTGACTTACATTCTGTTGACAGTTGCCCAGATGATTTTGAGCAACTACTTTCATTTCACGCCTTTCATGATGATGACAATCCTGCCGGTGATGGTTTTCTGCATTCCTACCAAGATTGGCACCGTCCGCGCGATGCTGATTGCGTTTGTCACAGGATTGGCGGTGGATTTCTTTGCAGAAGGGACTCTCGGTCTCAATGCTATGTCGCTTGTCCCTGTGGCCTTGCTCAGGCGTCCCGTCATCGGGATGTTTTTCGGCAATGAGCCCTTTGAACAAAAAGAGAGTGTCACCGTCCGTAAATACGGATTCGCAAGAGTCTCCTTAGCCATCATACTGATGACAGCCCTTTTCCTCCTTATCTATGTAATCGCTGATTGCGCAGGCACAAGACCAACATGGTTCATCGCATCCAAAGTGGGTCTGTCAACCATGGCAAGCTACCTTGCGTCAATCTGTGTTATCAATCTCCTTGCCTATGAAGACAGAAGGTAGAGGCAAAACTTTGATTATAGGGTTGTTGGTCATAGCGATGATTATTCTATGCAAGTTGTTCTACATCCAAATCATCGATGACAAATACAAAATCAATGCGTCCAACAATTCGATGGTCTATGACATCATCTATCCGACAAGGGGCATCATCTATGACCGTAACGGAAAGATAATCGTCAGCAACAAAGTCACTTACGACATTCTTGTCACTCCAAGGGAAGTCAAGCGGTTCGACACCCTGATGCTAGCTGACGCTCTTAATGTGACACCCGAATTCATCAGAGGCAAGATGAAGGAATATGCTAGGAATCGTCGTCGGATTGGCTATCAGAGTGTGGTGATGCTGAAACAGATAAAGCCGGAAACCTACATGAAGTTCGCTGAGCTTCAGTATAATTTTCCGGGCTTCAGAGGACAGGCCAGAAGCATCAGAGACTATCCTGTCAATGCAGGTGGCAATCTTTTGGGTTATGTTTCCGAGGTTGATGCGGCATACATTGAAAAGCACCCAGGTGAGTATCGTTCCGGTGATTATGCCGGGAAAACAGGAATCGAGGCCGCACGGGAAAAGGAACTGCGAGGAGAAAAAGGTTACCACATCTACTTGCGGAACTCCCACAATCAAATCGAGCAACGGTACAAGGACGGGGAAATGGACAAGGAAGCCGTTCCTGGGCATGATGTCTACACAACGATTGATGCTGATCTTCAGCAATACGGCCAGGCGTTGATGAAAAACAAGGTGGGTAGCCTTGTTGCCATTGAGCCTCGTACCGGTGAGATACTCACTTTGGTCTCCAGCCCTGGTGTTGATGTGAGCATGTTGGCTGACATAGGGCAGCATTATGACGAAATCATCAAAGACCCGCATAAGCCGATGTTCAACCGTGCCGTCCAAGCACCTTATCCTCCGGGTTCTGTGTTCAAGCTCGTCAATGGCCTGATCGGGCTTCAGGAGGGAACATTAAACACGGAAATCACCTATCCGTGCAGTCAGGGCTACCACTTTGGCAATCACAAACTGGGTTGCCATGTCCACAAGTCTCCGTTGAATCTGGAAGAAGCCATCATGATGTCCTGCAACGGCTATTTCTGCTATGTTCTCAAGAATATTCTTGAGAACAAAAAGTACCATGACATCGGGGAAGCTCTTGACAAATGGAATGAATATGTCCAAAGTTTTGGTTTCGGGCACAAGTTGGGGACAGACTTCCCCGCCGAGTTAGGAGGAACAATCCCTACTTCAAAATTGTACAACAAACGTTATGGGAAAGGTGGATGGAAGTTCACGACCATCATTTCGATTTCCATCGGCCAGGGTGAAGTAGGTGCTACACCTATGCAGATTGCCAATCTTGCCGCCACTGTTGCCAACAGAGGTTGGTACAAGATTCCGCATATTGTGAAGGCCTCTGAGGGAGTGGAGATTGATCCAAAATATTACGAGAGGCAGTACACAATGGTGGACACCACTAACTTCAAGAAAGTTATACAAGGAATGTGGAGAGCTGTGAATAGCGGTTTCGGATCGGGAGGAACAGCCTCGATCGCCGCGGTTCCAGAACTTGACATCTGTGGAAAAACCGGTACCGCCCAGAATCCGCGTGGAGCCGACAATTCCGTGTTTCTCTGCTTTGCCCCGAAAGACAATCCGAAGATTGCGGTTGCAGCCTACATAGAGAATGCTGGTTTCGGAGCCACGTGGGCTGCTCCGATTGCCTCTCTTTTGGTTGAGAGATACCTCAACGGAGAGATCAGCGAACAACGTCGTCCTCTGGAAGACAGAGTTCTTCAGGGAGACCTGATGTCACGTGTGAAAACATATTAATAGGACCACGTGATGGAGAATTTTGCGGACAGAGGAATTAAAAAAAGTGTTGACTGGACCCTGGTGATCACCTATCTGGCGCTCATTATCATAGGTTGGGTGAATATCTATGCCTCCATCCACTCTGACGGTCCTGCAAGCATATTCGATTACAATTTTCGCTGTGGGAAGCAGTTCGTTTGGATTCTGACAGCACTTGGTCTTGCGGCTCTTATTCTGTTCGTAGTCAATGCACAACTTTGGGAAAGTGCTTCGGTCCCTTTGTACCTGGGAGTATTATTTTTGCTTGTCGCTGTCATATTCCTTGGCATTGAAGTCAAAGGGTCACGCTCATGGTTTGAATTCGGCCCCATTAGATTCCAGCCTGCCGAAGTGTCCAAAATCACCACTTCTTTGCTATTGGCCACGGTAATGAGTCAGGCTAACTTCAAGATCACAAGATTCAAGGACTTTTTGCTTACGGCCTTGATTCTGGGGGTCCCGATGCTTGTGATTTTGGCGGAAAGTGAGACCGGTTCTGCCTTGGTTTATGTAGGATTCATCTTCGTGATGTACCGTGAAGGGTTTTCGGGATGGTGGATCTTCTGCATAGGAGCTGCTGCATTGTTGTTTATCTTGACTCTGACGGCTTCTCCGTATGTCTCAATGCTTGTACTTATAGGGATTTTACTTACCTGCAACACATTGGAATCCAGTTGGTTTGGGATTATGTTCTGGATCAGTGCCGGTGCTTTTCTGATCTTCTGTCTTTTGCCTTGGATTCTTGGACTACTCGATCCCGAAAGTTTTTTGGGACGACTTAATCCTCTTTATGTCCTGATTGGTGCATGCGCATGCGTGATTCCTTTCATGATTGTTCAAGGGTACAAGGCGCGCAAAAGATTCTTGTCGCTGTCTGCACTGGGATTGATTGCCGGAATCGCCCTGATTTTCTCCACAGACTTCATTTTCAACAACATTCTCCAAGACCACCAGCGCAAGAGAATAGAAGTGCTTCTCGGTATGAAAGAGGACCCTACCGGAGTTGGATACAATGTCAATCAGAGTATGATTGCGATTGGATCCGGAGGACTGACCGGCAAAGGTTTCCTTGGAGGCACCCAGACGACTTTCGGTTTTGTGCCCGAGCAGAGCACCGATTTCATTTTCTGTACAGTTGGAGAAGAATGGGGATTCGTTGGCTGCTTTGTTGTGATTTCGCTTTACGTCTTCCTCATCATAAGAATCATTTCCGATGCGGAAAAAAGTCGTGAGTCGTTCACCCGAATTTACGGCTACTGTGTGGCCTCATGCATATTCATGCACCTTTTCATCAACATCGGTATGACAATCGGCCTTATGCCCGTCATAGGCATTCCACTGCCTCTTCTGAGCTACGGAGGCTCCTCCCTTTGGGCTTTCACAGTGCTGATTTTTATCTTTATAGCACTTTACCGGCAGGAAAAGAAGTACTTTTAAGAATTTTTAGTAACTTTGCAATCTATTGCCTTGGTGGTGAAATGGTAGACACGAGGGACTTAAAATCCCTTGGACAGAAATGTCCGTGCGGGTTCGATTCCCGCCTGAGGCACAAAACCCGGATTTTTAGGGAAAACAAAAAGCCTAAAAACGGCTTACAGACCACTACAAGTCACTACAGACCACATTTCAAGGAAAACACTTTTCTGGTGCTTTCTTTTTTATCCCTTATTCGCCCATAAAGTACACTATAAGTAGGAGCAGGTCCAAGAATTGTGTTAACCGAAGCCCGGAGGTACATTGGCAGCCATTCACCCGTATAGGGCGCGCGAAGCGCGTAGACCGCCAAGATACCTCTGGACTTCGGGATCCAACGCTACGGATGGGTTTACAAAACCATGAGCAAACTAATGTGCCTCTGACTGCTGCCAGAGGTGGGACGATGTGTCTGACCCTATCCTTGAGAGAGGGGTCAGACACACAAAACGGTCTCTCATTGCTTCTCAGGCCATCCCACTGTGCTTGTGGAGGAGACATCCTTTGGAATTTGTACTATCTTACAGGGATGCGCGGTAGATGGATTTACGGCAGGTTATGTAGAGGGTGTTGTCGGAGATTGTCAGGGTAGATGGGCGTTCCGGGACATGGATGGTGCGGAGATGTGTGCCGTTGCTGTCATAGACTTGCACTTCACCGTCAGCGATGTACACATTGCCTTTGCTGTCAACCGCAAGGCCGAACTCACCGTTTTCGGTGAAGTACCGGAGGTTCGACAGGGTGCCGTCAGCCGCAACGTCAGCGACAACGGTGCGCCTGTCATATTCATTGACAAGATAGAAAGGCTTGCCGGGGAAGGCTTCCAAGAGAGAGGAGCTGCGCGCGATATCGTACACACGGGGAATGATGGTCTTTCCATCGGGAGCCACGAAGCAGGTCTTAGGGACGTACAAGGCATCTTCGTTGAAATCGTGGAAATCACGCCACCTGTTTGACGGGTACAAAGCCTTGGCGACATTCTTTATCGAGCGCATAGGTTTCTCATCCAGAAGCCTCAATGATTCCTCCGGGTTGTCCGGGTCTATCGTGTATGCGAGAACCGCGTGCCCGGAGTTCCCCCATCCGCTGAATGACGTGCCTCTCGAATCGGGAAGCTGAGGAACCTCAATAGGATCGGCGTCCCATCCCGGCTGGCGGTCATAGCGGAAAGTGACCAGAATGTTGTCCTCGGTGTCAACAGCGACATTGTAAGGTTTCCAATGGAAGTCGGCAAGCAGCCTGAGGCCTTTGGTTTCGGACCAAACCCAAAGACGAGGAAGTCTGTTGTCACAAAAGTAGATGTTGCCCTTGCTGTCATGGGCGATTCCTTCGGTAAAGTCAAAGTCACCGGCCAACCGCTCGACGCCATCAGCGGAAGCGGCACGGTTCCGTTGCTCGTCACCTTTGACTATGAGCCTTGAAAATTCCCAAGGACGGACTTCGATGCCTTTGTCCTGATCGAAGACCGCGATGTCGGTCGTGTACTTGGTCTGGGCGTAGTTGTGCACGTTCAGGAACTCGATGCCTCTGCATCCCCTGAGCCGTACGGCGCTGTGGTACGGCTTCACGACACGGATGACCCGGAACATGTAAAGATTGGCGAAAGTCATGTCATGGCAGCCGTCCATTTCTATAGGCTGACATTCAGAACTCTCGACAGTCTCCTCCTCGGTCTGCATACAGTAAACTTTCCAGTTCGATACATTCCTGAATCTAACCTCATTACGGACATGATGTTCGATGGACATGGCGTAGATCCGGCCTTCGGTGGAAGTGTTCTCCGCATAGAAGCCGTTGGAAGCATAAGTGCTCGCCGTCCAAATGTCCTTGAATATTCCACCTCCACCATCCGTCACCCAAAGGCTCCAGTACTGGGTGTCCCAAGCCTTGTCCATTCCTTGTTCACGGACCGGTTTGTCCGGTGTGCTCACCTCGCGTGGCCCCCAGCTCCACCTTGGAGCCTTCTGGCCGGGAACCGGCTTCCGCATCGTACCGTGTCCGCCCACAAATTTGACATCATTCACATAGGAACCGGCTCCGGCTGTCCATTTAAGGCCTACTGCTCGGTAGTTAAACGCACCAGTGCTTATGCCGATTCCGTTGAGGATGCTGTCATCAGATCCCTTGGCGGATTCGAGAACCGCCACCGGTGTACCAAAACCGCTGAAGGCCGGCGTGCTCTCGCCAAGACGGAGTTGTGTGGAAAACGGATGAAGGCCGATCAGCCTTGTGGACGGGCGCATCTTTATTGGTCTGGATACCTGATACCAGCCGGAAGGCACATAGATGACATCGTAAGAGTCAATGGCTTTCTGGATGGCTTCTGTGTCATCTGTCACACCATCACCTTTTGCTCCAAGTTCCCTTAGGTTTTTCCATTCCGCCATCGGAGGAAGGGCAGGAAGAACGGACTGGACAGCTGCTGGAATCTTATCGACAGGCCCAGCGGAAAGCAGGGTCTTGTATTTCGGCTCATCAACAAGGCTTTCCATCTGAAGACCGTGGTCAAACGACTTTACATGATACTTACGGTACGAAACACAAGTCCGCTCACCGGTCCTTTTGAAAGCGGTGAGCACGGGGACATCAGAACACCAGACGTTCCTCAGGGTGATGGAGTTGTTGCTGTTGTTCTCGACAGCGATGTTGAACGCCGGGCCGGAGATATTCTCAAAGCGGGCATTCTCTATGAATATTTTCTCCCAGTAGTTGTCATCGATGTCAAATACCATCGGGACATTTCTCACCTGCATATTCACTATGGCAAGACCAGACTCCTGACTTTTGATGGCAGCCTTGCGCTGACCTTCGAAATAAGCGTCAACCATCATCACCTGCCAACCCGGTGAAGCCTTGGTGGTCATGATGCCGTAGTCTCCGCCATAGAAGGCCAGATCTTCCATCTCATTGCCGATCTCGAACATTCCAGCGCGGCCCTTGCCGATGTTGATGGTCATGTGGCTGACGAAACTGTGCTGCGCATAGTGGGTTCTCAACGCCACGGCGTACGGATTTCCGTCCTCGATGGTGATGTTCACGTTGGACATGGCGCTGTAGAATGTACCAGCGTTGGCATCCGGGATGCGGCTCTCATCCTCTACGATACCGCCTGTGAACCAGAACATATATTTGGATCCACCCTTGTCCGAAGGATGCTCCACATCAAAGCCAGGAGAGTTTTTCGACAAGATGAACTCCGGCCTTTTACTGCCGTAGCCGATAATGCGGACGGCTCCGGGAATATATATGGTCCGGCTGATGCGGTACTTCCCCTCCGGGACAAAGAGAATACCGAAGTTCCTCTCGGCTTTCACTTTGTTGATGGCGGTCTGTAAAGCTTCGGAGACATCGGATTTGCCGTCGGCTTTGAAGCCGAAGTTATCAGGCGTGAAGTAAAACGCCTCGGGATCGTCCGGACGCATACTATAAACGGAATGCGGATTGACCGCAGACATATTCATGACAGCCAGACTTAAGCTTATTACTATTGAGATCAAGTGTTTCATTATTCAATAATTGTTAAATATTTCCATGGCTGATAAATAAGACCAAGACCATCGGAGCCGACGCTTCCTACAAGATCCGGATCGGAGACAATGCGGCGGCCCTCACTGTCAAGACCGTAGCCGGACATTGGCGTACCATTGTTGAGGAGACCCTCGACACCAAAGACACCTGACTGACCGTTGTACTCACCATTTCCGATGGAATTGCGCTTGCCTATGCGTCCGCCTATGCCGATGGAAAGCGTGCTCCTCTGCGACAAATCCACATCAAGGTTGGCACGGAAGTTATAACGATTGTATTTGAAGTTCGCCTCGTCGCCTTGATCGAAGGTCTTGAAAAGACCGTCCTGGTTGAGCACTCCGACAGAAACGAAATAGCGGGCTCTTTCAGTACCGCCCGACACATTGATGTTATATTGTTGCTGCCATGCGTGGTCGTTCATCAAGTACTTGAACCAGTTGGTGCTTGGATAGACAGTCGGCATGTCCATGTCCTTCCAGTGCTGTATGGCTTCCTTGGAGAACTTCCATCCGTCCTCGGCCACGCCCTCAACCTCCTGTGCATGATTGTAAGCCGTCGCATACTCGTAGGAGTTCGCCGGTTCCAGAAATCTGGATATCTGCTGAAGACCAGCTGACGTTGTCAGAGTGACGGTCGGCTTGCCGACCTGGCCGCGGCGGGTTGTCACGAGAATGACACCGTTGGCGCCTCGGACTCCGAAGACAGCTGTTGCGGAAGCATCCTTAAGAATAGAAATGTCCTGAACCTCGTTCGGGTCAATCTGGCTGAACTCACGCTCGACACCATCAACGAGAACAAGAGGCTCGGCGCTGTTGAACGATCCGACACCACGGATGCGGATGATAGGGTCATCGGCACCAGGAACACCAGTGTACTGAACCGACTGAAGACCCGGAAGTTTGCCGGCAAGAGTGTTGCCAAGAGACGCGGCAGGAGATTTGAGAAGTTCCTTACCCCCGACATTGGAGACAGATCCTGTCAGCGTGACCTTTCGCTGCTGGCCATAGCCGATGACCACCACTTCGTCAAGCAATTCATTATCCGACTCCATGACAACATTAAGAGAGGCCGATGTCACCTTTACCTCTTCCGGTTTGAAGCCGAGATAAGTAAACACCAAGGTTGAACCATCGGGAACCCTTGACAAGACATAATTGCCATCAATGTCGGTCATCGTGCCGCTCGATTTTTCGTCTTTAATCTGCACGGCAACCCCGATCAACGGCTCGTTCTGCTTGTCAGTGACACGACCTCGCACCTCAAAATGATTTTGTGCGAAGGATAATGCTCCTGATAGCGGCAAAGCCAACAAAAGGAGATGTAATCTTAGTTTTAGCATTTTTAAAATGTATTAAGTTGGTATTCCTAGAATATTCTATAGGATTATCCGGTTATCTGTCAAACGGATCACCCTTGGGGTCCCGACTCACGATCCAGCGGAAAGCGTTCAGGAACAGCAACTGCTGAGTGGCGTCCTTGTAGCTCTCGTCTCCGTGGCCCATGTTGATGTAAACCATACGATAGTTCCTATTTGTCCAAACGACGGGAAAGTCACCACCATAAACGATGTCTTTCACGCCCATAGGATAATTCTTTGCTGAAAGCGTCAGCAGAACCTGGACATCCTTGTTTTCTCGCGGTCCCAAGGCCCACTGATAGAACTCAGAAGGCGGAGTCACATAAGCGTCCGGAAGATTCTTGGTGACAGGATGCTCGTGAGTGTCAATCTCAAGAAGAGCAGGCTGAGGAGGCCAGTTGTTGGCCTTGAACTCTCCGAAGCCAAGGAATTTGACATACCAAGGCCAGTGGGTGTTCCGGTCATTGTAGGCTGAGGCATGGAAGCCGAGCCAGCCACCGCCGTTCTCCATATATTTTTCAAAGAGAGCGCGGGACTCCGGATCCGAAGGGGAGGCGTTCAGAGCGATGATGACACTATATTCCTTCAACTGATCATAAGTATAGCCCTTGAGGGTGGTAGTGGTGTCTAGGACAAACCCGTCGCCATAGTTCAATCTGTGGAAAAACTCCATTGACTGTTTGTCGAACTGGACATGGGCTATTTCAGCATAAGGATCCCACAGCATCAACGCCTTGAACCGCTTGCTTTTGGCATAGTTGGCAGGACGGACACTGTCCTTTTTGTTTCTGTCGCCCGCATCGGAAACCGAAGCCTCGGTGACCGACGCGTTTCCTCTCAGTCCCTCACACACAGCCCTGGCGAGGTCATGTGACGCATTGTCGGCATTATATTCCCAATACATTCCACCACGAAGTCCGTTGGTCACGATGTAGCGGCACTTCTCTGCGATGGATCTTGTGTTCTCATAGCCGAAGAGCATGTTGCCAAGCGAGTCCAGAATCATCGGAACCTTGGCGGTGTCATCCCAAAACTCCTTGTCTGACGAAGACTCTTTACGATACGGGACATATCCTTCGACACCTCTGCCGTAGAAAGGCATTCCCATGACTATCTTCCTCCGAGGAACACCTGCGGCGATGTGCTTGCGCACAGCTTCGTCCGCTGTGCAGTTGCCGGCATATTCAGACCTGTAGAGAGCCGCATGGTGAGTGTTTTGGGTCCCCATGTCGTAGGACATGACATTGACATAGTCCAGATAAGGGAGAGCTCCCTTAAAATCAATGTAATCCGCATTACATACCGATGCTATGGTAAGCAGCTTCCTCTTCCCGATGGCGGCTCGGAGATCCCGCATAAGCAAGGTGAAATTGGCCTTGTCATCCGGGGACGAGGAAATTCCGGCAAGGTCACTTCCGGGATATTCCCAATCTATGTCGATGCCGTCAAGGCCGAACTCTTTCACGACCCTTGCGCAATCACGGGCGAAACTCTTTCTCTTCACTGGATCCGAGGCCATCTCGCTGAAACGCCCGCTCCCCCATCCTCCGATGGAAAGGAGAACCTTCAAGGATGGTTTGACTTTCTTCAATCCAACCACTTGGCTCAATCCGTCACCTTCCGGCAACAACACCCCGTCAAATGTCTCGTTGACATGCCCGAAAGCATAGTTGATGTGAGTCACAAGATTAACGTCAGGAAGCTCGTTGCGGACACCCATGAGATAGGCTCCCACGATCATGTCTTTATTGTTGTCCTCACCTTTGCCCCAGGCGCAGCAGCACAGCACCGTAAGTGTGCAGGCTATAGAGCAGATAATTCTCTTCATAATGTTGATTTTGATGTTCTTTATGTTGCTCTTGATGTTTATTTTCGTTCGATCATAATCCCGCGCCTACATGTTCATGGCGACCGCAACCGCACCCAGCAATCCGATGAACTGAGGGTTTAGCTTTGTGATGACCACACCATTGGTAACAAAGCGCATTGTGTTATGGTTCAACTTATTAAGAACGTTCTCGAATATATACTCGTCCGCCACGATGCTTCCTCCCAGAACAACGGTGTCCGGGTCGGTGATCCTGACAAGGTTCATTATAAGGTTGGCTATTCCCTGTGTGGCGTTCTCAACTAGCACACGGCAAAGCTCATCGCCTTCTCGGCAAAGCCTGATGACCTCCCGGACATCCACCCTGACCCCTTCATCAGAAGGAATCGTCAGACGTGTCTCGTAGTTGTCCCTAAGAAGTCTGGCGCAGGCATCGAAGCCGCTTCCCGATGCGATTGCCTCCACGCAGCCCATCCTGCCGCAGCAGCACCTCACACCTACGTTGACCCCGACGGTCATGTGACCAGCTTCTCCAGCGTTGAAATGGCTTCCACGTATCTGTCGACCGTTCACAACCGTCCCGACAGCGATGCCTGTACCGACATTGATATACACGAAATTCTTTGAGAACTGACCCACCCCCCAGACACGCTCGGCTCTCGTGGCACTCTTGACATCGTTGTCGATACGGCAAGGAATACCATAGATCTCAGTGATCTCTTTGGCCAGTTCTATGGGGTGGGTTCTGTTCGGGTCAATCTGAAGCCAAACCCCCTCGTTAGGATCAACGCGGCCGATCAGGCCGATGCCCATCGAGACGGGCTTGTCACCGACCCACCCTACCGTGCGGATGTAGTCATCAAGGGATGATTTGATTATTTCAGAAGCTGTCTGTTGGCTGAAATATCCTGAATCATACTTTTTGAAGCGAAGGATGTTTCCGTGTTTGTCAACTTCTCCGATTAGTAATTTTGTTCCTCCCAAATCGAGGCCGAGATATGTTTCCATTGCGTTTGAGTGTTATTCCACCGCAATATTAGTCAACATCCTCCTGATCGGGGTTTAAGATTTAACAAAAAAGGTTTAAAATCTGCTTGGGCTCACGCCGAACTGTTTTTTGAAGCAGACACTGAAGTACTTGGCGTCAGAAAAGCCCACCATATCCGAGACCTCAGCAATGCTGTAACGATGGTCGGCAAGATATTCCTTAGACCTTTCCAGACGGTAGATTCTGATGAAATCGTTAGGTCCCTGACCGGTGAGGGATTTCAATTTGTTATAGAAAGCCGTGCGGCTCATAGCCAGTTCCCGGCATAGGTCGCTTATCTGGAATTCCGAGTTGGACAGCTCTTTCCGGACCACGGAGATCACCTTGTCCATGAACTCCTGATCCAATTTATTGGAATATTCATTACGCACCGCAACGTTGCCGGAATAGAGGATAGCCTCCCTGAGGCGCTGGCGCTCATTCAGGATATTCCTGATCCTTGCCTTCAGGACCGACATGTCGAACGGCTTGACGATGTAGTCATCGGCCCCGGACTCAAGCCCCCTGATGACACTTTCCCTGTCAGTCATGCCTGTCAGAAGAAGTACGGGAATATGGCTGGTCGCGACATCCGACTTGACACTGCTGCAAAGATCATAGCCGTTCATCAGCGGCATGATAACATCAGAGATCACGATATCCGGGTTCTTTTCAGTGATGACATTAAGCGCTGTCTGCCCATCCGTGGCGGTGATGACAGAATATTCCTCCGCAAGTGATGACCTCATGTACTCCAAGGTTTCGGTGTCATCCTCAACAATGAGAATACGGTTGTATGAATTGTCGGGGGCCTGCGCGATGGAGTCCGGAGCCGGTTCCTGTACATCTGAATCATCCCTAAACACCACGGAATCCGAAGCTTTGTACTTTTGCGGAAACGACAGCGTGAAAGTGGTACCTTTCCCCTCAATGCTTGAATATGAAATCGTTCCACGATGCTGACTGACCAACTGGCGAGTGATCATCAGACCTATGCCATTGCCGTTCTCGTCACATGCCCTGGCATTGTCAGCCCTGTAGCTGCCTCTGAATATCTTAGATTGGAAGTCAGCCGGGATTCCTATTCCAGAATCGCTGATCTCCAAAGTCCAGGAACGTCGCTGACTCTTAGCCAGAACCTTGATGAAACCTTTGGAGGTGTATTTGACAGAATTCGACAGGATGTTGTGGATGATCAGATCCATCTTCTCCCGATCAATCCAGATGTCACACAAGCCTGCTTCAACACGGTAAGAGAACTCCAGTCCTTTCTGACGGGCCGCATAACTGAAATCCGGCAAGACAGAGTCCAGATAATCACCGGCATCATATTCGGCCAGCCTCAACACACTCCAGTCCCGGTCATTTTTCCGGATGTCAAGAAGGTTGTTGATCATGGACATCAACCTGTCAGTATTGCGGTTTGCTGTCATCACGGAATTTTTGACCTTATCGGAAAGGTGATCCATGCTTTCCAGATCGTTGAGCGGAGTCTTGATCAAAGTTATAGGTGTCTTCAGGTCATGGGCGAAGTTCACGAAAGTGTTGATTTTCTCAGTCATGATTCTGTTGTACGACTTCCTGCGGTACCACACCACAGTCATCACCACGAACAACACAAACAAGGCCGCGTAAAAAGACCACGCCCACCAAGACAACCACAACGGCTTCTTGATCACTATGGGAAGGTGACGCTCACCAAGGATTTTTCCTGAATATTTGTCTATGACCTTCAGTGTGTAGTCATATTTCCCGGAAGGGATATTATAGTAATCAACCTTCCCTGCGGCATCACTCAGACGCGGTGTCTTGTCAAAACCCACGAGCTGATTAGAAAAGTACGTCCGGTACCCTGATGTGAAGTCGAGGGCGGAATATGCGATGCGGAAAGAATTTTGTCCGGCCTTCAGGGTGATTCTGTCAAGCAAATCGACATTGGTCTGGATCGAAGGTTTGGAGTCATCCAGCAGATCGAAGTCAGAGATGACCGGCGCGATTTGTCCCGGATCCTCGATCGAGAACTCCTCCGGGGCGAACACAAAGACACCGTCAGCAGTGCCAAAGGCCAAGCGGTTGTCCGAAATCCGGCAGATGGCATTAGGATTGAAACTACCTCGGTTGATTCCGAGGAATCCATTCATGTCAACCGGACACCCTGAGACCGGATCAAGCCTGTAGAGAGTCTCAAAGGTCGTGAACCAGACATTGTCATCCTGATCCACCACTACACCGGTGACGGAATCACTGGAGAGACCAGACTCTTTCGTAAGACGCCTTGAGGATCCTGTACCCCTGTCATAGCGTATCAAGCCATCACCGTCAGTGGCCAGCCAGACAGCATCCCCATGATTGGCAAGGCATCGTACAGGAAACTCCAACTTCCTTGAACCAAACGAATTGATGACCGAAATCGAGCCGGTTTCAGGAACCAGCACGCACAATCCGCCACTGGTGGCCAGTGTCAATTTACCATCCGAGGCCTTTCTGACATCCCCGACATTATTGACAGTAAATGTTGTCAAACTTCCGTTCAAAACATTGTATCTTGCCAAAGGTGAGTCTATTCCACCAATCCAGACATATTCCCCGTCAGCAAGGAGCGAATAGGTATGATTGAACCCTTCGTCCTGGAAGACAGTAGACTTTCCAGTCTTGGGATTGATCTTATAAAGAGGAAATCCGTAGCCACCGACCCAGACATCACCACGGGCATCCTGCGTCAAGGCCAGCACAACACCAAGATCCGGCATCGGATAGTTCTTCCAATCACTACCGGACGGATCAACGCAACACACACCCTCGTTGGTACCGAACCAGATTTTTCCGGATGCGTCCTCAAAGATCACATTGACATGATCGGACAACAAAGAATTCTGATTCCCTGGCTGATGGGTCAGTCTGTCGATTGATGGAGTGCCTTTACTCTGACGGCAGACCCAGTCCGTTGTGGTGGAAACCCACAAATTGCCATCCCCGTCAAGACAAAGATCACTGATGGTATTCCCCGAAATAGCCGACCGATCCAGATCGTCCGACATATAATGAGCCAGAACCTCTCCCGTCTCCGGATTGAAATAGAACAAGCCTTCTCCGTCCGACCCTGCAACGAGACGCCCATCATTATCCTTCAGGATCGCCCAGACCGGAACCTTGATGGAAACCGAGCCGAAATTCTTTAGAACTCCGTCCTCCCCGACAACTTTCAGTCCTTCGGAAAATGTACCGGCATAGAGTTTTCCTTCCTCGTAGAGCATGCACGCGACATCCACGTCATCGGCCACCCTGCGGACGTTTCCATTCTCCAGCATGAATATTCCCTTGTCCGTCCCCAACCACATCGATTCCGGTCCCCTGACGGCAATTGCCTTGACTATCCTATCGGTGATGTACCATGTCTCTTCTCCGCTTTTCGTCAAAAAAAGAACACCTTCCGAAGTGCCCAGTGCCACTGTTCCGCGCCCCGGAAAACAAATGCTGTACAAGGATATTCCCGGATGGTGGTTCCTCAGATCAATCTCAAGCCGGAAAGAGTCCGATGGCTTGTCGTAACGGTAGAACCTTCCGTTTTTCACCGCAACCCAAAGGTTTCCCGAATTGTCACACGCAAACCTTGTCGATGACAGGATCTCGTCTCTGGACTGGGGCAGATCTTCGATCCGGTACGTTTTCACGGCATGGCCGTCGAACCGGTCTATTCCGTTCTGGGTATAAATCCAGATGAATCCGTCCGCATCCTGCGTGACCTGATAGGTCTTCCGGCTGCTGAGGACTCCGTCAAGAGTGACAAAACCCTCCGCCCTCACCGTAAGGAAGGACAGAAGGGTCAACAAAACCAATATAATATGTCTCCTCTTACTAAACGCCATTAAGGAACAGTGCAGTTGATTATTTTTCAGTACGACATCATGTGGTTGCTGTCGGGGGTCAAAGTTAGTCATATTATTAATATGGCATGTCTGAATATTGGCAAAAAAAGTTGGATATCTGTCAAGTGTTTGGCTGGCAATGATATTTTTTCAACTATTTTTGTCTGAAAATCCACCTCGGTCACACGCATAGTCGCTATCTTGCGGCAAAATCAAAGACACTAAAATGAGACTCACAATCACAGAAAACGAGAAAGCTTTCGCTGATGCGGCGGCATGGAGGATCATAGGGCAGGTACTTCGGAAACAAGACAGTGTCATAGGTCTTTCGACCGGCAGGACAACCGGAGATTTGCACCGGACCGTAGCGAGAATCCACAAAGAGTATCCTTTTGATGTTTCCGATGTGACATTCTTCGGTCAGGACGAAGTCGTGAATGTTCCTCGGGAATATTCTGGATCCTGCTGGAAAATGCTGAAGACCGAACTGATTGATGACATCGGGACTGACGATGAGCATTTCCTGATGCTTCCGGTCAAATCCGATGACTATGCCAGAGACTGCAAGAAGTTCATGGAAGAACTCGAATCACGAGGAGGCATAGACCTTCTGATTGTCGGGATCGGAGAGAACGGCCATGTCGGCTTCAACCAACCGGGATCAGCATTCGGAAGCGGATGCCGTGTCTCCGTCATGTACCCGGAGCTGGAAGAGAGGATACGGCGAGAGAGCGGCACACCGGACAACGTGGAGCTCGGAGGCGTGACAATAGGGCTGAAGGACTTGATGTCAGCCAGAAGAATAGTGGCCGTAGCCAAAGGAAGCGCAAAGGCGGAGATTGTCAAACACATCGTGGAAGGCACTGTCAGTGAGGAAGTTCCTGCCAGCATCCTTCAACTTCATCCAGACTGTGAGTTTATTCTTGACAAAGACGCGGCCTCAAAACTTGATTAGCCATGGAAAACAAAAAGTCAGACTATCTCGGACCATTCCTTTCAATGGTTTTCCTGTTTCTGGTCGTAGGATTCCTGACAACGGCCAACTCCCAGTTTCAAGGACCGCTCAAAGAAGCATTCCTGTCCAACGCCGGAAGTCTAAAGAACACATTCGCGACGTTGATCACATTCTCCTGGTTCCTGGCTTACCCGGTCTGCGGACCGATCGGCTCAGCATGGGTCAATGAATATGGTTACAAAGGGACCTTGATCAGAGGTCTGATCATGATGACAGCGGGGCTGCTGCTGTTTTTCGCATCATCAGAGTTCACGGTACACTTTCCCGAAGCCGTCATAGGTTCGGAAAACCTGTCATTCCCGGCCGGATTTCTGATCTTTCTGTTGGGATCGTTCGTGGTCGGAGGTTCAGCCACTATCCTTCAAGTTGTCATCAACCCTTACCTCGTGGCTTGTGACGTAAAAGGCACGCAATCCATCCAAAGGCTGGCCATCGGTGGAACCGCCAATTCAGTCGGCACCACGATCGCACCATACTTTGTCACTGGAATCGTGTTCGGAGGAATGGCGATGGAGGACGTGCAGGTCACCCAGCTCGCTGTTCCGTTTCTCTCACTGGCCGCCGTCATCATGATCGTCACGTTGGCCCTAATGAAGTTCTCCCTCCCTGACATCCAAGGAACCAGAGCCGGGAACGGAGAAAAACTGGAGAAAAGCGTCTGGTCGTTCAGACACCTGACATTGGGGGTCGTCGCAATATTCTTTTATGTCGGAGCGGAGGTCTGCGTTGGAGCGAACGTGAATATGTACGCCATCGAGAAAGGAATATCCTCCCCGGCCCTTCTCGCTACCATCTATTGGGGCGGAATGCTCATCGGACGAGCCATGGGAAGCACGCTGAGCAAAGTCCCGCCACGTGCGCAGCTCATATTCACAACATCCATCGCCTCTGTCCTGCTAGTCCTGGCGACCGTACTTGACAATCCATGGCTACTTTCGGTCGTGGGAGTGTTCCATTCAATCATGTGGGGCGCCATCTACACCCTATCGGTGCATAAACTCGGAAAATACACCTCCATCGCATCCGGAGTGTTCATGATCGGGGTGTTCGGAGGAGCTGTCCTGCCTCTCGCGCAGGGATTTCTGGCCGACCTGCTCGGAGGATGGAAAATGACTTGGCTCGCTGTGGTCTTCTGCGAGCTGTTCATGCTTTACTACGCCATCCGGGGCAGCAGAGTAAGACAATCAGCTGAATAATAACTTATAATCAACATGAAAAAGATCCTTGTCTCTTTACTGGCCGCTATGGCACTGTTGTGTTCCTGCGCCTCAAGTTCTAAATCCAACATTCTGATCGTCAGCGAGAACGGTGGACACCACAAGCCGTTCACCGATGCAGCCATTTCTTGGCTGGACAGCGTCTCCGCTTCTCAAGGGTTCACTATGACTGTCATAAACAACATGAACGATGTGAACGCCGAATTTCTCAAGGGCTTCGATGCCATCATCCAACTCGACTTTCCTCCATACACATGGCCAAATGCCGCGCAAGACGCTTTTACAGAATATGTTGAAAAGGGTCTCGGAGGCTACGTCGGCTTCCATCACGCCACCCTTTTGGGCGAGTTCGACGGCTATCCGATGTGGGAATGGTTCTCCAATTTCATGGGCGGAATACGATTCGCAGGCTACATCGAGCCGCTGGCCGATGGCACCGTCCGTGTAGAGGACACAAAACATCCTCTGTTCAAAGGAGTTGACCCTATCTTCACAATTCCTGATGACGAATGGTACACCTATGACAGGAATCCAAGGGATGCCGGGTACATCCACGTCCTTGCGAATGTGGACGAGGACTCATACACCCCACCTTCAGATGTAAGGATGGGCGACCACCCTGTCATCTGGACCAACACTGCTGTCAAGGCGCACAATGTCTATTTCCAGTTCGGTCACAGTCCGAAACTGCTGGAGAACGACAATTTCAAGACGCTCCTGCTAAATGCGATAGACTGGGTAACAGGAAAATGAAAACGTTCAGAATCCTGACAACAACGGCTTGCCTCGTAGTCTGCACTCTGTCACAGGCGCAGACTACGTTCTGCTATGATGTACAGCTTAGGAAGCAACTTATCGAAAGCGGATTCCTCCACAGTCCGCTGCCGGTTGACACACTAGACTCCCACGAGGCCGCAGGATGGAAAAAAGCGGTTGTCTCCGAGACCGGACCGCTTGACGGACTCCCGATGGAGATGAGATTCCGGAAAAAGCCCGGATTCCGAGCCGTCGGCTCGCCCGGAGACCCCGACTACGCCACATACGGAGGATGCCAGGCCACCTACAACCTCGGAGGCCGGAATCTGGAAGACTACAACCGGATCGAGTTCTGGATCTTTCCTGACTGCAAGGGGTTGAGCGTTGTCAATGTGGATCTGTCGTTCATCAACGGAGACGTCCCCGCAAAGCCGGGCTACAACAGCCCGTCCGGATCGCATCTTGTCAACCTGGAGCCCGGAGTTTGGAACAGATGCTTTCTGGAGATTGATGAATACCAAAGAGACAGGGTCATCGGATTAAGGTTCAGTTCCACGGACAGAGGCAGTTCCATCGGAGCGTCAGACTATTCCGCCAGATTTGTCATCGACAGGATCTCCTTGCAGAAAGTCAAGGATCCCGACAAAGTCTCCGGATGGGAGCCCATGAAGGGGCAGATCATCTATTCCACAACCGGTTACAGCACCGTAGGAGAAAAGACCGCTGTCACCGGCCCGCAGACCGAAGGCGGATTCAGCGTCATCGATGTTGAATCCGGCGCGGTGGTCTATTCGGGAAAGATCAGAAAAAGTGTCACGACAACGGGCACATTCGGAATCTTGGACTTCTCAGCGCTTACCAGACCAGGAACTTACAGAATCCAGACCGGTGAGTTCGAGACCGACTCCTTCAGAATCTCGGACAATCTCTGGGACGACTCCCGCTGGCGGGTGCTCAACTACATATTCAGTCAGCGTTGCGGCCACGAAGTGCCTGGCATCCATGGAGTCTGCCACAAAGACCTGTTCGCATCGCACGATGGAAAGAGGATTGAATATTCAGGCGGCTGGCACGATGCCGGAGATCTTTCGCAGCAGACCCTCCAGGCCGGAGATGTGACCTACTCGCTTCTGGAAGCATATTCATCACTTAAGGATCGCAACCCGGTTCTGGCGGCAAGGATGCTTGAGGAGGCCCGCTGGGGATTGTCGTTCATCATTGGCTGCCGCTTCGGGGATGGTTTCAGAGCCAGCAGCATGGGGCTTCTGATCTGGCAGGACGGGGTCATCGGCACATTTGACGACATCACCTCGGTCAGGGTGCAGAACAACTCTTTCGACAATTTCCTGCACTCAGGCTACGAAGCGTTTGCAGCCATGACTCTGCCGGACACCGACAAAGAACTAAAAGCACGGCTTCGGGACATCGCGGAGGAAGACTTCCGCTTCGCCTCCGAAAAATTCGCCAAAGACGGCTACGACATCTTCACGCAACCCTACGAGCACACCAACAACACCTCGCACAGCCAGTTCCAGGCCACAATCTCATGGGCGGCCAGTCAACTTTACAAACTGACCGGGAAAAAGGAATATGCCGCAAGAGCCTCCGATGCCATTGAATATGTCCTTTCCTGCCAACGGACAGAGCCGGTCGGAGACTGTCAGGGAGGTTTTTTCTACAGGGACACGACCAAAAGGTCGATAGTGCATTACATCCATCAGTCACGGGATCAGGTCTTCATGCAGGCGTTGGCGATGCTCTGTCAGACTCAGAAAGAGTCCCCGGACTACCATCGGTGGCTCGGAGCGGTACGTCTTCACGGGGACTATCTTAAGAGCCTCATGCGTTACACGGCTCCGTACGGAATGATTCCGAGCGGTGTCTACGAGAAGGAAGAGTGGAGGGACTCCGAAAGTTTCCACGCCCTTCATCTGTTTCCGCCGGCAGATGCCGAGGAAAGATATTCACTGCAGGTCATGAAAGGAGTCAAGTTAGACAACAATCACTATGTCAAGCGGTTCCCCGTCTGGTTTGGAATATTCAACGGCAACTCCGCCGTCCATCTTTCGACCGGCAAAGCAGCGGCCATCTGCGGAAAGATTCTTGGCGATGAAAAATTGATGCAGATCGCCCGCGAGCAGCTTTACTGGACGGTCGGCAAGAATCCTTTCGGGCAATCATTGATTTACGGCGAAGGCCACAATTACCCTCAGATGAACAGCTTCTCCAGCGGAGAGATCACCGGTGAGATGCCTGTCGGGATCCGCACTCTGGGCGACGAGGACATCCCGTACTGGCCGCAGACCAACAACGCCTGCTACAAGGAAGTCTGGGTCACCACAGCAGGGAAATGGATTTCCCTTATGTCGGAGTTTCAGGAGTAACTACTTCAAAAAGACGAAGAAGACAGCGAGGACGAGGCAGACAAATGCGGCCACATGATTCCAGTGCAGGGATTCTCCTTTAAAAAGAAGAGTTACAACGAGCGTAAAGACAATAAGGGACACAACCTCCTGGATGACCTTCAGCTGCATCAGACTGAATGGACCTCCATTACCGGCAAATCCAAGGCGGTTGGCCGGAACCTGGGCGCAATATTCAAAGAACGCGACACCCCATGAAAACAGGATGACCAAAATGAGTGGCCAGCTGGTGGAGACCTTCATCTCCTGAAGTTTCAGATGGCCGTACCACGCGAATGTCATGAATATGTTGGAAAGCACCAACAATAGAACCGTCCCTATAGCTCTCATCATGTCTTTGGATATAAATGAACACAAAGGTAGTAATATTCATTGGTTTGTTATGTCACTTCGACAGAAGTTTATCTTTAGATAAATAATAATTTGAAATTTATTGCGGCATTTTTGCTTATAATCTTTTTTGGACTTACCTTTGCCAGATAGATAATAAAACAATTTATAAAACTGATAATATTAAATCATTATGAGCGAAGAGAAATTCAGGATTGAATCCGATCTTCTTGGGGAACTTCAGGTTCCGGCTGAGGCCTATTATGGTGTTCAGACACAAAGGGCTCTCAACAATTATAAGATCTCCAACACCAGGATGCGCGACTATCCTGAGTACGTCATTGCGATGGCATGCATAAAGTTGGCTGCTGCTCAGACGAACAAGGAACTCGGAGCGCTTGAGCCACACATCGCAGATGCCATCGTTGCCGCCTGCCGAGAGATCATTGATGGAAAACTCCATGACCAGTTCCCTGTCGATATGATGCAGGGTGGAGCCGGCACGTCAGTGAATATGAACGCAAACGAGGTCATAGCCAACAGAGCCCTTGAAATCATGGGGCACAAAAAAGGCGAGTACCAGTTCTGCTCTCCTAACGATCATGTCAACTGCGCCCAGTCCACAAATGATGCCTATCCTTCTGCTTTCCGCTACGCTTTCATCAGAATGAACAGGAAGCTGGAGAAGAGCCTCAAGGATCTCATAGGCGCATTCAAGGACAAGGGAGAGGAATTCAAGCATGTGATCAAGATGGGACGCACACAGCTCCAGGACGCTGTGCCCATGACATCCGGACAGGAGTTTCACGCTTTCGCCACCAACCTTGAGGAAGAGGTTCTCAACCTTGAGAGGAACGTTAATCTCCTCTATGAGATCAATATGGGCGGAACAGCCATCGGTACCGGACTTAACGCCAAGCCTGGATTCGCCGAACTCTGCGCCAAGAAGATGACAGAACTCACAGGTGAGCACTTCATCGCAGCTCCGGATCTCGTGGAGGCGACACCTGACACAGGAGCCTATGTCAGCTACTCCGGAGCCCTGAAAAGGCTGGCCGTCAAGTTGTCCAAAATCTGCAACGATCTCAGACTATTGGCTTCCGGTCCGCGTTGTGGGTTCAAGGAGATCAATCTTCCGCCTATGGCCCCGGGCTCTTCGATCATGCCAGGCAAGGTCAATCCTGTCATCCCGGAGGTTACCAACCAGGTCTGCTTCAAGGTAATCGGCAACGACACGACCATCTCTTTCGCCGCCGAGGCAGGACAGCTCCAGCTGAACGTGATGGAGCCTGTCATCGCTGAATCCATCATGGAGAGCATCACCTGGCTGACAAACGCCATGAACACCCTCCGCGAAAAGTGCGTCGAAGGCATCACCGTCAACAAGGAGCGTTGCTACGAGATGGTCAAGCACAGCATCGGCATCGTGACCGCCCTCAACCCGATCATCGGCTACAAGGCCAGCACCAAGGTCGCCAAAGAAGCCCTTGAGACCAACCGCTCAGTCTATGACATCGTTCTGGAGAAAGGCCTACTCACCAAAGAAGAACTTGACAAGGCTCTCGACCCGAAGAACATGATCAGGTAATTATTTGATGAAGATCACAAAAAAAGCGCTGACCCGAATGGGTCAGCGCTTTAGCATATTCATTAATCAAAGATTATTTCTTTGCTGGCTTGGCGACTTTGGCGGTGTTGCCATTCTTGGCGGCAAGGCGCTTCTGATTCCAAACAGTGGCATCGTACATCACAGGTGTACCGATGAATATGGAAGCATAAGTACCGATGCAGATACCAAGGATGAGGGCTACCGCAAGACCTCTGATGGACTCTCCACCGAAGATAGCGATGGCGAGCATCGTGACGAGAGTGGAGACTGAAGTGTTGACAGTACGGGTCAGCGTGGCATTGATGGCCTGGTTGGTGTTGGTCCTTACGTCAACGTTCGGATGCAGGGCTCTGTACTCACGGATTCGGTCGAAGATAACCACGTTGTCGTTGATGGCGTAACCGATGATGGTCAGGATGGCCGCGATGAACGTCTGGTCAACGTCAAGGTTGAACGGCAGGATTCCTGAGAACAGTGAGAAGAAACCAATCACGATGATGGCCGTGTGGGCAAGTGATACCACACCACCGAGACCCCAAGTCCAACCCTTGAAACGGAGCGCGATGTAGGCGAAGATCACGAACAGGGAGAGGATGACGGCGATGATGGCGTCTCTCTTCATGTCGTTAGCGATCGTAGGGCCGACCTTGTCAGATGAGATGATACCATTAGGATTGTCAACTGTGGACTTGAATTCGTCAAGAGTGATGTCCTTCTCGGCGAAGAACGGCTTCAGAGCGTTGTAGAGTTTGGCCTCTACCTCAGCGTCAACGTCGGTTGACTCCTGATCGTTCTTGTACTGGGTTGTGATCTTCATCTGGCTCTCACCTCCGAACTGCTTGACCTCGACGGCGCCATCGAATTCAGCCTCGGCAGCGCTGCGGACTTGCTCTGCAGTCACAGGCTGGTCAAAACGTACAACGTAGGTACGGCCACCGGTGAAGTCTACACCATAGGTAAAGCCCTTGGTGAAGATGGAGACAACAGAGATGACGATCAATGCGCCGGAGATGATGTAAGACCACTTACGGGCAGCGATGAAGTCAAAGTGAGTGTTCTTAAGGAAGTTCTTGGTAAGATTGTTCTCGAACGAGATGTTCTTGCCCTTCTCGATGCGGTCATCAAAAATAAGCCTTGTGATGAAGATTGAGGTGAGGACAGAGGTAATGATACCGATGATCAAAGTGGTGGCGAAGCCCTGCACAGGGCCGGAACCGAACACGAAGAGAACGACACCGGTAAGGAGGGTGGTCACCTGACCATCAATGATGGCTGAGTAAGCATTCTTGTAACCATCGGCCACAGCCTTGCCCAAGCCCTTACCTGCTGCAAGTTCCTCCTTGATACGTTCGTAGATGATCACGTTGGCGTCAACGGCCATACCCATTGTCAGGACGAGACCGGCGATACCAGGAAGTGTAAGTACAGCTCCGAATGAGACGAGGACTCCGAAGAGGAGAAGCACGTTGCATAGGAGTGCGATGTCAGCGGCGACACCGGCGCCCTGATAGAAGAAGACCATGTAAACGAGAACCAACAGGAACGCGATGACGAATGAGATCATACCTGCGTTGATGGACTTGGCTCCGAGGGAAGGTCCCACAACCTGCTCCTGAATGATGGTGGCAGGCGCAGGAAGCTTACCGGACTTGAGCACGTTCACAAGGTCCGTCGCCTCATCCGGCGTGAAGTGACCGGTGATCGAGGAGCTTCCTCCGGTGATGGCGCCATTGACGTTCGGATAGGAATATACCATGCCATCAAGGACAATTGCTATGGACTTGCCGACGTTGTCGCTGGTCATGCGGGCCCAGATGTTGGCTCCCTCCGCGTTCATGGTCATAGAGACTGAAGGCTCACCGTTTGAACCGTGGTCGTAAACAACGTGAGCGTCGGTGATCACGCCTCCGTCAAGTTTGGCCTTGCCGTCCCTTGAGGTGGCCTTGATGGCAATAAGCTCGTAAATGTTGTCTCCCTGAACATACTCGGAAGGCTTGACGGTCCACATAGGTCTAAACTCAGCCGGGAAGATCTCAGCAATCTGAGGCATGGCAAGGTATCTGTTAACCTTGGCGGTGTCAACAGCGGCGGCGAAACCGATGCAGGCGTTGTTGAATCCCGAAGGGCTCAGCACGGCGAAGAGAGGGTTGGCCTTTCTGTAAGAGTCAAGTTCGGCCGAATTGTTCTGATTCTTGGCAATCTCGGAACTGAGAAGAGAGTCGGTGTCGCTCTTAGGCTCAGCCACAGCCTCAGGCTGTTTTGTCGTGTCAGGCTCGTCAGCGAGAATCTCCGCGAGTTTTGCGTTGGCCTCTGCGAGATAGCCGGAAATTTCCTGGTTGGTGTAGGTCTCCCAGAACTCGAGGGAAGCGGTTCCCTGAAGGAGTTTTCTCACACGCTCAGGCTCCTTGACACCAGGAAGTTCGACGAGGATGCGCCCGCTGTTGCCTAGTTTCTGAATGGACGGCTGGGTCACGCCGAAACGGTCAATACGGCTTCTCAACACGTTGAACGAGTTGGCGACGGCACTTTCGGCCTCCTCGCGGATCACGCGGATGACATCGACGTCGGATGAGGCCGGGGTGATTTTGTCCTTCATCTCGTAGGTTCCGAAGATCTGGGCGAGATTCTGACCGTTACCTACCTCTTTCCAGGCATCAGCGAAAAGGGTGATGTAGTCTTCCCTTGAATTGACGCTGCGCTCCTTGGCGAGAGCCAGAGCCTTCTGGAACTCGGGATTCGAGTTGTCTCCGGCAATGGCCTTGACAAGATCCTGAAGCTGCACCTGCAGCATGACGTTCATACCACCCTTGAGATCCAGACCGAGATTGATTTCCTTGGCCTTGCACTCCTTGTAGGTGTTCCAAAGGAATACCTTTTTCGTAGAGATGGAATCAATGAACACTCTGTTCTCCTCCTTCCTGATTGAGTCCAGGTAGTAAGCCTGGTCATTTTCAGGAACCTTGGCGAAAGCCGCTGAATTCTGAGCCGCAACTGCAGCCTTCTCAGCGAACTTGGCCGCTTTCTTTTCCTGGATGGATGTCACCGCCGTGAAGGAAAGCTGCCAAACGGAAGCGATCGCAAGCAGAATGGCGACAAGCCTAATCCAACCTTTACTTTGCATAATTTTTACGTTTATTTTATTGTTTTAATTTTTTCGCATAAAAATAGGGGTACAAATTTAGCATTTTTTTCTTAGAAAGAAATTATCTGCCAAGTATTTCTTATTTTTGCAGACGCATTCACCGAGATTTTTCAGAATGAAGAACAAAATATTCATCGGCATATTCACTCTGCTCGCGCAGATGATCATTTCTGGCGAGGCTTTCGCGCAAGTCTCCCCGGCCCGGCTCATGATCAAGGCTGATTCCTGCAGAATGGCTTACAACTTCGCAGAGGCCGTCAAGTACAGCGAGACAGCGGTAGAAGCCTTGGACTCCACTGCCTCGGCGAAAGCTGAGGATCTGCTGCTGATGGCCAGAAACGGTCTGAACATGATGAGTTTCTGCAGTCAGCCGACCGTTGTGGCCAGACAGACATTCCCGATCGAGGACTTTTTCCTCTTCTATCCGCTGAAAGACCACAGTTGGAGGAAGACGCCGAACCAGCTGGACTCACTTGGGGGTGACAATCTCTCCAGAGCCATCTACATCCCTGACGGCAGCAGGGAAATCTACTACTCGGCCAAGGACGAGGAAGGCATAAGGAACATCTACAAAACCAGTCTCACAGATTCACTGTGGTCTGTTCCGGCACTGATCAACGAGCAGCTTACCAGTTCATCAGACGAGGTCTACCCTATGCTGTCACCGGACGGACAGTCGCTTTACTTCGCATCCAAAGGCTTGTACGGGATGGGAGGATACGACATCTACGTCTCCAGCTGGAACAACGAGGCGAACGACTGGGATATGCCGGTGAACATGGGTTTTCCATATTCGTCACCCTATGACGACTTTCTTTTCGTCAACACAGATGACGGGAAATACTCCATCTTCGCCTCGAACCGCGAGTGCGGCCGCGACAGTGTCACTATCTATGTCCTTGAATATGACAGCATGCCTGTCCGCAAGGCTGTCAGCGATGTCGGTGAGTTGAGAAACCTGGCATCCCTCAATCCGGCCGAAGACCATTCAAGGATAGACAACGACGCGGCTGTTCCTGACGGGGAGCGACAAGACGAAAACACCAGACGCTATATGGAAAAAATGCGCGAAGTCAGGGCGTTGCGGGACTCAGTGGCGAGGTTCAACAAGAATCTTGACAAAATGCGTTCGGGGCTTGCCTACACGTCCGGTGAGGAAAGAGCCAGGCTGACTGCCCAGATCTCCGACAAGGAAATGATACTCCCTACTTTGAACAGCACATTAAACGCGGCGATGAAAGAACTCCAAAACATTGAGATGGATTTTCTGGCCAACGGAATAGTCATTGACACTCAAAAGCTTCAGGCCGAGGCCGACAAAGAGATTGTGGGCGCGTCATCCGGCTACATGTTCTCTAAGAACAGTTACGGCCCGGCCCTCCATCTGAACATCCGCCGACCAAAGTCGAATTTCGACTACTCGTTCATGATCCTGCCTGAGGGGCGTTTCGCCGAGAACAACACCCTGCCGGAAGGAATCATCTACCAGATAAGGATATTCACGCTTGGAAGGAAAGCCACGGTCGCCGACCTCAACGGTCTGAGCCCGGTTTTCGAACGGATCACAACTTCGGGGAAGCACGCCTACTCCGTCGGGCTGTTCAAATCCTACAAGGACGTTCTCTCCCACCTGAACAAGGTGAAGAACAGAGGATTCCGGGACGCCCAGATCGATGCGTTCCACAATGGACAAATCATCAACGTGAGGAAAGCCAGAGAACTTGAGTCCAAGGTCAGGGTTCTGTTCATGATCAAAATTTTCCCGGAGGATGGCCAGTCGCTGTCCGAGCAGGCCATAGCCGCCATCCACGAGCATTCCGACAAGGATCTGATCAAGAGTGTCGACGGCGGAGCGGTCGTGTTCACTGTCGGCCCGTTCGATGACAAGTCTCAGGTCGATGCCCTTGTCGCCGCCCTGAAGTCCGCCGGAGTAGAGAACATCTCCGTCTCCGAATCCGCCTCGGAATAATCCAATCCAATGAATATGAAGAAAGTCGGGAAAGTGCTTGTTGTGGATGACAATGCGGGGATACGGTCCGCGTTGAAGATCCTTTTGCCCATGCGGTTCGAGGCGGTGGAGATCCTGCCGTCACCAGCCCAGCTGATCAGCACGGTGAACACGTTCCAGCCGGACGTGATACTGTTGGACATGAATTTCAACACAGACATCAACACGGGGAACGAAGGGCTGTTCTGGCTCAGCGAGTTGCGCAACAACAACCCGAACCAGAAGGTGGTGCTGTTCACTGCCTACGCCGACATCTCGCTGGCGGTCGAGGGGATGAAAAGAGGGGCGTTCGACTTCATCGTGAAGCCGTGGGAGAACGAGAAACTGCTCGCCACCCTTGAAAGGGCGGTGGCGGAGAACCGGAAGGACAACCAGCAGCCCAATGAATATACCACCGGGCCGACCGGGATGTACTGGGGCTCTTCCCAGGCTATGTCAGAGATCAAAAAGACAATCGAGAAGATCGGCCCCACGGACGCGACGGTGCTGATCACAGGCGAGAACGGAACCGGCAAGGATCTTCTGGCCAGAGAGATACACAATCACTCCGAGCGGAGGAACGGTCCGATGGTGAGTGTGGATGCGGGAGCGATTCCGGAGACCCTTTTCGAGAGCGAGCTTTTCGGCCACGTCAAGGGAGCGTTCACGGACGCCTACTCTGACAAGGCCGGAAAAATCGAACTGGCCGAGGGCGGGACCCTGTTCCTGGATGAGATCGGGAATATTCCCCTGCATCTTCAGGCAAAGTTACTGAGGGTTCTCCAGAACCGTACAATCACCCGTGTCGGGGACACGAAACCACGTAACGTGAACATCCGCCTTGTCTGCGCCACGAACATGGATCTGCGTCAGAAGGTGCAGGAAGGCACTTTCCGGGAGGATCTTTTCTACAGGATCAACACGATGAACATCCATCTGCCGGCCTTGAGGGAGCGCCCGGAGGACATCGTGCCGCTCGCGGAGATATTCATTAAAAGATTCGACGAGAAGTACCATCGCGAGGTGGAAGGAATCGCTCCGGAAGCCAAGGCCGCGCTGAAGGAATGCCACTGGAGCGGGAATATTCGTGAGCTACAGAACTGCATCGAGAAAGCGGTGATTCTCGCCGAGGGCAACGAGCTGACGGAAAAGGAATTGCAACTTCCGTCAGAGGCTTTGACCGAAGGGAGCGAGCCATCGGTGGCCACATTGGAGGAGGTCGAGGAGAAGGCGATCCGGGCCGCAGTGGAGAAATATTCAGGGAATATGTCGCTGGTGGCCAAGGCATTGAACGTCAGCCGCCCGACCCTCTACAGCAAGCTCAAGAAATACGGTATTTAGGAATATGCCACTGTGGTCTCAGATAGCGATTCCGGCCGGCGTGTTAGTGCTGGTGGCTTTGGTCGCGGTGCTTCTCACGAGGCATCGCATCCTTAAGAAAGTCACCTACATGCTTGACGCACTGGAGGATAAGGAGACCAATTTCAGGTTCGACGAAAGAGGCTTGGGCAGCCGGAAGATCAACCGCACTTTGAACCGAATCCGGGCCATCTTCCAGAAAGAGACAGCCGACATCCGGGAGCAGGAGGAATATTATGGGCAGATGCTGGACCAGGCCAAGACCGGCATCGTCGTGCTGGAGTCCGGAACGGATTCCGTGCTTTACACCAACAAGCAGGCTCTGCTTCTGCTGGGCGTGTCTTCTTTGAGCACGCTTCGCCAGCTTGACATCGTAAGCCCTTCGTTAAGAAGCGCATTCGAGAAAGTGGAGGAAGGTCTTGACCAGAAAGCGTCGATATATTCAGAAAGCTCTCAGACCAACATTTCTCTTTCCGCCACTTCTGCCCACATCGGGCGTAAAGACGTGAAAATCATTGCGGTGAACGACATCTCGGAGACCATCGAGGAAAACGAATCGGAGTCATGGACAAGACTAATCAGGGTTCTTACCCACGAGATCATGAACACCGTCACCCCGATCGCGTCCCTTTCCGAAGCTCTCTCCGAATATGCCGGGACGATCACTCCGCCCTCCGACGGCCCAGACCTCAAGGCTGGCCTGGAGACAATCGCCAGCTCGTCCCGTGGCCTGATAAAGTTCGTCAATTCGTATAGGGATCTGACCCACGTCGCCGTGCCGGTAAGAAAAGCCTTCTTCGCGCGGGATCTTGCCGCAAAGGTCATCGACCTCAGCCAACCAGTGCTGACAGCAGCCGGGACCGTGGCTAAGTTCGTGGAGAAGACCGAAGACGTGCTGTTGTACGCTGACGAAAGCCAGATCTCTCAGATTCTCATAAATCTGGTCAAGAACGCTGCCCAGGCCGGAGCCCGGCACATCGAGATCTCCGCTGAGATTGACAAACGGGACAACGTCATCATCAATGTAAGCAATGACGGGCCGGCGATCAGTCCAGCGAGTCAGGAAGAGATCTTCATTCCGTTCTTCACCACGAAGCCCGACGGCAGCGGCATCGGTCTCAGTCTCTCCCGTCAGATAATGAGGATGCACGGTGGCACCCTCCGACTAACCCGCTCGGACTCCGAGGTGACAACTTTCACGCTGATATTCAAGTAGAGTTTCTCAGTAGCCGGAAGCCGTGAAAGGCAACATATTCATTATCAATAATATAAGCATTTCCCTTTAGTCGTTTCCAACTAAAGGAGAAACCTCTATTCGTTGTGCATCAGCACGTTAACCGCCACTCGTTGATTATAAGCGAGTGGCGGACAATCTATTCATAGTCATACAAATAAAGTTTCTCCTATAGGAGGATTCGCCTAAAGGCAATCAGCTTATTCATTCTGTTTTAACAGATTAGGCTCTGCGCCATTATTCGCTCTTGAGGGAATCGACAGGGTTCATTCGGGCGATTCTCAGGGAGCCGATGGCGATTGTGGCCACGATGATGGCAAGGACAACTAAGTCGGCAGCGATGAAGAACAGAGGGTTCAAGGCGATCTTTACCGGGAATTGCTGTAGCCAGTAATGAGCCACAAGCCAGGCACCGGCGTTGCCGATGATCACTGCGATGACCGCCATCTTCAGGACATCCATCACAAGCATCGACACGATTTCGGAGGACTGAGCTCCGTTGACCTTACGGACAGCTATCTCAGCACTGCGACGGTAGTTCTCGTCACGGACGTAGGAGATGAGGCCGATGATGGCGATCAGAAGGGCGAACAAGGAGCCGAGCTCATAGGTACGCTTCATCTGTTTTGTCGAATCGTACATGCTCATAAGCGTCTCTGAATATGCCTTCACCTCGGCGTCGCTGTCCGGTGCGACCTCCTTTATGGCCTTCTCAACCTTGCGCATCGCCTCAGGAGTGACCTCGTTCAGTTTGATGACAATGGTATGCATCAGGCCGGCCCAATCATATCCCCCCTTCTCCTTGTATTCCTCCGAGTAGAAGTCCTGATTCCAGCAGAAGCGGACGCTCGGACGGTCGTCCATATCGGTGACATCCCCGATCACATAGTCCTCATAGACTCCGCAGATGGTGACCTGGCCGTGCTCTGAGATGTTGACAATCTTGCCAACGGCACCGTCCGACCAGTCTGCAAAAGCGGCCATCTTGGTCACGAACGACTTGCTGACAGCCACATCGTTCGGCCCCTTCGGGACAGATCCCTCGACAAGACGGAAGCCCATCATATCAAAGAAACCTTCCGAGGCGCCATATTCATCGGCGACGTTGAAAAGCTCGCGGTCGTCTCCCGGCAGACTTACGTTGTTGCCGGAAGCCCTGTAGAAAGGCAGGGTATATGTCAATTCGGCGGCCTCGACCTCAGGAAGCGTGCGGACGGCGCCTGCGATGGCGTTCATCCTGGTCTGGTCGTAGGATGAGAATGTCTCATAGACCAGATTCTTGTACTCGTAGCCCGGATCAGTGTTCAGAACCTTGCGGTACTGGAAGCTTACGATCAGCACGAGGGACACCAGCACGGCATTGATGGCGAACTGGAATGCCAGCAGGGAGATTTTCCAGCGACGTTTGCTCTCCTTGTAGCCTCTGAAGGCGCTGGAGATTGGAATCCTGTTGAACATCTGGGCTGGGATGATGGCGGAGACAAGGAACACAAGGATGACAATTCCGATGATGATCCAAACGGAAAGCGGAGTGACAAGATCCTGGACAGGGACTCCGAGCAGGGATTCCACAGCACCTCTGAACGCCAGGACAAGCAACGCGGCTACCACAAGGGAAAGTCCCAGGTTGCCGGCTGTTTCCTTGAGGAGAATCTTGTTGATGTCCCATGCTTCGGCTCCGTAGCATTTGCGGACTCCGACCTCACGGGCTCTGCGGATGACATCCGAGATGGCCACAAGGACGTAGTTCATGATGGAGACGAGCAGAAGCAGGATGGCGACAATAGAGAGGATGAAGACCAGGTTCCTGACCTCAGGCTGGGAGCTGTGCTCCTTGGCAATAGGCGCCAGGAAGTACCACATCGTGGTGCCGTTCTTTTCCAGTTCATCCAATGGCTGATGCGCTTTCTGCATCTCGTGGATCGCATCCTTAAGGGACGCGGGATCAACGCCTTCGGCAAGTTTCACGAATCCGATGTAGCGGTCGTTGCCGAGCCAGTTGTTAAGGCTCCATGAGCTCATCGTCTCAATGGACAAGATGACATCTGGATGGATGGAGCCGTTCTTCGGGAAATCTTCATAGACTCCGCAGACTGTCAGTTTGAGATTCGGGCTTTGCTCATTGGCGATCTGTTTGTCTATGGCCTCATTGATCCCGCCTAACTTCTCTGCGAATGTCCTTGACACAGCGACAAAGCCGCTCCATGACTTCAACGCCTTCTCAGGATCTCCCGCAAGGAATGGCCTGTCGAATATCTTGAAGAAGCAAGAGTCGGTGATGATGTGCCTGGCTTCCACCTTGCTTCCTTCCTCATCAATGATGAAATTCTGATTGTTAAATACGCCAGAGAATCTTGTGGCCTCAAGCACACCCGGAACCTCGGCCTTGAATCCCGGAGCCACAGCCCCGCTGACCTGCCCGAAATCCTTGTCTTCGCCTTGACGCGCGACCCCTGTGCGAATCTTGTAGATTCTGTCAACATCCTGGTAGGCATTGTCATACGACAGTTCAAAGCACACTTTCGCGATCAGGATGACGGCGATCGCCATCCCTACTCCCAAGGACAGGACCTTGATTATCAAATCACTTACTCTTCTCATATTCATTCCTCTTCGTAGAGGTCAATTAATTATTTATTTCAATATTTTCACGAATTATTGCGCTTCAATCCGGAAGGTTGCCACAGCGAACCTTGGCCACCCGCGGCCATAAGCGGGAGGGGCCCAGCCGTCAGGCTGGGAGGGACGGAGCGCGAAGCGCGGAGGGTTCGTCGGGGCAACCTTCCGGATTGGAAATGTAACACATTATTCCTTTTTCAGTTCGATGGCCGGGTTGGTGCGGGCGGCGCGGATGGCCTGCCAGAGGACGGCCAGGACGGCAATCACAGCGGTGAACAGGCCGGCAAGGGCGAAAATCCACCAGTGGAGACCGATGCGGTAGGAATAGCCGTTCAGCCAGGTGTGCATCAGGTACCAAGCCACAGGCACAGCGATGACGAACGCCACACCGATCATCTTCATGAACTCGGCCACCAAGCCCCACAGAACAGAGTTATAATCAGCACCATAGACTTTCTTCAAAGAGACGGTCCTGCGCTCCTGCTGCATGTAGTACGAACTCATCGCCACAAGGCCGAGAGCCGAAACCAGCAGTGAGAGGATTGTGAATATGACCATGATCTCCAGCACCCTCCTCTCGGAAGAGAACACCATCTTGATGTCATCCTCCACATAGGAAGCATCGAATATCTTGTCCGGGTACATCTCATCAAAGACAGCCTTCACTCTCGCCAACGCCTCCTTGTGATCCGGTGTGGTCTTGATAAGAATCGTCCACGGCCAGCTCTTGGCAGGATATTCGTCATACTGGTAGATCAGCGCAGGATGCTGCTCCTCCAGCAAAGGCTTGATTTTGAAATCATAGTAGATGCCACCGATCTGCATCGTGCGGTTAGACTTGGTCGTGAACTCCGTGGCGGTCTCGTCGATGCCGAGGACTCCGTAGGCATATTCATTCAACCAATAGCAGTCCGGAGTGTGATTGTCTTGTTTCTTCCTGATTCCAAGGATATTGAAATAGGTGCTGTCGCCTTTGATCAACTGGAACGAAGCCTCTCTTCCGCTTTCGGTGGACATCGTCCAGTTATTGGTCATAAACATAGGATGCCCATCTCCAAGTCCGACGGCCTCGATGCAACTCTCAGCCTTAAGCTTGTTGATGAGTGGAGTCAAATCACCTGCAAGGCCGAACTGATTGCTGATGGTGATCTGATCCTCAGTATTGTAACCCACCGGAGCGTTGATCATTGAGCGGATCTGGAGGAACATCGTGAACGCCGTCACAAGCATCACCACAGTGATGACATTCTGAATGACAATGATGACCTTGCTGTAAAGGGTCTTGGTCTTGAGCCTGAGCGTGCCTCGGACAATCTCGATTGGCTCGGCCTTCTGGATGATGAGCGCAGGCACGATACCAGCGATGACACCGACCAGAACCGTGAACAGGACACAAATAAGCATACTCACCGGAGAGACAGCCTCGAAGATCGAGATGTCATAGTTCAGCACCTTCGAAGCCGCTGGGGAAATGGCCTCGCCAAGCAGGATGGCGACGATCATAGCGGCCGCGCAGATGATGGTGCTCTCGACAATCATTTTCAGGAATATGCCCCCTTTCGTGGCACCGATAAGCCTTCTGGTGGCCATCTCCTTGGCGCGGAAGCCGGAGAGAGCCGTGGTCATGTTCACATAGTTCAGGATGGCGAACAGAAGCAGCAGGAAGCACATTCCAGCAAGCAGCATCACGGTCGTCTTGTTGCCAAGAACCAGACCGTCGTTATAGTCCTCATTGCCGTCCGACAGGAAATAGATATCCCGCAAAGGAATGATTCTCACGTCATTCTCGTCTCCGCCATAGTCTGATAAATATGTCCAGAAATTCGCCCGGCACCATTTAAGAATGTCATCGTGTCTGGCCGGAAGATCTGCGTTCGGATAAGCCATCACAAAGCAAGTGGATGATCCGGCGTTGGACATGCGCTCATCGTTTGCCTGGTTGGTGATCGTCATAATCTCTCCGCGAAGGAAAATGTCGCACGGTCTGATGATGGAGTTCTCAATGTCCTTGAACACACCTGAGACTGTCAGGTTGCTTACCGTCGAGTCCGCGCCGTCAAAACGTATCTCACGTCCGACAGGATCCCTATCTCCGAACTGAGCCTTGGCGAAAGACTCACTGATCAAGACACCACTTATCGAGGCCTTCCACTCACGGAAATCACCTTCCACAAGAGGGAAACTGAACATATCGAAAAACGATGAGTCAGCGTAAGAAGTCCTGGCGTTCACGGTGTTGCCGTCGATCTTGTACTCCTGCAATCCGTTGCTGGAATATGACGCTGACTTCTCAATCTCCGGAAAATTAGCCTTCATGTGGCGTGACAGCCAGTAGCCGCTCGAAAGGGTTTCTTTCTGGGCGATCACATAGATCCGGTCAGCGTTCTTTTGGAACGAGTCTGTGTTCAGCTGGCTGGTTACATACACAGCCAGAAGCAGGACAAACGCCATCGAGAGGCTGAGTCCCAGAAGGTTGACAGCGCTGTAAAGTTTGTTGCGCTTCAAGAAGTTAATGAAACTGTTCATATTCCGTTCACGGCCTCGCCGAGGCCAACAATTTGTTTTTTGATATATTCATAAACCTTAAACGTGAGGACCAGCACTTATGGGTATAATACATTATCTAATGTCAAGTCCGTTGCAGCGAGTCATCAGTTCTCGCCAAATATTCACCGGTCCCCACGAAAAAGATTTCTTGCTAAAGTTCGTTCTTCACGTCGGAGACGATCTTGCCGTCGAAGAGGTCGATTGTGCGCTGGGCGATGGCTGCGTCTCTCTGGGAGTGGGTCACCATCACGATTGTCGTACCCTCCTTGTTGAGCTCGGTCAGAAGATCCATCACCTCCTTACCGTTCTTGGAGTCCAGGTTACCCGTAGGCTCATCGGCAAGGATCAGCTTCGGACCGGCGACCACGGCACGGGCAATGGCAACTCTCTGCTGCTGACCACCGGAAAGCTGCTGAGGGAAGTGCTGCGCCCTGTGGCTGATGGCCATTCTCTTCATGATCTCGGTGACTTTCTGCTTGCGCTCGGCCGCGGAGATGTTCAGGTAACGGAGCGGAAGCTCTATGTTCTCGTAGACATTCAGTTCATCAATCAGGTTGAAGCTCTGGAACACGAAACCGATGTTGCCTTTACGGAACTTTGTGCGCTCCTTCTCTTTGAGTTTGCTGACCTCCGTGCCGAGAAGTTCATACGATCCGCTGGTCGGGTTGTCAAGAAGGCCGAGGATATTCAGTAGGGTTGACTTGCCGCAACCTGAAGGGCCCATGATGGCGACGAATTCACCATCTGCGATTTCAAATGAGACTCCATTGAGGGCTGTTGTCTCGATTTCTTCAGTTCTGAAGACCTTTGAGAGATTTGTAACTTTAATCATGGCTTTAAGATTTTTTATTTGTTATTGTATATATTCTTGTTTTTTTCTTGTATTGGCGGCCTTTCGGCCCTTCGACAAGCTCAGGGACCGAAGACTCAGCGACCGCGACATTATATTCATTATTCACTTAGAAGACAAGCACATCGCTGTCACCGTAGTTGTCGTAGGAAGAGGTTATGACCTTCTCGCCCGGTTCCAGACCTTCGAGAACCTCGTAGAACTGAGGGTTCTGACGACCGATGCGGATCTCGCGCTTGACAGCCTTGCCGCCATCCTTGGTGAGGACATAGATCCACTTGCCACCGGTCTTCTGGTAGAATGTTCCGCGAGGGATGAGGACAGCCTGCTCCGGCTGGCCAAGCTGAAGGTTCAGGTAATATGTCTGGCCGGTCCTGATGTTGTCAGGCTGCTGGCCCTCGAACTTAAAGTCCGCCTGGAACTTGCCGTCACGCACCTCTGGATAGACCTTACGCACCTGTGCGTCATATTTCTCGCTCTGACGCTCGAATGTGGCGTCAAGCCCAGGAACCACGCGGTCGATGTAGTGCTCATCTATCTTAGCCTCAATCTTGTAGCTGCCTTCGGAGTTGATCTGGCCGATCTTTGTGCCGGCTCCGATGTACTGACCAAGGTTGGCGTCCAGAAGTCCGAGGACTCCATCGATCGGAGCCTTGATCGTCAGGCTTTCCTTACGACGACGTATCAGCTGCATGTTCATCTTCATGTTGTCAAGGCTTTCACGGAGACTCAAAAGCTGGGTTGAACGGTAAAGGCTGTCCTGCTCCATGCTCTTGAGGGTAAGGTCAAGATTCTGTTGCGAGAGCTCGTAGTCCTCCTGCGCCTTGAGAAAATCCTCCTTGGAGATGAGTTTCTCCTTGTAGAGCTGCTGGTTCTGCTCGAAAGTCCTCTTGTTGCGCTTTGCCTCGGAGGCATAGCGGAGCCTGTTCTGCTCGTGGGAGAGCTTCTGCTGCTCCATCGAGATCATCGTGTTACGCAGGATGTTCTCCTTCTCGGCAAGCTCAGCCTCAGCGTTAAGTATCTGAAGATCAAGATTATCATTGGAAAGCACAAGGATCGGTTCTCCGGCCTTTACGGTGGATCCCTCCTCCACGATGATCTTCTGGACGGTACCGCCTTCAAGCGGGCTGATCTGGATCGTGACCATCGGCTGGACCTGACCGCTCACACGGATGTAGTCGTTGAACTGTCCGTCAGTGACTTCGCTGACAGTGATCGTGTCCTTGTCGGCCCTTAGGGTCTTGGAATTGTCTCTGAACACGAGGTAGAGCACGAACACTACCACGATGGCACCAAGCCAGTAAGGCATCGCCTTTTTTGTGAAGGCTGATCTCCAGCCTTTTTTCTTTTCGATTATCTTGTCCATAATGTTTGATTTTTTCGTTGATTGTTTTTCCTTTTCCGGTTTTTCCTTTTCCTCGACCTGACGAACCTTTGTGTGTGTATATTCATTCAAAGTCAATCAAATGCCATGCGATCATATTCATTGGTCAATATAATTCACCCCATTGTAGTAGTTGACCACGCTGCGCTTGATGAAGTAGGTCAGGAGCGAGTTGAGCCGCTGGGCGTTCGCCTCAAGGTAGTTGTTCGAGGCGGTCTGGAACTCGATCGGAGAGATGAGTCCCTGCTCCAACTTTTTCATATTCAATGAATATGCTTCCTCCTGCACATCGGATTTTCTTTGCGCCTGGATGTAGGCGGCGGAAGCTCCGTCACGGTCCTGGACGGCCCTGCGCACCTCGGCGGAGATCTCTCTCATCTTCTGGTCGTACTCGGCTGTGGCCTTGGCGACCGCGTTCTTTTTTCTTGCGATGTTGCTGTGGCGCTGGAGTCCGGAGAAGATTGGAATATTCAGGGACAGCTGGACATATTCACCACCATTGTTCTTGAACTGGGTCTTGAACGGGTCGGATGTCGAACCGCTGCCCGGGTAGGTGAAATAGGTCGTGGACCAGCCGGCGTAGGCATTCAGAGAAGGGAGCAGCTGCCATCTGGCTGTGTTAAGTTCCCGCTTAGCGTTCAAGAGGTTGTACCTTGCGACACGGGCAGCCGGATTATTGTTCTGCGCGAAATCCACCATGTCTTCCATGGCCAGGGAATCTGTCAGCATACGCTCCGAGTCAAGTGTGGTCGGAAGGGTCGTGTCGATGACAAGTTCGCTTGGCTCCGACCAGAACATCACGTCCTCAAGGGTGATCTTCGCATCGTTGAGTTTGTTGTTAGCCTCAACGAGTTGATACTGCTTGTCGGCAAGGTTGGAATCCATCTCGACCACATCAGCGTGGCCCTTCTGTCCAAGTTCCTCCTGGCGGCGGGCCTTAGCGAGGGATTCCTCCGCAACCTCAACCTGAGATTTGTAAATGTCTGCAAGTTGACTGTAGTAGAGCACATTGCAGTAGGCCTCCATCGTGGCGAGGCAGATGTCAGCCTCGATTTGGTCTTCTTGGGAGTTACCTAGAGCAATGGAGGTCTTGGAGATCTTCATGTTGTTCACGGCTTTGAATCCGTTGAAGAGGGCTATGCCCGCGCTGACTCCGTAACTGTTATGGAACGATGTCGTGGTAACGTAAGTGTTGGTCTTAGGGTCAACGGCACGTCCGAAGTTGTAGTAGGCATAGCTGCTTCCGCTGATCTCAGGAGTGAAAGCATCGAAAATCGCGTCCCTTCTGGCGAGGCGGGCGTCATCGTTGGCCGCCTGCTGGATCCTCACCTTTGTACTGTTGCTGATCGCATACTCCATGCAATCCTTCAGCGTCATCGGATTCGGAAGCGACTCCTGCGCGAAAACCGGAGCCGTGGCCATCATCGCAAATGTTATGAATATTGCCTTTTTCATGTTCTTTTATCTTTTCGGTAAAAAGCACAAGCATCAGGCGTGCCAAAATAACTAATAAATTAATTATAAGTATTTTAGCAATTTAAGTGCTTAAAAGAAGTGTAAAGAAATTTAACA
>DJQB01000023.1:52752-73870 GCA_002439875.1 Bacteroidales bacterium UBA6397
TGTTAAATTTCTTTACACTTCTTGACTCAGAACACACAACTTAAAAGCAAATCTGGTTGGATGCCGAGGTGAGTGGCGGGGAAAGAGCTTGCCCTTGACCTTCAAACAAACAAATCAAAACAGTTTCTTATTCTATTTTCTTATGCTCTTGCCAGTTGCACCCCTGCCATCACAAATCATAATCAAGAACGGGCAATATCTCAAACTTGCGCTCAATCAGACAAAATCTTTCGGGCAGCGAAAGAGAGGGCTTCGTAGAACTCCTCACCAAAAACGTATGTCAAAGGCTCACGGAGGAACTCATAGACATGGATACCCTCGCGGCGGCCTTTCTCATAGGCGTCCTTGCATATTCCCCAACGGTGAAGGTTCAGGGCCTGTCCGCCGCCTGTGAGCTTGGTGACACGGACCGGATAGAGCCAGCAGGACCGCGGCTTGCGGAACCTGCAGGTGCCTTGAAAGAAGCATCTCTCGATGGAGCAGAAGCAGTTGCCTGACTCGTCGAACGTGGTGTAGGCGCACTCTTCGGTCTGATCCACAACAGGAGTCACGATGTCCCCGTCACGATCTATGGAAAAGAATCCTTCCTTGTCGATCTGGGCGCGGCCCTGCGGCCTCATAAGTTTTGAATATACAGGGTAGCTCTCCTCCAAAGGCTCCAGTTCGGACTCTTCCAAAGGAGCCCCGCTGTCCCCTATTATGCAGCAGCTACCCTTACAGACAGCGTAGTCGCAGGCAAAATATTCAGTGACGACATCCTCTGACACTAGAATGTCTCCGATCTGGATGATGGTTCCGAACTTATTGTTTGACGACATATTCAATCCTCATTCCTTCGAACAGAACGCCGAAGATTTCCTTTACCTTCTCGGCTGAAACACCGCCAATCCTGCTGTTGTAGCCGGTCAACACATCCTTACCGGCGGAGTAGCGCATCAGGACTGCATCTATGTAATTGTCTGTGTTTGACAGATAGGTGGAGTAATTGTTGGCCAACAAGGACTTGCACGAGGTAAGCTCGGCGGCGTCCACTGGTTGCGAAAGCACTGTCTCAATGGCTTTCCGCGCAGCCACAAGGGCTCTCATCGGTTGGTCAGAGCCGCTCCTGACCCCATAAGGGAGACCTGTCTCTGGAACAGGGGAACAATTAAAAATCAGTTCCAACGACTCCTGTGGCCAGACACTGAAACAGTCTGACATCCTCACGCTGAAGCCATACTCGGCCATTGTCCCCATCAGCCGGCGTTGAAGAGCCAAGCCGGCGACCTTGAAAGCCATATAGTTTTCTGTCGTGAACGGCTCGGCGCATGCCATGGCGATGCTTATGCTGACTGGAGAACCTGTCCGTGAATATGTTGTCGCACCAGTGCGCATCCTGTAAGGAACGAACTGACGGACACTCGAAGACTTGCTGACACGGAATCCACCAAGGTACTGACACAGAATCTTTTGAACCGACTCAGCCGCCATGTCGCCGACGATCACCAGAACACCGTCATTCGTCTTTACGAACTGGCTGTCAAAGAACGCCGACGCCTCATCCATAACCCTCGGCGTAAGGCCGGAAGGTGTCTTGACAGAAGAATAGTTGTAGTCCTGGTACATCAGGCTGTCAAGATAAGCAGGCTCCAGAGACGCAAGTTCCTGAGTTCTCCATGACTCAAAAGCGGAAGCGGATGGCTTTCTGCGATTTGCGGCGGAGAGCAAAGCCTTGAGCACAAGAGTGAATCTGTTTGACGGGGCTGAACCGGAAAGTCTAAGATCCGAAGCAGAGACCGTACAGTCCATCCCGACGCCGTAGGACTTGAGAATCTTGCCAAAATCGCTCCCTGACATACCCGCGATCTCACAGAGACCGAATACATCGGAGAAGAAGGCACCTTCCCCACGCTGAAGACCCCTCACCGTTGAAAAACCTCCTTTCAACATCAAAGAGTAACTGAAACGACCTTTTGTGTCCATCTTCTTGTAGATCACCTTCATGCCATTGGAGAAAGTCCACATCTCCCCTCCGGACACAGGCTCGGGCACCACTGACCGAACCTTCACCTTGTTTTTCTCGTTCCAGAAAGCCGAAGTGTCCTTGGAAGTTGACCTCCAATGATAGACCGGTTTTCCCAACGCCGAGACACTCTTCCCGGCAGACTCTAAAGCGGCGGGCCAAAACCACCCGTCATAGTCATCAATGTTCCCTGTCCAAGTAACTTCCGGGGTCTCCATACCGGAGAGCAATGCGGAGGAATAGGAATTGAAAAGGTCCGTCTCGGCCTTAGCCGACATATTCCTTGACAAGAAGAATCTAGCCTTCGTCGCCGGGGAGGCCAGATCAGCGCCATACAAGTAGGAGGAGACGCATTGGCGGACAATCGCATCATTGGCGGAAGGCTTGAGGTAACCGTTAAGGACTGAGTTTCGCGCGACCCTGTACTCATCAATCCCGATTCCTTTGGAACAGATTTCAGACAACACGGATGCAACTGCCAAAGTAGCCGGCATCAATTGGTCGCGGGAAGTCCACACTTTTACGCTGAAACTCTCGTCACCAGAGCTTGAGGAACTGCCCGAATACTCCACCCCCGACGATTTCACAGGAATATTCCTTAACATGAACGTTTCCCGCAGACGGCTTGAGACAACTTCGCGCAGCGCATTAGAGAAAAGCTCCGAGATGAAAGGCTGGATGGTCCCCATCTGGTCGTCCGGAGTCCTTGGCGAGCGGAATTTCAACGTCACCGATGAGCGCGGGGACGGGATGAATGAATATTCAGCATTCGTCAAAGGCTCCCAGACATATTCCTTCTTCTTAAATACTGGGTTGCGTGACGGCACCATCAATGAAAATACATTCATCTTCTCAATGATGGCCGAAGGGTTGATGTCGCCCGCTATGATGACAGCGTGCTGATACGGACAAGCCGCGATGAGGTCGAACATCATCAAAAGAGTAGTGTCTGAAGCAGACTTGTCAAAGACAGGCACATCATCGAATCTGAATATTGTCGCGTCATCCCTATAAGAGACATACCCGTCTGAACGGCAGCCTATTCCCTTACGCGACAAGAACTTATAAGGTACCGCCTTGTTGAAGTGAGGTAGGGATGAGAGTTCTTTTCTCGCGGACAGAGTGTCGCTTAAGCCTTTGCGGACCAAAGCAAAGTCAGCCACGCCCTTCATCGATGGGTTTGTCACCAGATAATAGGTGATGCCATTGGTGAGACTACCGGTCGTGACCGCTCCATCCTTCTGAAGGACAGGCAGTTCCTGCGCTGGCATCATTATTGAAAAGCCAAGCAGCACTGAAAACAAGACTGATTTGATTTTGATAAGATAACGCATCACTGACACCTCCCGTTTAGGCAAAAATAGCCAATAATGTGCAAATGACACAAAATTTTTATTACATTTGTGGTTATTGCTATTGATAAATATAGTTAAACATAATTTATTACTACGATGAAAAAGTTTATTCTTTCGATTGCGGCCGCATTTATGGCCGCCGGAATGGTTTCCGCTCAGGACTTGGCCCAGGCTACTGACCTCTACAATAGTGGAGCCACAGCCATCTCCATGAAGAATTGGACAGAGGCACTTGACTGTTTCCAGAAAGCACTCGAAATGGGAAAGACCATAGGAGCTGACGCTGATGAACTCGTCACCAACTGCAAGAACGCCATCCCTGGAGTTGCCCTTGAGATCGCGAAGGATCTGATCAAGGACAAGAAGTACGATGAAGCTGCCGCGAAGCTTGACGAGGTCGAAAAAATCGCCACTGAGTATGAGAACACAGATATTGTCGAAAGGGTCAAGGAACTCGAGCCTCAGATGTGGATGCAGAAAGGTGTTGACGCACTCAAGCTGAAAGACTTCGCCACCGCCGCTGATGGTTTTGCAAAGTCCTATGCCATCGACACCACGGCCGGCAAGACAGCCCTATATCTTGGCCAGGCTCTCGGAGCTCAGGGCAAGGTTGACGAGGCAATCGAAGCTTTCAAGCACGCCGCATGGAACGGTGAGGAGGCAGAGGCCAAGGAGCAGGTTTCCAACATCTATGTAAGGCAGGCCAACGCCGCCCTCAAGGGACAGAAATATTCAGACGCTGTCAAGGCCGCCGAGAAGGCCAACAGCTACGTCGAGAACGCCACTGCCTACCTCATCGCAGGACAGAGTTCCCAGAAGCTCAGCAAGAACGCCGATGCCATCAAGTACTTCGAGAAGTACCTTGAGTTGAAACCGGGGGCAAAGAACGCACCAGCCATCACATTCACTGTAGCGGCTCTCTATCAGGGTGCGAGGAACAACGCCAAGGCTCTTGAGTTCTACAAGAAGGTTCAGGACGATCCTAAGTTCGGCGCGCAGGCCAAGCAGATGATCGCATCCCTCAGCAAGTAATTTCCTATAAGTTCCATTTCCTACGCAAGCGGTGGAAGCAAGCCCGAGAAATTTGGGATAGGGAGGTGGTAACGTAAAGGGAAGTTCGAGATGGGCAGCCATCTTGTGACGTTGGATGTTCCAATAATTAATCTCAGTGAGGGAAATGCCTGACTATCTCGAACTCCTTGCTCCGGCAAGAAATATTGACATCGGCATCGCGGCGATTGACTGCGGTGCCGATGCTGTGTATATCGCAGGGCCGGCGTTCGGGGCTCGCCAGGCCGCTGGGAACTCGATGGAGGACATCCGGAGACTCGTTGGGTATGCCCACAGATTCGGAGTGCGGATTTTCTTGACACTCAACACAATTCTTTTTGACAATGAACTTGCGGAGGCCGAAAGGTTGCTTGCCGGAGCGAAAGCCGCTGGAGTGGATGCGGTGATCGCGCAGGATCTGGCGGTCTGGCGACTGACGGACCTGCCGATACACGCGTCGACACAATGCGCGATAAGGACTCCGGAAAAAGCCCGGCTTTACGAAAGCATCGGAGCCTCCCGGCTTGTTCTGGAAAGAGAGATGTCTCTGGAGCGGATCCGTATGATAAGGTCGGAAGTGGATTGTGAGCTGGAGTTTTTCGTCCATGGGGCTCTATGCGTCTGCTACAGTGGGCAGTGCTATATGTCAGAGCGGATTGCAGGACGAAGCGCGAACCGGGGGGAATGCATCCAGGCGTGCCGGTCACTTTACGACCTTGTGGACGGGACCGGAAAAGTGCTGGCGCGGAACAAAGCCCTGTTGTCACTGAAGGATTACAACTTGAAAGACAGGCTGCAAGACCTTGCGGAGGCCGGAATATGCTCGTTCAAGATCGAGGGACGGCTGAAGAACATCTCCTACGTGCGGAATGTCGTGCGGGCATATTCATTGGCATTGGACGAGTTGGTCTCAGCAAATCCGTGGAAGTACCGTAGAGCCTCATTCGGGTGGTCGGAAAGTGGATTCACTCCAGATCTGGGGAAGACTTTCAACCGAGGCTACACTCAACTGTTTCTGGACGGGAAACGGTCCGGGAATTGGTCATCTATGGATGCTCCCAGATCAATCGGGGAGGAGGTCGGGACGGTGGTGTCCATCGCTCCGCTGCGCCATGGTTCTCCGGCAGGAAGACATTCAGGCGAAGAAGATGCCGTAATAACCGTGCGGATAAAAAATCCTGGTGACCGGCTTCAGAATGGGGACGGGTTCTCTTTTCTCACAAAAGGGCGTGGGGAGATTGTCGGTTTTCGTGGAGATGTCTGCCAAGGGAACAGGATAACGTGCCGGAATGTCACCGGCCTCTGTCCGGGAGCAAAACTGTACCGCAATCTCAGCAGTGCATTCGAAAAGGAACTGGAGTCCAACCTGCCGGTCAGAACGATTCCTGTGGCGGTTGACATTTCGGTTCGGATCTCTGACCCAAGGGTCACTTCGGCAGCAGCGACCAAAGACATTGGCCCGGCGACAGACTGGTCTTGCACTATGGCCGCAAAGGATTGGTCGACGAACTTGCCGAAGCGCCTGAATGAACAGGAATTTTTACTGAAGATCAATGCCGTAAGTCAAGACGGCCGGAGCGTCACACTGGAACGGAAAGCGGGAGAAATCGCCGCGGAGAACGCCGGAAGGATGCACGGAATGTTCGTCACCCAAATCTCTAAGACCACGGAAATATATTCATTCACCCTCCGCTCACTTGAGGTCATGACCCCGGACGGCTCGCTGCCTTTCCTCCAGACCGCCGCCCTAAACACCATCAGACGAGATCTTGCCGCCGCCCTCGAAGAGATGCCCTGCAGGGCTATTCCTCTGCCAACAAACCAGAGCCGCTTCGAATTTGTCAAAGCCATTGACTTCCGGAAAAAGCCCAAGGACAGCCCGGCTTGTTTGACAGAATGCCGGAGCCTGAAGTCTCCTTTATTCCAAGTTTCTGACATTCAAGAACAGACATCGAAAGGCATCCACCTCACGTATAAGGCCAACATCGCCAACCACATCGCACGGGAAACCTACCAGTTCCTTGGCGCCACCATAACGGACGACGCCTTCGAGCTCTCCCCTCGCCCGGACGCAGAGCTGATGCGCACCAAGTACTGCATCCGCCATGAACTGGGTCTCTGTCCTGTTTCCCGGCCAACCGGCAGGCATCAAGGCAAGTCCGATCTCGCAACCAACTCATCCGGCCAGGCCACAACCAACCAGGCCAGCCACCTATATCTTGCAAACAACGGCAAACGCTACCCACTATCCTTCGACTGCGAAAAGTGCGAAATGGTCGTTCGGATTAACGATTAATTATATAAATTCCTTTAGTATTTTCACCTCAGAGGGCATCCAAACAAGCTAAAACCGAGTCTAGATCAACTCGCGGATGATCTCGTCGGATGTGAAGAGGTGGTCTTCGGGGATACGTATAAAGCCACCACTTCTTTCAAGGGCGCTTTCACTCAGAAGGGCATCAATGACTGCGCTGTCCGCCAATGAATATAATTCCGTGGCTTCCAGACCTTTGTCGGTGCGGAGAGAGAGCATGATCCTCTCAACTCGAATGTCTTCCAGCGAAAGGGTCTCGGAACTTCTTGAATATGTCATCAAACTTCCGTCTGGGTGACCTGGTGTCCTTTTGCTCGGACTGCACCCCTTAGACTTAGATGGATTTTCGTCCGGAATCCTGTGCGGCAGTTCCTGACTGTTCCATGAGCGGACGTTGCCGGCCAGAGAATGGGCTCCAGGGCCGAGACCTACGTACGGGACTCTGCGCCAGTAGGCGCTGTTGTGAACGGCCTCGAAGCCTGGTTTTGCGAAATTGGAGATTTCGTAATGATGATAGCCGGACTGTTTAAGGGTTTGGCACAGGATGTCGTACTGCCGGCGACATTGTTCCTCGGAAGCTTCGACATAACGCCCGTCGGTTACCATCCTGGCAAGGGCACTTCCCTCCTCTATTGACAGCTGGTAGGCGGAAATGTGCCCAGGGGCAAGAGCCAAGGCTTTTTCAATCGTGTCTTTCCAGATCTCTTCCGTCAATTGGGATATGCCGAAGATCAGGTCAATGCTGATGTTCCGGACTCCGCTCTCGCGAAGAATCCGGAAAGCCTTGACGACATTACCTGCGTCGTGGCGGCGGTTCATCCAACGGAGAATTTCGTCGTTGAACGACTGGACGCCCATACTGAACCGGTTCACACCAAGGGCAGTTAATCCACGAACATATTCATGTCCTTTCTCCACTATGTCTTCGGGGTTCACCTCAACTGTGAATTCATCGAAGGGCGAAGTCACTTCGGCACCGGACGATGTCAAAGCCCTGACTATCCGTGACAAAACATCAAGAGGAAGCACCGATGGGGTGCCTCCTCCTATGTAAAGCGTGTTGACCGCATGTTGAGCGGACATATTCTTTGCAAGTTCCTCCCGACGGCCGCGGATTTCCGCGATGACGGCGTCAGCATATTCATTGAAAGCCTGGGAACTCCGACATATTTCCGAATAGAAGTCGCAGTAGGTGCAGAAACTGCCGCAGAAGGGAACGTGAAGGTAGATCACGGACTATCGGAGCAACAGTTCAGTCTTGCCGAGGAACGCCTGAGAGGTGTAGGCCTCGACAGTGTATATTCCTGACTGATAGGAAGGAATGTCATTGAGGTAGATGCTCAGGTCAACCTCCTTTCCCTCGTAGTCCACCTCTCGGGAAGCGGAGGCGATCATGGTCTGGCCGTTGAACGAGAACGAGGTCTGGCTGCTGTTGGTGAGGAGGATTCCGTCAGGATCCTTGACACGCAGGTAAACTCTCACCGGCCCTCTCGGAGCCAGATCATTCTCGACAAGGCTAAGCGAGGCGAGAAGCCTTACCACCCTGCTGCTTCTGTCGGTGACCTTGTCTGAACCGTTGTAGGCGGCGACACTCAAGCCTCTGGACTTGATCACGGAGCCAGCCGCCACCTGACCGGCAAGATTCTCGACCTGCCCCTTGAGGTCTGCGTTCTCGGCACGGCTCTCGGCCGCCTCGCGACGGGCTGCCGCGGCATCCGCTGTCAGTTTGTGATTCAATGTGTTGAGGGAATCAATCTGCACGATGTAGTTCTTCATGATGCTGCGCAGGGTTCCGAGTTCCTTCTCATACTGACGCATCTTGCGACGGTTCGTGGCCTCTGTCTTCTGGATTCTCTCTATCAGCTGGTTGACCTCTTCCTTGGAGGAATCCAGCTGGCTGTTGATTGAAGCGTAGTCGGATGAAAGGCTATCGTAATCACCTTTAAGGGCGATCATCTGCTGGGTGAGGTCTTCCTTCTCAGCGTTAAGGTCCTTTACAAGACTGGACTTTGAGAACCAGATGTAGGCAAGTCCCGCGGCAAGAATCACCGCCACCGCAACAAGAATCCACATCGTTTTCCTGAGACTTTCGTTCTTTCTCTCCTGCTCTTCGCGCTCACGGCGCTCCTGGATAGGATCTATTTCTGCCATAGTCTTTCGATTTAATGATTAATGACACAAAAATAACAAAACATTTCGTAATTTTGTCTGGATAGCAAAAATCGGACTATTATGAAATATTTTATCAGAGCGGTCAAATACTTTTTTTATTTCACGATCCTTTTCGTGGTCATCATGGCGGCGCTTGTGTTCGCCGGAGTCGTCAAGGCTGATGTCAGCCTGATGTTCCGCGACGGCTACAAGTCTTTGTGGCAAATAGCGTTGCTGTTCGCTTTCGTGTCAGCGTTCTACCCAAGGTTCGGCTTCATCAAAAAGTCCGTCATTCTGAAAGGTGACTATTCCGACCTCCGTGGCGGTATCATCGAATATATGGAGGCTCGTGGCTACCGCCTTGAGAGCGAGGACGGCGAGAACATGACGTTCCGCCTCCGCTCCAAGTTCAGTGCCCTCTTCAAGATGTTCGAGGACCGGATCACGATGACCCGCGGACTCGGCGGCTTCGAGGTCGAAGGACTCACCAAAGATGTTGTGCGGATCGTAGGCGGCTTGGAGTACAGATTCCGCTTGCCGGACGAAGACTGATGAAGCCCCGCCGCCTTTGAGGGAAATGATTGATGAGCATGCCGGCGTAGTGTGCGCGCGTGTCCCTCACGCATAAAGAAAGATAACCCTTAGAAGCTGTTTTGATTTGTTTGAAATATTCTTTGAGGTGAAAAAACTTCAAATAAAAAAAATCAAAACGATGTCTTAATATTCAAAGAATATGGCAGAAGATTTCAAGACTGTCGCCAAGTTCAGCGACGCGATGAGCGCCCACATCACAGCTGGCATGCTCAATGAGAACGGCATCCCCGCCGCTGTGTTCGGGGAGAATTCCTCCTACGTTTCACTGAATTATGTTGATCCCGTCGAGGTCAAGGTAAACGCCGCCGACTACGATGCGGCCATGGCCCTCCTGGCCCAAGACGACAAGTCCGAGTAGCCCTCACCGAATACTCTGAGCGGCTTCCCCTTCAGCAAATCCCTTAGGCTGCCGGGTGCAGAACAATGTTTTTTGCACCCGACAGCCGTTATTTCATCCCATTCGGGTGCGTAAAGGGCCTTATCGCACCCAGACAAACGAAATCTTACGGTTTCCTACTTGATCTTGCGGTAGAAAGAGCCGCACGCCAACCAACTTTTTCATAAAAAACGCTTCCCCTTGTTGTCAAGGCGGCGCAAACGAACGGAATTATGAGATAGAAAACAGTATCGGACATTAGTTTATGTATTATTTGTTATCAAATATAACAATTCAATGCGGCAAATTCAGTCGTCTTGATGAGAAATGCGTGAATAGATGAAACCATACCTTAGGCAAGGCGCTGATTTCAACTGATTTCAACGGGCATAATGTTTGTGATCACAAGGAAATTCCATATATTTACAAAGATTAACGATTAGACTTATCCAGCCATAAGGAAGAACTTGCTACTTGCTGCCATATTCACTCTGATTCTGATCGCAGGTGGATTGGAAGTGCATGCGCAGGTGCCCATCTCAATCAAATGTGAGAATAACGCAAAGACAGCCACAGACATCAGAGTGCAGATAACTTTCCCGTCCGGAGAAATGAAAACGTATGATGGGAAGGACTTGGAAAGCAACGTTTTGGAATATCAGATAGAAGGCACCGGAGAATGTAAACTGTTCATCCAATTCAAAGAGAAGGGAGCCAAAACTCCAACTTTCACCTCCAAGAGGTTCGTCATTTCCGGGAAAGAAAAGAATATTGAAGTCCACACCTCCATAAATCTCAGGAGCATGGTGATTCCATGCGGCACTTAATATTCAAACAGAAGGTACTGTGTTCTGCTTATAAAGAAAGTTTATCCGGAATGTCCTGAGGGACAATACCCCAAGGGATATGAGAACGATTCAGAGCAAACCGGAGTCTGGGAATATGTCCTCCAGAGCGTAATTCAAAAATAGGTAAACGGACCACCGGTACAGGAAACGGCTGTTTGGCGTACCAACTAAGCCATAGTCAACGTTTGGTACAGGAAAGTACGTTCTGGTGTACCAACTAAGCACGAAACCGCTTTTGTACAGGAAAACGCACTCTAGTGTACCAAAAGAGCATAAAACAGCGTCTGGTACAAGGACACATACTCCCGTGTACCAATGAAGTTGGTACATAGGAGTACCATCTGGTGTACCAATGAGAGGCGAGCAAGTGGTTGGTACAAGAAAGCGTCCTGTAGTGTACCAATAGGGACAGAGTAGCAGGCTGAAACAGAGATGTCTTACATTCGGGAAACCGTACCTTCCACGTACAAGCCAAAGGGATCAAACGGCCAGCCAGGCAAAAGAGCATGGACGACGGTGCGTGGGACTAGGGGTTTGACGCACGGAAGAAGGGTGAAAGGCAGGACTGTGAGTGAAATAGAAACCTATACGCACGAGGTAGCGGTGGACAGCATGGCCGTGAGCAAAACATGGCAGCTGGCGCACGGACGGAAACAAAGATGGATATTACTGGCAAAAGTATGACATTTCTAATGACGTTAATCAGTAATTGGTGCACATAGGCAAGGAAAGGTCTCCAATCTGAATTTTTCATGTAACTAAAATTCAGATTGGAGACTATTCTTGCCGTGTCGGGCTGTCAGGTCGCTTCGACAGGCTCAGCGACCGTAGTCGATTCATCGGCCAACCAGAGACTATCTTAATGAACTGGCAGTCGCTTCGACAGGCTCAGCGACCGACCAAAGAGCGGGCGGACCAGCCTTACGCAAGACGCTTTTCGAGGCGCTCGCGGATAGCGGAGATGAAGTCGGCGGAGTTCTTGACCTGAGGGGTGACGCCTTCCATGAGGTTGGCGAGATCCTTGGTCACAATGCCTCCGTTGAGGGTGTCGAGACAGGCGGCCTCAAGCTGATTGGCGTAGTTCACAAGCTCAGGGAGGTTGTCCAGCTCGCCTCTCTTGCGGAACGCGCCGCTCCACGCGAAGATCGTGGCGATAGGGTTCGTGGAGGTCTCCTCGCCCTGAAGGTGCTTGTAGTAGTGACGGGTCACGGTGCCGTGGGCGGCCTCGTACTCATACTTTCCGTCAGGGCTGACGAGAACGGAGGTCATCATCGCGAGAGAGCCGAATGCGGTGGAGACCATGTCGCTCATCACGTCACCGTCGTAGTTCTTGCAGGCCCAGATGAAACCACCCTCGCTGCGCATCACACGCGCAACGGCATCGTCAATCAAGGTGTAGAAGTACTCGATTCCGGCTGCGGCAAAGGCATCCTTGTACTCAGCGAACACCTCCTCGAAGATCTCACGGAAACGTCCGTCGTACTTCTTGGCGATGGTGTCCTTGGTGGCGAACCAGATGCTCTGCCCCAGATCAAGGGCGTACTTGAAGCAGGCGTGGGCGAAGGAACGGATCGAAGCGTCTGTGTTGTGCATTCCCTGAAGAACACCGGGACCCTTGAAGGTGTGGACAATCTGCTCCTCCCTCTTGCCGCTCTCGCCTTCGAAGATGAGCTTGGCCACTCCCGGCTCATCAACGCGGATGTCAACACTCTTGTAGACATCACCGTAGGCGTGACGGGCGATGGTGATAGGCTTCTTCCAGAATTTCACGGCAGGAGAGATGGAAGGGATGGTGATAGGTGTGCGGAACACGGTGCCGTCCAGCATCGAACGGATGGTTCCGTTCGGGCTCTTCCACATCTGGTGCAGGTTGTACTCGGTCATACGCTTGGCGTTCGGAGTGATGGTGGCGCACTTCACGGCCACACCGTACTTCTTCGTGGCGTTGGCGGCGTCAACTGTCACCTGGTCGGCGGTCTCGTCACGGTGAACGAGGCCGAGGTCATAGTATTCTGTCTTCAGATCAACAAACGGAATGATAAGCTCATCCTTGATCATTTTCCACAGGATCCTTGTCATTTCATCACCATCCATCTCAACGAGAGGAGTGACCATCTGAATCTTTTTCATAATTGAATATCAAAAATTAAAGTGTTTACGAATATAATCCTTAACCACCTCAGGCTTGCGTGCCATGATGACGGGCGCAAGCCTAAAGTGCGAATAACTACTACTTGTTCTTCCGCGCGGCGTAGAAGTTCATCAGACAGCCGTCAGCGAGGATCTCACGCTCGTCGGCGGTGAGGTTCCGGAAGTAAAGATGGATGTCCTTGACTCCCTCGGCGCAGATCACCTTGGCGTCGATCTCCTCCTTGCCCGAAAGGATGGCCTCGCGGATGCCAGGAACATAGACGAAGTCGCCGGCTACATATTCAAAAGGAGTGTCCTTTGAGATCGTGAAAGGAACGATGCCCCAGTTGATGCAGTTGCTGCGGTAACGCTTGGTGGCATATTCATAGCAGATGTTGGCGTCGCCGCCGAGCACCTTCTGGCAGGAAGCGGCCTGCTCGCGGGCTGAGCCGTCGCCTGGCTTGTTTGCGAACACGCAGGAGCCGAACGAGGTGTTCTCCGGCTTCGTTCCGACCTTCGCCAGAGCGTCAAGCACGTGCTTAGGGATCTTGCCCTCGCGGCGCTCAAGGTCTTCGGCCTGGATCCTCTTGCTCAGTCCGACATATTCAGGAACACGGCGGGAGAGAGCGAACTCGGAGAGTTTCAGAGGGTTGGAACGGTAGCTTGAGGTCTCGCCCGAAGGGATGAGCTCGTCGGTCGTGGTGACAGGGTCGTGGATGACAGCAGCGAGTTCGAGGAGCATGTTCTCCTCCATCGGGTACATCTTAGGCCAGTCCTTGATGTTCGGTCCGTAGCGGAGCTCGACAGTAGGGTCAGCCTTGCCGAAACCGTAGTAGATGCGGCTCTTGTAGATGCGGTCATCGAATGAATATGGCTTGTGCGTGTCCTCATATTCAATGTCGGTGGCGGCAGTGATGACTCCTCCGTTGGCTGCCGTGGCTGCGATTGAGCGGGCATCCATCAGGCAGACAAAGGAGATCTGTCCCTGGCCCGGCTTGGAACCTTCGCGGTTAGGGAAATTGCGGGTCGTGTGACGGATTGAGAGCCCGTTGTTCGCCGGGACATCCCCTGCGCCGAAGCAAGGGCCGCAGAACGCAGGCTTGATCACAACTCCGGCGTCAAGAAGTTCCTCGGCGATGTGGTTGCGGGTAGTCGCGAGGTAAACAGGTGTTGACTGAGGATAGGCGGACATTGTGAAGTAGCTGTTGCCTATCGATTTGCCCTTGAGGATAGACGCGGCCTCGCTGAGGTTGTCGTAAGTGCCGCCGGAGCAGCCGGCTATGATGGCCTGGTCAGCGAAAGCCTTGCCGTTCTTCACCTTGCTCTCAAGGTCAATGGTAATCTTGTCTCCGAAACGCTTTCTTGCGTCTTCCTCTACCTTCTTTAGGATTCCCTCAGGGTCGGACTGGAACTCGTGGATCGTGTAGGCATTGGAAGGGTGGAAAGGAAGTGCGATCATTGACTCCTGCTTGGAGAGGTCTATGCGGATCATCGAATCGTAGTAAGCGATCTCGCCCGGCTGGAGGGTCTTGTAAGCCTCCGGACGCTCGTGCATCTTGTAATATTCCTCTACCTTCTCATCGGTGATCCAGATAGAGCTGAGACAGGTGGTCTCGGTGGTCATCACATCGATTCCGTTACGGAAATCAGTTGGGAGGGAAGCCACGCCAGGGCCTGCGAACTCAAGCACCTTGTTCTTCACGAAACCGTTCTCGAACACGGCCTTCACGAGGGAGATGGCCACATCATGAGGGCCGACGCCCTTCTTAGGCTTGCCTTCAAGCCAAACCAGGACAACCTCCGGAGCGTTGATGTCCCAGGTGTTGCGGAGGAGCTGCTTGACCAACTCACCACCGCCTTCTCCGACACCCATGCAGCCGAGCGAGCCGTAGCGGGTGTGGCTGTCCGAACCGAGGATCATGCGGCCACAGCCGGCGAGAGCCTCACGGACATATTGATGAATAACTGCCTGATTGGCAGGAACGTAGATTCCTCCGTACTTCTTGGCGGCGGAAAGTCCGAAGATATGGTCGTCCTCGTTGATGGTACCGCCGACCGCGCACAGAGAGTTGTGGCAGTTGGTCATCGCATAAGGGATAGGGAACTTGTCAAGTCCGCTGGCTCGGGCTGTCTGGATAATTCCGACGTATGTGATGTCGTGTGAGGCCATCGCATCGAACCTGATGCGCATCTTCTTGCCTTTGCTTCCGTCCACATCGTGGGCGCGGAGGATTCTGTAGGCGATGGTGTTTTCGCGGGCCTGGTCGGCAGACGGCATTCCCGCGGCATCGTTGACGATAGTCTTGCCATTTTTCAGGTAAACGCCATGTGGAATCAATTCTACCATGATGGAAATTAGTTTTGTGTTAATAAATTATTAGTTAACAATTAATTATACTGTTTATAAATATAGTCAGGGACAGCATGTCGGCACTTCCTCCGGGCGAGATGTTCTCCCTGATAAAGTTCTTGTTCAAAGACGACATTTTTGCCTCGCTGAAGTCTTCCAGAAGTCTTGCGGCCTCGGATTTGGCGCGTGCGAGTCCCTCCACTCCCCTTCTGTGGAGAATGTTGGTGTCATCAAGAGTGGTCATTATGTGAAGCATGGTCTTGTGACAGCGATAAGAATCACTTTCAAGACCGCGATAGTACGGCAGCCAATCCTCGAACAGTTCCGGATAGGCTCTGCGGGCGTTCTCAAGAGCACCGCTGACCTTGAAACTCTTCTTCGCCTCGGCCCCGTGCGTGCCTTTGGCAAGCGGAATCTCCGATGCGACGCGGGACACAAGTTCCTTAAATGAATATGCCTGCACAGATCCCATTCTTGAAGCCAAGTTGGCGACAGCGGCGACGGAAAGGCCGACGCAGAAAAGAGCGCCCTTGTGGGTGTTCACTCCACCGGTGGCTTTCAGCATGGCTATTTCGGCCTCTATGCCGATTCCTTTTATCTTGGCCGGATCGATGCCTTTTGCGGACTCCACAGCTAACAATGTCAAGTAAGGTCTTAACGCTGAGATGCTTTTGGACATCAGCGCATAGTCCATGTCCATGTGGGCTCCGTTGTCCAACTTGTCCACCAGACCCGGTTTCGGGGTCGTGTCGAGCTCCATACGCAGCGCACGCTCGGCGAGGTCCGCCACCAAGTAAGGGACGGAGGATTCGGGAATATATTCCATCGCCTCTTTGAGGTCGCCTTTGTCCAACGCCAGCCTCAGCGAGGTGGCGCTGATCGGCTTGCCGTTTTGCTCAAGTCTTGGAATTTCAATGAAATCTATTCCGGTTGGACGGTGCGCTTCGACAAGCTCTGCGACCGGAGAAATTGGCTCAGGGTTCGGCTTGTTCGGTAAGATCTCCGCCATCAGCTCATTGTAGCGGCGGGTAAGCGCATCCTCCGGCTCGCTGCCGGCGAAACGCACCGTAACCCCAAGTGGCTTGGCGATGTGGTTCACGAACAGATCCAGATCAAGAGCAATCTGAGTGTCCGTGGCTTCGTCCAGTCTCTTCAGGAAATATGTCGGGAAAGTCGCCGCCGAGATGGCGTAGTCACTTCCCTCGCAGATGGTAACGTTGTCAAGCCCGGCGCAACCGGCCTCGATCATCGCCTTTCTCTCAGCGTAAGGAAAACGGGATCTGTCTTCCTTAACGACAATCACATAGAGATTGTCCACCTGCGATGCTGCCTGCTCAATGAGATAACGATGCCCTTTCGTGAACGGATTGGCGTTCATCACGATGGCTCCGTTCCGGCCCGGACGGGCAAGCGAAGCCAGATACCTCTCGTACTCCGGAAGCCCTCCCCTGCCGTTCTCCATCAGAACAGCCTTCGATGCCGATGCAAGCAATGAGAACCCGAGGCTTTTGAATATCCCCACGTTCTCCGGCTTGGTGAAAGCCTTGACCGATTCCAGGCCATCCTCACGGGCGAGGGCGATCAGACGGGACACGAGGATATTCATAAGTCCTTCGCTTCGAGCAGCTTCCAACACAGCGACGCACTTGATGACGTTGCCGTCAAGTCCGCCTCCGGCAAGGATTTCGTCTCCGTCCTCGTCTCGGCTGATGACCACATAGCGATCCAGCGGGGCGAGCCTGAGTCCATTGGCGGAGAGGAATGCCTCGACCCGTCTCCGGACTGAGTTCAGCGAAAGAGGAACCTCGCTTATGTAGTGACGGTTATCGCACATAGGACTCGATCATTTCGTCTATCTTGGCGGAAAGCTCAGCCAACGTGTGAGTGCGGTTGCGCATGCAGAAGCGAGCCTCGTTGTCACAGACAAGACACTTCCTCGGACTTAGGCCGATCGACTCTCTGGAAACAGGAACTCCATCAGAGTCAATCACATCCAAATCAAAAAGACGGCCAAGCGGATGTATGTCCTCAATGCGGCACGCCTCCCGTTTGGCATTCTCGTTGGAAAGAGGGGTCACAAGATAGGCCTCGTAGCCGGTCGGCAAATCACGGAGTTCCAACTTCAGCATCTCACTCCCGAAAGCCGAGACCAAAGCCGTGACAGCGGCCTGGGCGACCACAAGGGATTGCAGATTACGCTTGACCTTGCCCGGCATTATGACCGTAAGGCAAACCAGAGTCCTTCCAGGGTAGCTTTTCAGCAGTTCCTTCTGGAAAGAAGCCCGTTCCTCACGACTTGCCAGCAGATGGTCAAGCGTAATCTCCATAAACAAGAATCTATCTAATGCTCAGAAGCAGTTTGACTTGATAATCTCTCCTCTTTAAAGGGAATCTTCAATAAATCAAATTAGTCTTTGATGTTCATTATGACATCCATCACTGAGCCGTCACGATTCATCACGACACCCACGACCTTGTCTCCGAACGGAAGCGGATCAGGAACACCGATGGACTTGAGGGCCAGTTCCTTAAGGTCATGAATATCCACAATCTTCAGTCCGGCCTCCTTCAGACGCTCCGCAATCTCAGGACGGCGAGGGTTGACAGCGATGCCATATTCAGTGACAACGACATCGACCGTCGAGCCCGGGGTGATGAGGGTTGTGACCTCGTCCACCACGCAAGGGATGCGTCCGCGCATCAGAGGGCAGACGATGATCGAGAGGGCCGAGTCCGCGGCCGTGTCAGGGTGTCCGCCGACAGCTCCACGGATGACTCCGTCGCTGCCCACAAGCACATTGACATTGAAGTTGACATCCACCTCAAGAGCCGAGAGGATGACGATGTCGAGATAGTGGACGGCTGATCCAGGTTCATCCGCGCTGGCATATTCATTGGCGGAGACTCCCTTGTGGAACGGGTCGTTCTTGATGGATTCAGCGGCCACGCGGTCGAATGACTGAACATCGATGAGGCGCTCGATGAGGCCTTCCTCGTGCATCTTGACCATATGGGCGGTGATCCCTCCGAGCGCGAAGCTGGAGTGAATGCCCCTCTTGATCATTTCTTCACGAATATATTTGACCGCGGCAAGAGAGGCTCCGCCGGATCCGGTCTGGATCGAGAATCCTTCCTTGAAATAGCCGCTGTTGACGATGACCTTGGCGGCGCTCATGGCGAGCAGGATGTCGCGAGGGTTCTTGGTGTCGCGGATGGCTCCGGAAGAGATCTTTGACGAGTCCCCGACTGAGTCCACGAGGACAACATAGTCCACATCGTGCTCGGAAATCGAGTTCGGAGTGTTCGGATAATCAACGAGATCGTCGGTGATGATCACGACCTTGTCAGCATACTGGGCGTCCGGCTTGGCATAGCCGAGGGATCCGCAGATGGACTTGGCGTGATTGGAGCGGGAGTAACCGCTGGCGTTGCCGGCAGGGTCGCTGGAAGAGGCTCCCAAGAAGGCTACATCAATATGGAGATCACCGTTGGCGATGGCGCTTCCGCGTCCTCCGTGGCTGCGGAACACAACCGGCTCCTCCATCAGGCCGTGGGAAATCTCCTTGGCGAGTTCGCCGCGGAGTCCTGAGGTCGAAATCTTTGTGATCACTCCGTTCTTGATGTGGTCGATCAGCGGGGCGTGAACGTCCGAAAGGCTGGACGCTGCGAGGTGGAGATTCTTGAACCCCATCCCGGCCAGTTTGCCCACTACCATATTCACAACCTTGTCTCCACCTCTGAAATGGTGGTGGAAGGAGATTGTCATTCCGTCCTTGAGACCGCTGAGTCTGATGGCATCCTCAAGCGTAACCACCTTTGACTGAACCTTCTGGAGATCCTTGCGGAATGTGGTGTTCTTCGGGGTTTCTCCTGAGTACACCTTCTTTCCCATCGCGGCAGCCGCCTTACTTACAAGCGCAGCCCTTTCCTTTATATTACTCATAAACTTCCTCCTTTGTTAATATGCCCGAAGCGATCGCAAGGTCAATGGTGCGCTGCGCCCTGATGACGACAGGACGGTCAACCATCTTTCCGTTCACAGCTATGACACCAGAGCCGCGTTTTTCGGCCTCCTTGATGGCTGCAAGAATCTTCCTGGCCTTCTCGATGGCCTTCTCGGTCGGTGCGAACACCTCGTTCACGATCTGGATCTGACGAGGGTTGATGATGGACTTGCCGTCGAATCCGAGCGTCTTGATGAGCTCGACCTCCTTGCGGAAAGTCTCCATGTCGTCGAGGTTTGAATATACCGTGTCAAGGGCATCGATCCCGGCAGCCCTGGCGGCCACCACGATGGTCTCGCGGGCATAAAGGAGCTCGGCTCCGCCCGGAGTGCGCTGGGTCTTGAGGTTGGCGCAGTAGTCCTCGGCTCCGAGGGCGATGCCCATCATCCTCTTGGAGGCCTTGGCGATGGCGAAGGCGTTGCAGATACCCTCGGCGCTTTCGATGGCGGCCATCATGCGGGTTCTTCCCAGACAGCCAATCTCCTTCTCAACCTTCTCGATCTCTGCCTCAAGCTCGCGGACCTCATCCGCGGTCTCGGTCTTAGGCATGCGGATCACCTGCACTCCGGCCTTCACGACAGCCTCCACGTCCTTGTGGCCGTAAGGGGTGCTGAGAGGGTTGATGCGGACAACCATTTCGGTGTCACCGTAATCTATTGATTTAAGAGCGTTGTAGACGAGCAGACGGGCCGCGTCTTTCTCGGCCATTGTCACGGAGTCCTCCAGGTCGAGCATGATCGAGTCCGGCCCGTAGATGAAGGCATCCTGCATCATTCCTGGGTTATTGCCCGGAACGAACATCATTGTTCTTCTTAATCTTTCCATAATCGTAACTGATTGGAATAATTTGCGGCGACCATGCCGAAACAGTTTACTTTTTCAAGTTTCCAAAAGCCGCGGCAACTTATTCTTTAACCCTTACCTAAGCCCAGACATCCTTACCTGTTGCGCGCACCGCAGCTGCTGTCACTCTTGCACGGATTGTGCAATCACGGGCTCCCTTGTCAACCGCCTTGATGTCAGCGTCCTCCAGGCCGAATTCGGTGAGTGTTTCCTCAATGACCCGGCGGATCTGTCTGCCAAACTGTGTGGCTACAGAACTGTCAAGGTCAATGTGCAGACCTTTTGTCTGGGCCGGGGCGATCTGAATCATGATGTCACCTGATTCAAGTGTTCCGGCTACAGCGTTTTTTACTTCCATAGCAATTTTTGCGATAAAATAGTCATTAGTGTCTCTGAATATCAGAGGTTTGTTAATAATTACGTGTCAATCTTAAACAAAACCAACCCCAAGCAACTACAATTTTTCACAATATTCGGAATATTCCGAAAAATCTATAACCATCACAAAAGGTCGCATCTTGTTCCGCCAAAGGTATGATTCTTTTTTCAGTTGGGCAAATTTCCGCAGAACAATTTACTTGTTTTTGAATATTTGAAGGTTTCTTACAATAAACTCCAGTTGTGCTCCCGCTCAAACTCAAACCATACCTTCCACTCACAAGACCGCTTCTGGCAGTTCGTGCGTATACGGGAGGCCTTTCGCTCACGAGGCATCTCATTGCATACAGCTCGTGCGCAAACAGCAATTCCCCACTCACGAAGCACACCTCCGGAAACATTCTGGGCGTAGAGGAGTGTCCATCACGCACCAGACAGGTCGAAATAAATGGCGAGATTTATGGCTGACAGAAAGGGATTGTCCACACCTCTTTTACTTTGTCTGCTGTTTTTCAAGAAGTTCATCAACTCATATGTCCACCCGAAATCAGAACTGTACAGTGATTCCCGATGTATCTTTGCACCGACAAACAAAAACTATTTTATTATGATCATCAAACTTGAACAAAGAATCGAGACCAGAGAGGATGTCAGCGCCCTGAGCGTGCGCCTGACCGGAAACCACAAGGATGTCAATTATTAGGGTGTTAAGTTAATTGAATA
>DJQB01000025.1:0-76965 GCA_002439875.1 Bacteroidales bacterium UBA6397
CGAATACTTCTTTGATTGAAATTGAAAATAATACTTATAAAGATGATTCTATTGAAGCCATAGTGGGATTACGCGGAAGTACTAATGCTCAAGGTAAGTTGGAATCACCATTTCTATCCAAGGGATGTAAAAAGTTACAGATTCAGTATGGATACCACACGATGCCGAAATCTATGTCTAAAGGCATATCTATTAATGTAATAGTCGCTAACAAAGCTGGAACTGAATTATATAATGGCAACATCACTGTCGATTATGGTGACGGAACCGCATTTGCTAATTTAAGAAATAAAAAGCAGACTTGGGAAATAAATGATCTTAACATTGACGGTGATTTTAAGATAACAATCAAGAATAATTCTCCATCAAACAAAACCTCTTTTGCTTTTGATCTATTTGACATTTTATCAATATCTTGGATTCCTTATTCAAACTAAATTATTAAAATTATGACAAAGTTATTTAAGGCCGCTGCACTTTACTTAGCTATCTTCGGAACTCTTTCATGCAATGAAATCGAGCAGCCACAAGTTCAGGAAAATCAGCCTGAAAAGTCTAACGTTACGACTAGATCATCCAGTCAGAAAACCCCAAAAATTGCAGTGTACGTTGAGACAAATGATGTCAACCCTCTCAATGCAGGAGACTACACAATGTCTGACGGTACAGCATTCGTTGACATCGTAGAATTGTTCGCTTCCAACATCCACAAGGATGGCAACGGTGACCCGACCCTGTACCTCAATGACAAGCTCACCAACGTCCTTGAGAATGGAGGTGCGGCCACTTACGTAGCTCCTCTTCAGGCAAAAGGCATCAAGGTTCTCCTCACGGTTCTTGGTGACTGGCAGGGAATAGGCGTGGCGAATATGACCGACGCGCAAAGCACAAAGTTCGCCACCATCCTTGCCTATGCTGTCAACAAGTACGGTCTTGACGGAATCGGTTTCGATGATGAGTACGCCAGCTACAGCGGTTCGCTCGTGTCCAACTCTTATGCCCAGATCATCAAGAAACTTCACGCCCTGATGCCGTCTGACAAACTCATCACCGTTTTCGATTGGGGTAACACAGATCAGATTGATGCCGAGGCCTCAGCCTGCATTGACTATGCTTATCACGGATATTTCGGAAGCTACTACACATCAAGTGACATTACCGGAATGACCACGGATAAATGGTCACCTGTTTCTTTTAACCTTGGTAATTATAATTCAACATACGATGCGCAATCTTATGCCGAACAAGCATTAGAAAATGGATATGGTGCAATGATGTGCTTCAATCTCCGTACACGCAGTGACAATGATCCCCTATCCCTATTTCAGGCTCTCTCTAATGGCGCATATTTCGAGGATGTTATTACCTGCTCAAACGGAAACAGAGCCAGAACAGCTGGTTCAGTGTCATCAGGTTACACCATCACCTACGAGATGGCTCAATAATCCGGGACAGGTTTGAATGATGATGGAGGAGGGCAGCAGCAGATCCCTGCCCCAGCCTCCGTCTCACGGGAAGATATGACCCTTTCATATTCCATCCCAACCCACACATCACCACGGCACAATGCACCCATTGCCCGTGGTGATTTTCATTATGCCACACAGTTCCAATTCTCCCCATCCTGGCGTTCTCCGGTGACAAAATCCCACCAAAACGCCTCCCAAGAGGAACAAACGCCCCTCTGCAGCATCATTTTAATCCAAAATCGTCTCCCTTCAGCCCCTTGGTGGCATAGGATAGAACTCCTTCAGCCCGTCTCTTAGAAGCTGAATATCACCCGAATAGTTCTGAATGACTTCCAAGACGAACCAACTTGATGGTTTGTTCCGCCTAATCAACCCATATCAGCAGGAAATCGCTCTCTATATGACATTCAAACGCTCCTTTGTAGTTACCTGTCAAAGGGTGTGGTTTGTATTCATCAGGCACTTTTCCTGTCTCAAAAAGATGAGAAAGGACACCTTGCAATGCCAACAGTTTCTTCTTATTGTTCGAATATTTCTTGTAGTCTTTCTTGAACTGTGTTGTTTGGACAAATTTCCACATACTACAGTGACGCTACATATTTCTTGAACGCCTCGAAGTCAAACTCATCGAGACTTTTGTTCCCTGCAGCTTCCTTCAAAGCCGCCTGCGTGGTCTCATTAGGTTCATTATAGGCTACAGACATCAGAACATTCTCGACATAATTATTGAGACTGCGGTTGTCTTTTCTTGCCAAAACCTTCAGACGAGCCAGCAAATCAGCATTCAGTCTGAATGCGGTCGCTTTTTTGACGTTCTCTCGTGTTGCTATTGTTCCCATAGTGCAATATTTGTTAGCAAATGTATTACATTTTGTAATACAAAGCAAATCTATTTGATTTGCGCTACGAGAAAGATACCAGTACCAGAAGATGTCGTGCAGCACAGAACCGGTCGAGAACGAAAAAATCTATGGCTGAGAGCCTCGTCAAGGAGCGTTGATGGTAAAGTCAAACAGAAAGTTCCAGCCAGCGGGTTTCCTTGGTGTCAAGGAGATCGGAAACCTCAGCGAAACGGGTGGTAACTTTCTGTAGTTCAGCAGGGTCGGTCAAGCCTCCGTTCATCTTGGACTCCAGGTCGGACTTCTCGGCGGTCAGGGATTCGATGTCTTTCTCAAGCTGCTCAAGCTCTCGCTGCTCCTTGTAACTCAACTTGCGCGGAGCATCGGGGCGGGAGGTTTTGGCAGACACCTGTCCAGAAACGGGAACAGAAACGGAGTCAGAAAGCGAGGCGGATGAAGAAGCCTTGGCCGCGCGGTCTTCCTCACGGGCCTTGCTGCGTTTCTCCGCCTCGTAGTCCTTGATGAACTCACGGTACTGGCTGTAGCTGCCGATGAAGTCCTTGACCTCACCGCCTCCGCAGAACACGAACAGGTGATCGACCAGACGGTCCAGAAAATGGCGGTCGTGGGAAACCAGAATCAACGTGCCTTTGAACTCCTTCAGGTACTCTTCAAGAATATTGATGGTCACGATGTCCAGATCGTTGGTCGGCTCGTCCATGATCAGCAGGTTCGGCTGCTTCATAAGGATGGTCAGCAGGTAAAGACGACGTTTCTCTCCACCGGAAAGTTTGCTGATCCGGTTGTTCAGCATGTCGTGCGGAAAAAGGAACTGGCTCAAAAGATGTGTGTCGTTCACTGTCTCCAGAACGGTCTGGTTCTCATCGAACTGCATTCCACTCTGGCGGTAGTAGCCGATTTTGAGCGACTCTCCCCTCTCGATCACTCCAGTCATCGTGCCGGGATCCGAAGGATCCATATTCCCGATCAGAAGATTGATGAAAGTTGTCTTGCCGACACCGTTCTTCCCCACGATGCCGACCTTTTCGTAGCGCTGGAAATTGTAGGTAAAATGGCTCAGGTAGCAGTCACCTCCATAGTAGAAGCTGACATCCTTGCAGTTGATGATCTTGGTTCCAAGCCTTGAAGCCGGCCCCATCCCGGCAAGGCTGACATTGCTGGTCCGGTAAACCTGCCCGGCCCTGTCCTTCAGCTCATAAAAAGCGTTCTTGCGGTACTTCGCCTTGCCGGTCCTGGCGCACGGACTCGCGTGCATCCATTCCAGTTCACGGCGCAGAATGTTTTTGATCCTGTCGGTCTCGGCGTTGTAGTTCTCGATGCGTTCCTGCCTCTTTTCCAGATAGTTCTGATAGTTACCTTTATAAATATACACGGCGCCGTGGTCCATCTCCATCACCGTGTTCGCCACGGAATCAAGGAAATAGCGGTCGTGGGTCACCATCAGAAGGGTGCAGCGGGCGTGGGACAGATAGTTCTCCAGAAACTCGATGCCGTCGATGTCCAGATGGTTCGTCGGCTCGTCCATCACGAAGAAGTCAGCCTCGCTGGCGAGCATCACGATGATGGCGGCGCGCTTGACCTCACCGCCGGAAAGCACCTTCATCTTACGGTCATATTCAGACATCCCGAAAGAGGTCAGCAGACGGCGGACCCGCTGCTCATATTCAGCAAGATGCTCCGGATCAAGATTTTTCGTCCACTGCTTGCTGTCCCGCATGATCTGATCCCACACGGTGGATTCTGGGTCATATTCATACTCCTGCTCAAGGAAGGCGATGCGGATGTCCTTGAGGAATATGATCTTACCGCCCGAATCAGAGCTGTCCTTGCCGGCGAGGATGCGCAGGAGACTGGTCTTGCCGGTGCCGTTCGGGGCGATGATGGCGATCTTGTCGCCCTCGTTTATGTTGAAGCCGATGTGCTCGAACAGCACTTTCGGGCCGTAGGATTTGGAGATGTTCTCTATCTGAAGGTAACTTGGCATAGTCAAATATATTCAGAGAACAAAAATAACCATTTGTTGAAGAAATCTCTTAATTTTGTCTGGCATACCTGCGGATTTGACGCAGTTTTCGTTTTCACCTCAAAGGACAAGGCCACTTTTAAGACGCTACTGTATATGGAGGAATCTCATATTATTCAAGAATAAGAAGAAGGCTTTTTCAATCTTCGCATTGGTCTGCATCGGCATAGCGACTGATGCGCAAAAGATTAAAAAGAATGCAAAGAGAGGGTCGCCGAACTTGTCGGAAAAATGACCCTTCAGGAGAAAATCGACTATATCTCAGGCTACACGGACGGATTCCACCTCCGTCCTATCAAGCGGCACGGCATCCCTGAGATCCGGCTCGCCGACGGTCCCAAAGGCGTCCAGTCGCAAGGCGTTATGGCGACCGTGAAGCACTTTGCGCTCAACAATCAGGAATATGACCGCCACCACACCGGCTCGGACGCTGACGAAAGGACGATGAACGAGATCTATTTCCCGACTTTCATGGCTGCGGTGACCGAGGCCAAGGTAGGCACAACCTTGTGAACAATGTCCACTCAGCCGAGAATCAGTTCTCCCGTGAGACGGCCTACCAGATGGCGTGCGAGTCAGCGGTAATACTCAAAAATTACGGTGTTCTTTCACTCAAAGGCGGCAGACGGGACAAGATCATGACCCTCGGTCCGAATGCGGACAGGATTCCTTGCGGAGGCGGAAGCGGAAAAGTTGACCCTCTCTTCTCAATCTCACTGTACGAGGGTTTGTCCTCATTTGGAAAGAAATGGCCTGTCACATTGCTGAAGCCTTTCAAGGGTCTGGACTACAACACCTCAGAGAATGTCAAGGCGCTCAAAGAGACCTCAACCGTCATCGTGTCAGACGGATTCGGCACCAAGACCGAAAAGGAGAACCACGACAGGACATTCACCCTTCCGGAAGGGCAGGGCGAGATGATAAGGTTCGCGGCTTCGCTGAATCCTAACGTGATCGTGGTTGTCTATGCAGGCGAAAGATTCGATATGGCAAAGTGGAAGGACAGCGTTATGGGAATCATCCTCGGATGGTATCCTGGACAGGAAGGCGGACTCGTACTGGCAAGGATGATGGCTGTGAGGCCATTCCGAACGTCGCAAGACCGGCCAAGGAACTCAAAGGCTATTCCTGAGATGTCGCGGACCATCCGGGCGACAGTGTCCATCTCGGAGGCAGGGATCTTGCCGGGCTCGACATCGGTGCCGATGATGTCGCAGAGGATGCGGCGGGAATACTCGTGGCGAGGGTAGCTGATGAAGCTGCGGGAGTCTGTCAGCATACCGACGAAACGGCTCAGAAGACCGAGGGAGGACAGTGCGTCCATCTGTCGGGACATTCCGTTCTTCTGATTGATGATCCGCCAGCCGCGCCCTAACGATTTCCGTACGAAATTAACAAGCGGAGCGGACAATGGCAAATAATAAAAGTCTGACATTATGTCAGCGATACTTTAATTGGCAGATAATTTGATATCTTTGAATTCGCTTCGGATGTTGTATCGCCTTCATCCGAACATTATTGTTTGAAAACAAGGAGAATAAAGATATGAGCAAGAAGAACAAGGAAGTAAAAAATAAAGAGCAGGAAGAGCCTGGGAAGGCAGGTAAGACTGCCGGACAGGCAGAATGCAAGGCTGAGAATAAGAATGAAGACAAGGGTGGTTCTCCAGAGGTTGACGAGGAAGCAAAGAAAATCGAGGAGAAGCTTAACACTCTTCTGAAAGAGAACGAGGAGTTAAAGGCCAGCGTGGCCAAAGAGAAGGATGACTACATTCGTCTGATGGCCGATTTCGAGAACTTCCGCAGACATTCAGCGGAAGCGAAATTGGAATTGGTTTCCTCGGCGTCAGCCGACACCATCAAAGGATTGCTGCCGGTCTTGGACGACTGTGAGAGGGCGATGAAGATGCTTGAGACTTCGGCCGATGAGGTCGCCAAGGAAGGCACGGCGTTGATATTCAACAAACTGATGTCCTACTTGAAGAGCAAAGGACTTGAGGCCATCAAGGCCAAAGGCGAGAAATTCGACACTGACTTCCACGAGGCTGTGGCCCAGTTCCCGGTTCAGGAAGAGGACAAGAAAGGTCTGGTCTACGATGTCGTGCAGACCGGCTACACCCTCGGCGGAAAGGTCATACGCTACGCCAAAGTGGTTGTGGCGATATAGGAGATTAAGTGAATATGGCAGAGAAAAGAGATTATTATGAGGTGTTGGGGGTCGCAAAGACCGCCACACCCGATGACATAAAGAAAGCCTACAGGACAGCCGCGATGAAATGGCATCCTGACAGATGGGTGGACGGTACTGATGCGGAGAAAAAGACCGCCGAGGAGAAATTCAAGGAAGCCTCAGAGGCGTATTCGGTGTTGAGTGACCCTGACAAAAAGGCTAAATATGACCAGTACGGATTCGCCGGAGTTGAAGGTCAGCCGGGACCGGACTTCAGCGGAGGGTTCGGAAACCTGAACGACATCCTGAACGACCTCTTCGGAGGTGGATTCAGCGGATTCAGCGGCGGCGGATTCTCCGGGTTCGGAGGTTTCGGAGGCGGTCATGGCAGAGCAGGCCAGCAACAACAGAGGGTGGCAAAAGGCCGTGACATCCGCACAAGGGTTCGTCTGACCCTAGAGGAGATCGCCACAGGAGTAGAGAAGGAGATAACTCTGGAGCGCAACAGGCCTTGCCCAGACTGCGGGGGGCGGGGAACCAAAAACGCGTCCGATGTCAAGACTTGCCCGACATGTAACGGAACAGGCCAGACACAGCGTGTCGTGAACTCAATGTTCGGACGGACAGTCACATACTCGACTTGTCCACAGTGCGGTGGTGAAGGTAAAGTAATCAGCAATCCTTGCCGCACTTGCGGTGGCACAGGTCTAGTTCGCAGACGCGAGACTGTAAAAGTAAGGATTCCGGCCGGTGTCGAGGATGGCATGCAGTTGACAATCAAGGGTGAAGGACACTCCGCTCCACACGGAGGGGTCAACGGAGACCTTCTTGTTGTGATAGAAGAGATTCCACATCCAGCATTGAAGAGGGACGGCAAGAACTTGTTCTACTCAACTGTCATCTCTGTGACAGACGCTATCCTCGGTGGGGAAATCACAGTCCCATGCCTTGACGGCACCTATAAAGTCAAAGTCGATCCAGGCACCCAGTCCGGCACCGTGATGAAACTACGCGGGAAAGGGCTGCCCGCTGTGAGCGGCTATGGAACTGGAACTGGAGACCTTTACGTGAAGATTCTGGTCTGGATTCCCAAAAAGCTCACTTCGGATGAGAAGAATGCCTTGGAGAACATGAGGGCGAGCCGTTCGTTCACTCCGGATCCTTCCCGTGATGACAAGGCCTTGTTCGACAAGATGAAGAACATCTTCTAATGGAAAATAAACTCAAAAAGTTTTGGATTAAAAGAAAATCTTCGTAAATTTGCAGTCCGAAAAACAAGAGCAACCGCTTACGGGTCGTTATCAGATGTGCGTAATGTTGCCACAAAAATTATTGAGAGATGGATTTGATTAAAGTTGTAGAAGAGGCTTTCGCTAACGAGAAAGTCGCTACGTATCCGAAATTCAAGGCCGGTGACACAGTCACCGTTACCTACAGAATCAAGGAAGGTGACAAGGATAGACTCCAGAAGTTCAGAGGTGTGGTTATCCAACTTAGAGGTGCCACCCCACAGACAAAGACTTTCACGGTCCGCAAGATTTCTGGAGGCATAGGAGTTGAGAGAATCTTCCCGCTTCAGTCACCATTCATTGACAGCATTGAACTGAACAAGGTCGGCAAAGTACGCAGGGCAAGAATCTTCTATCTGCGTCAACTTTCTGGTAAGAAGGCGAGAATCAAAGAGAAGAAGCTTGCGTTTGTAAAGGAAGAGGAAGCATAGTCCTTGTAGAGATAAGTCGGAGCAAGTCTCAGACAAAAGGGTCCCCTAGCTCAACTGAATAGAGCATTTGACTACGGATCAAAAGGTTACAGGTTTGAATCCTGTGGGGATCACAAAGATGCGAGGCAATTGAACACAATCAATCGGTCTCGCATTTGTTTTGCGGAATTAGCTCAGTTGGTAGAGCGTTGGCTTCCCAAGCCGAAGGTCACGAGTTCGAGCCTCGCATTCCGCTCAATGTAGAAAGAGAGTGACTAAATAGCCACTCTCTTTTTTTACTTTTCCCAAAAAGAAACTACGCCTCAGGTATCTCGCTGTTGGCCGGGATGGAGAACGGGGACTTGCTTGTACCTACAGTGAAGTCAGCATTCTCCTTTTGGGCCGGTTCCGGAACCTCGTACATTCCAGGCCGGCTTCCTGAGGTAAGCTGATTGAACTCCTCCTCGGTGATCATCTTGCAGCTACCGTTGAACTTGGCATCGAGTTCAACCTGAAGTCTGCGGATGTGCAAATCACCATCGACCACACAAGTATCCTTAAGGGAAAGGGTGTCCTTAACAAAGAAGTTGCCCTTGATGGTGCCCCAGAAGTCAGCGTTGTTGCAGATGATGTCACCCTTGATCACGGCCTTCTCACCGACAACGACCTTTGCTTGAGAGAAGACACGGCCTTCAAATGTACCGTCAATCCTTATGTCATTGGGAGAAGTGATCTCTCCTTTGATTACCGATCCAGCTGAGATCCTACTGATGTCGTTCACGCCTGCAGAATCATTGGAACCATAATTTGCGCTCATATTCCTTTTATTATTATATCCTGTTGATGTATTATTCATTAAACAAGACCTGCGCCGTGGCAGTTCTTGTATTTTTTGCCGGAACCACACGGGCAAGGGTCATTGCGACCGATCTTCTTGTCCACGTGGATTGGAGTTCTCGCCTTCTGCCCGCCGTTAGTGGTAAGGTCGTTGCGCTGGGTTCTCATATTGCTCATATCCTGGCTTCTCGGAGCCTGAGCCGGACGGGCCTCGCTGTCCTCGCGTAGAGGGACAAAAGCCCTTAGGAGGAACGAGAGTACATCCTTGTTGAGTTCCTCAAGCATGGTGGCGAAGAGGTTGTAGCTCTCCAGCTTGTAAACGACAAGCGGATCCTTCTGCTCGTAGGCGGCGTTCTGCACGCTCTGACGGAGATCATCCATGTCACGAAGATGCTGCTTCCAGTGCTCATCAATCTGATAGAGAATGATCGAGCGGCTGAGAGCCTTGGCAATCTCCTTGCCCTCGGTGTTGTACGCTTTCTCAAGATCAACACTGAGAGTAAGCATCTTACGACCGTCCGAGATAGGAATCGCTATGTTCTTGTACATATTCCCCTGCTTCTCGAAGATCATCTTGATGAACGGATAGACCTTCTCAGCGAGGGTGTTCATCCTACGCTCATAGACAGCTTGCATCTGTTTGCAAAGTGCGTCAGTAAGTTGGTCTCCCTTAGCATTCGAGTAGAATTTCTCATCAAATCCGAGGTCAATGGATAGTTGAGCCATCACATATTCCTCAAATTCCTGGTAAGACATCCCCTCCGCGCGGCCGGCTATGATCGAGGCCGAGTCAATCATCATGTTCCTGACATCAATCTCGATCCTCTCTCCGGAAAGAGCGTTGCGCCTTCTGGCGTAGACAGCCTCACGCTGGTAGTTCATCACATCGTCATACTCAAGAAGTCTCTTACGGATTCCGAAGTTGTTCTCCTCAACTTTTTTCTGAGCGTTTTCTATTGACTTGGAAAGCATTCCGCTTACCAAAGCCTCATCATCAGCCATTCCGAGCTTGTCAACCACTCCGGCGATCCTCTCGGAACCGAAAAGACGCATCAGCTTGTCCTCAAGGGAAACATAGAAAGCAGATGAGCCAGGGTCTCCCTGACGTCCGGCACGGCCTCGGAGCTGACGGTCAACACGACGGCTGTCATGCCTTTCCGTACCGATGATCGCGAGACCTCCGGCGGCCTTGACCTCCGGAGAAAGCTTGATGTCGGTACCACGGCCTGCCATGTTCGTAGCTATCGTGACAGTGCTGGAAAGACCGGCCTGGGCAACGATTTCAGCTTCCCTAGCGTGCTCCTTGGCATTGAGGACATTGTGCTTGATGCCCCTCATACGGAGCATACGGCTCAGGAGTTCGGAAGTCTCGACATCAGTCGTACCTACGAGAACCGGACGGCCTTTCGAAATAAGCTCCTCTACCTTATTAATTACAGCAGTGTATTTCGCTTTCTTCGTCTTATAAATAAGGTCATCCTGGTCGTCCCTGATGACTGGACGGTTAGTAGGAATGACAACTACATCCAATTTGTAGATTGACCAGAACTCTCCAGCCTCTGTCTCGGCGGTACCGGTCATACCAGCCAACTTATGGTACATTCTGAAATAGTTCTGCAGAGTGACCGTCGCGAAAGTCTGTGTGGCGGCCTCGACCTTGACGTTCTCCTTCGCCTCGACCGCCTGATGCAGACCGTCGCTCCAGCGGCGCCCCTCCATGATACGGCCCGTCTGCTCGTCCACGATCTTGACCTTGTTGTCGATGACGATGTAGTCAACATCCTTCTGGAACATAGCATAGGCCTTAAGAAGCTGGATTACTGTGTGGACACGCTCGCTCTTGAGGGAATAGTCCTCCATGAGGGCGTCCTTCTTCTCCTGCTTCTCCTCGGCGGAGAGTTCGGTGTTCTTCTGGATCTCGGCAATCTGGCTTCCAACATCAGGAAGGACGAAGAAGTCAGGATTGGAAACCGCGTTGGCAAGAAGGTCGTGCCCCTTGTCCGTCATGTCAACCGAGTGCTGCTGCTCGCTGATCACGAAATACAGTTCGTCAGTGACAACGTGCATCTCTCGCTCGTTGTCCTGCATGTAATAGTTCTCCGCCTTCTGCATCAGCTGCTTCATACCCTGCTCGCTTAGGAACTTGATGAGCGGCTGGTACTTTGGAAGACCTTTGTAGGCACGGAGAAGGAGCATCCCCCCCTCATCCTCCTTGCCTGCGGCTATCGCCTTCTTGGCGTCGTTCAGAACCTGGGTCACAAGGGACCGCTGCTTCTGGTAGAGGCTCTCGACGTAAGGTCTGAACTCCATATACTGCTCGTCGTCCTGAGCCTTGGCCACAGGACCGGAGATGATCAACGGGGTACGCGCGTCATCGATGAGCACGGAGTCCACCTCATCGACAATGGCATAGTGATGCTTCCTCTGGACGAGGTCTGTCATGTTCACTGCCATATTGTCTCGAAGGTAGTCGAAACCGAACTCGTTATTGGTGCCGAATGTTATGTCACAATTATAGGCTCTCTTTCGCGCGTCGCTGTTAGGCTCGTGCTTGTCGATACAGTCCACCGAAAGGCCGTGAAACATATAGAGAGGCCCCATCCACTCGGAGTCACGCTTGGAGAGGTAATCATTGACGGTCACCACGTGCACACCCTTGCCGGCCAAAGCGTTAAGGAATACAGGAAGGGTCGCCACAAGGGTCTTTCCCTCACCGGTCGCCATCTCGGCTATCTTGCCCTGATGCAGCACAATACCACCGATCAGCTGGACATCATAGTGGACCATGTCCCATGTCACCTCGTTGCCGCCTGCGATCCAGTGGTTTTGGTAAATTGCCTTGTCGCCCTCGATGTGGACGAAATCGTGGTTTATGCTGAGCGCGCGGTCGAAGTCATTGGCTGTCACCTCGATGGTGGCGTTCTCCTTGAACCTGCGGGCCGTGGACTTCATGATCGCGAAAGCCTCCGGGAGGATCTCATCCAGAACCTTCTCGATCTCCGCATCCTCGTCCTTCACAAGCTTGTCGGACTCTGTCGCAAGATTCTCTTTCTCGTGCACAGGAATATCCTCGCCCAGTTTGGCCTTGATCTCTGCGATCCTCTTCTCAAAGGGGGCCTCGCACTCACGCAGCCTCGCCCTCAAATCTTCCGTCTTGGCTCTCAGTTCATCGTTGGAGAGCTGGTCTATGGGACCGTAAGCCTCCAGAACCTTGTTAAGGACAGGCCGGATCTGCTTGAGGTCTCTGTCGGCCTTCGAGCCGAACACTTTTTTTAGAATAGTAGCTATAGCCATAAAAATCAAATGTCTTTGATAATCCTACAAATTTAATGATAATCAAAGAGATTTACAATTTTTAAGCCCTGATTTCGACAATGGCGGAATGTCAGTCTTGACAGGATAGCTCCGATGTTGGGCTGAGCCGGAGACGAACATCATTGAATATCAAGACCTTCAATAGCATCGAAAGTCAATCCAGGGTCATCACGGCCAATTCAATCCGCCAGATGGTTGAGCAAAAGTTTACGGATATTGTCCGAGATACGCTTGTGAGCGTCCGTAGCGTTCTCAAGCATCTCCGCAAGATTCTTGTACTTGATCAGCTCACGGGTGTTTTCCTCATTGCCGAATATGTAGCCCACATACTCCTCATAAGCGTCGTCGGCGGCATGTTCCAACTCAGTCACCCGCTCGCAGGCCATAGAAATGGCCGGGAGGTTCCTCTTAAGATCCAACAGAAGCGGAATCGCGTCATGGATGACCTCTGACTGGGATCTAGCCATCTGGGCCAATTCCTTGAGCTGACCGTCCAGTTTGGCCGGACGGTAGATAAGAACAGCCTTCGAGGTGTCCTTTATGACATCCAGGCAATCGTCCATCGCCATCGCCACAGCCTGAAGATCCAGTTTGTTCACCTGAATGAACGGACGGGCGGACAACATCTCGTGAAAATCGGTCAGAAGAGCGTCCCCCTGAACCTCGCAGGACTTGATTTCCTTCTCCATCCTCGAGCGCGAGTCGACATCCTCCGTCCCGAACATCTCCACCAGAAGAGATGACGTAATGCACAGAAAGTCTGTCTGCCGCGCGAGAATCGTTATGAAATCATGACGGGTTCCCCGAAAAGCCATCCTAATTCTTCTAATTAAGCCCATAAATACTTTTTAACCCAATAAACATTTTTTTGTAGCGCGTCAAATTTACAACCTATTTCCGTATTTCACCACATTTCCATAAAAAACAAGAACTTTTTCATGTTATTTCTTTTTGAATCCGCGTTCGTGTCACGCATAAAGCTACATTTGTCACAGGTTTTTGTCCTGCAGAGGATTGTCCGACAAATGCCTTTCACGTTTATCCCGCCATAGGCCAGCCGGCTCTCCGGTTCTCAATACAACACTAAGCGGCGTTCTGCCGCGGTATCCACTCAAATTTCGAAACTTGCTTTACTCTTCGTTCCGGAGATGCGCACACTGGCCAGCGGGAAAATGCGTGAAAAGATCCAAACGTTTTGAATTTCAGCGCAAACTTCGTAAATTGCCGCCAAAACCGAAATAATGCGACTCGCTTACTGCATACACGCGCTTAATCTTTCTGGCGGCATCGAGAGAGTACTCACGACAAAGGCCAACTATCTGGCCGACATCCTGGGCTATGAAGTCCACATCATCACTGCCCGCCAAAAAGGCCGGCCCGAATTTTTCAGACTCAGCGCAAAAATCATCCGCCACGATCTTGACGCCAATGACCGTATGTTCCTCTTCAAGTACAGGCATAGGCTGGACTCGCTTCTCGGGAGAATCCGTCCGGATGTCACTGTAACCGTCTGCGACAACAGCCTCTACGCCCTCACGGGATGCACCGACGGAAGCGCTAAACTGGGAGAGTTCCATTTTTCACATGAGAAATTTCTGATGAAATACGGCGCTAACGTTTTCGGAAAGATGTATGCGTCTCTAAGAACGAGAAGGTTGGAGTCAGCGGTAAGAAGGCTGGACAGTTTCGTGGTCCTGACCAAGTCCGACAAGAAGGACTGGGAAAAGGTCCGGCCTGATGTGGAGCAAATCTACAATCCATTGTCCTTTGTCTCCAAAGAGATCTCTCCGCTTACAAACAAGCGATGCATAGCGGCCGGAAGACTTGAGAGTCAGAAAAACTTCAAAGACCTTATAACCGCTTGGCAGACGGTCAACGCCAGGCATCCGGACTGGACTCTAAGCATTTACGGAAACGGAAGTCAGGCAGACGCGCTCCAAAGCCAGATCAACTCGGCCGGACTGCAGGGGAAGGTGATTCTGGAAGGCAACACGAATGACATCCGGGAAGAGATGCTGGACAGCTCGTGCCTCGTCATGTCCTCCAGATTCGAGGGCTTTCCGATGATCCTGCTGGAGGCACTCGCCACGGGTCTACCGATTGTCAGCTACGACTGTCCGAAAGGACCGTCCGAGATTGTCACGATCGGTGCGAACGGATACCTCGCGAAAGTCGGGGACACCGCCACTCTGGCCCGGGGAATATGCAGTGTCATAGCCAACGAAGAACTTCGCAGGCGGTTCGGGTCCGAATCGAAAAGAAGATCCGAAGACTTCACATTGGAGAAGACGATGGAAAGATGGGACTTTCTGTTCAAGGAAATCGCCGGACGGTAGTTATTTCTCAAACACCGATTTTACAGGAAGGGCAAGTTCAAACGAGTCCAGAAGGATTTTCCTTTCCGACAGATAAGACTCTTCCTTGAGATGCACGTCGTTGATGCATACAAGTTTCCTGGACGGTGCATTAAGAAATTTTCCAATCTTGTAAGCCGAGGATGTGGCAATGGAGAAAAACTTGCCGGACAGACGCCGGCGGATTGCCTTTCCTTTGTGAAAAAGATAATCCAGAAATAAGTACTGGTTCAGATTATCCATCGTACGTACTTGAGAGACAGTAGGATAAATCTCATTTTTCATTTTCTCGAAAATCTCCTCGCAAGAACTTCTGAACATAGGAGAGCAGATGTGCTGTGGGCGAACAAAAAGCAAGCCACGCCCAAGTCCAAGACATTTTCTGGCCATCCGGTCGGAATTCCTGCACTGGCGCTTGTACATTCCGCCAGCGAAAATGTGGCGCGAGAATCCGATCACTATCTTCCCGTCACGGAAAAAATCATCCTCCCTGCAGGGAGAGACAGGGAACATGTCATCGTTGAAATAGATGAAACGTTCGTCAAGCCCGGGAATCCTGTGCAGGAACATTTCTATCGTGGTGCTGTTGAATGTCGGCAGAAACTCTTCGGGAATGATGTCACGATGCATCACGATCCTCAGCCTCTCCGAAGCCCAGTCCGGAACCTGAGTCTTTCCTGACACGACCAGATAAACATTCCGGATGAACGGCATGTGGGTCTCTATGCCTCGAAGAAGGTACTTCAAAGTCCCCCAATCCCGGAACCGTTTGTCAAGAGCCGGGACATTCAAGGCTCGTGAATATTCTTCCCTCCAAACGGGATCCAAACCGTTGACATAGGTTATGACTGCATCCATAGAATCAACTGTCAAGTAGATAAACTGTCAGATCATGCGTTTTGCGGTCTTTCTCGGGAGGCAGGGTCATATAGTCACCGAACATCTGCGAAAGCCAGCCGTCCCAACGTCTGAAAGCCTTGAAGCGGCAGCCCTCGAACTCAATGTCGGAATATTCCTCAAGCATGCTCTTTTCGAATATTTCCCTCGTTCCATTGTATGTGACGGAGACTGCTCCCGCAAGACGGGAAGTCTCATAAGGGTACTTCAAGACCTCTGAATTAATCTTTTTCAACCAATATTCAGCACCCATCGCATGGGCTTCCAGTTTGGAAAACAATGGCTGATGGAAATTGAAAAGATCAAAACGAGTTCCGCAGATGTTGAGCCTGTGGGACCAGTGAGTCAGACGATGTTCCCTTTTCCTCTGAAAGTCAGGATTTTCCGGTTTTCCATCCATAGGGAATATGTCGATGTTCAAACCGAAATCATAATCACATCCTTTCCCTTGTAGGCTTTTGGTGTGAGTGTCCTCAACCTTTGCGAAGAAATGGACAAAACGGTCACCCTTATCTCCCTCCTTATGGCAAAGACAACGGTAACGAGAATCACCTTCCTTGCCGAATGATGCAACAAAACGCTCATAGTCAGGCCGTGGCATCAGCAAATCAATGTCATCATCCCACGGAATGAACCCCTTGTGACGCACTGCCCCTAGAAGCGTTCCATAAGCAATAGAATAACGAATCCCTTCTTTTGCGCAAAAGGAATCCACCGCCTTAAGGATGTCCAGAAGATAAAGTTGAATCTCCCTATGTGACAATTTTTTCATTATCTTTCTAAAATATAGCCTGATGTTTACAAATATAATTGATTTTTGTTAAATTTGTGAATCTGTAGCAAACGGAATATGCATTCATACGTATTTCCAGGTGATCTGGACAAGAAAATAGCGGCGATCGGGGCGCAGCCGATCCCTTACATGAGGACCGATGAGTTCTCAAGAATCAATCTCGAATCCGAGAGAATCCTTCTGGATCTCATTCATTGTCAAGGAGGAAGAACTGTTATCTACACTGGCTCCGGCACCGGCGCCATGAGCGCGGTTGTAGAGAACTATGTCAGCACGAAGAAGAAAGCGATAGCGGTCAACGGCGGATCCTTTGGAAAGCGTTGGGTCTCGCTGTGTGAATATTATGGGATTCCGGTGATTGACTTCAAGGTCCCGTTCGCCCGGGACATCGACTACGGCGCGCTTGAGCGGACAATCGAAACCGAGCATCCGGATGTGTTCCTTTGCCAACACCACGAGACTTCCACAGGACAGATTTTCAATCTGGAGAAGATTTCCGGAATATGCCGACACCATAACGTGTCCCTTGTGGTGGATGTCATCAGTTCATTCCTGGCGGAGCCACTTGACATGGACGCTCTGGGAATAGACATCTGCATCACCAGCACGCAGAAAGGCCTGAACATTCCTCCCGGATTGTCAATCCTCTTCATAAGCAAACGGTTGGATGGCTACGACTATTCCCACAGAGGCTATTACTGGGACTTTGAGGACAATCTTGCCAACCTTAAGAGAGGCCAGACCCCGTTCAGTCCGGCAACCACGATATTCCTCCAGCTCAATGCGAGACTCAGGCAGATTCAGGCACAGGGCGGAGAGACATTCAACATCTCTCTGGTGCGCCACAGGGCGGAGGTGTTCCGTAAGGAGTGCTTGAAATACGGTTGGGGCATGCCCGCCGAGGTTCCTTCCAACGCCATCACCGCGATCCAGACAAAGGACACGGAAGAGCGGAGAATATTCAGAGGCCTTATTGAGCGCTACGACACTTTCATCATGCCCGGCTCCATCCCTGGGTTCTACAGGATCTCACACATGGGCATCCAATCCGATGAAGAACTTAGGAAGTTAGCATTTCAGATCCACATAATCGAAGAAGAATCTGCCCGATGAGGAAAGTGATTACCTACGGAACGTTTGACGTTCTCCACCAAGGACACATCAATCTGCTGCGCAGGGCCAAAGAGTTAGGCGACTGGCTGATAGTCGGAGTCACTACGGACAATTTCGACCTTGAGCGCGGCAAGCTCAACACACGAGACAGCGTTATGAAGCGGGTTCAGGCCGTCAAGGAAACAGGATTCGCAGACGAGGTCATCATTGAGGAGTATAAAGGTCAGAAAATCGATGACATCCAGAAGTACAATGTGGATGTGTTCGCGATAGGCTCCGACTGGGAAGGCTATTTCGACTATCTTAAGGAGTACTGCGAAGTGGTCTATCTTCCTCGTACTCAAGGCATCTCTAGCACCATGCTACGAGAAGAGCAGATTTCAGTCAGAATCGGAGTGATCGGGACAGGCAGCATCGCGAGGCGTTTCATTCCTGAAGCAAAATTCGTCAGCGGAAATGTTGTCACCACTGCCTACAACCCTGACTACGATTCATGCGCGGAATTTTGTTCTGAGCATGGTATAAAAGCGGCCAAAAATCTGGAGGAGCTTTTGGAAAACTGTGACGCGGTCTATGTTGCTTCTCCTCACTACACTCATTTTGACTATGTGAAAGCAGCTTTGGAGGCCGGGAAAGATGTCCTTTGCGAAACGCCTTTCGTTCTTCATCTTTCTGAAGCCGAGAAACTTTACACTATCGCTGAATCCAATCACAGGACTTTGATGGTAGCTCACAAGACTGCTTACTGTCCAGCTTTCCGGCATCTTGTAACGATGCTTAAATCGGGAGTCATCGGTAAAATCGTGGACATCAATGCTTCTGTCACCACACTGACTGATGAATTTTCCTCTAAACTCGATCACAACAGATTCGGAGGAAGCATGAACGAAAATGCGTGCTTCCCTCTCCTTCCGATCATCAAGTTGCTGGGCAGAGAGGTTCGCAACGTCAACTTCTATTCGATCATGAAGAATGATGTTGACATTTACACCAAAGCAGTGTTCCGTTACGACAACGCGACAGCCTCTTTTCAAGTAGGGCTCGGAGCCAAGACAGAAGGCAGCATGACTGTTTCCGGAACAAAGGGCTACATCTATGTCCCGGCTCCATGGTGGAAGACGGATTACTTCGAACAGCGCTTTGAAGATCAGAACCTTAACAGAAAATGCTTTTTCCCTTTCATGGGAGAAGGCCTAAGGTATGAGATCCGAGAGTTCATCTCCCACATACTCAATCCTGATCAAAGCATCTATCTTCTGACAAAGGAAGAGATTCTGAAAATGACTGAAGTCCAAGAGGACCACATAAACGGGAAAAATGTTTTCAAACTAAGCTAAACAATGAGACAACTTACTCTTAAAGAGTTGCAGTCATTCAACCTTGAGATTCTCAAGGATGTGGCTGGCTTCTGCGAAAGAAGCGGGATAAGATATTCACTAGGCTACGGGACACTTCTGGGAGCCGTACGTCATAAGGGGTTCATTCCTTGGGATGACGACATTGATGTCATGATGCCAAGGGAGGATTACGAAAGGTTCAGAACCCTATACCGCTCAGATAAATATTCCTTCATTGACAACCGCAACACTCCGGACTGCTACATCGCTTTCGGGAGGGTTTGCGACACAGAAAAGACGACTGCATCAAGTTGCATACCTTGGGTCAAGAAGGATGTCGGAGTGTGGATTGACATATTCCCGATTGACAGGGTTCCTGATGATATGGAAACATTCAGAAGGATTTATGATTCCTTGTTGCTGCTCATGAAATTCAATCTTGGAATCCGCAAGGTACACACATTTTCTTCATCTAGACTTTCCATAAGGAAAAGGCTGAAAGTCTGGCTTCTAAAAAGAATGCACCCAAGGCTGATCAAAAGGGATCCTGCCGACATTGTCAAGGACATGAACACATTGATCTCGCTTGTCTCACCCGCAGAAAGCAAACATTGGTCACAGCTTTGCTGTCCGGATGCAGGGACCGATGAGTTCTTCAATGAAGATGAGATTAATGAATATGTCAAAATGCCTTTTGAAGACAGCGAGTTCTATGTCTGGAGCGGCTACGACAAGATTCTTCGTGACTCCTACGGGGATTTCATGACGCTTCCGCCTAAGAAAAAGCAAAGGCCTCTTCAAAACTACATCACATTCTTCTGGAAGGACTAGCCAGTGGTCACTGAGCCTGTCGAAGTGACCGCGAGTTTAAGATTTTCGTCAACTAACGGTCAGAAAAAAATCAAATTGGAAATTTTGCACGTTACCAAAATTTCCAATTTGATTTTCCTGACCATAGATAAAGAATCAGGGATATATCCCTGTCAAGGAAATTTTAATATCAGTCGGTGATATAGCATTGGCTACCCACGAAGATACTTCGCCGTCCAGGACTGCCCATTCCTGATCATGTCCTCCGGTGTGCCGGCGAAGACCACCTGACCGCCGTTGTCTCCGGCCTCGGGGCCGAGGTCGATCACCCAGTCAGCGGCCTTGATGACATCCAGATTGTGCTCCACGACAATCACCGTGTGACCGTTGCGGATCAGGAAATCAAAGGCTTTCAGCAGTTTCTCCACATCATAGAAATGCAGTCCGGTCGTCGGCTCGTCGAACAGAAACAAAATCTTTTTACGCACATTGTCGGGATCGTCCTCGTTCTTGGACAGGAACCACGCCAGCTTGATCCTCTGGCTCTCGCCGCCGGAAAGCGTTGACGAGCTCTGACCGAGCTTTATGTAGGAAAGTCCCACATCCACAAGCGGCTGGAGTTTACGCGCGATCTGTTTGGACAGTTCCTCCGGCTGAGAGCCGAAGAACGAGATCGCCTCCTCGACGCTCATGTTCAGGATGTCGTCGACGTTCCTGCCTTTGAACCTGACCTCAAGGATGTCCGGCTTGAAGCGCTTGCCTCCGCACGTCTCGCAGACCATAGTCACGTCAGCCATGAACTGCATAGGAATCCGCACGAATCCGTCACCCTGACATTCTGGACATCGTCCGCCGTCCTGGTTGAACGAGAAGAAGGACGGAGTGTAACCGTTGATCTTGGCATATTGCTGATCAGCAAGAAGTTTGCGGATGTCATCGTAGACCTTGAGATAGGTCACGGCGTTGGAGCGGGAGCTCTTCCCTATCGGGTTCTGGTCGACATATTCAACATTCTTGATGCGGTCGATGTTGCCGGAGATCTTTCTGAATATTCCCGGAAGGTCGCCGGTCTGGTTGATCATGCGGTAGAGCGCAGGGTAGAGTATGTCCCCCACGAGGGAGGACTTGCCGCTGCCGCTGACCCCGGAGACCACGGTAAGGACACCCAGCGGAAACTTCACATCTATATTCTTAAGATTGTGCTCCTGAGCTCCTTCCACCGTTATTGAATAGGTCCACGGGTGCTTTTCCCTGACATAGCGGGAACGCTGCCCGGTCAGGTACTGGAGCGTCAGGGAATTGTCCATTACCTTCGCTGGAACCTTGTCACCGATCCTTCCCTGAAAGACAATCCGTCCGCCGTTCACTCCGGCGTACGGTCCCATGTCGATCAGCACATCGGCCGCCCGGATGATCTCCTCGTCGTGCTCGACCACAACGAGTGTGTTGCCGATGTCACGAAGTTTGCTAAGCACACCGATAAGCCGCTCGGTGTCACGCGGATGGAGTCCTATGCTCGGTTCGTCCAGAATGTACATCGAGCCGACCAGCGAACTGCCCAAAGCCGTCACCAGATTGATTCTCTGGCTCTCTCCTCCGGAAAGGGTGTTGCATGCGCGGCTCAAGGTCAGGTACGACAAACCTACGTCCTTGATGTATTCCAGGCGCGCTACGATCTCCTCAACCGCCTTGCGGACGATGGATGTCTCATAGTCGGTCAGCCTCAGACAAGAGAAGAAATCCAGCAGCTCATCAATGTTCATGTCAAGCAGATCCGCTATCGTCTTCCCGCCGACTTTCACGTACAACGCCTCTGGACGGAGTCTCGTGCCGTGGCAGGCGTGACAGGTGGTACGGCCGGAGAAACGGCTGAGCATATACTTGTACTGGATCTTGTACCTTTGGGACTCCACCCATTTGAAGAACTCGTTGATGCCGATGATCGAATTGTCGTCACCCTCAACGCTGTGCCCGTCCCAGATGATGTCCTTGACTTTCTGCGACAGGTTGCAATACGGCTCGAAAATCGGAATCCCGTAACGTGGAGCGACCTTGATCAGATGATCCCTGAACCAGCCCATCGACTCCCCTTTCCAACAGGCGATGGCGCCGTCGTAGATGCTCTTGGTCTTGTCCGGAATAACCAGATCCTCACTGACCCCGATGATTTTTCCGAGGCCTCCGCAGACAGGACAGGCGCCCAGAGGGCTGTTGAACGAGAAGAGATATTCATCAGGCTGGCGGAATGTCATTCCGTCAAGTTCGAAGCGGTTGGAATATTCCTCCACGGAATTGTCCTTACGGAGGATGAGTTTGCCCTCCCCAACCCTGAACGCCGTGTCGATCGACGACCGCAGCCTGGTCTGAAGATCCTCCCATTCGTTCTGCGACCACGGAGATCCGTCTTCCGAATATGGCAGGCACTCTTTGAATGTCGGAAGTTTCAGACGATCGACCAGCAAATCAAGATGCTCCGGGTATTCACCTTTGTCCGCCATCCTCATTATGTCCTCAATACGGATGATGCCGTCATCTCCGAAGAACCGGGAATATCCCTCCTCCTTGAGACGGAGCATCAGCTCGACCTTGTCCTCCCTGCCTGACCAGTTCAAGTCAGCGAGAATATACGCCGTCTTAGAATCGCCACTTAAAATACTGGCCATCACATCGTTGACGCTGTGGCATTTGACCTCATTGCCGCTGACGGGGGAATATGTCCGTCCGATGCGCGCGAAGATTATGCGGAGGTAGTCGTAGATCTCGGTTGTCGTGGCGACGGTCGAGCGGGGGTTCTTGACATTGACCTTCTGCTCGATCGCGATGGCCGGCGGTATACCTTCTATGGACTCCACATCCGGCTTGCTCATCCTGCCAAGGAACTGGCGCGCATAGGATGAAAGGCTCTCGGCGAAACGTCTCTGCCCTTCGGCGAAAAGCGTGTCGAAAGCCAGGGATGACTTACCCGAGCCGGAAATGCCGGTCACAACCACGAGCTTGTTCCTCGGGATCTCGACCGTGATGTCCTTAAGGTTGTTCACCTTGGCTCCTTTTATGATGATATTGCCGTCTTCTGTCATAGTTTAAAATTTCAGAACAACAAATTTACGAATAATTGTCCGTATTCGCGGCACTGTTTGATCCAAAGAAGAAGAGGCGTGATTATCGGCCGAAAAGAGTCACTTGGCAACGCCGTGATAACTGAAGTCATAGAAATCAGCGAAGGTTCCATCCTCTCCCGTGGCGAACAACCCCAGAACGATTCCGGTGAATCCGGAAGCGGTCTCGCTGCTGAGGTAACGGGTGTTCATCTGCCCGAGATGACGGTAATCCTTTCCGTCCGGAGACCAGGAGAAAACATAAACATATTCATTGCCCTCGACCTTGAGCCAGATTTTCCCGTCGGAAGCAGGAAACGACTCAATATGAGTCAATTCGCCAAGTCTGTAGCGGACATTGACCTCTCGTCCTTTAAGATAAAGGTCATAATGCGAGCCGGCGTCCATAAACACAGTGAGTCCGGCCTCGGCACCATCGCCGACACTCAGGGAAGTCTCCGCGCGGAAGAATATGTCCTCCTGGCGGCGACCGATGAATGTAGGAGAGATGTGGGTCTCATCCAAATTTTCTTTGGAGGCCTTCAATCTCAATGATTTTCCTGTCCACAGATAGTTCTCCATAAACGGATTACGAAGATACACCCAATCATGTCCGCATCTATCCTTGCTGAAATCAAGTGAAACAGGAGCCTTGTCAACAGGGTGAAGCGGAAGGGTCGGAACATTCATGTCCAGATAAAGCTCTCCGTTCCCGTTCACTGAGGGCCAACTTCCTTCCGGCCACTCAACCGGTGCCATAAACGTCTCACGTCCAAGAAGATGATGGCTTCCACCCTGCGTCCTGAACCCAAGGCAGGCCATCCACCAGGAACCGTCGGCCGCCTGGACAAAATCTCCGTGTCCCAGACCTTGAATCGGATTAGCCTGAGAGCTCATCGTACAATGCGTAAGGATCGGATTGTCAGGGTTTCCCTCATAAGGGCCGTCAATCGAACGACTTCTGGCGATGGTCACCTTATGGGCATATTCAGTGCCACCCTCGGCTATCAGCAGGTAGAACCATCCATCCTTCCGGTAAAGGTGCGGGCCCTCCGGGTAGCGTCCGCCGGTTCCCCGCCATATCTCTTTGATCTCGCCCAGTTTCTCACCGGTCATCGGATCAATCTCGCAAAGGACGATTCTGCCGTCCGCAGTACCAGTGTACCAACATTTTCCGTCATAGAAAAACAGTGACGGGTCGATGCCTCCAATATCGACATAGACAGGATCCGACCATTCACCCTCCGGATTGTCAGTGTGGACAATCATATTCCCTCCGTGGCCTGTGTTTGTCGTGATCATATAAAAGACACCATCATGGTAACGGATAGTTGGCGCATAGATTCCTCCCCACGACAGTGCGTCCGTCAGATCAATCTGCGAGCGACGGTCAAGGACGTTTCCGATCTGTTCCCAATTCACCAGATCCTTGCTGTGGAATATCGGAACCCCTGGGAAATACTGGAACGAGCTGTTAACAAGATAGTAGTCTTCACCGACAGCGCAGACACTCGGATCAGGATGGAATCCCTTGATAACAGGGTTATCATATCCATACGACGGCAGCGGACAGAACGTAATGGCGGCCACAAGAATCAGCATCAAACGGGAAAATCGCATATTCCTAAATCTTATCATACGGGAAAGGATCATTATATTCAATTAATAATCACAAAGATAGGAATATTATCATACAAAAACAACCTCTTTCGTAACCTTTCTTACAAAGCAAGGTTGCAGAATTGCCGGAAATTGAATAAATTTGCGGAGGGAATTGAGGTATGGTGTAATGGTAGCACTACAGATTTTGGTTCTGCCAGTTCAGGTTCGAGTCCTGATATCTCAACTTGGGAAGGAGAAACACGACGTTTCTCCTTTTTTGGTAACGGGACGATTTTGTCAACGGGTCAACATGTTTTGTCGAACATATTAATGTTCAAGCAGCTACAGAATTTTTCCGGTCATCGTCAGAATAAACTCATAATAAACTTACTTCAAACAATTAATCCATCACGCAATGAAAGGGGTACACATTTATTTAGCCGACGGCTTCGAGGAAATCGAGGCTCTCGCCACTCTTGATGTTCTCCGCAGAGGAGGAATCGATGCCAAAACTGTCTCGATCACGGATAACGGGACTGTGACCGGAGCGCACGGAGTACAAGTCGCAGCGGATTTGACCTGGAGCGGATTCGAAGCATCCGCTCCGCGCGAGAGGACTGGCTCTGCCGATGTTATGGTCTTCCCGGGAGGAATGCCCGGTACAAAGAACCTTGCGGAAAAACAGGAGTTAATTAATATGATGAAGCGGCATTATGCCGATGGAGGGACAGTAGCGGCCATCTGCGCTGCGCCAGGACTCATAGTCTCACAGCTTCCGACGTTGGAAGGCAAGAAGTTCACCTGCTACGACGGATTCGACAAGGCTCCTGCGGCGAAAGGCGGTGAATATGTCAAGGCTCCATTCGTGGCTGACGGCAATCTTATCACTGGCCGAGGACCTGGATGCGCCGTCGATTTCGCACTCGCGATTGTGGCGCACCTCAAAGGTTACGTCCTTGCGTCGGAAGTCCGCGCAGCGATGATGATTTAGCAACAGCCATGCTTGTGGCCAGACTTGCCGACGGGATAATGCCGCCGCTTTCTTACCATAGCACAAAAGCAGACCCACCATATCCTGCGGGCATCATGTTTTGGTCGAAAACGAAAGAAAGGTCCGGAATGAACTTCCGGCCTTTTTTTGGGGATAGGTAGAACATTCCTATCTTTTGCTATGTTGGTCGCTGAACCACCGCTAATGCGTGACAGCAAGGGAATAATAGGGCAGAATTTGGGAGAAAAGAAAAAGTCTCTCAAACTGTTGAATGACAACTTGAGAGACTTTCTGCGGTGCGGAAGGGACTCGAACCCTCGACCTCCGGCGTGACAGGCCGGCATTCTAACCAGCTGAACTACCGCACCTTGCGAATTTTGCATCCGTCATTTAAGAATATTTTCTTGAATGCGGATGCAAAGATAGGCATTTTTATTTTACTTGCAAACTTTTTTACTTAATTTCTATGTTTTTTTTCGCTGAAGATACTTCCTGCTTGAGAACCTTAGGGATGTTGATCTTCAGGACACCGTTGACAACTGAAGCACTAATTTTCTCTTTCTCAACATCTTCAGGCAAAACCATAGTCTGTTGGAACTTTGAATATGAGAACTCACGCCTCAAATAATGACCGTGCTTCTTTTCTTCATTGTTCTCCTCTTTCTTCTCCATATTGATCACAAGATCGCCATTGTCATCAAGGCTTACCTTGAAATCGTCCTTGGTCATACCTGGAGCGGCAAGCTCAATGTCGTAGCTTTTCTCGTTTTCCAATACATTGATCGCTGGAGCGGTCGCATTGGCCCTAACCATCCAATCATTGTCAAAGAAATCATTGAACATACTTGGTAACCAATTCTGGTTGTTGTTCTTTTTTGATACTGGTAACATAATTAAATCTCCTATTTTTATTTTTTTATTTATCTTTTTCGCCCGCTCTTTCAAGCGGACATCTAAAAGATAATCAATCGGCGTGCCGACATCACAGGAGTATCAAAACGACGACATATTGTCTCGTTATTCTGACAATATGTCGTTTTTAACTGTCTTTATGTCGAATATATGTCCTTAACCGTTTTTGGACTCTTGACACGCCTAAGGTCACTGACCGATAGCCGTCCATGGCCTAAGGCATTTTCCTGAAGTCCTTGGCAAGGCCACCGGCACCGGTCTCCTTGTAAAGTGAGGGCAGATCCTTTCCTGTCTGCTTCATTACCTCTACCACGTGGTCGAAAGAAACACGATGCTTTCCGTCCGAAAACGCCGCATAAAGATTCGAATCCAACGCGCGAGTCGCGGCAAAAGCGTTTCTCTCGATGCACGGAATCTGCACAAGACCGCAGATTGGATCACAGGTCATACCGAGGTGATGCTCCAATCCCATCTCGGCTGCATACTCAATCTGCGAGGGACTTCCTCCGAAAAGTTGGCACGCAGCGGCGGAAGCCATGGCACATGCCACACCGACCTCCCCCTGGCAGCCGACTTCCGCGCCGGAGATGGAAGCGTTCCGTTTGACTACATTGCCGATGACTCCTGCGGTCGCCAGAGCGTGAAGCATACGGACATCCTTGAAGTCATGGCCTTTCGCCAGATGATATAGGACACCGGGCAGGACTCCGCTCGATCCGCAGGTCGGAGCTGTCACGATAACTCCGCCGGAAGCGTTCTCCTCGCTCACGGCAAGGGCATACGCATAGACAAGGCCTCTTGTCTGGAGGGTCTGCTTATAGCCGGTCGCCTTGACATAATAGGTCGGGGCCTTTCTCGGAAGATTCAACGGACCTGGGAGCACACCCTCGTGGTCAATGCCTCTTTCCACTGCCGCCTTCATGGCCAACCACACCTCCTGAAGGTAATCCCAGATGTCGGAGCCTTCGCAAAGGTCCACATATTCCCAATAGCTACGTCCCTTGTCCTCGCACCATCTCTGGATCTCGGCAAGGTGGTTCATCCCATAGACCTCCGGAGTCGAGAAGCGGTCATCAGGCTTTCCTTCAGATAAAGCCCCACCGCCCACACTGTAGACGGTCCACTCATCTGTCTGGCGGCCGTCAGAGTCAAAGGACTTGAAGCACATACCATTAGGATGAAACGGGAGGAAAATTTCCGGCTTCCATACAATACGCACCGGAGCGATACGGTCCAATGCCTCGATAACCGCCACATCTGTCATGTGGCCCTTACCCGTGGCAGCAAGGCTTCCGTAAAGCGTCACCTCGAAGGAGGATGCGCCAAAATGTCTCTCGGCGAACATCTTGGCTGCCTTGTTTGGACCCATCGTATGGCTGCTGGATGGCCCTTTGCCAATTTTATAAAGTTCTTTAAGTGATTTCATAATTCTCGTCCGATTTATTTACAGCTTGGGATAAGCCCGCCAATCATCGCGGCGCGTTCCTGCTGATGTCAGCCCATTGATTTTTAGTGGACTTGGAATATCTGTGAAAGCCATGTCATTCCTCCGGAAGGAACATAGGATCCCAGGCCGGGAGGAGGATCGGCTTCTGGTCCAGCATATTCATGACATCCGATGGAACGTATTTTTTCTCAATGACGAGGCGGAACATGTAGTTGTCGAACCACTCGTCGGTCATTATGAGGTTGCCTTTGTAGCCGGAATCGGCGCCCCAACTGTTCTCAACCATCCATTTGACCGCCTTGCCGTCCTTGATGTCCACGGCGATGAGGGTCATGGCGTGGGACGAGCCGCTGGCATGGGTCTGAACCCTCTGACGCTTGTCCATAGGGAAAGTCGTTCCGAAAAGTGAGCCGTAATCGAAGTTGTTCAGATCCAAGGTACCTTTCTGTCTGTCCATGAACTTGGCCACGTCGCAAGAGAAGTACATGGCGGTGTTGTCCTTGATCGAGGCAATGGCCATCTCCTTGATTCTATCGACCGGCAGATTGATGTAAAGCCAGTTCTGCCCGTCGTAGACATGACGGTCATAGTCAATCTCATAGACCTTGCCATATTCACGGGTAGGGTCGTTCATCACCATGATGTAGTTGTTCTCAAGATCCGATCCGACATATTCATCATAGAAGGATTTAGGGGTGTAGGTCTTGGTGCTGACAAAGTTGCCCTTGGAGTCATAGCGGGTCCACTCGAACTCCACCGGCGGCTCGCCGAGGCAGAGGACCAGCATCCTGTAGATTTCCTTGAGCATCCCGGTCTTCATCTCAAGACAGTCATTGGCGGAAGCATCACGAAGTTTGAGGCCGTCCTCACGCAGTTTGGTGGCGATCCTGGTCCGCATCTGTGACGTGTTGTTGGCGCAATAGGTCTCAGGCATGACATCGGACGGAACGACACCGTACTTCATGATAAGGTTCGAGACTCCCGTGAACTGTCCGCCGTCCCCTATCGGGTTGCGGAACAGCCAGTCAACTTTGCGGTCGTCAAAACTCAGGCTCTTCGTGTCGATCACTCCCTGAAGGAACAGGTTGGCCTTCTCCAGCTGATCGTAGAAGAACACGTAGTTCTGGGAGAAGGTAAACGAACCTAGGTCATATTTATCTATCATTTTGGATCTTAACACATTGAGTCCCGTGAAAAGCCAGCAGCGGCCAGAGGATTTCTGATTGGTGCGTCCCTTTGTCTTCACCTCATCCGAGAAGTGTGTGTCGATCATCGCTATGTTCTCGGAATTCGCGGCGAGAACATTGATGGCGGCCGCATTGAGAGCATTGCGGACAGCCTTGTCGGAGGCTGTGCCTTCGTAGCCTTTACGGATCTCGGCCAGCATCTCGGCTGAGATGCCTCCATTACCTGACTGATTCTGCGCGGAAACGCCGATTCCTGAAAGAACCAGAAGCGCAGCGGAGATGATTAGCGTTCTTTTATTCATAAATATTCAAAGATTTGGGGTAAATTTAGCGAAAATTTTTGGGATCCGTTCAGACCGGGCGGATTTTTAAGCAAGCGGCAAAGAATAGGTTGCCGCAGATTTGGCAAAGATGAAGAGTCGCTCGAGAATATTCCTTCTTGCCGCCGCGACACTGCTGCTCGCCGGCGCCGACCTGCTCACCGGAGGAGCGGGCTTGAGCGGAATGGACGCTGGTATATTCCTGAAACTCAGGCTTCCGAGAATGCTGACAGCCGTCATTGCCGGTGCGTCCCTCTCTCTTGCGGGGCTTCAGATGCAGAGCATTTTCCGCAATCCGCTCGCCGACCCGCACATCATGGGCGTGAGCGCCGGGGCCGGGACAGGGGCCGCTGTCGCGACTCTTCTCTTCGGAGCCTCGCTTCCGGCCGCCCTGTCCGGGTTGACTATGGCGGCCGCGGCATTCCTCGGTGCGCTGCTGACATCCACGCTGGTTGTCGCCGTGGCATCCAAAGTCCAAAGTTCCTCCACCTTGCTGATTTTCGGCGTGATGCTGGGCTTCATCTTCAGCGCGGTGACATCCATTCTTGAATATTCCGCCAGTGCGGAAAGCCTGAAAGTATTCTATAGTTGGTCGGCGGGAAGTTTTACAGGATGCCGCCCAGGCGAAGTCGCGGTGATCGGGGGAGCACTGGCCATCGGCACTCTGCTGACCTATATTAATAATAAAGGACTCGACATCGCCCTTTTCGGGGATGAATATGCCAGCCTTGCGGGAGCGGACATGCGCCGCATCCGGAACATCTCGATGACGGGGAGCTGTCTGATGGCCGGTGCGGTCACGGCTTTCTGCGGACCGCTGGGTTTCGTGGGGATCGTGGCGCCGCACATAGCCGGAAGACTGCTCGGCTCCTCGGTCCACATCAAGGTCATCCCGTCCGTGATGCTCACGGGAGCAGGTCTGACACTTGCGGCCGACATAATCTCGAATGCCTGTCCCACTCCCCTGCCGGTCGGAAGCACAATGGCGATCATCGGCATACCAATCATCCTGGCGATTCTCACAAATAGAAGGTGAATATGCTGAAAGCGAGCGAATTAATTATCGGACACAAGGACATCCCGGTTGCGGGGCCATTGACTTTTGAATATCCGGACGGACAGTCCGTCATGCTTTGCGGTCCGAACGGCAGCGGAAAGAGCACGCTGATGAAGACCATCTCCGGTCTCATTCCTCCATTGTCTGGCGGATTCTCGGCCGGAGGGTCCATCGTGATGATACCCACACATATTCCGAAAATCAAAGGGTTCACTGTCAAGGAGTTCATACGCACGAGCCTGTTCTCGGCTTCGGGAATGTTCAGGAAACTGAACGCCGAAGCGGAGACTGCCATGGAGGAAGCGATTCATACTCTTAGAATCAACTCATTTACAGACAAGGACATAAGCTTGATCTCCGACGGGGAGTTCCAGAAAGCATGCATCGCCACTGCCTTGACACGAAAGGCCAATGTGATCCTTCTGGACGAACCCACAGCGTTTCTGGACGTGGACAACAGGATCATGGTTCTGCATACCCTTCAGGAGCTTGCGCGCGCCATGGGAACTACTATCATCTTCTCCACTCACGACATACATGACGGAGCCCGGTTCTCCGACGCAATCCTCTCGCTCGGGCAAAAGTTTTGAAAGCACGAAACAATTCCTTATCTTTGTACAAGCACGTGAAAAAGAAATCGCAGCCACACTTTGATAAACGGAAAAAAACAATGCCGGGAAAGATTTTCTTCATAGACGGGCACGCGTTGATCTTCAAGATGTATTATGCGTTCCTAAGGAGTCCGATGATCAACTCCAAAGGGGCTGATATGTCGATTCTTTACGGATTCACCAAATATATTCTGGAACTTCAGAACAGGGAAAATCCGGACTACCTCGCAGTGGCTTTCGACCCGCCGGGAGGAACGTTCAGAAACAAGCTTTACCCGGAGTACAAGGCGAACCGCAAGGAGACTCCCCAGTTGGTGATCGACTCGTTGGATCCGCTGATGGAATTATGCAGGGCCATGAACATTCCGACCTTGATGCTGAAAGGCTACGAGGCTGACGATGTGATCGGTTCCATGGCCAAACGCTGCGCCGGAGAAGGGCTGGATGTCTTCATGGTGACCCCTGACAAGGACTACGGGCAGCTGATCGGACCTCACATCTGGCAGTATAAGCCAGGCAAGGCCGGTTTTGACAACGAGATCATCGGCGTGAAAGAGATCTGCGAAAAGTACGGGATCCAGTCTCCGGAACAGGTCATAGACATGCTGACAATATGCGGGGACACGGCTGACAATGTGCCTGGGGTCAAAGGAGTCGGAGAGGTCGGGGCGAGCAAACTGGTCGCCAAATTCGGTTCCGTGGAGGAGATCTACAGGCATCTGGATGAGCTGACACCACGACAGAAAGTTCAGTTCGAGGAGGCTCGGTACCACATTGAGCTCAGCCACGAGCTCGTGACGATCAAGACGGACATCGAGGTTGACGTGAAGACCGAACAGATGAAGGTCAACCGGGAGTATGGTCCGGAGCTAGCCGACCTTTTCGAAAAATACGAGTTCAATTCCCTGAACAGGTTCATAGGTCACACCACAGTGCCCGAGGAGAAAAGGGACGCGAAGTTGCCTGAAACCGTCAAGGTGCGCCCTGGTGAAGTGGTCAAGGCGGCGATCAAGGCCGGAATCTGCTCGGTCATCACCGAAGGGGCAGACGGAGGCATATTCACAAGAACCGTTAGGATCATCATCGGCGCCCGTGATGGGGAGAGGATTATTGTCGCGGAAGGTGGGTTGACGGATTTCAAGACCCTGCTGGAGAAAGCCGATGTCGCCAAATGCGGCGAGGACCTAAAGAGACAAATGAATATCCTCGCGTCCGGCGACGTGACTCTTCAAGGCCGCCTTCGCGACATCGCCCTCATGCACTATCTGCTTGATCCTGAGAAGAGCCACAAGATAGACGTTCTGGCGCGGAGCTTGTTGGGAGTGTCGCTGGACACCGTCACGAGTGGCACAGCGCCGTCCACAGGCTCGCTATTCGACGATATCCCGTCAGACGAGGGGAGCCGCGACAGAAGCAAGGAGTCGGCAGTGTTGCTCCTTCTTTCCGACAGGATCCGCAAGGATATGGAGAAAGTCTCTGTAGCAAGCCTTTACGACACTATGGAAGAACCGCTTCTCAAAGTTCTCTCCAAAATGGAGAGGAATGGGGTAAAGGTCGATCTTGGATCCCTCAAGGATTTCACGGAGCATCTTCGCCAAGAGATGGCGGAAAGAGAGGCTCGGATCAGGGAGATGGCGGGAGAGCCGTCTCTGAACATCTCTTCCCCGAAACAGGTCGGTGCTGTGCTTTTCGAGAAGTTGAAACTCTCCGACAAGCCAAAAAAGAACAGCAACGGAACATATTCCACAGAGGAATCCACTCTTTTGGATCTGGCCGACAAGCACCCGATCATCGACGAGATTCTGGAGTACAGGGCCGTGAGGAAACTGCTGTCAACCTACATCGAGCCGTTCCCGAGCTACATCGAGCCTTCCGATGGCAAGATCCACACGACGTTCAACCAAGCTCTTACCGCGACAGGACGCCTTAGCTCATCAAACCCCAACCTCCAGAACATCCCTATCCGCTCGGACAGAGGCCGGGAGATCCGCAAAGCTTTTGTGCCAAGCACCCCAGACGGTCTGATCCTGTCGGCAGACTATTCACAGATTGAACTTAGAATCATGGCCCACCTGAGCTGCGACCAACATCTGATCAGCGCCTTTAAGCAGGGTGTGGACATTCACGCAGCCACTGCGGAAAAGATTTTCGGCATCCCACACGATCAGGTCACACCCGACCAGAGACGCATCGCAAAGACCGCCAATTTCGGAATCATGTACGGCATCTCGGCTTTCGGTCTGGCCCAAAGGCTAAGGATCAGCCGCAAGGAGGCCCAGAAAATCATAGACGACTACTTCGCCGGTTTCCCGTCCATCCTTTCGTTCATAGAGGACACAAAGGCGGCGGCGCGCGAGACCGGTTACGTTGAAACCATCTTCGGGAGAAGACGGTATATTCCAGACATCAATTCCAAGAACGGGACGTTGAGGGCTCTCGCCGAGAGGAATGCCGTCAACGCTCCGATCCAAGGCACATCAGCTGACATCATCAAGATGGCTATGATCGAGGTTGACAAGGCGATGACAGAAGCCGGAATGAAAAGCAGGATGATCCTCCAGATCCACGACGAACTTGTGTTCGACGCGCTCCAAGAGGAGATTGAGGATCTGAAGCAGATGGTGATTGACAAGATGGAAAATGTTGTAAAACTTTCAGTACCACTAACAGTAGAATGCAATTATGGGAAAAACTGGCTTGAAGCCCACTGATGAGCTTATCATCTTGGCACAAAGAGGCAACGGTCTGGCGTTCACGGCACTCTGGGACCGCCACATCGAACAGCTTAGGTCTTACATCAAGGCTCGTTTCAAGAATATAGATGACTATGCCTCCGACGACATCTGCAGCCGCAGTTTCGAGAAAGCCTTCAGGCAGATCATGTCTTACGACCAGTACAAGAGCCGGTTCCTCACATGGCTCTGCACGATAGCCAAGAACACCGCTCTCGACACGCTCGAGCAGGAACAACGTGTGCATCCGAAAAACCAGATAGTCTATCTTGACGACGAGAGCAAGCCGTCCGGTGTTGAGGTCATCCCGGACCAGGCCGAGGACGCTCTCAACACTTTGATCAAGACTGAGAACGAGGAGGAGCATGCGAAATATGTCGAGCGACTGCCTGAGCTCTATCGTGAGATAGCCCGCAAGAGGCTCATCGAAGGGATGAAGTACAACGAGATCGCAGAAGCTCTTGACATGGAGCTCAACACGGTAAAGACTAGGATCCGCCGCGCCAAGCAGATGATAGATGACCTCCGTAGGCAGGAGGAAGATGGAATATGATGACGTTCGCAGAATTCGAGGCTTTTCTAAAGGCCTCGTTCCCGGACGTGACTGACGGGATGGTGGAGCGCTTCCGCCTGATGGAGGCGGGCTACCGAGACTGGAACGCCAAGATCAACGTCATCTCCCGCAAGGACATAGACAGCCTATACGACCACCACGTCCTCCATTCCCTCGCCATTGCCGGATATCTCCGCACGCAGCGTCCGGAAACATATTCATTGTTCACCGCTCCGCCCCCTATAGAATCTGCGAAATCCCCTTTTACCGTCACCAGTGCCAATGTCACACAGACCGGGCTAAGGGTTTTGGACCTCGGCACCGGAGGCGGCTTCCCCGGCATTCCGCTGGCCGTGATGTTCCCTAATGTGCGATTTACCCTCTGTGATTCAGTTGGCAAGAAAACCATAGTTGCCGGAGAGATTGCGAATATGCTCGGCCTTGACAACGTGGAGATTGTCAACGCTCGCGCTGAAAGTCTCCCCGGCAAGTTCGACTTTGTAGTCTCGCGCGCCGTTGCTTCCCTCGCCGACTTCTATCCTTGGGTGAAAGGGAAATATTCCTGTTCAATCCTTTACCTCAAAGGCGGTGACATCAACGAAGAGATCTGTGCCCTCATGGCCCGCGAGCACCTCCGCAAAGGCTCCGTATCCACTTGGCCCGTCAACCATTGGTTGACAGACCCTTATTTCGAGGGCAAATTCGTGATTGACATCCAACGGTAAGCGCCCCCCACTACTCTAAATAGGCCAAATCTGGCTGTCAAAGTTTATAGGTTGACGACTTCGGATTTGTACTTTGTGTGATAATCCGTCTAATCTGCATCAAAGAAGAAAAATGAAATATTAAACACTAAAATATTCAATGAATATGAAAAAGATTGCTAAAGTTGCGGCGGTGGCTGCCATGGTTGCGCTCACCGCTTCGTGCGCTCCGCAGAAGATAGCGGTGACGGCACACAGAGGATTCTGGAACTGCGAGGAGGCCGGATACGCGGAGAACTCCATCAAAGCGCTTGAGCTGGCGCAGCAGAACGGCCTGTGGGGCAGCGAGTTCGATGTGCACATCACTTCCGACCTCGTCATGCTCGTGCACCACGATCCGGACATCGACGGAATGCGCATCTGGGATCACGACTACGCCGACTTCAAGGACTGCCGTCTGAAGAACGGAGAGAAAATCCCGACTCTTGATGAATATCTCACCCAGGGCGAGAAGAGCAAAAAGACCGTGCTGGTGTTCGAGCTCAAGAAGCAGATCGACAAGGCTCACGAGGACTACATGGTTGACCAGAGCGTCAAGGCTCTCAAGGAGCACGGGCTGTACAACCCTAAGCGAGTGATTTTCATCTCGTTCAGTCTGAATATGTGCGAGAGGCTCGCTGCCCTCTGCCCTGGATTCACTGTCCAGTACCTTGAGAAGGACAAGAGTCCTGAGGAGCTCGCCAAGCTCGGAATCAACGGTGTTGATTACCAGTACAAGGTCTTCGCGAAGAACCCTACCTGGTTCAAGCAGGCCCGCGACAACAAGATGAGCGTCAACTGCTGGACCGTCAACAAGGAGAAGGACATCCAGAACATGATCGACCTCGGTGTCGATTGCATCACGACCAACGAGCCGCTCCTCGTCCGCAAGATGCTCGGCAAGAGGGAGAAGGTGAAATAATCCATTAATTGAGATGAACGACAGCCTGTTTCAGTAATATGAAGCAGGCTATTTGATTTCCAGCAGTTCCGACCAGGAGGTGGAGTAGAGGCGGGAGCAGAATTCGCGGCGGATGCCGTCTGAATAGTGGCCGGGGCGTTGGGTTGCGAGCCTCAGGAGATTTTTGCCGGAGGTGTTGACCATGTCCATGACCTTGGAGATGCGGTCGTCACGGTCACGGGTCTCCTGGTCGAAATCAAACAGGGTGGTCTGGATGGCATCGGCATCCACGATGTCGTAGACGGTCACACCAGCCCTTTTATATTCAAAGCCATCGCGGAAGACCATCCTCAAGGCCCTCAATGCGGCGGCGACGACCTCCTGCGTGCTGCTGGCGGGGACATCAAGCCGGACGCCGGCGTTCGGGAAATACTGCGGAAGGTCGTCCCGGAAGCGGTTGGTCTGGATGAAGACGCCCACTGAATATGCCGCCGTGCCATCCTTGCGCAACTTTTCAGCGCATTTCCCGGCAAAGTCTGAGACCCGGAGTGTCATCTCATCAAGGTCAGTCACCATTTTGTCAAACGAACGGGAAGTGCAGATGCTCTTGCGTTTTTCATCTCGTTCATCCTCGACCATGCGCTGCCCCTGAAGCTCAGCCCACGTCCGCACCCCGGATATTCCCATCATTCTGCGGACCCATTCGGAGGGCCTTTGGATGAAGTCTAAAGCCGTCTTTACTCCAACGGACCCAAGCTTTGGAGCACCTCGCCAGCCTATTCCCCAAACATCCTTTATAGGAGTAAGAGCCAAAGCCTTACGAATCTTCTCTTCAGAATCTATGACACAGACTCCTTTATAGCCTTTGTACTTTTTGGCAAAATGGTTGGCAACCTTGGCCAAAGTCTTGGTGTCAGCGATCCCGATGCTGACCGGGATGCCGGTCCAACGACGGATTTTCGTCACCAATGCCGAACATATTCCTGGAAGACTTTCAGGAGCGACACCGTCCATATCCATGTAGGCCTCGTCAATCGAATAAACCTCCAATCTCGGAGCGACTTCGGCAAGAATTGACATAACTCTTGACGAAAGATCACCGTAAAGAGTGTAGTTAGACGAGCGGACCACCAAGTTTCCCTGCTCCACAAGATAGCGCACCTTGAAAAACGGAGTCCCCATCTTGATGCCCATCGCCTTGCTCTCGTTGCTGCGGGCGACCACACAGCCATCATTGTTGGACAGCACCACGACCGGACGGCCTTCCAACTCCGGCTGGAAAGCCCTCTCGCACGAGACGAAAAAATTATTGCAATCGGCTAACGCGTACACACTTTCTTGATGACATAAGTGACGACTCCCCAGACTGTAAAGTCATTGGCATCAGTCACTTCGATTGGAGGATACTTCTCATTGGCAGGCAGCAGCCACATTCTTTGGTGCTTAAGAATATCATAGGACACTCCCGGTTTTGAAGCCTTCACACTCTTCGTTCCACCAAACGTTGGATCCCTGAACGAAATGAATTTCAAGGCGAACTCTCCATCGATAAAACAGACAGCCATGTCCCCTTCTTTCGGCTCGATGGACTTGTCAACCACCAGAACATCACCCTCGTTCACATCTGCATCAACCATAGAATCCCCAACCACACGGGCGAAAAAGGTCGCTGCGGGATGGCGCACCAACTCTTTGTTCAGGTCGATGAACGAATTGATGTAGTCCTGCGCCGGCGATGGAAACCCAGCGTGAACGCCACTTTCCATCATCGGAGCCAAGTTCTCTTTCTTTTCTTCTTCTGCAGTCATTTTAGTGGGAACAATCCAATTAAAGTTTCGGGACAATGTACTTCCAAGCCAGTTCCAATGGTTTAACGCTTGAGTCAAGATCTCCATTTAGGAGATCCATCACTTTTGACAAATCGCCCAGAATGTTGTCTGCGTCAAACGGCATTGCCGAAGTCAAAGCAATCACAGCCTTCTTGCTTGGAACCATGACTATGTACTGACCGAAAAGGCCTACAGCCATGTAAAGGGAGCCATCCGCGCGGGTCCTCATCTGGTACCCGTAACCGGTTGTGGCATAATCCAGGCCACGGTTCATGTTGTCTTTGATCTTGTCCTTGATGGCAGCCTTTAGATAGTCCTCAGGAATGATCTGCTGCCCGTTCCACTTTCCGCCATTAAGAAGAAGACGGCCAAAAGTCAACATCTCATCTGTTGTCAGATGGAGTCCCCAACCACCGGCTGTTATTCCAAGAACATCCTCCCACTCCGGCTTGTCAAGTCCCAATGGCTTGAACATTCTTTCGTAGAGGTAATCTGCCATGGTTTCACCAGTCTTCTTGGTGATGATTTCGGAGAGTATGCAGGAGGAAAAACTGTCATAGCAGAACTTGGTTCCAGGAACAGCATCGAAAGGATATTCGAAGAACAGTCCAGGCAAGGTCGCGTCAAACTTGGTCAGGAGGCCGGAAACGTCAACCCATTCATTGTGAACATAACGGAGCGTGCCCACCGGACTTTTCCTGAAATATTCCATCGCATATTCAACCGTAGGATCCTTTTTGTGGCCATTAGCCATAATAAGCAGATCCTTGACAGTAAGTGCCTCAAGATTAATTTTTTGCTGATCACTCATACTTTCCTCAGCCTTAGCCACTTCTTCGGGAAACATCGGAGCCACCTTTTCCGAAAGAGAAAGCTTCCCCTCCCCCACTGCAATCCCAATGGCCATTGAAGTGAAGGTCTTTGTCACCGACCACATCTGATGGCGTGTGTCCTTGTCCGTCCCACCTAGCCAAGCACCAGAAGGTGCATACCCCTCTTGCCAGACAGCCACACCATTAAGCGTTGCCTCAGTCTTAGCCGCAGCTGACACCATTGTCTTAACCGCAGCCTTAACCTTAGGATTCTCAGACAATTCCGTCTCAGTTCCAGGACCCGGCACCGGATCTGTACTTTCCTTGGAACACCCAGCCGCCAGCAGCGCCAACGCCACCAACAATCCGTAAATAAATCTGTTGTTCAATTTCATAATACCAAAGTCCTCTTACGACCGCAAAGATACTCATCTTTTCGCACAAAATCACCGACGGATGTCCCTTGAACTAATCTTAGAGCCGGAAGTCCCTCTCAACCCAGAAATTTTGGTAACGTGCAAAATTACGGTTGAGAGGGACTTCCGGCTCTCGTAGCAAAGAGACGCCGCTTAGTAGGCGTCAAGTTCGGATTCAGAGAGGGAACGGGCAGCGGCTACAGCACAGTTGATTCCGTCAATGGCCGATGAGACAATGCCACCGGAATAGCCGGCCCCTTCACCACATGGAAGAAGCCCTGGGAAAGCAACAGCCTCACAGTTCTGAGGATTTCTAGGAATTCTGACCGGAGATGACGTCCTTGACTCGACACCAATAAGCAAAGCATCATTCGTGTAGTACCCCCGCATCGACTTCTGGTTCACAAGAGGGAATGCATCCTGAAGCCTCTCAGCGATGAATGGAGGAAGAATCTCATGAAGAGGAGCCGGAACGACACCCGGCTTGTAGGAAGTCTCAGGAAGATCCTCCGACTCCTCACCCTCACAAAAATCAACCATCCTCTGTGCCGGAGCCACAAACGGATTCTCCGAATCGGAATGCTCGTGGGCATACTCCCACATCTTTCTTTCCACATCCTTCTGGAACTCAAGACCCGCAAAAGCTCCCTTATCGGCATATTCCTCAGGAATATCCTCAGGATTGATCTGCACGACAACACCCGCATTGGCGAATTTTCCACTTCGGGCCGAGTTCGACATTCCGTTCATCACAATTGTCTCAGGTTCTGTCTCGGAAGGCACAAGAACCCCACCCGGGCACATGCAGAAAGAGAACACGCCACGGTCGTTAACCTGCTCTGTGAATGAATACTCCGCTGCGGGCATCCCTGGCTCCCACTGGCCGTGGTAGCGGATGTCGTTGATCAGGGCCTGCGGATGCTCCACACGGACACCCATCGCGAATCCCTTGGCCTCAAGGGCGCAGTCCTTGGCGGCAAGCATCTCATAAATGTCGCGGGCGGAATGGCCGGTGGCAAGGATGACCTTCTTCGCTGAATATGTCTGTTCACTCGGTTTACCGTCCTTCGTTGGATTCTCAGAATCAAGGGTTTTAACCTCTATCGTGCCGTCTTCATTGCGGGAAATGTCCGTGACCTTCGCGCCGAAATGATATTCCCCACCCCTGGACTCGATGCACTGACGGATGTTCTCGACTACCTTCGGCAATCTGTCTGTTCCGATGTGCGGGTGCGCGTCAACGAGGATTTGAGGGCTTGCGCCGAAATTCACGAACTGATGGAGAACCTCCCTGATGTCCCCCCTCTTGGAAGAGCGTGTGAAGAGTTTGCCGTCAGAGAAGGTGCCGGCTCCGCCTTCGCCGTAGCAAAAGTTAGACTCTGGGTCCAAAATGCCCTCACGGGTGAGTCTAGCCATGTCGAACTTGCGGTCACGCACATTCTTACCCCTTTCAAGGATGATTGGCTTGAAACCGAGGGTCAAGAGTTTGAGGGCAGCGAACATTCCGGCAGGACCAGCTCCGATGATTATCACCGGGTCTGCGTTGGAAACATCTTTATATTCAGGGATTTCATAAGGAACATAAGACTCAAAGCGGTGGTTGTAGCCTTCGATTCGGTAACGGTAAATCACATCGTTTCGCGCGTCAATTGAACGCTTGGCAATCACGCAAGTGGCGTCAGCGTTCGGGAAAGTCGGTTGATAGGACTTTGTTGGATCAATCACGTTGATCACAGCATTGCCACGAAGGTTCATTTCCCGTGCCGCGACAATCCTCACGTCATCCGGCCTAAGGTCTCGGCCTACGCGGCCGGTCATTTCAAATTCGATCATGTATTTTTAGTATATTCTTCAATAATCCGAAGTGTATTCAGCAGTATATTCATTCTGGACTATATTCATTAATAATCCGCGATGCGGGAGACGGGGGCGACATCGAGCGGGGTGCGCTCGCCTGCGAGGTAGTGGAACCAACCGGCTATGGCGATCATGGCGGCATTGTCAGTGGTGAACTTGAACTCAGGGAGGTAGGTGTTCCAGCCGCGCCTGCGCCCCTCTTCCTCAATGCGGGAGCGCAGACCACTGTTGGCTGAGACTCCCCCACCGATGGTCACATCCTTGATTCCGGTCTGCTTCGCAGCCTTGATCAGTTTGTCCATCAGGATGTCTATCAAGGTCTTCTGGAAGCTGGCGCAAATGTCCTCCTTGTTTTTCTCCATGAACTCCGGATCCTTGGCCATCTCGTCACGAACAAAGTAAAGCAGCGAGGTCTTCACACCACTGAAACTGTAGTCAAGTCCCGGAATCTGCGGCTTGGCGAACTTGAATCGGTTCGGATCTCCAAGTTTGGCAAGCCGGTCAATCACCGGGCCACCTGGATAGCCAAGCCCCATCATCTTGGAACACTTGTCGAAGGCCTCCCCGACTGCATCATCAATGGTTTGGCCGAGAATCTCGTAGTCCAACGGTCCGTTCACTTTGACAATCTGAGAGTTGCCCCCTGAAACAAGCAGACAAAGGTACGGAAACGCTGGCTGGCGATTCTCCTTTCCTTCCTGCTTGACAAAGTCAGCGAGGATGTGCCCTTGTAGGTGATTTACCATAATTATAGGAATATTCAAGGCCACTCCTAGTGCTTTTGCGAATGAAGTGCCGACAAGAAGCGAACCCAAAAGTCCCGGACCGCGAGTGAACGCTATGGCGGTCAGATCCGAGGCCTTGATCCCGGCCTTGGCCAAAGCCTGGCTTACTACAGGCACAATGTTCTGTTCATGGGCTCTGGAGGCAAGTTCAGGAACGACTCCTCCATAATCCTTGTGGACCTGCTGGCTCGCTATCACGTTGGAGAGCAGGAATCCGTCCTTGATCACGGCAGCCGATGTGTCGTCACAGCTCGATTCGATTCCAAGGATATAATCAGACATATTCTTCAAAGACTAATTTCGGGAGGCAAAGATACAACTATTTTCGTCAATCCAACGGATATTTGTATCTTTGTTGTCACAAGTTGCCCATGACACAGACTGTCGTGGCTAGCCATCATTTGAATAAGGTTCTTAAAATATTCCGGGGTGTCTTTGTGGCGATTGCTTCCTTGCTCTTCGCCTGTTGGATTCTTGTCCAGACTCCGGCAGTTCAGACATTCGCAGCAAAAAGAGTGGTGGCTTCTTTGGGAAATGTCCTGAACGGGCGCATCGAATTTTCCAAGGTTCACATCAAACCGTTCACAGCATTGGTTCTCAAAGACTTTGTGATTTTGGACAACGCCCCGGAGGACGACTGGCTAGGCAACAAGTTGGACACCATCGCCAAAGCCGGGTCAGTGGTGACAACCTTCTCCCTCAAGGGTCTCAGGAACGATGGAATCGTGCATTTAAAACGAGTCAGCATTCAAGATGGGATGTTCGTGCTCGCCAGTGATGCGAGAGGAAGCAACATCAGCAGACTCTTCAAGAAATCAGAAGTGAAGAAAGACAAGAAGCCCCTTGACATCAAGCTTGAGACTGACAGGGTGCAAATCAGGGATTTCAGATTTCGGATGGTCAACAAGAAAAGCGAGGCGGAATTTCGAGACTACGGATTAGACTGGAAAAACCTTGATGTCTCAGCGCAAGATCTTCAAGTACACGATCTTACGTTTGACGGAGAGCGTGTAGTCGGTTCGGTCGAGAAACTCAGGGTAAGCGAAAGAAGCGGCTACCAAATTCTCTCCTTGTCCGGGAAGGCCACAATTGAAAAAGGCAGAACTTCAATCATGAGCCTCCGAATCCAAGACCTATGGTCTGACTTCAGCATGAATGAATATGCTATGGAATATTCCAGCGTGGCTTCATTCTCCAACTACATGGAAGAGGTTCTGATGACAGGTGATGCTATAAACGGTCGGGTGGACATGAGAAGCATCTCCTATTTCGCACCTTCCCTTCGCAAAATGAAATCCATTGTCAATCTTAGGAACGCACATGTCAAAGGACTGGTCAAAGATTTGTCAATCAAGAATTTCACCTTTTCAGAATCATTAAGTGGAGTCTCCGGCACTTTGGATGGGAGAATGTCAGGGCTTCCTGACATCAACAGGACAACGATGGACTTCAAGATAAGAGGCCTCGGATTCACTACCGAAGGGTTCGGACAATTCATCAAAGGATTTGCTCCTAGTGCATCTTTGGATCTGTCAAGGTTTGCTTCCGGGACTCTGTTCCATTTCACAGGCAACGCCAAAGGCACATTGAACAGACTCCGGGCTAAGGGCAATGTGACCTCATCGCTTGGTTCCCTTACAGCAGATGTCAATTTAAGAGATCTGATTGAAAAAGGGAAAGCAATAGGACTCGGAGGAAGCATCTCGGCCATGAATCTGGATGTCGGACATCTCGCCGGGATAAAACAAATCGGAGAGACAACGTTGAGGGGTGCGATGGACATGTCATTCGGCAAAGGGCAGACTAGTCTAAGAATCGACACTTTGTTCGTGGAGAAGTTGTCTGCTCTGGGCTACGACTACTCCAACATTATAGCCGCAGGGACATATTCAGACAACGCATTCGATGGAAGGATTGTCTGTGGAGATCCGAACCTTAATTTCTTGTTCCAAGGCCTGTTCACGCTATCAGACAAGACCCGGAACGGGCTCTATAAATTCTATGCTTCAATAGGTTACGCTGACCTTCATGCACTGAACCTTGATAAACGCGAGAACTCCAAAATTTCCGGCAGGATCAACGCGAACTACATGAACATCAGCCGAGGTGATCTACTCGGAGATCTGGACATCCTCGGACTGACACTTGAGAATGACAACGGAAAGCACGAAATTGGAGACATCTGCATAAAGTCACATTCCAACAACAATGTCAACAGAATCAACATAACATCCAGCTTTGTCAATGGCAGTTATGTCGGGACAAAGCCTTTCACGGGTCTGATCAAAGATGTTCAAGGACTCACCGTACAAAGGGAGCTTCCTACACTCTACAAAGGGAAGGCCGCTAAATGGGGGAATGATGAATATGATCTAAAACTCGATGTCAGCGATGCTCGTGACATACTATCGTTCCTAAAGCCTGGACTTTACATTGCCCAAGGCTCGAAAATCCGCCTTAACATCGCTAAAGACGGCAATCTTACCGCTTCCGTCAATTCACCAAGGATTGCCCTTAACAAAAACTACCTTAAAGACATTGACCTTAGCATCGACAACAGAGACAGCAGTTTGAATGCATCAATGAAATCTTCCTCTGTTACCGTGTCAGGTCTTTGCATCCAGAACAGCAACTTGATGCTCTTAGCCAAAGACGACAAATTCGGGGCAGGATTCACCTACGACAACGGTACCGAGCCAGTGAACAAAGGAGAGATTCACCTCTCCGGAAAGCTTGGAAGAGAAAGGCACGGAGCACTTGCAATCAACGCTAAGACTCATCCGTCCTACATCTGGTACAACGATGATGCTTGGAACATATCCGAGTCTACCATTGATTTGATTGGTAAGGATGTCCGGATTGAGAATCTGACGGCAATCAGTGCTGATCAGTCCATCAAGATCAATGGCGGATACTCATCAACCGCCAATGACACACTTTCAGTCAACATTGTCAAATTCGACCTTGGACTACTAAACAATTTTCTCGGAGACAGTTTCGGACTCACAGGTCTGGCGACAGGCCATGCGATCATCTCCTCGCCATGGAAAGGCAATGCCGGACTGATGATGAATCTCACTGCGGATTCAACTGAAATAGCCGGTCAAAGAATGGGAACACTACGGCTGGCCGGCTCTCTGGATAACGGGAAGATGCGTGTTTTAGCCAAGAATGACATTGATGGGAAAAGGACGCTGGATGTCAGAGGAGATTACTTGTTAAAGAACAAAGAAATTAATGCCACAGCCGATTTCGACAGTCTCAATGTCGGCTACATTGAGCCATTGCTAAGTTCCGTTTTCAGCGAGATGGGAGGGAGTCTCAGCGGAAGGATAAGAGTAAGTGGTCCGACAGACTCTCTGTCGTTGGAAAGCGAGAGCACCAGATTTGAAGATGTTCTTTTGAAAGTCGGGTTTACTAATGTACCTTATTATGTCTCAGGGCCATTCTCAGTCACCGACCAAGGATTGTCTTTTGACAATGTCACTCTAAAGGACAGATTCGATGGGACCGGAACAGTTACCGGAGGCATTCTGTTCGACCATCTGAAAAACATACGGATGGACACCGGAATCAAGATACGTGGTGTCGAAGCCATCAACATGACCGAGCATGACAATCAGGCATTCTACGGTCATCTGTTCGCAAGCGGAGATGTTCAGGTCAAAGGACCGTTCGAAGCCATCTTGCTGGATGTCAACGCGCGCACTGACAAGGATGGACATCTGCATATTCCTATAGACAACGCATCCAATGACGGCAAGAACGACTTGCTTACTTTCAAACAAGCATTCAAGGAGGTCCTCATCGATCCTTACGAAGCCATGATGAGCAAAATGTCGTCCGGCAGTGCCAAAGGCAACGACATTGGGCTTAAGCTTAGGGTCAACGCGACTCAAGGTACCGAAACTTATGTCGAGATAGACCGGGCAGCCGGAAACGTGCTAAGTGGCCGCGGGCAAGGCACTGTTGACATTGAGGTTCGTCCTGCGAGGGATTTGTTCACTATCAACGGTGACTACACCTTAAGGTCAGGCAATTTCCATTTCAACGCCTTGGACATAGCCAAAAGGGATTTCACTATCTCAGAGGGTAGCACCATTCGTTTCAACGGGGACGTGATGGATAGTGACTTAGACATCAAAGGAATATATTCAACTAAGGCATCCGTAGCGACCCTGATCGCAGACACAACCGCCGTCTCGGCCCGCAGGACCGTTAACTGCGGCATTGGGATTTCCGGCAAGCTGCGTGAGCCTAAACTTTCCTTCTCGATCGATGTCCCGGATCTTGACCCGACCACAAAATCAAGAGTGGAAAGCTCACTCAACACGGAGGACAAGGTGCAGCGTCAGTTTCTCTCGCTCCTGATTTCCGGCAGTTTCATGCCGGACGAGCAATCAGGAGTCGTGAACAACACCAACATGCTCTACTCCAATGTGGCGGAAATCATGGCCGGGCAGCTGAACAGCATCCTTCAGAAACTGGACATCCCGCTCGACCTAGGTCTGAACTATCAGTCCAGCGAGAGTGGCACGAACATATTCGATGTCGCCGTGTCCACACAGCTCTTCAACAACAGGGTGATCGTCAACGGCAATGTCGGAAACCGGGAGCACTCTGGGGCTTCCTCAACGGAAGGGGATGTGGTAGGAAATCTTGACATCGAGATCAAACTGGACAAGTCCGGACAGCTGAGAATGAATCTGTTCTCTCATTCTGCTGACGACTACACCGCCTATCTGGACAACACACAGAGGAGCGGAGTCGGAATCGCCTACCAGAGGGAATTCAACACTTTCAAGGAGTTCTTCCGCAATCTGTTCTCAGGCAGGAGGAGGCGTGAGCAAAAGGCCGCGACCTACGAGAACGGGGTCAGGGAAATGAAGAGAATCACCATCCCTGAGGATGAAAGGCGGGACTACGGTGATTCTGGGAAAACAACTTCTAAGGCTGCAAACAATTAATCTTTAATGAATATGGTAAAAAACATCGCATTGGTTGCCCACGACTCCAGAAAGCAGGAGCTTCTGGATTGGGTTCGTTACAACGCAGGCTCTCTCAAGCGTTGTCATCTGTTCTGCACCGGCACAACCGGACGCCTTGTCTCGGAAGCTCTGACTGAGAAACTTGGTCCGGAGGCTCCGTCGATAGTCTGCATGTTGAGCGGTCCGCTTGGCGGCGACTTCGAGATCGGAGCCATGATCGCCGAGGGGAAAATAGACATGCTGGTGTTTTTCTGCGACAATCTCATCATGCAAGGTCATCAGAACGATGTGATGGGGCTGACTCGCCTTGCCTCACTGTACAACATCCCGTTCGCCACCAACCGCAGCACTGCTGACTTTATCATTTCATCTCCGCTCTACACCAGCGAGGAGTACAAGCGCATCATCCCTAGCTGCATCGACTCCTACAAGCACCGCAAGCTATAATTCCTCCGGGGCTGTCACGCAGTGACTGGGGGTTGAATAAAGAACATGTTGGACTTTGTCCAACATGTTCCGGTCTTTTTTATAAAATCAAAAAAAGGCCGGAACTTCGCAGCTCCGACCTTTCCCACTTAATACAAACCTAATTATGAATAAAACGTATGAAGAATAGTCAACCACAAGTTATAGGCTAGAAAAAAATAAAATCCTATTAGAACCAATTAACTCTGAACGAAACATAGGCATTATCCGTGCCAAATTCAACCTTTCACATAAAAAACTCACGTATTTGTCAAAAATCTAACACAAAGCATCAGTTTTCAAAGGAGATGGTGGAGCCTTAAGCTAAACGATGACGTGAATATTTGAATATATGAGAGGTGATGTTTATCTTTGAATGATTTTAAGACGGACGGTCAGTATGAAATTCAAGATAACACTCACAACAATGGTCCTGCTCCTGTCATCCGGCATGACAGCGCAGGTTCCCACGGAAATGGAAGCCCCCCACTTTTCCGCTCCAAGCCCAAGCGACACTGCGGATAGCGCACAAACATATTCATTAGTCGCCACAGCCGACTCCTCAAATCTAGCAAAAGCCTTCACGACTCCGGCTAAGGCAGCGAGACCTCAGGTCTGGTGGCACTGGATGGACGGAAATGTCTCAAAGGAAGGAATCCGGAAAGACATCGAGTGGATGGACAGAGCCGGCATCGGAGGATTTCATCAGTTCGACGCGGGAGGAATCAACATGCCAAGAGCCGCAAAAGTCAGACTCCCCTATCTAAGCGATGGTTGGAAAGACGCGTTTCGGTTTGCGCTGGATCTGGCCGACTCTCTTGAGATGGATGTCACCATCGCAAGCGCGCCGGGATGGAGTTCGACCGGCGGAACGTGGGTAAAGCCCGAAGACGCTATAAAGAAACTCGAATGGAGGTCGATCGACACTAGAGGCGGCAGGATTTCCGTGCGGCTCCCTGACCTCTACAATGTCGTCGGCCCTTACCAAGACTACCACACCGGCAACGACCGCATCAAAATCGAACCTTACGGCAAGGATCTGTACGTTCTTGCTGTAAGACTGCCATTATCTGACAAATCGATGAGGGCCCTGACGGAAAGGATTGAGAAAAGCGGCACAGAGATAACTGTGGAGTTCAGAAAGCCCCAGACAATCAAAGCATTGACGCTCAAAAGTATGGCGATGTCAAGCAGACCGAGAAGCGGCAAAGCGCAGTGTAGGAATATCCTTGAGTGCAGTGACGATGGGGTCAAATGGAGAAAAGTCTGTGACATAGAACCAACAGTGCTACCGTACATTACCATGGACATTCCCCAGACATGCGCCCTGTTCTTCAGGGTAAAAGGTGAGAGACTCCTGTCGTTAGACCTGTTTACCGTTTCCAAAGTAAATCATAGCCAAGAACTTGGCGGATTCGGAATCACCCATGACTTTTGGAAATACCACACACCGTACTCAAAGGATGCGATCAGGACCTCTGACATCATCGACCTAACCGGGAAAATGAGTGCTGACGGGAAGCTTGAATGCTCGCTCCCGGCAGGACGGTGGAGAATCTACCGCTTCGGATGGTCTATCACGGGAAAGATCAATCATCCGGCATCCCCGGAAGCGACCGGACTTGAGGTCGATAAGATGGATCCAGACGCATGGATTAGATATTTCCGCACTTACCTTGACCTCTATAAGGAAGCCTCCGACGGAATGCTCGGCGGGAAAGGAATCCGCTACCTTCTTGTAGACAGCTACGAGGCCGGCGCCTTCACCTGGACACCGAAACTTGCGGAAGAGTTCAAGTCCCGCCGTGGCTACGATCTGAAGCCGTGGCTGCCGGTGCTTGCTGGAGAGATCATCGGCAGCTCCCGGATGAGCGAGCGTTTCCTCTGGGACTGGCGCAGGACACTCGGTGAACTGTTCTGCGAGAACTACGACAGAATCAATGAGCTAATCAATGAATATGGCCTTGCGGGCCGCTACACGGAGTCCCATGAGGGAGGACGCGCCTACACCGGAGACGGAATGGATCCGAAGATAAAGTCTACCATTCCGATGGCGGCGATCTGGATGGAGAACACCCCGACCGGATCATCTGTGCCGTCAGCCATCTGCGATGTCAGGGAATCCGCATCCGTGTCACACATTTACGGGCAGCCGGTAGTCGCAGCCGAATCCTTCGTGGTGAACGGAGATGAAGGCAGAGCCTACACCTATTGCCCGGAAAACATGAAGTACATAGCTGATGTGGGTCTCAGCGCCGGACTCAACAGGTTCGTCATCCACGAGTCCGCCTCGCAGCCTAATGACAGATACCTCCCAGGTCTTCAGCTGTTCCGCTACGGACAATGGCTGCACAGAAACGAGACATGGGCTGAATATGCACGGGGGTTCACCGATTACCTTGCCAGGTCGAGCGCGATGCTCCAGCAGGGCACTTCCATCGCTGACATATTATTATACTATGGCGAGGACCTGAACATCACCGGACTGTACGGTGGAGATGCCTTCAGCACACTGCCTCTGGTTCCATACGGGTACAACTACGATTTTGCCAACCCGACAGTACTCAGGACCGGGGTGAGGGCCGATGGTGGTACGCTTGTGGCTCCGTCAGGAGTGCGCTACAGGATTCTATGGCTGGACAGAAACTGCGAGGTGATGTCCTTGGACATTCTTAAAAAGATCAAGGAGTTCGCTGACGCCGGTGTCATCATCTGCGGAAAAGAGCCAAAGCAATGCGCCGGACTCAAGGCTGATGACAGAGCTTTCGCATTGATTGTGGATGACATCTGGCATTCGCAGAGGAAGAATGTGTTCACGAAAGGGCTTGAAGACTGCCTTAAGCGGTGTGGGATCGCTCCGGATTTCATGGCTACGGTCACTTCACCGGCCGATGAGCTTGTCGAAGCGGCATCACAAGGCGGCTCCGGTCACTTCGATAGGCTCAGCGACCGTGACAGGATCAGTGACCAAGAAGATGCGGTCGAGGCTCCGGCGAACGCTCCGGACCGTTACGGTGACTTTAAATATGTACACAGAAGCCTCCCGGACAGTACACAGATCTACTGGGTCAGAAACTTCTCCGGGAACAGCTTCGAAGTGGAACTCAGCTTCAGGGACGGCGGCAAGTTCGCTACCATATTCAATCCTGACAACGGTGAAGTCTCTGACATTCCGGCCGTTATCAAAGAAGACAGGTCGGTGGTGACACTTCCAATGCATGCCACTGACGCCAGGTTCGTCGTTTTGTCAAACAGACCGCAGATCGAGGTGAGCGTGGACACTGTGTTCATCAATACTACAGACACGACTATGATTTGCACTTCATACTCGACTGAGGTCCACCCGGTTGACTCACTGGTGAACGGATGTCAGTTCGATACCTCAGCAACCCCGGCACAACGCAAGTTCAGTGACCCACACACATCGGTCACCGTGTCCGCCAAAACGCCTGTGTCCACAAAAGCGGCCAGTCAAACATCAGAAACAACTGTGATCCTGACTGTAAACTCCGTCTGGCAGGTGCACTTCGACCAGAAGAACGGCGGCACTGCCGATGAGGAGTTCCCGGAACTGGTGTCCTGGACAAGGAATGAGAATCCGATCGTGAAATATTACTCCGGAACCGCTGTCTATAAGACAACGATAGAGGCAGATTCAACCATGCTGGCCGCCAACGCAAGGATATTCATAGATTTGGGTGTCGTGAAAAACATCGCCGACATTTCAATCAACGGCACCCCGGCAGGTGTCCTCTGGAAAGCCCCGTTCAGGACCGCAGACATAAAACATCTTCTGAAAGAAGGCTGCAACATTTTGGAAATCAAGGTGACAAACGTCTGGAGAAACCGTATGATCGGTGACGTCCAGCCAGGAGAGAAGCACCCGGTCACCGCCATCCGTCGCTTCTACAAATCCACCGACAAACTCCTCCCGTCCGGTCTTCTCGGACCCGTCCGTCTCCTCGGATTATAACTTGGCGACTTGTGTGGCGTTGCGGTACTCAGCGGGAGTATGCCCGGTCATGTGGCGGAAAGCAGTGAAAAAATAGTCATGATTGTTGTACCCAACATTGTAAGCCACCTCCTTGATGCTCATCGAAGTGTTTGTCAACAACTCCTTGGCCTTGCTCATACGCACCTCGTTGATGAAGCGCGCCGGAGAAAAGCCGGTATATTCCTTGAAAGTCTTGCGGAAAGATGAATAGCTAAGGCAAAGCCTCGCCGCCACCTCCTCTGGCGAGATCGTCATATAGTGGCTGTGGATCATCACCTTCGCCTGGCTGATCTTGTTCGCCGTGTCCGACTCCTGGAACTGCGAGTTCCTGTCATAGAAATACGCCAGGCTCAGCATCCGGTCGACAATCCCGGCCAGGACCTGCTGGAATCCGGACTCCTGATTCACGGCCGCTGTGATAGCAGCCGTGTACAGGTTGACAAGATCCTCATGGATGTTGACCTTGAAGATCGGCCTGTCCTTCGGGAAGAATCCTTGATGGACAAGGTTGTCTATAAACGTCCCGTTGAAACCGATCCAGTACTCCTTCCAGCCCGTGGCCTTGTCAGGATAATAGGTGTGCCACTCCCCCGGGAACAAAAGAAACATCATCCCGCTCTTGACCGGAATAGCCTTGGAACGCCCCAGGGTCTCGCAGAAGAACCTGCCCTTGCCCTCTGTTATGTAAAGCAGCTGATACTCCTGAAGCACCCTCCCGCTGGCCACGGAAAAAACATAACGCGAAGGATGGTTGCGCGGAGGATAGTCCATTCCCGGAGTGATTTCCTGAAAGCCGACGGAATTGACCGCCGTTCCCCACTTAAGGTCAACAGGGTTGACCGCCAAATATTTGAGATGTACAGAAGCCATAGTTTCTAATGCCTATCCTTAGTGGTTGTGATTCACAAATATAACAAAAAATTATTCCCTATCAAATTTCCAAGTCAGAATGTCAGAATCCTCAACTTCAAAAAACCAGAAAAAGCGAAATTTGTAGATGTAAAAATGCCACATGATTATGAGATTTCTAGCATTTGATCTCGGAGCCACGAGCGGCAGAGCCATCATCGGAACTGTCGAAAACGATAAGCTGAATTCAGAGGAAGTCTATAGATTCCCGAATGCCGTCAAGGAGATTGACGGGAAGTATTACTGGGACATCAATTCCCTTTCCGACCACTTCAAAGCTGCGCTCAAGAAGGTCGCCGCGATGGGCGTGAAGATTGAGTCCATCGGCATCGACACGTGGGGCGTGGATTTCGGCCACATCGGCAAGGACGGCGGAATCATCGGACTGCCAAGGGCTTACAGAGACCCTTACACGGACGGCATCCCTGAGGAGGTGTTCAGGGTCATCCCTCGCGAGGAGCTATATTCCGTCACGGGAGTCCAGATCATGAACTTCAACACCATCTTCCAGCTCTACGCCCAAAGCAAGGAAGCCGGCTCAAGGCTGCCTCAGACCGACAAGATCCTATTCATGCCGGATCTGCTCGCGTACATGCTGACCGGCGGGATGATCTGTGAATATACCGACGCCTCGACCTCCGGGCTTATCAACCCCCGCACAAGGGACTTCCAGAGAGACCTGCTTGAGCGTCTCGGAATCAACCCTTCGATCCTGCCGGACATCTCCCAGCCAGGCGCCAAGGTCGGCGTGCTCAAAAAGGAAATCTGCGAGGAGACAGGCATGGAGCCGGTTCCTGTGATCGCTGTCGCTGGACACGACACCGCTTCCGCCATCGCGGCTGTCCCTGCGGCGGGCGAGAACTTCGCCTACCTCAGCAGCGGCACCTGGAGCCTGATGGGCATCGAATCCAAGACACCTATAATCAATGAAAGGTCTTATGAATATAACCTCACGAACGAGGGCGGAATAGAAGGCATGACACGTTTCCTCAAGAACATCACGGGGATGTGGCTGCTGGAGCAGTGCCGCAAGACCTGGGAGAGTAAGGGCCGGAAATATTCATACGCCCGGATGGAGGCAATGGCCCGCGAGGCCATAGACTTCCCGTCCACAATCAACCCTGACGATCCTCGTTTCGCCGCCCCTAAGGACATGGACGCCGAGATCAGGGCCGCGCTCAAGGAGTCTGGCCAGAGGGTTCCTGACAATGACGGCGAGATGATCAGCTGCATCTACCACAGCCTCACGAAGAGGTACAAAGAGGTCATCGGGATGCTTCAGGGATTCGCGTCATTCAAGATTGAGAGGCTGCATGTCATCGGCGGCGGCTCGGCCAACAAGCTGATGTGCCAGCTGACAGCCGACACCCTCGGAATCCCTGTCATCGCAGGTCCTATGGAGGGTACTGCGATCGGCAACATCATGCTTCAGGCAAAGGTGGCAGGACTTGTCGGAGACCGCTGGGACATGCGTCGCATCATCGGAAACTCCATCCAGACAACCACCTACGAGCCTGGATATTAACCAAGAACAGACTTTCCAGGAATCATCCGCTACGGAAGTGTACAGGAATCAACCTTAAGAATATCACAAATCAATAAACTAATAATAGCATGAACGAGAACTTGATAACAAAGGCCTATGAGATGGCCAAAGAGCGTTACGCCGCCATCGGCGTGGACACCGACAAAGCTATAGAACTTCTTGAGAAGACCCCGATCTCCCTCCAGTGCTGGCAGGCCGACGACGTGATGGGATTCGAGAACGACACCGCGCTTACCGGCGGAATCCAGGCGACAGGCAACTACCCCGGGCGCGCCCGCGACATCGATGAGTTGCGTGCCGACATCAAGTTCGTTAAGAGCCTTCTGGCCGGAACACAGCGTCTGAACCTGCACGAGATCTACGGGGATTTCCAAGGCAAGCACGTTGACCGTGACGAGGTTGAGCCGGCCCACTTCCAGAGCTGGATGGAATGGGGTCAGGAGAACGGAATGAAGCTCGACTTCAACTCCACTTCCTTCTCGCACCCTAAGAGTGGCGACCTTTCGCTCGCCAACCCTGACAAGTCCATCCGTGATTTCTGGATCGAGCACACAAAGCGCTGCCGCAGGGTAGCCGACGCGATAGGTAAGTTCCAGGGTGATCCTTGCATCATGAACATCTGGGTTCATGACGGCTCCAAGGACCAGACAGTGGAGCGTCTCCGCTACCGTCAGATCATGGCTCAGTCCCTGGATGAGATTCTCGCCGAGAACCTGCCTCACATGAAGACCTGTCTTGAGGCGAAACTCTTCGGAATCGGACTTGAGAGCTATACGGTCGGCTCACACGACTTTGTGACCGGCTACTGCTCTACCCGCAAGCTCATGTACACCCTCGACACCGGTCACTACGAGCAGACCGAGAACATCAGCGACATGGTCGCCTCCCTGCTCCTCTTCGTGCCCGAGCTGATGCTCCACACGAGCCGTCCGGTACGTTGGGACTCCGACCACGTCGTAACGATGAACGACCAGACCCTCGACCTGTTCAAGGAGGTTGTCCGCGCGGACGCCCTTGACCGCACCCACATCGGTCTTGACTACTTCGATGCCTCGATCAACCGCATCGGAGCCTACATCATCGGCACCCGCGCGACCCAGAAGTGCATGCTCCAGGCATTCCTTGAGCCGCTTGAGACTCTCCGCAAGTACGAGGACGACGGCAAGTACTTCCAGCGTCTCGCACTCCTTGAGGAGGCAAAGTCTCTTCCGTTCGGAGCCGTCTACGACTACTTCAACCTCAAGAACGGTGTCCCGGTCGGCCAGGACTTCATAGCCGCCGTGGAGAAGTACGGGAATGACGTCATCTCCAAGAGATAAATACTCTCCTACCACTCGTCTTGGCGCACTTAGCAATTATCGTGGCAGGTGACATCCTTATTATCAAGCGATAGAGCATATGTTCCTACCCACGAAAAGCAACCGGAAGACCCATTCAGTCCGCTGACTGCCAGAGGGTTAAGCGCCACGGCAAAATATTCGGAAACAATCAGCCTGGAAACGGTAGCACTTAGCGCTGCCAATCGTTTCCAGGGTGTTGCTATTCAGGTTTGTAAACACTACCTTTGTCAGGTAAAGAGTGTGATCGTCACAACCCGACAGGAAAAACAGCATGAAAGCACATTCATTGAAAGATAAGGGGAAAAGCTCGTCAACACATAATCAGCAGGCGCAACAGGACACACATATCAGCCACGAAAATGCTAAAGAAGTCGACTCTTTCGTAAAAAGGATAACGACCGAATTGGACGCTCTGCACTCCGAAGAAAAGCGAGTAGTACTTCCGAGGATTTTCAAATGCGGGGCCGGGGAATATGGCGAAGGCGACCGGTTTCTGGGTGTCGTTGTACCGGATGTCAGGTCAGTGGCGGGAAAGAATATGTTCGCTTCGCTGACAGAGATTGAGGGGCTGCTGGAGTCTCAGTGGCACGAGGTGCGGCTATGCGGGCTTTTGATTCTGGTGGGGCAATGCCGGAAGTCGGTTTCAAAGGACGTTTTCGAGTTCTATCTGGCTCACACTGAGAGGATCAACAACTGGGACTTGGTGGATCTGACTGCCCCGGCGATTGTCGGAGGGTATCTGCTGGGCAGACCGCAGGAGCGTGAGCGAATATATTCATTGGCGGACAGCGAGTCCCTTTGGGAGCGGAGAATAGCCGTGGTCTCTACGTTCACTTTCATCCGCAATCGGGAATATGACGACATTTATGCGTTGGCAATCAAGCTGATGCGCCATCCGCATGACCTGATTCACAAGGCTATCGGGTGGATGCTTCGAGAGGCCGGGAAGCGCGATCAACCAAGGTTGGAATCCTTTCTTGATGAATATGCCACCTCGATGCCGAGAACTATGCTGCGCTACTCCATCGAAAAGTTCCCGGAAGAGCTTCGTAGGCATTATCTTCAGCTTAGGTAGAGATCATTCCCATGCGGGCACTTCGACAGAACATCGCAATTGTCATTTGGATGAAATAATTGACAAAATCGTTGCTTTTTACAAACTTATTGGCTGATTGGATTAAAAATTGATATCTTTGCGGCTGTTAAAAAATTTCAATTCACATTTTGATTATGAAAAAAATATTTTCAACAATCCTTGCGGCATCCATGATGCTCATCGGAACAGCCGCTCTCGCACAGCCGTCAATCGGCATCGGTTATGTCAACTCTTTCAACAAGGCCAAGGTCAGCAGCACTACCACAACAACAAACCTCAGCGGATTCTACCTTGGAGGTTCCTACAACATCAACGTCACCGGTGCGCTGAACGTAGCTCCGGGACTCTACTACACTTTGGTGACAAAGAGTGACGCAGACAGCTTTTTAGGAGCTGTTGACACTAAGGTGGACGCCACAGAGCACTATCTGTCAATCCCAGTGATGTTCAACGCCGGACTTCCGCTGACCAATGACATCGTGGGACGCGTATATGCAGGGCCTACACTCGCCTACGGACTGGCCTCAAAGACAAAGGTGAAAGGTTCAGTGGCCGGCTTCTCTAAAGACGCCACGATCAACAATTACGACGATGACTACAACTACGGACGTTTCGACATCATGCTCGGCGGCGGAGTGGCCGTTGACTTCTACGACATGGTCCGCTTCAAGATCGGCTACGACTACGGTCTGGTCAACCGCTACACCGGAGACGGTGACGCCACACGCCACAGAAGCCAGTTCACGGTCGGTGTCGCCTATCTTTTCTGACGCATAATTGCATCTTCAAATTATTATACGAAACGGCCGGAGAAAATCTCCGTCCGTTTTTTGTTTTGGATATTGTCAGGGGGGCACTTAGTTCATGCACGGGAGAAAAAGTCGGAGAAGAACTTTGCGTACGCATGCCAGGTGTTGCGGGCGATGAAGTCGCGGAGAATCTCTGGATTGACATGGCGGTCGGATTTGAGGATCTCGATCATCTCGGCCTCCGAGCCATAGACGAAGCAGACATTCTCCCTGGCCAAATCCGCGAATGCCCCGACTGCGGGGCCGACCGGATTGCCGCCCATAGCAAGAGTGTCCATCAGGACACCAGAACCTGACACACTTCCAGGCAAATACGGAAAAAGTACAAAACGAGACAAGTGAACAAGACTCGCAAGTTCTTCGAAGTCAGCGCTTCTGTTTTCAAAGACAATCTTCGAAGGTGTGATGACAGGATAATTGCCGGAACCTAATACACTGCACTCAGCCACCGCCTTTTCTATTTCAGAAGCCAACTTAGGATCCTTGCACTTTCCTACGATGCGGACATTCAGGCCGGCGGCCCTGACAGAAGGACTTGAAACGAACTCCAGAACTCCTTTGTACGGAAGAATATTCCCCCAGATCAAGATTTCATCTGGTCTGTCCCTGACATCGTTGACAGCGGTCGCTGAACGGTCGTCGGAAGGATTCCAGACCACAGGATGGCAGATGTAACGAACCTTATCCGGCGAGCAGCCATATTCAGAAAGCAAGCCACGCGCGAACGATGCGGTCTCACACGAGTGGGAAATGACGAGGCACGCCTGAATGAGCTGAACCTTCGTCAGCGACCGCGACATCCAGTTTTCCCCCTTGTGCGGACGAGGGTTATGGAATATGAAGACGATATCCTTGCGCCTGAGCCTCATTACCAGCAAGCTGAACCTCACCATCAGGTACTGCACAAAGGCCAGTTTGTGGAACGCGATCGTCTCCACAAAACTGAGCAGGAATATGTCAGCCTTGAACGAGTGCCTCAGAAGTGCCCATCCCTGCGTCAGGTAAGGTTCGTTGCCGGAGTCAAGCACATCAAAATAGTCCGCAAGATTCTCTTTCAAAAAGACAAAATAGCGGTTCGGATAGCCGCTCTTGCGGTTGGCCGACGGCGAAACGTAAATCTTTTTTCTCATCCTTTACCTCTTCAGCAATTTTTTCAATGAATATGTCAGATCACCAACCAGAAACTGCCACGCCGGAGTTCCGATGTAGGTTTTGTAATAATACTTCTCGCTCCTGTACTTGAGCTCGCGGATCCTCACCTTGTCGTAATATTTCCTCGTGGTCGCCCCGTGCTCATGCACAACGGAGACCTCCGGGTAATAATAGACCCTCTTCCCTATCCTCTTGAGCCTCTCGGAAAGAATCATTTCCTCAGCATAGAGAAAAGTGTTCGGATCCATCTTCCCGCAAGTGAAATAATCCTTGGCCTTGACCATGAAGAACGACCCGGAAATCCTGTAATGGAATCCTTCCTGAGCAGTCTGCGAATATTCCTCCCAAAACGGATTTCCTGGCTTTGCGGAAAACAGGCTCCTCCAGTAAAGAGCCACATGCCTGTCCCAGAAGCTGATGAACGGCTCCGGACTCTGAAGCCGCCCGTCCAGCCCGATGACCTTAGGTCCCAAAGCCCCGGCCTCATCCAATGACCTCAACTTATCCGCCATCCGGTCAACCACGTCCGGTCCAAGAAGACGTACGTCGTTGTTGGCAAACAACAGCACATCCGGATTGAACTGGTTCAGGGCGACCTCAGCCCCAAGGTTGTTGCCTTTCGCAAAACCGAGATTCTCTTCTGACGGCACCACGAAGACATACTGGTCAGCCCCCCTGAACGCCTCCAGCAGACGGTCACGGCTGAATTCCGTACTCCCGTTGTCCACGATCACCACTGCATAGTCCGACCTTATCTTAGCAAGTTCCGTCCTCACGAACCCGATCGTCTTCTCCTCACTATGGTAGTTTATCACTATAACGCCTATCATCTTGTCAAATAATTGTAAACACGCATTATCTCACGGCCGTATTCCTCCTCCGAATAACGTGCTGCAGCATCTTTCTGAGCCTCAAGGACAACGTCAAGCGGCAGAGCGGACGCAAGCATATTCATAAGTTCCGAGCATTCCTCGACGGTGTCGAAGAAAAAGCCGTTCCGCCTGTCGGAGATTATCTCCACAGTGCCACCAGACCTTCTGGCGATCACCGGACAGCCATAGAACATCGCCTCAATGGTCACTCGCCCGAGACCTTCGAACTCAGAACACATCAGATACGCCGTGGCCTTGGACATCAGCGGCTTGATGTCCGGCACATAGCCAAGAAACCTCACTCTGTCAGCGACACCTGACTCCTTGGCGACAAGCATCAGTTCGGCCTTTATTTCCTCACGGCAGTTTCCGGTAAAGAGCAACGAATATCCTTTTCCCGCCAGACCGGACTTTCCAAATGCCTGAATCGCCGTCTCAGGACGTTTCACCGCTCCCATTTCTCCGGCGCAGAACAGGAAATACTTTTCCTTCTCCGTGTCAAGGACAACATCATCCTTCGATCGGACAGCATCGGGAAAGCAGAACGCATTCTTGTCGTTTCCAAGTCCGAGATGTTCCAGTAAACCTTTGGAAATCAAAATGACGGCATCCGAACGGCGGATCTCCCTGTTCCACCTTCTGAACCCGAGGAAAGGCCGTGCGTTCAAGCCAAGGTCAAAATATTCACGAATATGCCAGACATGCTTCGCTCCCAGTTTTTCCGCCAGGGTCAGCCCGATGTCGATGACACCCGAGTTGCTGTGCACGATGTCCACGGTCCTGCCGGAAAGAGCCGCGCGCACATCATTGACACACCTGTGGTTGATGAAGGTGTTTGTCACAAGATGAGGAAGGAACCGCACGGTCCTTGTCACCACTCCCCCTCTGTAGGTCAACCGCCTGAAGGGATGGACAATGCACTCGTAGCCCCGTGACCGGAAAAAGTCTGCCACAGCCCCTTCTGACCTCAACAGGATGATCGGGGTGACATATTCCTTGACTGACATGATGAGGTTGTCAAGCGACCGTGATGATCCCCCGACGACATTGTCCTCATGGTTCACGTACAGAACCGTTGTCTTGCAGTTATTTGTCATGACATCGATTCATTAAGAAAATCTACCGACTCCTGCCTTATATCATCCAAGGCCTTATCTATCAAGCCATTGTCCAGAGGCAAGTAGATGGAATCCCAATCCGTTCCATCTGAGATCCGGTTTTCCAGTCCTACCCTGTGGAGCAAGGACTCCACACGAAGGTTCCGCTTTCCGGATTCCACAACCGACAGAAACTTTTTTCTGAATATCAAAGAGAAGGCTGTTCCGTGGAATGATGAGGTAACCACATGTGACGCTCCGGCGAAGTATGAGACAAATTCTTCAGGACCAGCCCACTGTACCATATTTTTATACGGTCGGTACGATGCGTTCTTAGAAAGAATCACGAGCCGGAGTCCTTTTTCTTCAGCGACCGAGCGAGCGGCTTTTATCACCAATTCGTCACATAGCATCGGGTAAGCCAAGACATACCCCCCGTCCCAAGACGAACCTGACAAAGACTCCCATTCCCGCCTGCCAAGCATCAAAGTCGGATCCTGGACACATTTTACCGGAACCGGAGCGATCGGTGATATCAATTCCCTCAAAGACTCCTCCCTGACGCTTATGGCATGGAATCCTGACAGGCATTTGGCCACATACTCCATGTCGGAGAAAGACAGGACATTTGCGCTGGCCGCCCACGCCACTTTCCTCGCCTTGGTCTGGAAATCACCCCAGTAAATCCTGTCAAAGCCACCGGTGATTCCCTCGTTCCATATCTGGTCACTTCCGAAAAGCAGGATGTCGAAATCATCGAAAGGCTCTTTTGAGAGTGCCATATGCTTCTTTATGAAATGCCCGAAGCGACCGTTTCTCACCATTCTGGAGAAGGCTCTGGGCAAAGTCTTCAGCAAGTCCTTTCTGAAGTTCCATGTGGCATAACCATTCTCCACAAACTTGTTGCGGTAGTCAACCACCCGGACTTCATGTCCCATTGACCGCAAGAACTCCTGCGTGGCGAAAGTCTGCAACATCGCCCCGTAGTTACATGCGTAATGAAATGTCAGGATTCCTATTCTCATAACTACCAGTCACATCTGATATGATTGCCTTCATTGCACGGGATGATGACCCCGTTGATCGACTTGGAAACATCGGAAATCAAAAAGGCGACCGTCTCGGCTATCTCCTCAGGAAGCAAGACACGTCCTCCTGAAGCCTGCGGACGGTAAAGGTTTCCATTCCTGTCGATTCCTGTCATGTCCGACACGGTAACCCCGGGAGCCACAGCGTTCACTCTGACCCCATCCTTCAATGTTCTGCGCGCAAGTCCCTGAACAAGACTGCATATCGCCGCCTTTGTCAGACCATAAGGCTGATCATCACAATAAAGTCCCCTTTCGGAGGTGATGAATATTATGCTGCCATCAGTACCTTCCGCTGACTTGAATCTCTCCAAAAATGCCTTGGCAAGAAAATATGGACCCTTCAGGTTTGTGCCGAACTGGGCGTCAAAACTCTCAAATGTGACATTGTAGATGGAACCTTCATGCAATGAGATTCCCGCGTTGTTGACAAGGACATCAATCCTTCCTCCCAATTTACGCGAACACTCATCCGTAAAAGAAGGTATATTTCCATAATCTGTCACATCAAACACCGAATACGCACATCCGCCGAGCTCGGCCGAAGCCTTCTCCAGAGTCTCGGACGATCTGCCGGAAATCAACACATCAGCTCCCTCGGCGACACATTTTTTGGCTATGGAGAAGCCCAATCCGCGACCTCCACCGGTAATCAGTATCTTCTTATCCTTCAGCCTTGAAGACGGGGTCAAACAACCGACCTCAACCTTGACGTCCACCTCAGGCACACCTTTGAATATGTAGTTTATCGCCCTTGTCAAAGTCTTGCCCATAATCATTTCCTCCCTATCAGTTTATTTACCCGTTCTATGGCATCTTTCCCGAATACACTCTTGATAAGATCCTTAGCCTTGTCTTTGGAGTCCGGACGCAGGGCGTTGCAAAACATCTCCAAGGCATCGCTTTCATCCTTGCTGTCGGTGAATACTTCCAGGACAACCGGACGGGAAAGGCCAGGTTCGAGGAATCTGTCTGACACTTTGGCGAATTCATCCTTGCATGACGCGGAAAGATATTCAAAACCAAGACTTCGCACATAGTGAGAGACCAATTCCGGAGATTTATTTCCGTAGTGCCCTCCAGCGGCTATGAAAGCATCGGCATCATCTCCCCATATCGATGCCGGATGACTGAAGTTTCTGAATTCCGTCCCTTTTCCGTTATTAATCAGCAGAATTCTGATATTCTTCCCTACATGCCTGTTTCCTAATGAGTTCATATCATAAAAGAACGCCAGGTCGCCAAAGACCCCGAAATGCAGGATTTCGGGCGAAGCCAAGGATGAACCCAGCAACGAAGACATGCCTCCGTCAATTCCAAAGCCACCCACATTGGAGAAAACCTTTATGGTGGGATCAGGTCTGAAGAAATTCCAGCTCCTCAACGAGTTGAGTATGCCAAGATGAAGCACTGATCCGGAAGGCAGTCTGCCGGACAGACTCCGCGCCACCCACAGATTGGAAAACGGAAGTTCAGGAACCGAAGAGACAACGGAATTGTATTCATTTTCGATTCCGGCCATTTTCCCTGACACAGAAGGAGACGTTTCCCTTAAATCTGAATACTGTCTGAAGAAGAATCTTTCCGACATGTGGAAGACATTGTCCAAACACCTGAACGCATCCTTAAGCTCTCCATCCTTGCTGACACGCCATACAGACTTTGGTTTCAATGACGCCCAAGTATAGTAATCCCCAGAGACTTCTCCTATGTGAATCAACAGATCAGGTCTGAGCAAAGATGTATGAATGTACTTTTGTGAAAACACAGCCGCGGCTTTTGCCGCGAACCTGCCCGCGTAATTTGATGTAAGATCGCAAAAAGCGACAGCATCATACCTCTCGCAAAAATCATCCAAAGCCCGCGTCTCGTCCTCTTTCCATGGAAGATGCGATCCGACAAACACGCAGACATTCCCGTCCGGGATGTCCGGAAAGGCATCCTCTGTGTCAAAATAGCCTATGCTCCTGACAGAAGGAAGTTCCGTGACAGAAAAATCAGTCGAGATCCTTGTCTCCACATCCAGATGCACCGGGCCACCGCCATCAGCCTTGAGAGCGATCAAGGCCTTGTTCACCGTCAAGACGCACAGCCGCTCCTCCTCGGAATCATGGATGAAAGGAACCTGGGCAGAAAAAACCGCCACATCATTCTGGATCCGTGACCTGTCTATTATCTGAGGATTCAGGTTGCCTATCTTCGAGCGTCCCGCCATGGACGTGACAGCCAGCACAGGCAATTTCCTATAGTATGCCTCTGTCAGCCCGGGAAGATAGTTCCTGGAAGCAGTCGCGCCTGTGCAGGTTATAACGACAGGCTCACCGCTTTCCTCTGCCAGTCCACAGGCCATGTAGGCCGCAGACCGCTCATCCGCCGCGGAATACATCTCGAAAAACGGATCGCTCTGAAGGCTGGCCACAAACGTGATGTTAGTGGTGCCCGGAGAAGCGATGATCTTTCTTATTCCGTTATGCTTCAGAAGACTTATGAGTATCTGAACGTTTCTCTCAACAGTATAGTGTGTATTCATACCTATAAATTCACTTTGAAAATAATCCAGAGTTTTCTGGCCATAAAGATCTTTTCCCCGGATGTCAGCCCGGTAAGATAAACGGAAGCCGCCACGCAGAGCACACTTGACACACAAACAGCCAGCAATCTCCATATTGACGGAGGCAGTTCACACATGATCAGCAGAGGAACCACGGCCGAAAGTATGGTGACAGGAATGATTTTCAAGAACACTTCCTTTGCAAACAACGCTTTCGGCATTCCGATTTGCTTTGTCACAATGGACAACCTGACAAATATCAGAACAAAATAGACAAGAAAATAAATATAAAAGGCGGTCTGGGGAGGGCATCCGGCCTTGAAAGCGACAAGTGAAAGAGGAAACACCAGAACGCCCACGACTGAGACCCAAACCTGGTAACGCACAACCTTGCCGGTGGCGTTGACAGCAGCCAGAAACGTGTGTCCCAATGAGTTGCACAACGCTGTTGCCAATGACAACCTGACAAACACCACTGAATATTCAGGCACGTCCTTCAACCATAGCCTAAGAATGACGGGTGTCTCCAACATCAGCGGCAGAGCCAGAACAAAAAGCATGAAATATGAATATTTCGCCCCTCGACAGACCAGATGGTACATATACTCAAAGTTCCCGGCGGCGTATGACTTCATGATCTGAGGGTTGATCGCCGTTATGAAGTTCGTGACGAACTTGTTCACCGTCATCTCAACTTTTGACATCACCTCACGCGCGGCATTGAGTGAAACACCGAAGAATATATTCAAGAGCTGATTGATTCCCTGAGTGTTCAGGATATAAGCTCCGTTGCCCAGAAAACTCCAGCCCGCGAAAGAGAGCATCTGGCCGAAAATTGGCTTGTTCAACCTGAGTTTGACCCTGCATTCGCCAAAATGACGCTTGCAATAGACCGCATATGTGAACCTGACGGCAACCGCTGACAGGAACATCAGAAAAGAGAAACATTTCAGACGGTCAATGGAGCAATACGACACAAGCAGAGCCACAGCCAGGTTCAGGACTCCTTCAAGGACGCTGATGTAGGCATATGCCGTCATCCTCTCGTGTGCGATGATGGCCGCGTTGTACGGCACGGACATGAGATTGACGGCAAACGTGAACAATGAAAACTGAAATACCCATCGGGCGGCCTCAAGCCGCTCCGGGGGGAGGTTCATGACATTGCCGACATACCATATTCCCAAAGGTTCCGCCACAACAAAGACCAACGCCGCGAGAAGCAGAATGACTATGACGGATGTGGAGAATACGTCCTTGAGCCTGACTTCATCGTTGTTTCCAAGTTCCACTGTCAGGAAACGGCTTATGGCAGACGCCAAAGAACCGGTCAGCAGGGAACACATCGAGACGATTCCACCAACAGCGCCATATACACCGAAGTCAGTCTCCCCCAAGGCGTTGAGTACGACTCTGGACGTATAGAGCCCGATCGCCATCAGCAGGAACATGCGGAAGTACAGCGCGAGGGTGTTCTTGGCTATCCTCCTGCTGTTCTCTGAGATCTGTCCTGTCGGCATGTCACTCATACCCTACACTTGCTTGACGGGCATATTCAATGCTTTACTTCAACGGATTAAGGTCGCTCTTGTACCAGTCCATGAAACGTTGGATGCCGTCGTGGAGGGTTGTGCCTGGCTTGTAGCCGAGTTCGGTCTCCAGTTTGGTGGTGTCAGCGTTGGTCTGATAGACGTCACCGGCCTGCATAGGAAGGAATATCTTCCGGGCCTGCTTGCCGAAGGCCCGCTCGATCTCGCTGATGAAGTCCATTAGCTTCACAGGATGTGAGCAGCCGATGTTGTAGACTTTGGCGGGGACATTGTGAGCGCATTCCTCTGCCTTCGGAGTGTGGTCAATCACACGGATGGTGCCCTCCACGATGTCATCCACGTAAGTGAAATCACGGATCATGTCGCCACCGTTGAAGACCTTGATAGGCTCACCCTTGGCGATGGCCGAGGCGAAAAGCATCGGGGACATGTCCGGGCGGCCCCACGGACCATAGACCGTAAAAAAGCGGAGTCCGGTGGATGCGAATCCGTAAAGTTTTGAATATGAATGAGCCATCAATTCGTTGGCCTTCTTGGTGGCTCCGTAGAGGCTCACAGGGCAGTCGGCCTTGTCATCCTCGGAGAACGGAACCTTCTCATTAAGGCCATAGATCGAACTTGAAGAGGCATAGACCAGATGCTCCACACCGGAGTTGCGGCATGCCTCAAGAATATTCAGAAATCCGTGAAGGTTACTTTCAAGATAGACGTAAGGGTTTGTGATTGAATATCTCACCCCGGCCTGCGCCGCCAGATTGACTACCCTTTCAAATTTCTCATTCTCGAACAGGGCATCCAGCGCGGCCTTGTCGCAGATGGACATCTTCACGAAACGGCAGTTAGGGTATTTTACGCTCGCTACCATGTTCCCTTCCTCGAACGGACCTTCAAATCCGTTCTCCTTCAACCTGCCGTACTTAAGACGTACGTCGTAGTAGTCATTGATGTTGTCCAGTCCGACTACCTCATCCCCTCTTTCCGCCAGCCTTGCCATCAGCCGTGAGCCGATAAATCCGGCAGCTCCGGTAACTAGTATTTTCATTTCAGTTCTGTTTTTAATTACAATTATCGTTTATTGTGTCACTTCGGTGGGTTCATCACTTCGGCAAGCTCATCACTTCGGCAGGCTCAGTGACCGGTTCCGCAAAGTTTACAAATATAACAAAAACGGTGGGAAATCCATCCGCACCGAAACCAAGTTGTTCATTTGTGATAGACCCAGTCGGGATAGCCGATCTTGGGCTCCAGGGCAGCGATGTCGCCGGCCCGCTTACTTATGTAAGAAGAAGGCTTGCCAGCATTGCGTTTCACGGGGTTCGGTAGGCAGGCGGCTATGAGGCAGGCCTGACGGCGGGTCAACTTGGCTGCCGATGTGCCGAAATGGGTCTCGGCAGCCGCCTCTACTCCATATATTCCTTTACCCATTTCTGCGACATTCAGATAGACTTCCATGATCCGTTCCTTGTCCCACATCAGCTCGATCAAGACAGTGAAGTAGGCCTCAAAGCATTTACGTACCAAGGACTTATGAGGCAACAGAAAGACATTCTTGGCCGTCTGCTGGGAAATGGTGCTGCCACCTCTGCGACGCTTGCCGCTCTCATATTCCTTCTGTGCCTGGCGGATCGCCTTCCAGTCGAAGCCGTTGTGTTTGTCGAAAAGGTTGTCCTCGCTGGCAATGACAGCCTTGGCCATTTCTGGAGAAATCCTTTCATAAGGAACCCACGTCTTGCGAGTTTGAAAGTTCTTGTCGTTCCAGTGTTGAATTGATCTTTGAATCATGAGCGGAGTGACATAGACAGGACACCATCTAAGGACCAAAACCCATAGGAAAGTGACCGCAAAGAAAACCAATGGCAGCTTGACAAAGATCAGCCGCCAGAGTCTTCCCCACAAAGTACGGTTCTTCTTCCTACTCATATTCAGTAAGTTTCAGTCTAAACTTCAAACTTTTGCTTCCGTCTGGGAACATCTTCGGTTCCTCTTCGGTGAAACCCAATTTCCGATAGACTCCGCCATCGGACCATGAAGCATCCGCGTAGCTCATCACATCGTCCGGCCTGACGTCCTCTATGAAAGCATTCAGAAGTTTGCCCATTCCTCCATCCACCCCCACACCTTCCAAAGAGGCGTAACGAATCCACTCGCAGGAGCGGATTTCACGGTCTCCCTTCCGCCATATTCTTGGAGCAGAAAAGCCCGCCACAGCGACCAGTGTACCGGAAGGGATGTCTTCGCCTCGCCTGAGGTACAGACCGTAGAGATGACGGCAGCGGGTGTAGCCCAAACGGTGGAAGGATTGAAGGAACGGTTCGGCGACAGTCCTGTCAATCCTCCGCACCTCGCAGTTGCGGGCGTATATTCGTTTCAGGCCGTCCAATTATTTTCTCAACCCCTCAAGGCAAGCCTTAACGTTGGCCTCGATGCTGTCAGCGGAATATTCAGTCTTCTCAAACTTATCTCCGGTGATGTGCTCGTAGAGCTCAATGTAGCGGTCTGAGATCCCGGCCACAACCTCAGGAGTCATCTGAGGAACTTTCTGCCCTTCCTGTCCCTGGAAGCCATTGGCCATCAGCCACTCACGGACAAACTCCTTGGAAAGCTGCCTTTGATGCCCGCCCTTGGCAAGCCTCTCTTCGTAGCCCTCAGAGTAAAAGTAACGCGAAGAGTCCGGAGTGTGAATCTCGTCCATGAGGTAGATTTGTCCGTCTTTCTTTCCGAACTCGTACTTAGTGTCCACCAAGATCAAACCATGCTGAGCGGCAATCTCGCAGCCTCTCTGATAAAGGGCTCTTGTGTAAGCCTCCAACTTTTCGTAGTCCTCGCGCCCGACAAGTCCTTGAGCGATGATCTCTTCCTTAGAGATGTCCTCATCATGGCCCTCGGCAGCCTTTGAGGTCGGAGTCACAAGCGGCTCCGGGAACTTCTGGTTCTCGACCATGCCGTCCGGCATGGCGACACCGCAAATTGTCCTTTTGCCAGCCTTATACTCTCTCCATGCGTGACCGGCAAGATAGCCACGGATGACCATCTCCACCTTGAAAGGCTCACACTTGTGACCAATGGTGACAGCAGGATCCGGAACGGCTACTTTCCAGTTAGGAAGGATGTCCGAAGTTGCATCCAAGAACTTGGCCGCAATGCGATTCAGTACCTGTCCCTTGTAAGGGATGCCTTCCGGCAGAACCACGTCAAAAGCTGAGATTCTGTCTGTTACCACCATCACGAGATACTGCCCGTCAATGTCATACACATCACGAACCTTACCGACATACTTTCCAACCTGTCCCGGCAGTTTGAAATCGGTTTTTACTATCGCTTTCATATTCTTTGAATTAATTTCCCTCCCGGCACGTCAAAAAGACCACCCTGTGGGCATACAGTCTGCAAATTTAACTATTCTTCTTTAAAATCTCATCCACGGCAGTCGCGATCTTGTCATAATCGTACCCTCTTGTGAGACCGAATTTGATAAGCTTGAACTTCTCTTGAGGATCACCCTGCAAAACCCGGTATTTAGCCTCCAACACAGACATCATCTTACGGTCAGCCTCATCAGAATCTATTTCATTTAATGCCAAGGAGATGACATCCTTGGATATTCCCTTGCCTCTCAATGCGAAAGAAATCTTTGCGGGTCCCCATCCCGAAAGACGAGACTTCTCCCTCGCAAAAGCCGCAGCATAGCGGGCATCATCAACGAACCTGTCTTCCACAAGGGCCGAGACCGCTCTTTCTGCAGAATCCTTGTCACCTTCAAAGGCGGAAAGGGCTTTTATGAATATGTCAGAGCGGCAATATTCCCTCTTAACGCATTGAGCCTGCAACTTGTCAAGCACTTTTGCATATTCATCCTTACCGCTAGAAATCATAGCCGATGCTGAAATAAAAACCGACGTTATGGGTATAATCTGACCAATGAATATTCGCGCTCACAGGACCGATGATCGAATTGTAGGTGTACTGAAGTCCGCATCCGAAATAATCCTTCACTTCGGTCTTCCATTTTTTGACAGACGAGAACTCATCACACGATGCCACATAGTTTGCAATCATGGACAAGTAGTTATTCTTCATCAACTTAACCCTAAAGTCAGCCCTTGCGACTGTCAAGATTTTCTGCATGGCAGCGGCATTATTGATGCCGATGAACGGAATCTGCTGGTCCAAGTAGCGGCCAGCCATGCTTCCTCCAATCGTGTTTGTGAAAGGAACAGGGACTTCATCTCCAAGGAGATACCTCAGATCCAAAGACGGAATGAACGCGAATGAATCCCCACCGAAAACCTTCTTGACATCAAATTGGAAAGAATGGAAATTGTTGAATTTGTTAGGCCCACCGCCAAACACCCATTCGTAGGTAAATCCGACGGACTTCCCTTTTGTCGGAATGTAGCCATTGTCAAAGGAATCCTTGCGGGCGTCAAAGAAAAAAGTCACGTAGTCGTTGGAGAGCTGGTTGATGTCATAGTCACCGTAAGCTTGTTCCGCCATCAGTGAACTGACATTGTAGTAGTCGTTTCTGAATCCGGTCTTAAGGAAAAATGTTGACCATTTGAAATTAGAAAGATAAATCTCCTGACGCACATCCAAAAAGTTGATCCTGAAACGGTTGTCACCAATGCTAAAAGTATTTCTGTCAGTATAGCGGACTCCGGCCATCACATTGAACGACAGCCCTTTAGGAGAGATGTATGAATATGTCACATTGGCGTTAGGATTGGTTCCGACCTTTCCAGTGAAGTCAAGAGATGATCCCTGAATCTTGTGGACACCCCAACCCAGGTTGATCAGCACTGACACAATCTCTTCTGTGTCGAAACGGCCTCCGAGACCTAACTGGCAGACAGGGCCGCGCTTACAATTGAATTTCAAGCGGTAAGGTTCCTCGCCCCCGACAAGTTCATAGTTCACATAGTCAAACGAATTGGTTCCAAAGATCGTCGCCACGGCATCCTCAATTTCCTCGTTGCCCATTCTGGAACCTGCCCCAACCTTGATCTTATTCATCAGGTAAAGGCTCTCTTTGTCGTCAACACCCGTAATCTCAACTCCTGAGACAAGCACTTTTTTGAGCCGGATGTCTTGAGCCGGATCATTGCCGAGTGCAGTCTGATCCGCACCAACCACCGCCTTTATGGAATCCAACTTGCCTGCCACGGCCATGGCTGCCTGATAGCCACGGTTTATTATGGTGTCTATGCTGTTTGTGTCAAAGCTGAGCATGTTAAACTCATGCAGATCGGGCTTGATGTTCACATCCGGTATGTCCACATTGAACTCGAAAGACGAACGTCCGAGCATGTCAATCCCCGTGTTGATGATGTCGGCCAGATTGTTGATCTGGTTGTAGTTCTTGTAGCCATCAGAAAGATTAACTCCAATCACGATGTCCGCACCGACTTTCTTGGCAAGGTCTGTTGGATAATTGTTTCTCATGCCACCGTCAACCAGGACCATCCCGTCAACCCTGACAGGGGCAAAAAGTCCAGGAATCGACATAGTGGAACGAAGAGCGGTGTTAAGCTTGCCTTTCGTCCAGACCTTTGCGGTTCCCGACACCAAATCCGTGGCCACACACAGGAAAGGAATCGGAAGATCGTAGAAATCAATTTCATCCTGATAGCCAACGGAAAGAGAACTGAGGATGTTGTTGACATTCTGCCCATAGACCATACCGGAAGGAAGACTCCCCAGAAGGTTGTCCTTCACCATGCTTGTGGCATCGGCCTGCCCGGCTCCGAAATGAATGTCATCCACCTTACGCATGTAGTCTTGGTCTGCTTCTTTCATATGGAGGTACTCATTCTTGTCATAAAGGAATGGGAAGGACAGGGCATATTTCTCCTTATACTTAATTGATGAATATGACAGATAGTCCCTCGGCACCTTGTCAGTCAAGGCCATGTCCCAATCGATGTTGCGGATGATTGAGTCCAGATGATCAGCATCATAGCCAAGCGCATAGATGCCGCCTACCAAGCCACCCATACTTGTTCCCATCACGATGTCAATAGGCATTCCGATTGACTCCAGATACTTGATTACCCCAACATGGGCCGCCCCTTTGGCTCCCCCTCCACTAAGCACAAGAGCCACGGTCGGACGATGTCTGACACTCCTGATTGAATCCAACTTATGTCTAATCTTCTCAACTCTTAGATCAACCGCCTCGCGTTTCCCATCCAGAACTGCGTGCTGAGGTTGTGCGGACACTGTCGGCAACATGACAGCCATCACGGCCAAAGGTGCCATGATTCTGAATATTCCCGTTCCCATAGTCATTTGTTTTTATGTTGAAAAAAATCACTTTTTCCTATGTTCTCCTGCCAACATCCCGCAAGCCGCAAGGATATCTTCACCTCTGGAAGCCCTTATCGTGCAAGTAATTCCGTGATTGGAGAGCCTATCTCTGAAGCGTTCCATAATGATCTGCGGTGAAGACTCAAAAGGAGCGTCAGGAATCTTGTGGAAACGGATCAGGTTTACCCTGCACTCCAGTCCACGAAGAAGCCTGATTAGGGCATCAGCATGCCGCTTGTCATCATTCAGACCTGAGAACATGGTATATTCAAAACTAACGCGCCGTTGACCTGAGAAATCATATTCACGGATCATGTCTATCACGTCCTGCACCGGCCAGGCCTTCTGCACCGGCATCATCTCCGCCCTTTCGTCAGGAAATGGATTGTGAAGGCTGACGGCGAGATGGCAGCGGGTGGAATCGAGGTACTTCCTCAAATTAGGAAGTACGCCTATTGTCGAGAGGGTGATTCGCTTAGGGCTCCAGCCAAATCCCCAGTCAGCAGTCAGTACTTCTATGGCTTTCATCACATTGCCAAAGTTGTCCAACGGCTCTCCCATTCCCATGAACACTGCGTTTGTCAATTCGCCGGCCTCATCGATGCCGATGAATTGAGAGAGGATCTGAGCCGTAGTGAGATTGCCATGGAAGCCTTGCCTTCCGGTCATGCAGAAACGGCAGCCCATACGGCAACCGGCCTGCGAGGACACGCAAAGGGTTTTTCTGTCCGCTTCCGGAATCACCACCGCCTCGACAGCGTTGCCCTCGCCAACCGGAAACAGGTATTTTTTCGTGCCGTCCAATGAGACCTGGCAAGCCGAAGGCAGGGTCACGCCGAGGGAATATTCCTCTTTAAGTCTCTCCCGGCCGCTCTTTGAGATGTTGGTCATCCCGTCTATGCTCCGGACCTTGCGCCCGTACATCCACTGGGCGATCTGCTTACCGGTAAAGGCAGGCAGACCGACCTTCAAAGCTATTTCCGTCAGTTCTTCAGGGGTCTTTCCCAACAATTGCTCCCTCATGTCTTTCATACCAAATTTTTCACTACAAATTTAGTGAAAAATAACGCCGGATTGGACGTAATTTTATATCTTTGTCATAAAGGCGACATCTTTTCGCCCAAAAACAACTAACATTTTATTTTAACATTATGGCAAAAGAGGTAGAGGGTAAGGCCACTGACGCCAGCGCCGCCAAACTGAAGGCGCTGCAGGCCACGATCGACAAGATTGAGAAAGATTACGGGAAAGGAACGATCATGAAGCTGGGGGAACAGCCACAATGGGATGTGCAGGTCATTCCGAGCGGTTCTGTCGCTCTTGACCACGCACTCGGGATCGGAGGCTATCCGCGCGGAAGGATCGTCGAGATCTACGGTCCGGAATCCAGCGGTAAGACCACTCTGGCGATCCATGCGATCGCCGAGGCACAGAAACAGGGAGGCATCGCGGCGATGATCGACGCGGAGCACGCATTTGACAGAACCTACGCCAAGGCTCTTGGGGTGAACCTGGAGACTTTGCTCATCTCACAGCCGGACAACGGTGAGCAGGCGCTTGAGATCGCGGACAACCTAATCCGTTCGGGAGCTATTGACATTGTGGTGGTTGACTCTGTCGCCGCGCTGACACCAAAGGCCGAGATTGAAGGGGAAATGGGCGACAACAAGGTCGGACTTCAAGCCAGGCTGATGAGCCAGGCACTGAGGAAACTGACGGCCAACATCGCAAAGACGAATACCTGCTGCATATTCATCAATCAGCTCAGGGAGAAAATCGGCGTGATGTTCGGGAATCCTGAGACCACGACAGGCGGTAACGCATTGAAGTTCTATGCTTCCGTCCGCATTGATGTCCGCAAGACAACCCAGCTCAAGGATGGGGAAGAGGCTCTCGGCAACCGCACCCGCGTCAAGGTGGTCAAAAACAAAATGGCTCCGCCTTTCAAGAAGGCCGAGTTCGACATAGTGTTCGGCGAGGGCATCTCCCACGCCGGAGAGATACTGGACCTTGGCGTTGAATATGGCATCGTTGGAAAGAGCGGATCCTGGTTCAGCTACGGAGACCAGAAACTCGCCCAGGGACGCGAGGCCGCCAAACAGCTTCTAAAGGACAATCAGGAACTCTGCGACGAGATCGAGGCCAAAGTACGCGAGGCGCTGAAGAATGTGAAGGACTGAGAAGCTGTTTCTGATAGCGCCTAAGCCTCACGTTCCTCGGCGAGGGCCTTGTTATAACATTCACGACACAGGGGCTCATAGGCATCCTTCTCTCCAAGCACCACGAGTTCGGTGCTGTGAGATAGTCTGTGGGAGTGATTGGCAAGATTTCCGCATCTGACACAGATTGCGTGCACTTTGCGTACTTCTTCCGCTACCGCCATCAGAAAAGGCATCGGTCCGAAAGGTTTACCGAGATAATCAGTGTCAAGACCGGCAATGATCACACGGACTCCGCGGTCGGCGAGCTCCTGTGCCACATCGACAAGGGACATGTCGTAGAACTGAGCCTCGTCTATTCCCACGACCTGGACCTCGGGACCGACTTTCAACATCTCTTTCGGATCTTTGACGGAATGGCACGGAATCTTATGTAAGTCATGCGAGACGACATCATCCTCTGAATATCTTGTGTCGATTGTCGGCTTGAATATCTCGATCCTCAGGTTGGCGAACTTCGCCCTTCTGATCCTGCGGATCAGTTCCTCGGTCTTGCCGGAGAACATCGAACCGCAAATCACCTCGATGCAACCGGATTTTTTTATGTTTTCTGAAAACATTTCGTTAGATTTGTTGAAATAATCAATAACACGGTGCAAACCGCCAGGCACGGCGTGACTCCCGTCCTTCCGGTTTGTCAGGCAAAGATAAGTATTTTTATGGGAAACATCGACGAAAAGAGGCTTTCCGTACTGTTGGAAAGGATAGGCAAGATAAGGGTTGAGCTTGATGCTCTTGAGAATGAGGTTCGTGGGCTTGAACTTGGGTCTATCGAGGTCACCGGGTCAAAATCTCCGGTCACTGAGCCTGCCGACGTGACAGTAGAGACACTGGCAGTCACTGACGCGGTCACTGAGCCTGCCGACGTGATCTCCGATCCCGTTGAAGCGACTGTTCCGACGGAAGCCAAATCCGCACCAACAGACGATGCACCGATCGAAATCGACATCTCCGACATTGACATTACGCCGATCATTGAAGATCCTGCGGCTGAATATGCGGTCGCTTCGGCAAGCTCAACGACCGATGACATTCCGGCTCCAAGGTCCGCCGAAGCGGCGGCTGTAGAGGTCACTGAGCCTGTCGGAGAGACCACCATGCCCGAAGCAACTGCCATCCGGCCAGGCGATGACCTGCCGTTCGATGATGATCTCCCGATGGACGAGCCATCAGCGATTCCGGAACCGGTTCAAGAGCCGACACTTGACATCGAGCCTGAAATCGTGACCGCCCCGACTCATGAACCAGAAAGGACACCGAAATCAAAGACCACCATTCTTGACAGCAAGAAAGCCGAGACCGCCGTTATGGATGTGATGGCTGAAAAGCAAGCCTGGAGGACCGACCGCCCAGGCTCGCAGGTGAAGAACGTGATAAGTGCCATCTCCCTCAACGACAGAGTTCTGCTGATCAATGTCCTGTTCAGGGAAAATCCCATCCTCTTCCAGAACACCATCAGCGCGTTCAACGGAATGGAAAGCCTTGACGAAGCCGTCTCCTACATCCGGGCCAACTTCCCTGACTGGGACATGAACTCAGAACCTGTCTACCGGCTGATGATGGCCGTCCGAAGAAAACTCAGGTAGCATGCCCGGAATCCTATACATAGTACCGACTCCTGTAGGCAATCTGGATGACATGACATTCAGGGCAGTCCAGGTGCTGAAAGACGCCGACCTGATTCTGGCTGAAGACACCAGGACAAGCCGCGTCCTTCTTCACCGCTACGACATCCACGGCAAACTCCAGTCTCACCACAAGTTCAACGAGCACCAGACCGCCGGGCTGATCAAGGAACGGATTCTCGGAGGACTGAATGTCGCTCTGATCAGCGACGCAGGCACCCCAGGCATCTCAGACCCTGGTTTTCTGCTCGCACGCACATGCGCGGCGGAAGGCATTGAGGTGCAAACCCTTCCAGGAGCCACGGCATGCATACCCGCGATAGTCTCTTCGGGACTGCCATGCGACAGATTCTGCTTCGAGGGATTTCTTCCTGTAAAGAAGGGGCGGCAGACCTTGCTTAAGACTCTGGCAGAGGAGCCTAGAACAATGGTTTTCTACGAATCCCCTTACCGATTAGTCAAGACTCTCGGCCAGTTCATTGAATATTTCGGAGCGGAGCGCGAATGCTCTGTAGCCAGAGAAATATCCAAAATTCATGAGGAGCACAAACGTGGCACTCTCGCAGAAGTGTCGGCATGGTACAAAGAGCATGAGCCCAAAGGCGAGATTGTCATAGTTGTCGCTGGAGCGCCGTCCGAGAAAAAAAGACGCAAAGAAGAAACGGAAGAGTAGTTTCTGAATATTCATTCTTAAGTAGTCACCAAACATTTTCACATATGATCTAAACTGAATTAATCAACGAATATTATGAATAACTTCAACTCCAACAAGGATGGCAAGAGGCCGTCCGCTTCATTCGTTGTCGGGGCAGTGGCTCTGCTCTTTCTCATTGTCGGTTATCAAGCCGCCTTGTTCATCCATAAGGCCTCGGTCGCTAGGATCATAGCGAATCATGACGAGCCGGACACCGTGATTGTCTATGCGCAGAATTTGGAGCCGAAACTTAGTGAAGGTCAGCCGCTTCGGCAGGCTCAGCAACCAAATCGTCCAAACCAAGTATCAAAGTCTGGTGGTACTTCGGCGCACAAAAGGAGGAGTGGCTCGGACAGAAATACAGACTCTCATTCATTCCGCAAAAATGCAGAGCATTCCAGTGCAGCGGAGGCTGTGAGGCGGAATTACACACCAAGGAAGTATGAGAGTTTCCGCTTTGATCCGAACACGGTCAGCATTGACGATCTGATGCGCCTTGGGTTCACACAGAAACAGGCACAGTCCATCGACAATTATCGTCGGAAAGGCGGCCGGTTCCGCCGTAGGAGTGACTTCGCGAAGTCCTACGTTGTGGAGGACTCCGTGTTCAGGCGCTTGGAGAAGTACATTGATATTCCTAAAATCGACATCAACTCGGCTGACTCAGCGACATTCATGTCGCTCCCTGGCATCGGCAAGTTCTTCGCCGGCAAGATGGTCTCATACCGTAAGGAACTGGGAGGATATTCCTACCCCGAGCAACTCATGGACATCTGGCACTTTGATCAGGAGAAGTTCGACAACCTAAAGGATCTCATCCGGCTGGACACCGCTGCCACTCCGGCTTATTCATTATGGACACTTCCGGAAAAGGAACTTGGGGCGCATCCCTACATCGGAAAACGTGCCGCGCGGAGCATCATCATATTCCGTGAGAACTCTCCAAAAACCGACTGGACTGTCTCCAACCTTCAAAAAGCCGGCATTCTTCCGACCGACAAAGCCTCCAAACTCGCCAAGTGCCGCATCGCTCCCCTGCCGGGTGCAGATTAGCGTCCCAGAGTAACGTTCGGGGAGCGAAGTGCCGTTTAATGTCGCTGCGGAGCGCTTGAGGGAATCGATTTCGGGGAAAAATGTCGCC
>DJQB01000025.1:77069-117034 GCA_002439875.1 Bacteroidales bacterium UBA6397
ATGTCGCCCAAGAGTGCAGGGAATCACTTCCTGGGAACGATTCTCGGATATATGTCGTCTTGGACACAGTGGGTTGAAGGGGTTATCGACGGGGATGATGGGTGAGGACTGATCGCTGCCAAGTGGAGGAGTCGATGTGGGTGTAGATCTCGGTGGTGGTGATCTGCTCGTGACCTAACATGTCTTGGACGACACGGAGGTCGGCGCCGTTCTCGATCAGGTGGGTGGCGAAGGAGTGGCGGAAAGTGTGCGGAGAGATTTCCTTGTGGATGCCGGCCAGCATGGACTGACGTTTTACGATGGAGAACATCGAGACACGGCTCAGTGACTTGCCGAAGCGGTTCAGGAACAGGGTGTCATCAAACTCGGACGAAAAGGGGGCAGGTCTGACATCCAAGTAGTTCCGGACTGCGGACACGGCCAGGTCCCCCATCGGGACTATGCGTTCCTTGTTGCCTTTGCCGATGACCCGGACAAAGGATTCATCAATGTAGACGCAGGATATTCGTAAACCCACAGCCTCTGAGACACGCAGACCGCAGCCATAGAGAACCTCAAGTATAGCACGGTCACGCTTGCCGGTCCAGGTCGAAAGATCCACTGAATCCATTATGGCACCGACCTCATCGACAGACAGGACAGTGGGAAGATAACGGCCCATCTTGGGGGAATCGATCGGATCACAAGGGTTTTCCTTTCGATCTCCTTCCATGACAAGCCAATCGAAAAAAGATCGAAGCGAACTCAGGAAACGGGCCTGAGAACGCTTCGACAAAGTTTCACGGGACGAAAGATAGTCCAGTATTTCCTGTGTGGCCACGTCCGCAGGTGCGGTGGTCACGACCGAGAAGAACTCCTTTACGTCAGATGAGTACGATGTCACCGTGTTGGGGGACATCGCGCGCTCGATCTTCAGGTACGAGGAATATTCCTGTAATATTCTTTCTGTCAGGTTCACTGTATTAATTCTTAAGTACTTTCGTCTCGACTGTCAAGTCGCTTCGACAGGATCAGCGACCAGGTTAAAGTGTACGATACCTTTTGCCGTAGTCAAGCTGCTGCCGGAGGTAGTTGTCGACGTACTCAATCTTATAGTCCACAACCTTGCCGTCCTTCTCGACAGGGACGATGTCCGGATTGACGAATCCACCGTAAGGCTTGAGATTCAGTGCGGCGTACCTCTCCAGAACCTCCTTGTGGAGCTGAGGGTCAATGTTGACCGCATAGGTTTCCACGAGATTCTTTCCGGCAGCATAGTCACCCTCGGACTTGATTCTCTGGATCTCGGCTAGAAGCTCGGCGAACAGTCCGCGGAGAGCCTCGTAGTCATTAACGACAAAATAGGTCTTGCCGTCACGCATCTTCTTCTCGATGACACCGCGGGCAGCTCCCTTCTCGTAGCACCACTCGGCGATCAGCTTGCGGTTCTGCATGTGAGCCTCGGTGTTCTGCTTGCCAAGCTCGACACGAGTGAACTGCACGAACAGACCATTCCTTATGTAGTTTGAATATGCCGGCTTGTAGGCCTCGAGGTCAGGCATAATACCAAGTTCAACGAGTTTAGGGTCAGCCATATAATAAAGGCCGAACAGGTCAGCGCGTGCCTCCTCAAGGGTGGACTGGTACTCGCCGAGAGCCGTGGATGACACTCCCGGAAGGAGCTGTCCGGAACCGTGGCCAAGACACTCGTGGAGATCTGTGTGGATCTCATCGGTGTAAGAGCCGTACTTCTTGTAGGCATCGATCTCAGCCTGATCGTAAGCGAATTCGGTCAGAGTGCTCTTCGGCGACTCCTGGGCGGCGTAGTCGTAGGCGTGGGTGATGTTGGCGATGGTCACGGACTTGGAACCGTAGTCACGCCTGATCCAGTCGGCGTTAGGGAGGTTGATGCCGATAGGAGTGGCCGGATAGGTGGCTCCGGCAAGGGTGATGCCATCAACGACCTTGGCCGAGACACCCTTAACGTGAGGCTTTCGGAAACGCGGGTCAACAGGCGAGTTGTCCTCGAACCACTGCGCGTTGGCGCTCAGGACCTCGGTACGGGCCGATGCGGCTGAGTCCTTCATGTTCACGTAGCCCTCCCATGTGGCCTTGCGTCCAAGCGGATCATCGTAGTCCTCGATGAAGCCGTTGATAAAGTCTATCGTGCCTACGGTGTCCTGAACCCAATCCACATTGAAGTCATCCCATGTCTTCAGATCACCAGTCCTGTAATATTCAATAAGGAGTCCGATGGCTTTCTTCTGAAGGTCGGTCTCGGCGACCTCGGCGGCCTTCTCAAGTTCAGCGCAGATCCTTTCAAGCGCCGGCCCGTAGATTCCGCCTACCTTCCACGGCTTCTCGACTACCTTGCCGTCCTCCTTGACTACCTTTGTGTTAAGACCGTATGAAATCGGGGTCTTGTCGTTCGGATCCATAAGGGAGTTGTAGTATTTCTCGACTTCCTCACGGGTCACTCCGTCATAGAAGTTCACAGCGGAAAGCTCAACGATGTCGCCTGTCTTGGAAGTTGAGCGACGCTGAGGGTAGATGTCCGGTGAATATATCACATCTAGCAGTTCGGCTGCCTTGTCACCGTCACCAACAGCCTCCATAAGGCTCTGGAAATATTCCCTCGGACACTCCGGGAAGAATTTGTCCTCGGAATAGTGGTGATGGATGCCGTTGGCGAAGAACAGCCTCTTGGCATAGACGGTGAAGTCCTGGAAATCAGCGCATTCACGGTCACCTTTATATCCATTGAGAATATCCTCGACCACATGCCTGATCGGGAGGTTCCACTTGCAGTACTGGTCCCATGTTATGTCGCGGCCCAGTTTGGCGGCCTCCGAGAGATGGTAGGCATATTCCTTCTGCCTCAGACTCAAGGCATCCCATCCGGGAACCTTGAAACGCATCACCTTGATGTCGGCGAACTCATCCAGAAGGTAGTGGAATTCATTGTCCTGGGTTTTCTTTTCCCCTTGTCCGCACGAGCAGAGAGCCGCGGCTCCAATTGTGAGAATCATTTTCAATCCTGATTTCATAACTAATTATGTTTCTTTATTTGAAGATATTCATTAATCAGATTGTAAATATAGTCATTATTCGGGAATTTCCGTATATTTGCCAACCGGCGCTACGATGGTAAGCGCGGAAGATTAAGGTTGGTAACCTTTAAAGGACTACTTATTCCGGCATCGGAAACAAATTGTAAAGACAAACTATGAACATCACAAAGTCAATCGCAGGATTGGTCGCGGCGGCACTCCTTATGCTGGTGGCTGTCGGATGCGAAAAGGACAAGACAATCCAGCCGGACTGCGGAAATAGGAAAGTGCTCCTTTTCTACGAATGCGGATTCAACAATCTTACCTCCTACCTCAAGGAAAACATGGATGACAATGAGACAGGCCTTGTGGCCGGCTATATCCCCTATGAGTACGGAGATGTACTGCTGGTGTACTCCAGACTAGCGAAATCATCATTCAACTACACCCCGGTGAAGTCCTATCTCAGACGACTTTACAAAAGCGTAGACGGGAAGTTCATCTCCGACACCCTTACGACTTTCGACGAAGAGACAGTGGCGGCTTCAGCTTCGACAATGCGTGAGGTGTTGACCTACGTCAAGGACGAATTCCCGGCCAAGGGCTACGGGCTTGTCTTCTCCTCTCACGGATCGGGATGGCTTCCGGCAGGCTATTTCTCAGAGCCAAGCAGATTTGAGAATGATCACAAGGGCGAAGTCAAAGTTCATGGAACGGTTCATCTCCGAGCCGAAGGAAATGCGACCGCCATCAAAAGGCTTCCTGTTCCGGTCGGAAACCTTGCCGACACAGACCCGTACTACGGAATGACCAAATCAATCGGGCAGGATGCCATCAGTAAATCCTACTACGGACATGAGATGAGTGTCAGCGAATTCGCGGGTGCCATACCATACCATCTGGACTACATTCTCTTCGACATGTGCTACACTGCCGGAGTCGAAGTGGCCTACGCCCTCAAGGACAAGGCCGACTACCTTGGACTCTCCCCAACAGAAGTGCTCGCAGATGGAATGTTTGACTACACAAAGATCACTTCGTTCCTTTTAAACAGGGAGACACCTGACTTTGCAGGACTCTTCAAAGACTCTTTCGAGAGGTATGACAAACAAAGCGGAGTTTACCGTTCCTCGACTGTCAACCTCGTCAGGACAAGCGGATTGGACAACCTCGCAAAAGTCTGCGCAAGGATGATCAATGAATATGCCGACGCAATCTCCGCCGCACCCGCCAATGACATCCAAGGCTACTACAGGAACAACCGCCACTACTTCTATGATCTCGTGGACATCTTCGGAAAATGCGGGGTGTCAAAAGCCGACCTCGAGGACCTGAACAAGGCCGTCGACGGCTGCGTCATCTACAAGAACACTACTGCAAGTTTTATGGAGGAATTCGACATAAAGGAATATTCCGGCTTCAGCATGTACCTCCCGTGCGCCGGTACGCCTCTACTTGATTTCTATTATAAGGAGGAAGATTGGAACCATGCGGTCGGGCTGGTGGAGTAGGCCCTCAGGAAAGTAATTCCGGAGAATTCTGCGCTTGGCTTTTTGCCTATTCACAAAATATTCCTATCTTTGCGCCGCAATTACAAAGCGCTCCGGCGCTTTTGGTGCAATGGGATTCCGGGCGATCCGGAATTGAGTAACACATTTTAAACAACAAAACAATGAAGCATTTTGAGCTTAACGGCAAAGTCCGTGAAGTCGGCAACAAGGCCGTCATCAAAGCTATCCGCAGACAGGGTCTTGTTCCTTGCAACCTCTACGGAGCCGGGGTTGAGAACGTTCTCTTCACCGTTAGTGAAAGGGATCTTATGGGCATCACCCACACTCCCGCATCTTTTATCATTGACATCAAACTTGACAACGGCAAGGCTTACACAGCTGTCGTTCACGAACTTCAATACCATCCGGTGAAGGACAACTGCCTGCACGCAGATTTCCTCGCCGTTTCCGAGGACAAGCCTGTGACCATAAAGGTTCCGGTTGTCGTGAGCGGTCACCCGATCGGAGTGCAGAGAGGTGGTAAGTTCGTCCTTGTCAGCAGAGAGGTACGCATCAGCGCCCTGATGAAGGATCTTCCTGACACAATCAACATCGACGTGACCAAACTCGACATCGAGAAGCGCATCGTGGCCGGAGACCTCAAGATTGAGAACGTGACTGTCGTCACCCCTAAGCCGACCATCATCTGCGCCGTGAAGTCAACACGTCAGATCGCGGCTCAACTCGCACACGAGGAGAAGATGGAAGGTGCCGAAGAGCATGAGACTGAGACTACGACTACTGAGGAGACTGCTGAGCCAGCTGCCACTGAATAAACCGGCTCGGGACTCTGAAAAAGACACTGGTATGAACTATCTTGTCGCAGGATTGGGAAACATCGGCGCCGAGTACGCTTCAACCAGACATAACATGGGGTTTATGGTGTTGGATGCCTGGGCACAGGCATCCAACGTTGTTTTTAAGACGGAACGTTACGGGGACGTGGCGGAGATTTCGTTCAAAGGTCGGAAGTTCTATCTCCTGAAGCCTTCCACCTATATGAATCTCAGCGGCAACGCTGTTCGTTACTGGATGGACAGACTCAAACTGCCTCTTGAGAATCTCATTGTGGTCTGTGACGATCTGAACCTTCCGTTCGGAACGGTAAGGATGCGCAAGAATGGAAGCGACGGCGGACATAACGGACTGAAGGACATCCAGGCCAGGCTGGAGTCCACACAATGGGCCAGGATAAGGATAGGGATAGGCAACAATTTCTCCCGTGGAGCCCAGGTTGACTATGTGATCGGAGAACTTACGGCGGATGAGAAGACTGCTGTCCCGGAAATATGTGGAAGAGTGATCGAAGGGATCAAGAATTTTTCCACGATCGGACCGGACAGAGCGATGAACATGCTCAACGTCAAGCCTAAAAAAGACGAAAAAGGGGCATAAAGCGTCAGAAAGCCAGCCTTTTTTGACCGAAATATTTGTTAATTACATTTTTTTACATAACTTGCATTCACATTTTGAGACGATTACATTTTTTATTACATTAATAATCCAACTATTCATTTAAATTAGAACGAAATGGAGAATCTTGTCGCTAAAATCAAGGAGGAGCTCAATGTTTTCGTAGAGAACGCTGAAGCTCAGGTAGAAAAGGGTAACAAGGCCGCTGGTGCCCGCGCCCGCAAAGCCGCTCTCGAGCTTATGAAGGATCTTAAGGAATTCAGAAAGGTTTCCGTGGAAGAGTCCAAGAAGTAAGAAACAGGACAAAAAAGGGAGGCAATGTTTCACACTTGCCTCCCTTTTTTATCCTCCTCCCATATCTCACGCATCATTCAGATCTATACGACCGAAGTGGTTCGTGGAATTCTTTGCCTGTGCCCCTTGGGTTGTCACGGAGGGACTGGAGGTTGAAGGAACAAGCAAAGAGCTGCTAGTAGCTCTTTGCAATGGCGATGAAGTCGTCAACCTTGAGAGCGGCTCCACCGATGAGGCCACCATCGATGTCCTTCTGGGCGAAGAGTTCCTTGGCGTTGGATGGCTTGCAGCTCCCACCATAGAGGATGGTCGTGTCCTCGGCCACGGTCTCACCGAACTTCTCTGCCAGCACCTTGCGAATGCAGGCGTGAATCTCCTCAGCCTGCTCTGCTGAAGCAGTCTTTCCTGTACCGATGGCCCAAACAGGCTCGTAAGCCACGATTATCTTGGACATGTCCTCGGCGGTGAAGTTGTAAAGGACATTCTTGATCTGTTCGGTAACGACAGCGAAATGCTTTCCGGCCTCTCTCTGCTCAAGGTTCTCACCAACGCAAAGGATGACACCAAGACCAGCCGCAAGTGCGAGTTTTGTCTTCTCGACGAGCTTCCCGTCAGTCTCGCCATAGTACTGTCTCCGCTCGGAGTGTCCGAGGATCGTCCACTGGCAACCGACGGAAGTCAGCATGTTCACAGCGACTTCTCCCGTGTAGGCGCCCTTCTCATGATCAGCGCAGTTCTGGGCCGAAAGCTCAACCTTCGATCCTTTGAGAGCATCTGCAACCGATGAAAGATGTGTGAATGGAGGGGCTACGATAAGTCCTACATTCTCTGGAGTCTCAACTGACTTGGCGGCCACTGCCTTCGCAAGTTCAACGCCTTCCTGGAGAGTTGTGTTCATCTTCCAGTTTCCGGCAACGATTTTCTTTCTCATATTCGTTAATCTTTAAACTGTTTATTTCGTTTTCAGCCTGCAAATTTACATTATTTTTGCCTAACTTTGCTTAAATTTAGTGTGAAAATGAGGAAACGCCCGGAACAACACTGAAAAGGTTGAAAATAAAAACACATCATACAATGAAGAATTTCGTAGAGGAACTCAAGTGGAGAGGCATGATCCAGGACATCATGCCCGGAACAGAGGAAAAGCTCATGGAAGGTCCGCAGGCCGCCTATGTGGGGATCGACCCGACGGCTGACTCCCTGCACATCGGCCACCTTGTCAGCATTATGATCCTGAAGCACTTCCAGCAGTGCGGTCACAAGCCTATCGCGCTGATCGGGGGTGCGACCGGAATGATAGGCGACCCGTCGATGAAGTCCCAGGAGAGGAATCTTCTGGACGAGGATACCCTTCAGCGCAACATTGCCGGCATCAGAAGGCAACTCTCCAAGATTTTGGATTTTGATTCCGAAGCCCCTAACAAGGCCGAACTCGTGAACAACTACGACTGGATGAAGAACTACTCTTTCCTGAACTTCATCCGTGACGTGGGCAAGCACATCACCGTCAACTATATGATGGCCAAAGACTCTGTGAAGAAACGCCTTTCCAGCGAATCCCGAGAGGGAATGTCATTCACCGAGTTCAGCTACCAGCTGCTCCAGGGCTACGACTATCTCTGGCTCTACGAAAACAAAGGCTGCCGTCTCCAACTGGGCGGAAGTGATCAGTGGGGCAACATCACCACCGGGACGGAACTCATCCGCAGAATGCTCGGCAAGACCGACGCGTTCGCCCTCACCTGCCCTCTCATCCGCAAGGCCGACGGAACGAAGTTCGGAAAGACGGAGAAAGGCAACATCTGGCTCGACCCTGAAAAGACCTCACCTTACGAGTTCTACCAGTTCTGGCTGAACGTCAGCGACGAAGATGCTGAAAGATACATCAAGATATTCACCCTTCTTGACAAGGGAATCATCGACGCGGCCATAGAGGAACACCGTCAGGACCCTGGCCGCAGGACGCTCCAACAGCTTCTAGCCAAGGAGCTTACGACCATGATCCACGGGGCTGGTGAATATGCCAACGCAGTCTCCGCATCAAAAATGCTGTTCGGCAATTCCACTTCTGACGAACTCAGGAAATTGGACGAGAAGACGTTTCTTGCCGTGTTCAGTGGCGTGCCGACCTTTGACATTCAGAAAGCCGACCTTCCATGCGACATTCTTGATTTCCTTGCGGTCAAAACTCAGGTCTTCCCTTCAAAAGGTGAAGCCAGAAAAATGGTTCAGGGCAACGGAGTGAGCATCAACAAGGACAAAATTGCGGACATTGAGTACGAAGTCTCCGAGAAAGACATCGTGGACGGGAAGTACATTCTCGCCCAGAAAGGCAAGAAGAACTACTTCATAATCAACGTGTTGTAATTATGGAAAAACAAGCCGGCACAAGACAATTGAAAGTCGCCCGCGAGATTCAGAAGGATCTGGCGGAAATCATACGCGGCAAGGGGATGGCTCTGTTCGGCGGAGCCATGGTTACTGTCAGTGAGGTAAGGGTAAGCCCTGACCTGTCGCTGGCCAAGACCTACGTGAGCATATTCCCGTCATCCAAAGCCGAGGATGTCATGAAGTTCTTGAATGATAATGTGAAGGTACTGCGTGGAGAACTCGGCCGGCAAGTGGCCAAGCAGCTGCGTATCGTGCCTGAGATTGTGTTCTACCTTGATTCATCACTGGACTATGCCGAACATATAGACGAGCTTCTGAAGAAATAGACAGAGGGAACTTTACTGATAGGAGGGATTGCATGATCTGGAACATTACCCCGGAAGGCCTCTACTCGGCAGGCTGCCTGATTTTCATCATGACAGGGATATTTTGTGCGTACGTGAGATGGCATCACATGTGCAGGCCGTTCTGCGATGATGCCGGCTATTTCTATCCGGCCAGAAAGCAGGTTACATTATTCTACGTTTCCATCATGTTGCTCTTTCCTTACGTGTTCGCTCCGATGGATTCCGCCGTGTGGACCTACACAAGGACATTCGGAGTGCTGTGTTACCCGGTGTGCTTCGCCATTTCAATCAGGAAGTATTTTCAGCTTCACTACCATAAAAATAGCGACACTCTATGGAGGATGTACACCTGCGCCCCGCCAGCGATTGTCCTGACAATGCTGTCCTCGCTTCTCTTCGGCTTCCATGACTGGATGGTGAAACACAACGAGGTCTTGATGTACACTATAGGAGCCGTCAGCATGCTGTTCACGGCGGTCACTGTGCGGGTACTGATAAACCTCAAAAAAGAGATGGACAAGTTCAACACTGACAATTACTCCAACGACGAGGATTTTCCCTACAGGTTCGCGGCAAAACTCCTTTACACGCCGTTGCTGCTGATCGCTTCCATGTGGGTCATCTTTATCACAGGAAGCAGATGGGCCAAGTTTCTCATAGACATTCTTTCATCATTCTGGATGATCTACTTCCTCTGCATCATACTTCATCCACAGAGGGTTCTGCGTCCTGCGGAAATAGACCGGGAGACGGGCATGCTGAAGGATAGGAAGGAACATTCCATTGAAGAACTCAACAAGCGTGACGCAAAAGAGGATGAGGGGGCGGAATGCCCGGCGGATGATGACGGGACGCCGACAGACGAGATCAAGTCTGAGGTTCTGGCTGTCATTCTGCGAAGGTTCAGGGAACCGCACCTTCTCAAGACCGAAGTCCTTCTGGATCTTGGCAACGGAAAGATGAACAGGGCAAGCAAGTTCATCTCTTCGATCGGTTACTACAATCTTGTCAACATGTTCAGGCTTGAATATGCCAGGCTTTACAAGGAGGCTCATCCGAACGCCAAGCAGGAGGAGATTGCCATGGAGTCTGGTTTCGTCTCGCGCACAGCTTACTACAAAGCCAAAAAGAACGTCGGGGAAATTGACCGGACTATCACGCAAGGTGTCAGGCTTGACAAGTGACCCTACCTGCGGACAATGACGCGTTCGATGCGGCGCGGGACCGAGGTCATGATCTCGTACGGGATCGTGCCCAAAATTTTTGCGAGCTCACTGACAGTCGGGTCCTCCCCGAAAATAGTCACCGTGTCCCCTGCCTGCGCCGGAACCCCGGTCACATCCAGCATGCACATGTCCATGCAGATGTTCCCGATTGTGGGAACACGATGGCCGTTCAGCGAAAAACTGGCGTGGCCGCAGCCAAGCCTCCGGTCGATTCCATCAGCGTACCCGACAGGAATCGTGGCGATACGTGTACCTTCCGGAGCGATCATTCCATGCTGTCCATAGCCGATGGCACCGTCACCAGACTTAAGTTCTTTGATCTGAAGAATCTTCACCTTAAGCGAGGCGACAGGTTTCAGATGAACATCCGGCAAGGAACTGATTCCGTATATTCCTATACCCAGCCGGACCATGTCATGCTGGTAGCCGGTAAAGCGCTCGATGCCGGCCGAATTGAGCACATGCCACATCGGATGATACCCCAGAGCCTCATCAAGCCTCGCCGCATTGGCCTCGAACATTGAGATCTGCCCAAGCGTGAACTTATCCATCGACGGATCTTCGGCCACAGCGAGATGTGAATACACCGACTTGACCCTCACCTCGGGGCATGCCCTGAGATATTCCATCAACTCCCCAAGTTCGCTTGTCATGAAGCCAAGGCGGTGCATGCCTGTGTCAAGTTTGATGTGGACCGGGAAGTCTTCCATCCCCCTGCCTTGCAGAGTGGAGACAAGTTTTTTGAGAGTATAAAGATTCGGTATCCCAGGCTCAAGATGATTGTCGATGATCTCGTCAAAATAGTCAGTGCCTGCGGTCAGGACCAAGATCGGAAGGCTGATACCGGACTGCCGCAGTTCCATTCCTTCGACCGGCAGGGCTACTGCCAGATAGTCAGCTCCGGCATTCTGCATCATCAGCGCGAATTCCACAGCCCCATGGCCATACGCGTTGGCCTTGACCAAAACCAACAGCTTGGTTGTCCGCTGAAGTTTTGAACGAAAGTACCGGTAGTTGCCGAGACAGTTCTGGAGATTGAGTTCCAGACGAGAGAAATCCGTAGTTCCGTTTGACATGTCATGAACCTAAATATATGACAAAATTACTGTTTTTCCGTCAAAATCACATCCAAAATAATTATATTTGAATTCTGGTCTATTAATTGATGATAGACACCGCCGGTGGGCAATCACCGCATTGACAAAGATTTTCCGCACGAAATTGCCGGCTTGCGAAGTTTAACCGATAAAGTAAGAAAACATTATGAGTACAGGTTCAATCTGGATAATAATGATTGCAGTGATGATCCTGAGCCAAATCGTCCAAAGCATGCTTCAAAGCAGGTTCACGAAATATTCCCGGGTTCCGACCACAAACGGGATGACCGGAGCGGAAGTAGCCCGTAAGATGCTTTCCGACAATGGAATCACCGATGTCGAAGTCACCTGCATCCCAGGCCGTCTGACTGACCACTACAATCCGCAGACAAAGACCGTGAACCTTAGCGAGGAGGTTTACAACCAAAGCAGTGTCGCCGCTGCCGCCGTTGCCGCGCATGAGTGCGGGCATGTGGTCCAGCACGCTAAAGGTTACCTGCCGCTTAGACTGCGCACCGCCCTCGTGCCGGTTGTCAGTTTCTCCAGCAGGATCGTGCAGTGGGTTCTGCTCGCCGGAGTTATTCTGGTCTCCATGTTCCACAGCTATCCTGTGCTGATCTTCGGCGTCATCCTCTTCGCCATGACCACCCTGTTCAGCTTTGTGACCCTCCCGGTAGAGATCAACGCAAGCCATAGGGCCGTCAACTGGCTGGAGAGCGCCGGCATCACCAACTACGAGACCAGACCGATGGCCATCGACGCCCTCAAATGGGCCGCCTACACCTACGTCATCGCAGCTGTCGGCTCTCTCGCCACTCTGCTTTACTATCTCTCGTTCCTGAACGACAGACGATAAAAGAGATTCTTAATGAACATGACCGCTAACTGAAGTCATCATCAAGGTTGGAATCAAAGTTACCCAGATTAGAGATGTCCGGGTCCAGATCATCGGAACCATCAGATCCTGAGGATGTTCCCGAACTTCTTCGAGTGGTGGTCAAAAGAAGAAGATACAGCAGGTTAAGCGCCACCGTGACAACGATGGACCATATCATAGCCTTGCGGAATTTGTGGTGCAGGTAAGCCTGGAGAGATTCAATTTGTGGGATGGCATTGCCGTCCGCTTCTGAAAGCCAGGTTGTGATCTCGTTGTCGGGAATATAATCTCTCACAAGATCCAAAGTTTTGGAACCGAGCGAAGACGCCACATCGGTCGAACGATCAATCTGTCTTGTGGCTTTGCCCAGACCGATTGCACCTGCAATGAAGACGGATGTCACGGCCACGCAAAGAACCGCACCCGCCCAATGAATCAGATCAAATCTTCTGACAGATTTGGAAGAGGCAATAAATAAAACGGTTACTATTCCTGTTATTGCCAGCGCCAATAAAAAAGCCGACATCATAACTATCACCATGGTTGATTTTCTTTAATATAACAATAAGTCCTATAAACTCCAATCACCTTACTCTTCCTGAGCCACAAACAAGTCAGGGAGACCTTCTCCTCCCACACCCTCGCCAAAGAGGATAATCTTGTTCCTGAGGGCTTCGGACTCGCACATAGTCGGGGTGACGGTGGTGAGAAGATCGTACTTCTCCTTGTAGTAAGCGAGGTTCTGGAGGCAGCGGAGCGGAAAGTAGTCAGCGACGTTCAACACGCGGATCTCGTCGTTCCTTTCACCAGACATGTCAACCTCTACCCTGACACTGGCGTCCTCCGCTTTCTCAAATGCCGTTTTCAGTTCCTTTGCGAACACCCGTACATTCTCATCACATTCCACCTTTGGTATGCTCACAAACATATAGCGGCGCATCACAGTTATACCCACTTCGGTGACAGGATTGTTAGGTACATTCCTGCCAACCTCATCAGGATTGAATCCCGCAAGCACACCGCTTCCGGAAATAATCTTACCCGCTAACCGCTGAATGTCTTCAGCCGAAGAATAATTCTCACTAAGTTGCTCAAGAATATTGCGGTTTATAAGTTTCTCTCTGTCCTCAATCAGAGTGTTGTCGTGAATGGAGATGACCTCTTCACGAACCGTTGTCTCTACCATATTGTTGATGACATCCTGATCGATCGCGGCATTCGCACGTGCAAATGTTTTTTCAGTCCCTATGTGAATCATGAAATACGGACGCACAGCGGCATAGACAGCATTCTGATTCTTCTTGTCAAGAATGATTTCATTTGTAGTGAAGATTCTAACCTTGCGCGGGTCATAGCAGCGAACCACCAAGCGATCCATATTGTCAGTTTCCTCGTCATCCCTGCAAAGCCGGTCCAACCTTCTGTCACAGCTGTCAATTGCGTTTCTTAACATATAAATAATATCTTCCAGATGACAGCGCAGGGCATTTTCTTTACCTAGAAGCACTTTGAGAAGGTCAACGGCGAACCCGCACGCTTCCGCTTCTGTGCGTCTCAAACAGATTTCCCGCATGATCTCCGCATAGCCGGCCAGCTTCCGCCGGCCTTTGAGCCAACGTGTTATAAATCCCGCATCATTGTATTCCTTGGCTTTAGCCTGACGATCCAGCTCAAGTCCGTCCAAAAGCCGGCGGAGTTCGGCAGCCCTTTCTTCAAACCGTTTGATTTTATACTGTGTTTCGGAGAAGATCGCATCCATGAGTCCCAACAGGTTGTACAGCGATGTGCCGTTCACCCATTTGTCGAAAAGGTCAGCCTCTATCCTCTGCACGATTTCTTCGGCGTGTTTCTCTCTGGCTTCTTTCTTTCCCGAGAAGAAATCCGACACCCCGATACCTCTGAAGCCTGTCTGGAGGTCCTTAGCGCACAACTCGTTAAGTTTGTCGATCGGTTGGGAGGTGTTTTCTGCTTCCTCAAGCCATTTCGGCGCCACCTTGACCCAGTATGCCTGAAATGTACCCCATTTTCCCTCGTCGGATGGCAGGACAGGCACGTCCAGCATCAGATGCTTGTCGGAGAATCCCCAGCTCTCAAGCGGGTTGCCAAGTTTCTTGTCCTGACCTTTGATATAGTCAGCCCAATCAACATTGGCCGGGGCATTAAGGAAGCCGACAGCATCATTCCAGTTATTGTACAGCAATCGCAAGAGTATTTGACGGCCCGCCGAATATGCCATGAAATCCTTGATTTCATCCTCCGGATAGATCACTCTCTTGATGCCGAAAGATCCCACAGTCTTGGTTCTGTACGGGACGGGCGCTCCGCTCTCGGCATTCTCATACATTTCGACGAGTCCCGGGACATCTTCGTATTCATAGGACATGCGCCTGTTAAAATAGCAGTCGCCACATTCCCAAAAGATCTTGGTATACGCAAAGTCAGCCACAGCCTGAGGCAGTTCTTTATGCGAATCAAAAATCACCCCGTTCTCGTTCTCATTGGAGTAGATCATCAGGCCATCCGCAATGCGTCTGACACCGTCAAACTCTAATCTGCCCGAAGGTGACATTCCGGTAACGTCATAAGGTTTCCACGCTTTGCAGAGCAACGCATTGAGTTCTTTGAGTGCGGCATAGCCGTTAGCGTGATACTTCCCTGCATCGTAGCCATCCGGAAGGTATGTTTCCGGAATCATAACGTATGCGACAATGCTGGTTCCTGTTGCCTTATCACCGTTGCTTTGATATTCCTCCTTGAAACTTGGAAACATTCGTGTCTGGGCCACTACGTCTACTATCGAGCCGGAGCCTGTGCCTCCGGCAAGGCCGCCAAAAATGTAGATGCAAGTACTACTGGCCTTGCTTATCTTGCTGACTTTCATATAAGCATTTCCTAGAGAAGCCAGATACATGGACACATTCGCACCGAACAGAATCCTTCCCGCGCGGCGCATCTGGCCGGCGGCGACACCGAGTGTGCCAATGCTCTTCCGCATGACCTCCGGATCTCCGACCACGCCTTTAAGGCCAGGGTAACTTGATGGAGACGCGAAAATCTCATCAAGTGAAATGCCTTTGATGAATAGGAACTCATTTTCATTGAACTGCGCATTCTCGCCACGTACATACCAGCTCTTGTCACCGGGATGCATCATCTCATCCGTGGTGTCAACGTAAAGGAATCCGATAGGAAGTTTTGCTCTTTCCTCGGGAGTAAACTCCTGGAAAAGCCTCTTTTTGAAGGCCTTCAGCACTTTTCCTCCCGTACCGCCAAGACCTACCAGAATGTGGTTTTGCTGTGGAACATCCATAATGATCAGGGTTTGTTAAGGTTGAATTTGGCTCTTTGCCAGTTGTACGAAGAATAGGGACGTTGCCCTATTCTTCTATGGCCTTTTCTCTCAGTTTGTTTTGGACCAAATCACGTGAAAGTGCCTTGTATTTTACAGAGATAATGTAGGTGCAGGAGAACATGCCGGATTCATTCTTCGAGGGATTTCCCGCCTTCTGCACTCCGGACACGAATCTGTTCATAGGAGCGTTCTTTCCTTCAAAGAACTTCTCAAGGTAGAATTTGTTCCTGGCGGTTATTGTCTCAACAATTTTCTCGTCATTGTTGAAACCCTCAACTCCTTTCTCGAACAGACAGTGGAACACAGTTTCTTTCGCCGAAAGACAAACATCATTCTTTTTTGAGGCTATGCCTTCCACCTGGAATGTGGCGACACCGTTATCGATTTCCATCAGTTCCACACTCCCAGTGTGCTGTGTCTGAGCGAGAACGGTAGCCGCGACAAGAATAGTCGCGGCCAACAGAAAAAGTCTTTTCATTATAGAGTATCTTAGAAAACAATTCTTGGCGGACGGGATGTCACAGTGAGTTTAAGGCCGCTGTCAAAGGCATTCTGGATCTCAACTCCGCCCTTTGTGACATTGCAGAGGGTCAAGGAACCGCTTTTGATGTCTTTTGCCTTAAGCTCACCTATTTTCTCAGAGATAGTCTCTCCCGCGATCTCGACCTCTTTGTAAACCTCGAAGGCATTCCCTTGAGCGACACCGTCATCTGAACCGACGCTTATGTACAGGGTCTTCGCCCCTTTCTTAGGATGTGTTTCCGCTATTGACTTGATTTCCCCTGAAACCCGGAATTGGTCGTTTACAAGTTTTTTCATATCATCGGGAACCAGAATGAACGCATCCGCATAGGCAGCGTCATACCCGGAACCCGAGGATCCGTAATGAGTTTCCTTCTTGCTTCCTCTTGTGCTTCCATCGGCCACGTTAGTGATCATCCATGAATATTCAAGTGTGGTTTTGTATGTGACTTTACCTTCTTTGCTTGTCTCTTTCTTGCCGGTGAAAGAGGTGATCTGAGCGGTGAGCAAGCAGTCTGCATTCTTTTCGCGCGCCACATCAACCGCCTTGGCTATGTCGCTTGACATACCGCTCACAGTGCTGCCGTCAATGACTGTAAGACGCGGCGAAGCCACAAGTCCTGAAATCATCTCACTCCGTAATTTCTCGGCCCATTTTGAGTCAATTCCGGAAAGGTGGCCAACCTCACCCACAAGAAGGGTGCTTTTCTGCGCTGACATGTTCAGTGACATAAGCACCGCCGTCAACAATAAAAATGCTCTTTTCATAATGTTTGTTTATTAAATATAATTCTGATAATCTAATCCAAAGCCAGACGGAAGCCGACTTTTCCACTGCTTTCCGCCGGCTTCATGTGCCCTCTGACAGCGCAACGAAGCATCCAAGGGTCATCAGCGAAGCTTCCGCCACGCACTATTTTCTGGATTCCTTTTTCAGGGCCTGTCGGGTTCACAACGGAGTCCGCCTTATAACGCGACAGATAGTCGGAACACCATTCAGCCACATTCCCAGACATGTCATAAAGACCGTATGCATTCGGTTTTTTGGTGCCCGGACGGGATGTGGAAACTCCGGTAACGGCAACTTGCGCCGTTCCTCCACCTGCGGGTTCGTCCGGAGAACCGCCAGCCCGCGCCGCATATTCCCATTCCGCCTCGGTCGGGAGCCTGAAGTGCATTCCGGATTCGGCATTGAGTTTCGCGATGAATTCCTGAACATCATACCAGGTGACATTCTCCACCGGCAGATCATCTCCTTGGTTAAGAGAAGGGTTGCTGCCCATCACTGCCTTCCACAAGGCCTGTGAGACTTCAGTCACACCTATCTTGTAGGGTTTCAGACTCACGGTATGGACAGGACTCTCATAACTCATTGTGCTTTCCTTGCTCCTTTTTTCGGAGGAACCCATTTGAAAGACCCCTCCCGGGATGTCTTTCATCTCATAGGATATGCCTTTATATTGAAAACTTCCCTCTGCCTTGAGCCAAACTGACAAAGTTCCGGTACGGCGGAGCGCGATCTCGAAGCCCATGCTCTCCGTATTGTATCCCGGAGCCTTGATTTCAAGAATATGGGAGCCTTCCGGTCCCTCATATTCAAAAGGCAGGATGCTGGAAAGTTTTTCCCCGTCAACGTACACATCCGCATCCCTGACATTACTCTCAATACGCATTTTCCCCGTAGGACCTCTGTCGCCCCCCTGAGGAATCTCCACCTGCATTATGTATGTGGATTTTTTCCGCAATGGTTCCTCAAATTCATAGCGGAGCGGCAGATACTTCGTGGTCTTGATGTTCAGCCACCAAGACTTGTCCACCATGTACACCCACCACTCTCCATCCTTGAATTCTGATTTCACCACCGATCCTTCAAATGTGACATCCTTCAGCACGAGTCCTATCTTGACCAAGGCGCACATCTCTCCGTTCAGGTCCTTCACTTCATAACGTACCGCACTGATGTCGCTTGGATCGACGTGAAAATCCTTCACCTTAAGTTCTTGACCCAAAGCACACAGCGAGACCGCCATGGTGATGACTATCGCAAACAGCCTTCTCATCCGTCAAATCTTGAAATTATCCAATGTGAACACATCCTCATCAGGCGTTTCCATCGGCTGCCAAGTACGGACATTGATCTGCGGAGCGTCCGGGTTCTCGAAATTCCAGACAAGGAACAATATTCCCTCATCGCTGTAATTCGAGGAATTCCAGTGCTGGACAAGGGTCACGCCATAGAAATTGGGGTTGGCCCCGTGGCGCAGCACTTTGATCTCATCGAATTTGACATTGACATACCCATTGCGCGCGAAGACACGCTTCAGATTTGCAAGATACTGCTGCTTGCTTTGCTTGGTGTACTGGATCTCAGGCCTGTTGGAGCGCATCTGGACTTCATTAGGCACGCGTCTGATGACCTTCCCGGTGATTATGAGTGCATCATCACTGAACACGGCATCCATAAAATCGATATCCTTTTGGTTGTAGGCGTTGCGGAATTGTTCCACATAGTGAAGTATCTGCATACGGCGGTCAAGGTCGTCAAGCTCCACACCCTCCTTCATTATTCTCATGTACTGGTTGATGCCGAGGGTGAAATTGAAATCGACTATACGTCCGTCGCTGTCGAAATCTATGCTGACTTCCTGGATTTTGCTTCCTTTGTAAGTGTCATCCAAAGGCTTCATCTCCACTTCAATATTCCTTACCTGCCAGCTGTCGGACTGTCCGCCGCCAAGACGAAGACAGTTCGTGACAATCTCGTCATCAAGCGTTCTGAAACGCACATTATCCCAAAGCATGACTATGCTGTGGGAGGCCATATCATCAATGTCAAGCCCGCTGAAATTCACATTGCCTCCGTTGGACTCAGCGGTGTTGATCGCTGTCAGCAACCTTGAGACCTGCCGCTCCATCCGTGTTTTGAGCGCGGCGTCCGACAAACCGTCGGCTATTTCGAAATCCACATTGTTCTGGGCTGAAGCCATTGTGAATATAAATGACAGAGCCGTCATAAAGAATATCTTTTTCATCTTATTTTGAGAATATAAACCAAACTTTATCGTAACCGTCATAATTGTCGGAAGTCTTGCTGAGCGATTTGAAATCAGTGCGGCTCGTACTGCCAGGCCCCAGAACTGTGACCACGGCGGAGTCTTTTCCTATCAGCAAGAACACCTCCTCTGGGTGTTTGCATGTTGCCATAGGTCCTGTCTTCTTTATTTTGAATTCGGCCTTAAGACGGGAGAGGACTGTTCTGGCCTCCGAATAGCTTGCGGCGGAAAGCAGTTGATCCACTACTTCCTGCTGCCATGCGGCCTCCAGTTTAAGCGAAGGATTCTCCACAGTGGCTTCACGTTCAGCGGGAACTGTTATAGGATCTGAAGTGGGAGTCGCCTCATGAACCGCTGCAGGTTCCTCCTTCGCTACAGTCTCAGTGACTGCCGTTGATGTGCCTTTTTCTGTCTTCTTAGTATCTGGAATCTCTGCCTTCTCCGTATCGGGAGTCTCTGTTTTCCCCGCAGCGGAGTTTTTTTCCACCAATGTAACGTTCTCCGCATCAAGAATATTGCTTTTCTTGACGTACAGGAACACTTTCACCATTTCTCCCCGGCGGATCTGAAGAGAGTCCTGCTGACTCTGGATGTCGCGGATGAGGACATCCTTGTCGCGGAAAGACTTCTTTGAATCAGTATATTCCTTGACTTCGATAAGAAGAAGGTCATTCGCCACCTCATAGGCTTCCGACGCTGTCTCCATCGTGGCTTCGGCATAAAGATACAAAGGATTCCTTTTTATGGAATTCATCTTCTTTGTGTTCTGTCCCCAAACGGGAACGACGGCCGTCAACATCGTGACTATAAACAATAAACGTCTCATCATTATAGTTTTATCTCTTCGAACAAATATTTAATGCCATGAGTCGGCACGAAAGGTGTGAGCCTGGCCTGTCCGGAGCCCTCTCCTTTGGCAATCACCGAGTGGGGAATCTGAACCCGTAGGATGTGATTGTACGACGCCGCCTCATTCCGGTAGATCACCAGTGCCTCAATCCGTTCATCATCCTTCGCGATGACTCCGCAATAAGCCTTGCAATCCGTGCCGTCGGCGTAAGCGGCGATCGAGTTGACTCCGGCGCTGAAGGCCGTCCTCTCAAGTCCGTAAGCGATCATCGAAACATCAAGACTTATGTTTGAGTCACGGACAAGCCCGGAGACGAGATTGTGTAGGGTCTCTTCCTCGAACGCGGCATCGTTCACAGGCTCCATGTTCTCTCCTGAGAAGAAAGTGTCCGCAGACAATGAGGAAAAATAGTAATATCCATTCCGGCAAACCGCCACGCCATCATCACGGAGTTCCGTACTGTCAGGTTTCTGTACAGGTCCGGCGAATATGGCGGATTGGATTTCCTGCGGAAGCCGTCTGCCGTTTTCTTTGATGTCCCTGCCGGTAAGCAGTTCAACGTCGGAAGGAAACAGCATCTGCCCGTCCTGCCACTTGAATATGTACCTGTAATGTGGAATGTCGCGAATCTCAAGGATTCCATGCCCACCAGGACAAAGGGTCTTCAATGAAGACAATGCCCCTTGGCTGAACACTATGCCATCTTCCAGAAGTTGAGTTTCGAGGGATTTCTCTCTTTTGATCGGCAAGTCCGCCTCAAGGGCGTATCTTTCCAGAAAATTGCATACGACAGGACCCGTGAGCAGGCGTTCCTCTGCGGAAAAGAAACTGTAACCTATGTGCTCAATCACTCCATTTTCCTTTATAACGGTCACAGGTGTGTCCATGAACATAAGCGCGGCCGTGTGCTCCCCGTCCGGAAGAGCCGCGAGTGTTTCCTTCCCAAGCAACTCTCCCATCCGTTCAAGCCGGTCACTTCTGTAGGGCAGGTTTCCGCCGAGGAGAATCCCCGGCAGAAACAGCCACAGCAGAACCGCGCTTATGTTACGGAGTCTTTTCATCAGTAACCGATTGTGAAACTCTCCTGAGTTCCACCAGGATGGTGGATGTAGCCTTGGACAAGCTTGCCATCCTTGAACTTTGTGTTGACAAGTCTGTCGCCTTTCGTCACCTGCTTATATGAGCCATCCTTCATGTCAATCTTGTATGATTTGGTGATTTTCACCTCTCCTCCCATACCATCCGGCTTACCGCCTTTCATCGGACCTTCGTATATGCCCCAGCCGAGGTTGTATGATGTTGATTGAGATGGCTCTGGTTGTGGTGGCACAGGAGGTTTTTCTGTGTCTGCACCAGAACCCACTTTAGGTGTGTCAACTTGAGGATCTACTTTCGGAGTATCGGCTGGAGGTAGTACTATAGTGTCAATTCCAGGTGCGGGATCATTTCCACCGTTGCTTTTTCCTTTGAAGCACGCGAGATAGACAGTACCTCCTGCGGCCACCAACGCAGCGGCGATGATGGCGATGAGTTTTCCGTTAACCCCTGGTTTCTTTTCTATCTCTTCGAGCGTCTGCCCGCACTTGGGGCAGACGAATTTTCCGTCCACTTCCTCAAGGTCGGTTTCCTGAAACACCGTCCCCTTGTCGGCTTCCGTACAGATGCCGTAATTGGTACATTTATAAGTCTTTGCCATAATTCTATTAATTCTTTAAAGTTTGTATCGCTTCCTTGGCCGCGGCAAGGAAATCCTGAAACTCCTGCGTGCCTTGGTTATTGCCCGTTTCCGGAAGGAGGGTGCCGTTGAGCAGTTCCTGTACCTTAGGACGCAGCTCGTTCACCCGGTTCTCCACGTTCAGGTACTCTTTCTTCATTTTCGACTCCACCTGCGCCTTGATGTCCTCGCAGAAATCCTCGGTGAACTGATCGCTGAACCCGATCTCCGAGAATTTAGGCGACAGAGGCTTCAGTGTCTCGAAACCGGTGTCCTCGTCGGCTTCCATAGTGCCGAACATCTTGCGTCCTGTCCCGTCCATCACATCGCCGTACTTGATGATGCCCATAACGTAAGCGAGAATCACCCAGCTCATATATTCCTTTCTCAACTGGGACTTCTGCTTTTCCTTCGTCACGAAAAGGTCAGGCAGACCTTCTCCACCAACTCCCTCGCCGAAGAGAAGAATCTTGCTCTTGCGGACCTCAGACTCGCTTACAGTAGGAGTGACAGTGGTGAGATAGTCGAATTTCTCCTTGTAGAAAGTGAGGTTCTGAAGACAGCGGATCGGGAAGTAAGACGCGACGCTCAGCACGGTGATCTCGTTTTTCCGTTCCCCGGACATATCCACCTTGACCCTGACACTGGCGTCTGTCGCATTCTCCAATGCAGTCTTAAGATTCTCGGCGAACTTCTGGACTTTCTCTTTACCCTCTACCTTTGGAATGTTTACAAGAACGATGCGACGCATCACATTAACCCCTACATTAGTGATAGTATTATTCTTCACACTTTTTCCAACCTCGCTCGGATTGAATCTCGCAAGCACACCGCTTTCTGAAACAACCTTCTTGGCAAACTGCTGAAGGTCTTCCGCCGAAGAATAATTCTCACTAAGTTGCTCAAGAATATTGCGGTTTATAAGTTTCTCTCTGTCCTCAATCAGAGTGTTGTCGTGAATGGAGATGACCTTTTCCCGGACCGTCTTCTCGAAAATGTTGTTGAGGGCATCCTGGTCGATCACGGCATTAGCGCGGACGAATGTCTTTTCCGTTCCTATTAGTTTCAGGATTTCCTGACGTACGGCTGTGGAGATGTTTTCTTGATTCTTCCTGCTGTGAATCATTGTCTCGGTGAATGACTTCACCTTAGGCTGGTCATAGTAGCGGATAACGGTGCCTTCCAGATTGTCAACATCCACCTTATCCTTGCAAAGAGCTCCGACATGTTTGTCGCTGCTTTCGATGGCATCACTAACAGTACCGACGAATTCCTCCAAACGGGAACGAAGCGTGTTTTCCTTGCCAAGGAGCACCTTGAGGAGATCAACGGCAAATCCGCAGGCTTCAACCTCTGTACGTCTCTGGCAGATTTTCTGCATGATTTCCGCATAACCGGCCAACATCTGCTTGCCTTTCAGGCCACGGGTTATAAGACCGGCATCATTGTATTCCTTGGCTTTCGCCTGACGCTCCTGTTCAAGTTTGTCCAAAAGCTGACGGAGCTTGACAGATCTGTCCTCGAATTGCTTGACTTTTTCCTGTGTCTCGGAAATAATGGTATCACTGAGTTCCAGAAGATTGTACAAGGCAAAAGTGCCGTTCGCCCACTTGTCAAAAAGGTCGGCCTCCATCCTCTGCACGATTTCTTCGGCGTGTTTCTCTCTGACTTCTTTCTTTCCCGAGAAGAAATCTGACACCCCGACACCTCTGAAGCCTGTCTGGAGTCCCTTTGCGCACAACTCGTTAAGTTTGGCGATTGGTTGTGAGGTGCCTTGGGCATCCTCAAGCCATTTCGGCACCACCTTGACCCAATATGACTGGAAAGTTCCCCATTTCCCTTCATCGGAAGGCAAGATCGGGATGTCAAGCATCAGGTGTTTGTCAGAAAATCTCCAGTTCTCAAGAGGGTTGCCCAGTTTCTTGTCCTGACCTTTGACATAGTCCGCCCAATCAACATTGGCCGGGGCATTACGGAAGCCGAGATCATCGTTCCAGTTGTTGTACCGCAATTGTAGGAGAGACTGACGGCCAAGTGAATAGGTGAAATATTCCTTGATTTCCTCCTCTGGAACAACCACTCTCTTGATGCCGAAAGATCCTACAGCTTTTGTTCTGTATGGGATGAACTTCCCCGGCTTGGCCTTTTCATACATCTCGTTTGGCTCATCGATGTTTTCGAAATTTGCAGCACGAATTAAATCAGCGGTGGTAAACTCATTGAATTCTAAAAAGACTTTATTATATGCGAAATCGGCCACTACCTGAGGCAACTCATGATGTGAATCAAGCCGCATTCCCTTTTCGTTCTCATTTGTGTAAACCATCAAACCATCGGTAATGCGCCTGACACCGTCAAATTCTAATCTACCCGAAGGTGACATTCCGGTAACGTCATAAGGTTTCCACGCTTTGCAGAGCAACGCATTGAGTTCTTTGAGTGCGGCATAACCGTTAGCGTGATACCTTGGTCCCATTGCCCACCCTGCCGGAGGATTGATTTCAGGGATCATAACATAAGCAACGATGTTAGTTCCTGTTGCCTTATCACCTTTGCTTTGATATTCCTCCTTGAAACTTGGAAACATTCGTGTCTGGGCCACTACGTCTACTATCGAGCCGGAACCTGTGCCTCCGGCAAGGCCGCCAAAAATGTAGATGCAAGTACTGCTGGCCTTGCTTATCTTGCTGACTTTCTCATAAACATTTCCTAGAGAAGCCAGATACATAGACACATTCGCACCAAACAGAATCCTTCCCGCGCGGCGCATCTGACCGGCGGCGACACCGAGCGTGCCAATGCTTTTCTGCATGACTTCTGGGTCACCAACCACGCCTTTCAGGCCCGGGTAACTTGATGGAGACGCGAAAATCTCATCAAGTGAAATGCCTTTAATGAATAGGAACTCATTTTCATTGAACTGCGCGTTCTCGCCACGTACATACCAACTCTTGTCTCCGGAATGCATCATCTCGTCCGTGGTGTCAACGTAAAGGAAGCCGATAGGAAGTTTTGCTCTTTCCTCAGGAGTAAACTCCTGGAAAAGCCTCTTTTTGAAGGCCTTCAGTACTTTTCCTCCCGTACCGCCAAGGCCTACCAGAATGTGGTTTTGCTGTGGAATATTCATATTATAACTATTATAAATTGTCTAAAATTTATTTTATACTCTCTCCCTACTTTTGGGATGTCGCTGTTGATCTTATACTGTTCGTCCAATCATAACAGAAAACGAAACTCTCCTCCACCTATGTCACGTCAGGAATGAACGTACGGGAAGAACCACCATATTTGTTCCATGCTGTTTTGTACGCATCAATGGATTCGGCCGGGACGTAAAAGGTGCAATGACTCGGCAAAGGGTCTTTGGACGTTCCTACAATCCACCCACCCATAGAACTATCAATCACTGGATCAGTCCACATCAATTGAGGCGGAGTTGTCGCTTTGGAATAAATCGTACTGATGCCAGATTCACTCCATAGCGACTTAGCGCCAATCACCTCTAAAGTAGCCGGCAAGGACAGGGTCTTGATTGAATTGCTGAATCCGAACAAAAGGGAGCCTATCTTCTTGAGAGTCGCTCCTTTGACGGTTGCAGGGAAAGTATAGGACTCAACCTCATTGGCCGTGGCGAACAGCATGACTTCCCCGTCCCGTGACATCAAGAACATATTGTCGTCACTTGACAGATAAGCCAGAGATGATGAGGAGATCTTCTTGATCGACGGGTTTCCCATGAACGATGTCAGATGCAAGGACTCAAGGCCACTGCCAAGATGAATCTCCTCCAATTTCTTGCACTGATAAAAAGCCTGCTTGTCGATAGCTCCGACTGCATCTGGAATGGTGACCTTGGTCAAGCCGGAGCCGAAGAATGCGGACTGTCCTATCCTTTCCACGGCATCAGGTATCACTATTTCCGACAAGGATGTGCAGCCATAGAATGTGCCTGACCCAATCTCCGTCAATGCCAGGGGAAGTTCGACCTTGGTCAAAGACGTGCAATCGCAAAATGTACCATATATAGAATTCTCATTATTCTCGAATTTTGTCAAAGTCGAGTTTACTTGAAAAGAGACTGTTGTGAGCAGTTTACAATCCCTAAACACCCCCTGCTCTATACAAGAGACACTTGACGGTATCGTGACTGTCGATAGATTAGTATGATCAAAAGTACTTTCCAAAAGGCGTGTAATTCTACATCCTTCCTCGAAACGAAGTTCTTCAAGAGGAGTTCTACTAAACGCTCCGCTGCCAATATATCTAACGGAATTAGGGATAACTATCGACTTGATTCCGGAACTTGTGAAAGCGTCATCTCCTATGTATGTAAGCGACGACGGAAAAACAAAGGATTCCAATGCGGTACACCCTCGGAATGCATCACTTTCAATAGAAGTATAGTTGTCCGGCAACACGACAGTATACAAAGACTGGCATCCAGAGAATATACCTTCAGGAATTGATGTCAGAGTTTTGGGCAAAGACGCATAAGTCAACTGTCCGCAACTACCAAACACCCCTGTTCCTACCTCGCACCCATCCGGAAGACTGACAGACTCTAACCCCGTGCCACTAAACGCTCCGTTTCCCACTTTTTCGAGGCCATCAAGATTAGAGATATTTTTTAATGAATGACATCCAGAAAAGGCAGTTTTACCTATGACTTTAAGAGTAGAGGGGAATGAAACAGATTCTAAATGTATCCCACTATATTTTTCATCATAACTATAAAACACTTTATCTCGAATGCTAGTAACCCCTTCTGGGATAGAATATTCTTTAACCCCAAAAGGAGCAAAAGCAAGCAACTGTCCGGATTTCGCGATAAGACAGCGGCCATCTTTCGATGCTCTTGGACCTATAAACTCTGTCAAATTCGGGCAACAACTTATCCAAATCGAAACATCTTCTCCTTTTATAGTTAAGGAATTAAGGATGGGTAAATCATCAAGTACAATACGTTTGACACTTTTAGGGAAGATGGCTTTTTTAAGACGGCACTCCGGATCGTATTTCACAAACCATCCTAATTTTGAATTAATTCCCTGCACTTCGTTAAGGTTACCTTCATAGTATATCCTGACAAGCAATTCGCCTGCCCTATCAAACTGATAAGAACCAACCAAACGATACCCATTGACCATCACCTCTTTTCCATCATATATAGCTTTAGTGATCTTAACAGGTTTCATACTACCATATTCATCTCTGTACCATAAAGGAGAGCAGTTTTCGACCTCATAGTCGTCCCACAAAAGTGTACTTTCTGATGTCGTGACCACATCATAAATCAAGTCAACATATTGATCCTCTTCAGGCTCTTCGTCTTCGACCTCCGGCATATTCAAGATCGATGACCTTACGATGGCAAGTTTCTTATCTGCCTTCCGTACAACTGTCTCACCGGTAGACAACACGAACTTTACAGTGACTCCCTTTGAGAAAGTAACCGGAGGAAGCGGAATGTAGAACGGCACGGCTGTGGTCTTGTTCAGTTCTATCCCCTCGCCACAGTCAAGCGTCATTGTCTCCTTGGCGTCGGATGAGAACTGAATAGAAGGCATTCCTTTGGCGGAACAAGTCACGGTAGCGTCGCCGGAAAGTTTTTCGCCGGCGTTTCCTTTCACCTCGATTGACTTTACACGCACGTTATCCATCCGCATGGGGATTTTCAGCACGCCGAAGACATTCCTGAATGAAAGTTTTGTGTCCGAAGCCGATTCCGTCACCGCGATCATAGGCATGGAGCCGCCACCGAATGAATTCTGTGAATATTTCTGTCTGTCGGGGATTGTGGTCCTAAGCGTATACGAATATCCGTCCTTAGCGCAGGAAATGACATCAGCGAATGGATAATATGCCACATTGGCCGCGATTGGTTTCCCTTTCGGAGGGGTTGACGCACCAGAGACAAGAGTGGTGGTCGTGCCCCCTCCGCATCCTTCCTTCACTGAATATTCCACCGCCTCGTCATTGCCGGCGAAGACAGCCACCGCATCACCCTCAAGCCATACCACACGAAGTCCATCCAGAGCCGTCCTCGTGTCATCATCACCTGTCGCCGCCGTAAATTCCGGCAGGGCGTCAGGCTGGACGCCGGGATCAGGCTCGCCGGTCTCCGCCTTATCGCAACCAAAAGCCAATAAGCCTATGATCAATAAGGCTAATGTTTTATGGTCAGATCTCATGGCGCGGCTCATTAATAGCTCCACGAATATGGGTAGTCGCCCTCTTCTTTCAGTCCTTCCGTACCGTTGCCATCGTTGAAACCAGGCGCGCTTGTCACATCAGGCATGGAAAGGATGGTGGAACGCTTGATCGTGAGTTCTTCGGTGATTTTCCGTACAATGTCATTACCGGTTGTGGCGAACTTGACAGTTATGCCCTTAGTGAAGGTGCACGGCGGGACAGGAATATAAAACTCCATGCCTTCGGTGGAATTGACATCAATGCCTTTCCCGCAATCAAGGGTCAATTTATTCTTATTTTCCATTACCTCCACAGACGGTTCCTCGCCGTATGAGCAATACACGAATGTTCCACCGGCTATTCTTTCATTGTTATTGCCGCTCACCTCGATCGACTTGACCGTCACGTTGTCCATCTTCATCCTGAATTTCAGAACCCCACAGATGTTCTTGAACGAAAGTTTGGTGTCGTCCTTGGAGCTTGAGACAGCGACCATCGGCATAGAGCCATAGCCGAAAGTTCCCGGGGAGTAGGTCTGCTTGTCAGGAATATTGATTGACACGCAAAACCTGTCATTATCTCTGGAACACCACTGAACGTTGTCATACGGATACACCGCGATGTTCGCCTCCTTTCCACCCAACGGTCTTCCGCTCTCATGTTTGGAATCAACAGGCACAAGAGTGGTCGTGACATTGCCTCCGCAGCCTTCCTTCACCTTATATTGCACCGCCTTGTCAGAGTTCAAAAAAATCGCGACCTTGTCTCCTTCTGACCAGATCACATTGTGGTCTTTGAGAGTAGTTTTGGTTGTGTTGTCGTTGATCGTGGCCGTGAATTCAGGCATCACCTGAGTTTGCGGCTCCGGTTCTGGTTCCGGCTCGGTTGTTTTGTTAAACTTGTCGCAACCAATCGCCAAAAGACAGGCGACTGCCGACATTGAAGCCAATTGGAACATTCCTTTGATGAATAGTTTACCACTGTTCATGTCTGTTGTTCTTCCTTGAATGTTTGATTTCATAATAAAAGCATTAAGCTTCACCGAGGCGCCAAATCGGGGGTTATAAAAACAAAGAAAGTGTGGAGCCGATTTCGTTCATCTCAAAAGAGGTTCTGACAAAACCTAAAAGCAAATAAACTGAAACAATCCCCACACCTGTATCGTTGAGTGTGGAGAACACGCAAACGAATACAGATGAAAGGTGCCGTCGTTTATCCTTGCTTTTTAATGAAACTGTCAGATTTCTTTTGAAGGATAGTGCGAAAACACTTTCATCAATATGTATGTTTCAGGCACAATGTGCCTAAAACGATGCTAAGGTAAGAATATTTTCGGAAATAACAGCACCTTGAAGGATTGTTTCTTTTAAAATTAAGAAATTGTGTGATGAACAATTGCGTAATAATTAGATGGTTCCGGATCTCTGCCCTCCCGAAATGACCTGCAAGACAACAGAAGTAGTTGAATATCAGCAGGTGAATATTCACCTCTTGACATTCAACTTATTGGAAAATTTTATCGGGAATCGTGTGGGATAGTTGTCAAAGGGAAACTGTGACTTCGACAGGCTCAGCGGCAGGATCCGACGGAATCAGCAGCCGGGAACTGTCAGCTGAGATTCTTGCCGTGGCAGTTGCGATAGGACAGTCGGCTGCCACAGGGGCACGGGGCGTCCGGAGGGGTCGGAGGGACGAAAAGACCGAGGAGCGGGTTCTTCTTGACCATGGTACGGATCGGATCGTCCTCTGTCTGCAGGACTACCTTCAGGCAGTTCTTCTCATTGGAGGAGAATCCTTTAAGAAGCCATTTAGGGAGGGTGTTGGCGTAGGCGGCCACGATTTCCATACATTCGTCGTAGTCTTCGAACGACTCGATGTCCTCCTGCTTGCGGGACACGCTTGCGAATATGGCTTCAGTGGTGTCATCCTTTCCTATCATCTGAGCGTTCATCCAGATGTCGTGTTCCTCACGGATCAAATCCTCTCCGGCATACCCCAGGTTGCCAAGCATCTCGACAAGCCTACGGCCTTCTTTGGAATCCAGCCCGAAAACAAAGTAAGGGGAACCGGCACCAGCCTTCAAGGCGTCTTCCGGAGTGAACTGACGCAGGGACGCTATCTCTGAATATTCCTTTCTGCGCTTAAGGATGTCATCGGGATCGAATATGTTCGGAGAGCACATGTACCGCTCACCATCGGAATCCACCCTACACAACTTCATCACCGGGCTCTCGTACACCATATTCGTAAAATACTCGATGCTGTGCCTACCAGAGAATCCCCAGTAGTCAAGCATCTTGTCGAAGAATTCGTCGACAGTCATGACGCCGTATAGACAGAGATAGCCCAAAGCTGCCTGATCCGTCTCGAAAACGCCGCTTTCCTCACCTTCTCTCAACACGTTGTCGATGTGCGGGGCTACTATGTCATAGAGATCCTTCGGGATCCAAACCTCCCTGAAATTCTCATCCGAAGTGTCGGAGCCAAGAAGTTTTATGGTCTCCAGGACAGAAGGAAAATCCGGGTAGTCCAGATAAAGTGGAACTCCGGGGCCCGCCTCGATCAAACGCTTAAGAAGCCTCAGATCCCTCTCAAGCATTCTTCCGAGCCACTTGGCAGGCCTTTCAATGATGTAGGCGCCAAGCCGGTTCACGAATTCAGCCTTGCGTACTTTTTTCGGGACATCTGCGCCGAAGTACTGGCGGATGTCTTCCAACTCGACTCTTGGGAAACTCTCGAGAGTCTTGAATATGACGCTTCGCTTCTGTTTCATGACATGAAAGAAGGGATTGTAATACTCTGTTCAACGGGAAGTGGAGCATAGGAGAATCGAACTCCTGACCTTTTGAATGCCATTCAAACGCTCTACCAACTGAGCTAATACCCCATTGGGACTGCAAAGATAGACAAAATCTTTCAATTCGCAAATTTTTCTCGCATTTATGAAAGTTTTTTAAAGGTAGACATATCTCTGCAGATTCGGTAAGGGGAAATGCAATTTCTTGGAGAATCACGTGTTCCACACCTAACGCAATTTTCCGCGCAAGATTTGCTACCTTTGTCAACCCGTTGACGATGGGCAGTGGCAGAGTTCCTCTGATGACAAATTAATTTCTTGAATATAGATGGACAACGGAAAGAAACTTATGATGATGGCGGCGGCCGCGATGTCAGTCTGCGGATGCGCCAAGGATGAAGCAAGGAAGCCGAACGTGGTGTTCCTGTTGTTTGATGACCTCGGCTATGGGGATCTCGGATGCTACGGGCAGGAAAAGATCGAGACACCGAACATAGACGCTCTGGCGTCGCAGGGGCTGCTCTTCACGGACATGTACACTGCGGCTCCGCTGTCGTCTCCGTCGAGGTGCTGTCTACTTACTGGCAAGCACATGGGACACAGCCAGATACGCAACAACGAGGAACATTATGTGCCTACCGGCAGCCTCGGATGGAACGGTGTGTTTCTTAACCCTGAGGAACAAGGACAGTTCCCGCTGGAGGAAGGTACCAAGACCATAGCCACGATGATGCAGTCAGCCGGCTACAAGACAGCCATGGTCGGGAAATGGGGACTCGGATTCCCGAAAAGCGCATCGCTCCCTAACACGATGGGCTTCGACTATTTCTACGGATTCAACTGCCAGGCACTCGCCCACTCCTACTACCCGGTCAAACTATGGGAGAACGGTGTGGAGGTAGAGACAGGCAACAACCTCGTGGTCCAGGGATGCAAGTTCCCGGAGAATCTGGACAAATATGATGTGAACAACTATGCCCGATACGGGGGAGAGCACTACAGCTGCGACCTGATGTACGACAAGATGGTCAAGTTCGTGGAGGACAACGCTTCCTCTCCGTTCTTCGTGATGTGGACCACCACCGTGCCGCACAGCGCCGTTCAGGCTCCGCTGGACGAGGTCATGCACTATGTGGGCAAGCTCGGGGACGAGGAGCCTTGCACGGATCCGGGTATGTACCTGCCGAACAGATACCCGCACGCCACCTACGCCGCGATGGTTACCCACATAGACAAGCAGGTGGGAGACCTGGTGCGGAAACTGAAAGATTTGGGAATATGGGAGAACACCATATTCATTGTCACTTCCGACAACGGTCCCGCCAGCAACGGCAACTCTCCGATGGAATATTTCCAAAGCGGCGGTCCGTTCAAATGCGGAAAAGGCTGGGGCAAGTCTTCGCTGCACGAGGGTGGCATCAGGATGCCGTTTGTCCTGCGCTGGGGTGAAGGAAAGCGATGTGAGAAGATCGGACATATCTCCAGTTTCGCTGACATCATGCCTACGCTCGCCGAGATCGCCGGAGTCGAGGCACCGGAGAACGACGGGATCTCTTTCGCTTCCACGGTTCTTTCAAAAACCGCCGGCGGAAAGAGGTACAGCCACGCAAGCGGCATAAAGGCCGGAGAGCAGAAGGATCATGAATATCTTTACTGGGAGTTTCCGGGGTCTAAAGGATGGTTGGCTGTGCGCATAGGCGACTGGAAAGGCATCGTTCGTAAGGTCCTCAAGGGAAACACAGAGATGGAGCTTTACAATCTGAAGGAGGACCCGCATGAGTCGAAGGATGTCGCTTCGGAGCATCCAGAGATCGTGAAAGCGATGTGGAAGGCTGTCAAGGAAAGCCACCGGGAGGCCAATCCGGACGTGCCGAAATTCAGCATGGAGATCAACTATCCGGAATAGGAAAGCCACTTCGACAGGCTCGGAGACCACAAAAAAAAGCTCAGCGACACCTACACACCGGTCGCTGAGTTTTTTTGTCTCGGCCGTTTGGCGGTCGCTGAGTTTGCCGAATCGCTGAAACGGTTCCTCCAATCTGTAATATTACCTTTCGTCCTGAAACTTGAGGATTGGCTGGCGTGCCGCCGTGGTCTCGTCCGGACGTGTGATCGGAGCGTTGTGTGGGGCGCTCTTCAGAAGAGCAGGATCCTCGGCGGCCTCAAGGGCGATCTTCTTCATCACCTCGATGAAAGCGTCCAAAGTCTCGATCGACTCCGTCTCCGTAGGCTCGATCATGATGGCCTGGTGGAAGAGCAGAGGGAAGTAGATAGTCGGGGCGTGGAAACCGAAGTCGAGAAGCCTCTTTGCGACATCAAGTGTGGTTGCGCCCTCGCGCTCTGCTGTTCCGTCCGCGGCTTTTTTCGAGCCGTCGTTCACAAGACCGTCATAGACGAACTCGTGCTTGCAGACTGTCGGAATCGGAAGCTTGTAGTACTCCCTGAGGCTCTCCTTGATGTAGTTGGCGCCAAGGGTGGCGTACTTGCCGACGAACTTCACGTTCTCACGACCGAGTGAAAGGATGTATGCGTAGGCTCTGAGAATCACACCGAAGTTGCCCAGGAACCCGGACACCTCACCGGCGGTCTTCCCGCAGCCGACAGCGTTCTTCTTCACATCACTCTTGCCCACACCGGCGCGTCCGCGAACCTTGAACTGACCATATTCATCCTTGACAACCTTAGGTACAGGCAGATAAGGGACCAGTTTCTCGCAGACACCCACAGGACCTGACCCAGGACCGCCACCGCCGTGAGGGGTAGAGAACGACTTGTGCAGGTTCAGGTGAAGGATGTCGAATCCCATGTCACCGGGACGGGCCACGCCAATGAGCGGGTTCATGTTCGCCCCATCGTAGTAAAGAAGGCCTCCGCATCCGTGGATGAGAGCGGCGATCTCCTCGATGTCCTTCTCGAAAAGGCCAAGGGTGTTAGGGTTAGTCATCATAATGCCGGCGATGTCGTCACCGAGCAGAGGCTTAAGGTCGTTCACGTCCACGAGGCCGTCAGCCTTGGACTTCACGACAACCACCTCAAGACCACAGACAGCGGCGCTGGCAGGATTAGTCCCATGTGCGCTGTCAGGCACAATCACCTTGGTTCTCTTCAGGTCACCGTTCAGGATGTGGTACTGACGCATAATCATCAGACCGGTCAGCTCACCGTGCGCTCCTGCACAAGGGTTGAACGTGAAGTGCGCCATTCCGGTGATGGCGGCCAAAGCCTTGTCCATATTATAGTAAACCTCCAGCGCGCCCTGTACCGTGGATGCCGGCTGCAAGGGATGCAGACCAAGGAATCCCTTCATCCCGGCGATCTCCTCGTTGATCTTAGGGTTGTACTTCATAGTGCAACTTCCCAGAGGATAGAATCCGGTGTCCACACCGAAGTTCATCTGGGAGAGATTGGTGTAGTGGCGCACGACATCAACCTCGCTCACCTGAGGGAGTCCCACAGGCTCTGTTCTTCTGAAAGCGGCAGGAATCTCATCCGATGTGACAGTCCACTCATTCTTGCCGAGGGAATAGCCGACCCTCCCCTTTTTGGAGAGCTCGAATATCAATTTATCGTAATATTTCATATTCCTTAGGCCTCCTTCACCAACGCGACGAGAGCGTCGATCTCTGCTTTCGTCCTTCTTTCAGTCGCACAGAAACTTACATAGCCTTCCTCCGTCTCAAGAGCGGCGAAGAATCCGCCTTCGTGAAGCTTGATGTGCAGTCTCTCGACAGGCATCAGCGGCTTGAGCACGAACTCTTTGAGAAACGGCTTGTCGAACACCTCGGCGAATTTGCCGGTCTTCAGCAGTTCACCGTGAAGATAATGAGCTGCCGCATAGGAGCGGTCATTGACCTCCTTAAGTCCTTCAGGGCCCATAAGCGACATATAGACAGTCACATAGAGAGCCATCAGACTTTCGTTCGAGCAGATGTTGGAAGTCGCCTTCTCCCGGCGGATGTGCTGCTCGCGGGCCTGAAGTGTCAGACAGAAGCAGCGGCGGCCTTCCGTGTCACGGGTCTCGCCGACAATCCTTCCGGGAAGTTTGCGGACATATTCCTTCCTGCATGCCATGAAGCCGACATAAGGCCCGCCGAAACTCATCGGGATGCCAAGGCTCTGGCCGTCACCGACAGCGATGTCAGCGCCCCACTCGGCAGGAGTCTTGAGCACCGCGAGAGCGGAAGGGTCGCAATATTCAATGAATATTCCGCCTTCCTCGTGGATGGCCTCCGCAAAGCCGGTCAGGTCCTCGATGATGCCGTAGCGGTTGATCGAAGGGGCAATGACCCCGGCGACATCGTTCTTTGCGAGCTCAACCTTTACGCTCTCAAGACAAGTCTGGCCGTCCTTGCATGGGACAAGGGTCAACCCGGTGCCGTGGTAGCCTGAATATGTCTGGATTGTCTTGATGACATTCGGAAGCAGGGAAGAGGAGACAAGCACACGGGACTTGCGCTTTGTGCATGCCGGAGCCATCCTCACGGCCTCGGCGGCGGCGGTCGGCCCGTCGTACATCGAAGCGTTGCTGATGTCAAGCCCTGTCAGAGCGCAGATCATGCTCTGGTACTCGAATATGTACCTGAGGGTTCCCTGGGAGATCTCGGCCTGATAAGGGGTGTAGGCCGTCAGGAACTCCGAGCGGGAAGTGATGTAAGGGACGACGGACGGAGTGTAGTGGTCGTAGGCGCCTTGGCCGACGAACACTTTCAGCTTCTCGTCTTTCTTGTCCAAAGACTCGAAGAAGTCCCGGACCTCCTGCTCGGACATTGCCTCCGGCAGGTCATATTCACCCTTGAAGATGACATCCTTCGGGACATCGGAATAGAGGTCGTCCAGAGACTTCACCCCTACGCGATCCAGCATCGCGCGGACATCATCTTCAGTGTGAGGGAAATAAGGGAATGCGGACATACTACTTCCCGGTGTGTGCCTTGTAAGCCTCAGCGTCCATCAGGGCGTCAACCTGTGAAGGGTCGCTCATCTCGACCTTGATGATCCAAGCCCCGTAAGCGTCCTCGTTGATCTTCTCAGGAGCATCCTCAAGATCAGGATTGACCTCGACTACCTTTCCGGAAACCGGAGAGAGAAGCTCGCTGGAAGCCTTCACGCTCTCAAGAGCGCCGAATTCCTCGCCGGCCTCAACCTGGTCGTCAACCTCAGGGAGGTCAGCGTAGGTGATGTCTCCAAGTTCCTTCTGCGCGTAATCAGAAATACCGATGACGGCGATGTTGCCCTCAACCTTTACCCACTCGTGGTCCTCGCTATAACGGAGGCCTTCTACTACTTTACTCATAGTGAATCTATTATTTATAAATATTATTATTCAGCCCTTGCAAGTAAGAATCTCCTGCAACTTAGCGTTTCTACTTCTTATAATTTGTCTGGTAGAATCTCTTCTTCACAACCTTTCCAGGGAAAACCTTCTTGCGGATGCGCACGGAAAGCGGAGCGTCAAGCGCGCCGTACTCTCTCTTCACGAGGGCGAAGCAGATGCTCTTACCAAGAGAGATGCTATGGTAGCCCGTGGTCACAACACCGACCTCTGTGCCGTCCGCAAGCTCTACCGGATAACCGGCGCGGGGAATGGCCTTGTCCTGGAGTTCGATGCCAACGAGTTTCATCTTCGTGCCGCTTGCCTTCTGGTCAGCTATGGCATCCTTGCCGATGAACTCGTCCTTGTCCAGCTTGCAGAACATGCTGAAACCGGCGGTGACAGGAGAGATCTCCGGAGTGAGTTCATCACCGTACAGAGGCAGTCCGGCCTCGAAACGCAGGGTGTCACGGCAACCGAGTCCGCAAGGAACCACACCAGCCTTCAGGAAAGCGTCCCAGTACTTCACTATGAGACCAGGGGCGGCGTAGATCTCGAACCCATCCTCTCCGGTGTAGCCGGTACGGCTGATGATTACCCTTGTGCCGGCATCCTCGAAATCCTTGAATGTGTAGAATGTCAGTTTGGCGGCGTCGGCGGCGAAACCGAGAACCTTCACGAGAGTCTCCTCGGCCTTCGGCCCCTGAAGGGCGATCTGCCCCCAGTTGTTTGAATCGTTGACTATTTTTACATCGTAGCCTTCAGCGTGATCCTTGATCCAAAGGAAATCCTTCTCGATGTTGGCGGCGTTCACCACAAGAAGATAGTGGTCAACGGTGAACTCCTTGTAAACCAAAAGGTCATCAACGGTGCCACCGTCAGGGTAAAGCATCATTCCGTACAGAACCTGACCAGGAACCATAGGGCGGATGTCATTGGTGAATATGTGGTTGACGAACTTTTCCGCGTCCGGGCCGCTGACGAAGATCTCACCCATGTGAGAGACATCGAACATACCCACATTGCCACGGACCGCCAGATGCTCCTCGGTGATCGATGAGTACTGAATCGGCATGTCGAATCCAGCGAAAGGACTCATCTTGGCTCCTAGAGCCACATGACTGTCATGCAGACAGGTAACTTTGAGTTGCTCCTCCATAAAATCAATTATCAGTGTTTATTAATTATCAGTAATGGACTAAAGCGCAAGTCTCAGTCCGAAAGTGCCTTTGATGTTCTTGGCCGGCATGAATGACCTGTTCGTGACCCGACAGGCATCCCAGCGGCTGGCGCAACTTCCGCCACGAAGGATCCTCGTCCCGCCTTCCGCGGCACCAGTAGGATTAACCAGGGCGTCTTTTGAATATTCGCCCGCACGGTCATAACACCACTCCCAGACGTTACCGCTCATGTCGAATATTCCCAACTCATTGGCCTTGCATGTCTTGACATCCTTGGATTTTGACTTCGCATTGCCCACGAACCACATGGCATCGTAGGCGTTGGATCCGCTGAATCCGTAGTGACGGGACTTCTGTCCACCTCTGGCTGCATATTCCCACTCAGCCTCGGTAGGAAGGCGGAACTTGCGTCCAGTCAAGGCGTTGAGTCTGCTAATGAATGTCTGGCAATTGTACCAGGAGACATTTCCGACAGGCTTCCGTGGCTCATCAAGATCATTGAGATAAGGCACCGACCCCATCACGGCGTTCCAAAGGGCAACGGTCACCTCAGTCTCTCCTATCTCAAAATCATCAAGGGTCACAGGGTGGGCAGGCCTCTCGTTCTCGGGAACAGAGAACGTGGTCAAAGGAGCGTCGTAGTCGTTGAAACCCATTGAGAATGTGCCACCTTTGACTTTTATCATCCTGAAAGTCACTCCACCGACAGCAAAGACTTCCGGCTTCGCGTCCGAAGCGTCGATTTTCTCCCGGTCGATGACTGTTCCTTCAATCGGTCCCAAAACGGTGTCCGACAGCACATCCTCTGTCGGCTGCGCGAGTCTGAAACCCACTTTAGCCTTGGCGGTGTGGCAGTCCACCTCCACCCTCTCAAGTGCGGTACGGACAACCTTTCCATCCTTCTCGGCAGGACCCTCAGGATTGACAGCCAACTCCATAGGCTTGAAGTAGTCATCGCCTGTGGCCCCGTCGGGCACAGCGTCATAGCTGTCAAGGCACCATTCCGCGACAGAAGTGAAATCCTTACCGTTCTGAACCATCCGGGCATATTCCCACTGAGCCTCGGTCGGAAGGATGAATATCTTGCCGGTGGCCCTGTTCAGTTTGCCAAGGAACTTCACCGCATCGTTCCAGGAAACCATATCAACAGGAGCGTCCGGATTCTGCACCGAACTCGGATTGCTGCCCATAACCGCTGTCCAAAGAGCCTGCGACACAGGCTTGGCACTGATGACGAATCCATCTAGCGCGACCTCGTGCGGAATCCCGTTCGTGACCTTCCGGCGGTTGTCCGCTGAAAGTCCCATAGTGTAGTGTCCGGCCGGGATTTTAATCATATCGAATGTCACATCCCCGACGGTATATTCCATCTGATAGTCTACTTCCACGGGCTTCTGTACAGTTGTCTTGCACGCCGTGGCCGACAACGCTGCCGCCAAAACGGCAATCATATTTAAGAATTTATTCATTTTACGTAATATTCCTAAAAATCACAATTCCAAATGTAGTGAAAAACTTTCAATTTGAAAACACCGTCAACGAATGTTGCGGATTTTCCTTTGAAGGTTCTCCGGAAGGAGTCCGGCCAGATGTTCCCTGGCGCTCTGAGGCACGAAAATCCTTTTCAAGGACGCTCCGTAGAACGCATCGTCCCCGATGAACTCAAGACCTGCGGGAAGGATGATCTCCTCCAAAGACTCGCACGCAAGGAACGCTCCCGCACCGATAGCCTTGAGTCCCTTGTTGAATTTCACCTTGCTCAGCGAGAAGCACTCCTCAAAGGCTCCGTCCCCGATGGCGATCAACCCTGCAGGACAGCTCACCGAGCGGAGTTCCCAGCAACCGAAAAAAGCCCCTTCACCGATAAATATCAAGTCTTTAGGTAAACGGATGCTTCTCAGCCAGCCGCATTCGCGGAAAGCCCCACTGCCGATGTGTGTGACCGTAGGAGGAAGGAATATCCTGTCCATGAACGAAGCCCTTTCCTCCTCGGGAATATCCTCACCGATCTTCCTGTCTTCAGCCATATAGGGCTGAAAGGCGAAGGCTCCGTCGCAGATGACTTTCGTGCCGTCCTTGACATGGACCACACTTGGATAATTTTCAGCGTCCAGCAATCTCGTGCCATCGGCGGAGTAATTGCAGCAATTGTCATTATCCCAGACATCACATGCGCGATCCTTTTCAGCGGCCGACGTGTCAAGTCTGAGAGCCTGTAGCCAGTCTTGCATATTGAGAGAATATTATGTCAGAAAGATTTCAGGAAGTCAAGATCTTTTTTCAGCATTATCCTGGGTTCCATAAGCGCGACCTTCTGGAACAATCTGAACTGGTTGGCCTTTGAAAGGTAGACCTTGTCCTCGTGCTTTCCCTTCCGCCACCATTTGTAGAAGCCGATAGGATCGTTCTCAAAAGGAATTCTCGCCAGGATCTCGGAGGAGTAGCCCGGGAAGTCGATTGTCAGACCAAGCCCCATGAACTGCTTGTAGTACTGTTGGTCGGCCCTGCGAAGCTTGCTCATCAGTGGATTGTAGACCTCGAACTGATCCACCTGCATCGTCTTCTCACGGATGATCATCCTATGGATTCTGACAGGATCATAGTTCAGCCACGCGCCTACCCTCAACGTCTTTGGACCCTCGTCAGTGTCGAGGGTCAATTCATCCATTGAACAATAAACCTTCCCGGGATCGAGAGGATAGACTGGATCGGTCTCCGCCATAGCAAATGATTTTAATGAAGAACAAAGATAGGCAAAAAATTCCTCTT
>DJQB01000033.1 GCA_002439875.1 Bacteroidales bacterium UBA6397
TATAATTCATCGAACTCACGTTATCTTAATGCTGATTCCGAGCATAAAGACAATCCTATTTTTGGAGAGAATCTGTTTTTACTTAACTTTCAATCAAGATGATTTCTCAAAATATGCCCTTCCTTGACCCAAATGGCAGGATGGCCATCCCGATCAAAAGAACTAATCGCCAGTATGGTACTGTCATTCAAAAGCATAATGGAATTCCATTTCCCGCTTCTGTTTTCCGGGACCTCGAATGGACGGGAACGTTTCGTGAAATTTCTGGCGCAGGAATCGCCTATGGCGACTTCCATGCATGACAACTCCCGATCATGGCCACGTTTTTCATTTGTCTGATAACTGATCACAGCCTCCCCGCTTGGCAGTTTGAGCAAATAAGGCGCACCCATATAAATGGAGTTCGGGACATCATCTATCAAAGCCTTGTTTCTATTCGTCGAGTTCCCGTACACAGGAATATTCCAATTGTCAGACAGAGATGTCCTTAAAGTATATGGTTTGAAATCTCCGTCATGATTGTCTTCTATGACCAGAACAATGTCTCCACCGAATATCGCGGCAACAGGCATACCGTCACGATGGTTCTTCCGAAATGAAATCGTCCGCGGTTTTGCAGTCCATGTGCCACCATTGTCATTAGACTCCAAAAGAGAGATTTCCTGTTCGTCCGATTCCCGGTATGGAGACTCATTCGCAAAATACAATTGCAGTGTACCGTCCGGTAACTGTAGGAAGGACGGTTCCCAGCAACCATCCTTGAAAAAAGTTCCTGCCTCATATAGGACTCGAGGCGATTCCCAAGTAAGGCCATTGTCAAAACTGCGGCTGACCGCTATTGAATATGGAGACACCCCTTGCGAGACAGGTCTATAGTTAGCACCACAGACAAGAATGCCATTATCCAAGGCAATAATTTCCGCATTTGCTGCGTTCACCAATGTACCCGATTCAAATTTACGTGGAAATACTACCCTATCTTCACTCCAAGTATGACAGTCATCGCTATAAGACACAGCCACATTACCATGCAAATCCTCGAAAGCCATCCAAAAGCGCCCGTCCGCACACCGTATGATCCTGGCATAAGTACCACTTTCCTTGATTTTTCTTTCCGTCACTTCATCCCAAACTATTCTTACACCATCCAAAGGAGGCGCTGCGCGTCTTCCTGGAAACATGGCGCAGCCTTCGGAAAATAAAAGAGACGTAAGGATGAAAAAACTAAACAGTCGGGACATGGTCATATTCCTATAAGAATAGAATTGGGGTTGGCCCAGGAATTTCTTTTCGGCCACCCCCAACTAAACAAACATTTATAGTCTTGTCGCCAAGATCAGAACATTACCTTGCTCATCCACCCCAAGGACTTCTGGTGCGGTGAGGATTCCGGTCTTGTCATCATCCGTAAGGATCTTTTCACCTGACCAGAAGCCTTCCGGAGAATCAGAATCCCTATAGACCAAGCCGCAATGCTTATTGGAACGATAGATGAGCATCCATCTTCCAAACTTGGCGTTCCAGACCAGAGACGGTTCCGAAATATCCCCGACTGTGATCAGGGCGTCCCCTCCTACAGAAGATTCTTCCACGGCCTCATATTCATTGCCGGTCCAATACTCGTAAGACAACGGCGAGGTGAAATCATTTCCGTCAGAGGCTCTGGCTACAAAGAAATTCTTATACCAGTCGTTTGACCTTCCTGGTTCTGAGCCAATGATGTACGTGTAGCCATCCTTGCGCGCCACCCCGGCCTGTGCGAACTTGCCGTTTGCCATCCAGAAAGCGTCTCCGCAGGAAGACCAGGTCTTGCCATCATCCGTCGAAACAAGGAATCCTGTCCGGGATGTCTTCCAGCTGTCCACACTTGCTTCCTCCGTTGTGGAGAAATAGTGCATGTACAGCTTTTCCGAGTCGCGGATCACGGCATCCGGGACGATGGACAACTCACCGGCCGCCAAGGCAGAGATCTCGCTTATGCTCCCTTTGCTCTTTATGAATTTGGAAATCGTCATATTCCCGTCAAAGGAATCATTCTCCGTGCACGCGACAGCGGTGCTATACTTCACACCATTTATAACCGGATTGGAGAAACAGAACGTGATCTTGCCGTCAGCGCATTTCCATGCGACCACCTTTCCGAAAGACTTGACCTCGTCGAATGTGGCGTTGCTCACGGACGCGACATGATCTACCGAGAGTGTCACCATCGATTTCATATCGTAGCCTTTTGGAATAACCCTGACATCATCCACTGAGATGAACGCCCCGGGATCTCCCCATAGTCCGGCAAAGACATCACCATAGAAATTAGCACCTGTGTTGAACTCCTTATCCACATAGACCCATTGCGTGTCCTCCTCATAGTCTGACCAGGAATCCGGACCGACGCCTCCTCGTTCAACTCCGATGTTGGCAGGGAAAAGACGGACTCCGTTATAGGCGTGCGGTGTCCCGGCCATTCCGTACATTGAGTAGACGTAATCCGTGTTCTTTCTGAATCCGACGCATTGGGTGTACAATTCCAACCACACGCCAGGAATGGCATTGTCCAATCTCCACCCATAGAAACCGGTACGTCCGGCGATTCTTGCCACTGCTGGATTGATGCCTTTCCAACTTGACCTCGCACCTATGGCCATGTCCGGACAGTCTTCGAAACTTGGATCAGAAAGGATGTTGAAATCAGCTTCCGAGAAAGAAGCCTTGAGAACGACGGCGCCGGAAACCGACGTAGGATTCGGATTCACAGCCTCTTTCAGTTCAAGTCCTGTCATTTTCTCAAGCTCGACGATCTCACCGGGCTTGGTCTCCATCGCCGGAACGGTAATCTCACACCTTGAGTCATTCTCATCGGACACACTGACAACAAGCCCCTCGGACAGCGTCTGCGGGATAGTCGCCACATAGTACACGCCTGACAGATTCTCACCGGTCAAAGTCACTTTGGACGAACCATCTGGTCTGGCACTGATCTCAGGCTCGCTGAAAAGCCCTATCGAGCAGCCTCCGGAAATGACCTCCTCACCCTTGGCTGAGATCTGGACAGACACTACGTTATAACCCTCAGCAGAAATGTCAAGTTTCAGAATAGCCGGCATTAGTCGGAAATCCATTTCCGACATAGGTGATTCCGAGTATCCAGCCATCAACAGATAATTGTTGTTGATGCCGTCTTCTACCGCCACCTGGGAAGATGGTATCTCCACATTGACTTTACCGCCATATCTGGACAAACCTTCGTGGTAAGGTCTAAGTCCCATGTAAGCCGTAGCCTTCACGTTTGCGGTTCCCGAAAACCTCGCCACATCGCCAGACCCAGTTGCTGTGAACTTATGGTTAGCCTTGCCATCGAAAACAGAGACAGCGTCGCCCTCTTTCCAACTAATATCCAACTCCTCATGAGCCACGGAAGCATCAAACGCCACTTCCTGATAGTCAGCGACGAGGTCTGAATCATTATCGCTCTCCGTACAAGCGGTGAGAACAGCAAGCATCACCGCCGGAAGCATATATTCGTAAACTTTTTTCATTTATAGATCTTTTAGAAAAATTATCTGGAGTCAGCGTCAGCGAATCGTCCCAAAGCCGTGTAACGCTTCTCATAAACACTCTGATAGAACCTGTTGCGGTCCATGTCCGGTTCATACCGGCGGCCTTCTGGCGCCTTCATGGCCCGCTGCGCACAGGCCACATCTGGGTATATTCCCGCTACGGTGGCGGCGAACATCGCAGCGCCCAAAGCACAAGCCTGTTCACAAGACACAACGGTGATAGGCATCCCCAGCACATCCGACAATGTCTGCATCACGAAAGCGGATTTCTGAGAGATTCCCCCGATGGCCCTTACCGACCTTATCGCTATCCCCTCGGAAGCGAATCTTTCGGTTATGGCCTTGGAGCCAAATGCGGTAGCCTCGATCAATGCCTTATAGACCATAGGCGCGGAGGTCCCGAGAGTGAGTCCGGCGATCGCACCTTTGACATTCTGGTCAGAATCCGGAGTTCGTCGCCCGTTCATCCAGTCCAATGCCAGAGCCGAAGATTCAGAATCTTTAACTCTCATGGCCTCTTTCTCCAGCATTGGCAGAATGGCTGATTTCAGTTCTTCAGCTTTCTCCGGCAGCATTTTCTCCACTGGCCACAGCAGAAGTTTCCGGAACCAGGCGTAGATGTCTCCGAACGCGGCCTGTCCTGCCTCGAACCCGACAAGACCAGGAAGCACGGACCCATCCACTTGACCGCAGATGCCTTTAAGGCATCTGTCGCAGATTTCCTCCGGACGGCACACAAGGATGTCGCATGTGGATGTACCCATAATCCGGACGAGGGTGTCCGGGGATATCGAAGCCCCGACAGCGCCGACATGCGCGTCAATCACACCGACACCAACCTTCGTGGATTCTGGCAGTCCCAACTCAACGGCAAGGTCAGCCCTTACGGTTCCGACGCAGACATCAGCGGTGAAAGTGTCCTGCCCCAGAAGATTTCGCATCCTGCCAAGCGCCGGGTCGAGTTCATTCAGGAACCCTTCTGACGGGAAGCCATTCCACTTCGCATTCCACATGGCCTTATGTCCAGCCGCGCAACGGCTTCTCTTTATACTTTCAGGAGCCGTGCTCCCGACAACCCAGGCCGGCATCCAATCGCAATGTTCAATCCATGAATATGCAACCGAAGAGATTTTCTCATTCGTCCTAAGAATATGGAGCACCTTGGACCAAGCCCATTCCGGTGAATATATTCCTCCAGAATATGCGGTATAATCTATCTCTGCACATTTAGAAAGAGCATTGATCTCATCGGCTTCCTTTCTGGCCGTGTGGTCTTTCCACAGAACAAACATCGCATCAGGCTCCTCGCAGAATTCCGGCAGCAACGAAAGCGGAGTTCCTTCAGCGTCAACCAATACAGGTGTGCTGGCGGTAGTGTCAAAAGAAAGTCCCTTGACATCTTCCATAACGTCTTTACCCACCTTTGATGCTATTCCTGAAATTACCCTTTTGAATGATTCAATATAGTCGGCCGGATGCTGCCTGTACATGTCTTTCGCCGGATCGCAATATTTACCGGCCGCCCATCTTGGATATTCACAAGAAGACTCCGCAAGACATTTCCCATCGGCGGCATCCATAAGGATCGCCCGACAGGAGTCCGTACCATAGTCAACTCCTATGACGTAATTCTTATTGTCCATCTGTCATCAGTTTTTCTTGTCTCTTACAGAATACGGCGGCATAATACAAGATTACGACGAATGCGATGGCCGGAACGATGTAAGCCGTGGCTATGCTGCCGGACTGATCCGAAAGAATGCCCTCTATCTGGGTCAGGACAGACGCTCCGGCAATGGCCATGACCATTCCGGAGCCACCAAGTTTGGTGTCCTCTCCAAGCCCACGGATTCCGAATCCATAGATTGTAGGGAACATCAACGAAAGGCATCCCGAAATCCCCATAAGGCAATACACTCCGAAGAATCCGGTTCCGAACACGGTTCCAAGGCAGCACAGGACTCCCAGGGCGGCGACGGTCGCGAGCATCTTTCTCGGATGGAACCACTTCATAAGCCACGTGCAAACAAAACGGGACACCACAAACAAGATTAACGACATGATGTAATATGTCGCACCTGCCTGCTCCGCGGTTCTCGGGAGAAGCGCGTCAAGTCCCACGGTCTCACACACGGCGTAAAAGCCTTTCGCCACAGGTTCCACATTTCTCAAAGCCGCTATAATCTGTGCGGAAGAGGCATCGGCGCCCAGAGACGAGATGATCGTGTCGAAATGAAGGTTATGCATGGCATATCTTATCACATAAGACCACACCGCTATCTGCGCTCCGATGTCAAAGAACTGTGCGACTACTCCCCACACATAGTTCTTGTTTTTCACAAGCCGTTTGACCGAGGCTTTGAAGTCAAGAGAACCGCCTTCTTTGAGATTCGGCATTTTTGTCAGCGCTATTGCCAGCAGGATCACCAACATCACACATCCAAGGATTACATACGTGTTGGTGACCGAATTGAGCTCGGCGGCCTGAACTGCGGCCAAGTCGGCGTCAGACATCGCAGCCCTTTCCGAAGCCGTCAGGGTGTTAAGACGGGACAGAATGAAAATCTGTGAAAGGACCACACCGGTTATCGCTCCGAAAGGATTGAACGACTGGGCGAAATTAAGTCGCCTTGTGGCAGTCTCCTCTGGTCCTATCGCACAGACATAGGAGTTCGTGGATGTCTCCAGAATCGACAGCCCCGCAAACAAGACCAGAATGGCGGCAAGGAACATAATGTAGCCGATCTCATTGTTGGCGACAGCCACCTTTGAGGAAGGATAGAACATAAAGGTGCCCAAGGCATACAATGCAAGTCCAAGCATGACACCTGACTTATATGAATATTTTTTTATGAATATAGCCCCAGGAACAGCGAAGCATCCGTAGCCCAGCAGATAGCAAACGACCTGAATCCACGCTGTCTTAGAGTCTGAAAAGCTCATAATCCGCTTGAATACAGCCAGCATCGTATCTGTCAGATTGTTCGGCACGGCCCATGCGAAGAATAGGACCGTCAGCAATATAAATGGCCAGACAATACCTTTGGGTACCAACCTGTTATTGTTTTCCATTGCCTTCGCTTATTTAGAGAATTTGTTCGCGACCACATCCAGATCCACTCCGAACACCTTCTCTGCGACGGAGGACAGACGATCATGAGCACCCTCGATGTGAATGGTATATTGAACATGGGTCAGAGACTCGCCGGGAGCCAGATTCGCCGCAGGAGAAGATGTCTCGACCTCGTAGAACGGCCCCTGTACGAATCCGGTCTCAGTAGGCCCGTCGTTGTAGGAATTGATGACATCACCGGAGAACGGATTCTCCTGTTCGCCCCATTGACCGTTCACATAGTCAGCATGCCCCTCTGGTACAGTGTATTTCAGGATATTCAATACCCCGGCCTTGGAATCATAACTTCCGCAGATATCTTTGGCGCTGCCCTCTGGAAGGCCAATCTTTGCCCTGTATTCCCCATCGATCTTGAAATATGCCACGCCGCCTTCAAGGACAAGACGGTCGGCCGGGACTTTCCCGAAATATTCATCATTCACTTTTTTCCCGCTGAATCCCTCATCATAAGGGATGAACACCGTGGTGGTAGGAGTAGGATTGAATGTGGACAGCAGCCAGACAGACGGCATTCCGGTCTCTTTTGTCCATGCGAAATCACCGTTGTTGCGCATCACGTTTTCCGTTTTGTAGGCTACCGTGTTCACCCCATCCGGAATCTTCACACCCAACAAAGTCTCCAGATCATTCTTGTCCAACATTGATATGATCCTGCGCACTCCCATCGCAAACTCGATGTCCGAGGCGTTTCTCACCTTGAAGTCCTTGACGAACACCACTTCAGATTCCGACTGTCTCTCAATATCATAGGCGTCCGTGTCGATCGGAGCCGGAACTTTCCAGTTCTCATAAACTTGCTCGTCTCCCCTCTTGAAGTAATACGAGAAAGGCCCACCTTCCGGACCAATCCAGAAACGTTCCTCACCGCCAAAAGGATTAAATTGAGGGCTCACCTTGCCCGCCTCTATGAATTTATAGTTTATCCAGCCGTAACTCTTGCCATCCAATCCGTCCGCGGTGGAAGTCATCACCCTACCCTGATATTCCGGGACAGCAAGCAGTCTGGATCTTCCGTCCACGCTTTCCAACTCTACTGTAGAAATCTCATGTCTAGCGAAGAACGCCAGATCATAACCGTAAGTACCCATTTTATATTCTTTGTCACAACAGCAACAACCGCACATCATGGCTGCGGCCATCGCCCAAAATGCAATTCTGTTCATATTCTGTTACTTGTAAAGAGGGCCATAGGCCTGACATGCGCGGAAGTCAGCGGTTTCTGTCTCCATTCCAAAGGCATCCCACGCCGAAGGACGGTATACCTGGTCCGGATCCACATTATGCATACAGACAGGGATCCTCAACATCGAGGCAAGCGTGATCATGTCCGCACCAACATGTCCATAGCTGATGGCGCCATGATTGGCTCCCCACTTGTTCATAACAGTCCAGACGTCCTTGAACGCACCTTCGCCAGTCAATCTTGGAGTGAAGAAAGTGGACGGCCATGTCGGATCGGTACGCTTGGAGATGATCTTGAAGGCCTCAGGGTCGATGTCCACAGTCCAGCCCTCAGCTATCTGAAGGACTGGCCCGAGTTCCTTTATGAGATTCAAGCGGCACATGGTCACAGGCATTCCGCCTTTTGTGAGGAACTGGGAGGAGAATCCGCCTCCTCTCATATACTCTCTTCCGGAAGGATACCAAGTTGTGTTGTCCAGGCATTTGTCCACATCTTCCTGACTCATCTCCCAGAAATGTTTCATCTCAGGATTCCCGTTTTCGTCTGCCATCTGGCCTGTTGCGTCAAGGGCGCATGAACCCGAGTTGATAAGATAGATGAATCCCGGAGCAGCGTCACCTGTCAGAGTCTTACCTGTAACCCGCTTGTAGGCCTCAGGAGACCAATAGGTCCTGACATCCGCGAAGATCTGTGCCCTGTTGGTGAGAAGATGCAGGAACAGCATCGTGGCGGCGTTAAGTGAATCATCCTCTGTGGCGAACGTGATCGGCTCCCGAATTCCGTTCCAGTCAAAGGAAGAGTTCAGAAGAGCCTCCGCGAAATCTCCGTCCGGTTTGAAGTCAGTCCATTGACGCTGACCCTGAAACCCGCCCGTGATCGCATTATGCCCAGCGGCTTCCTCCTCGAATCCCATGCGGGCCAGTTCTAGGTTACCATACATGAGATCCCTAAAGATCATCGCCATCTTTGTGACATAATCCCAGACCTCGTCAAGTTTTTCCCTTGGGTAGCACAGGTGTTCCGGATTAAGGTCTTTCCCTTCATGGGACTTGCATTTTTTCCCGACCCACTCCTTCGCCTTCGCAAACTCTTCCTTGTCATAGATTCCAAGCTCGATTCTTCTTTGGATCTCGGAACAGTCCACATACTCGTTTCTCATCCCGAGATATTCCTGAAAGAAGTCTGGATTGACAGTCGAGCCGGCGATTCCCATCGACACCGAGCCTATGGCAAGATACGATTTGCCACGCATCTGCATCACGGCGACAGCGGCTCTGGCCCATCTTAAAAGTTTTTCCTCCACATCCGGGGTGATCCCGCTGTCTGTGACATCCTGCACATCATGTCCATATATACCAAAAGAAGGAAGCCCTTTCTGGTTGTGAGCAGCCAAAGCGCAGGCCAGATAGACCGCTCCCGGTCTTTCAGTTCCATTGAACCCCCAAATCGCCTTCGGCATGAGAGGATCCATGTCTATCGTCTCCGCCCCGTAGCACCAGCAAGGAGTCACAGAGATGACCGCTCCGACATTGTCGCTCTTGAATTTCTCGGTCGCGGCGGCGGCTTCTGCGACGCCGCCGATCGTCGTGTCAGCGATAACGCATTGCACAGGCGTCCCATCGCTGTACCTCAGTTTCTCGCTGTAAAGTTCCGCAACACGTCTGGCCATGCCCATCGTCATGTCCTCCAATGATTCCCTGATGCCGCCTCTGCGTCCGTCTATGATCGGTCTGATCCCGATTTTTGGATAATTCGTTTTCATATTCACCATGATATTTATTTTATTTTTCTAATTCAATGTCGTCCATCCAAGATTCTGCACAAGCTCCCTGTCCTCATGCTTGTCAATCTCGGCCTGCTCTATAGGGAAGAAATAATGTTTAGGAGACTCGAACACCCTGTCTTCGACCTTTATCCTCTTGTAGAAAGCAGGGTCCTGCATGTTCTCTCCTTCCCAAATGTTCATAGAATGAATCGGGACTCCTTGAGTCTGTGGGCCTTCAAGCCATCTTCTGACGTCAAAGAACCTATGAACCTCAAAGGCAAGTTCAATCCTCCTCTCGTGCTTGATTCTTTCCCGCATCTGGTCTACGGACAGACCTTCAGGAAGATCAGGCAATCCGGCCCTGTTTCTGATCGCATTCACGTATTTATAAGCGTCGGCCGGGCCATAATATTCATTGATGGCTTCCGCCGCGTTAAGATAGATTTCTCCGAGACGGATGTATACCCACATCATGTTTGGTGTGTACTGCCATGGTATTCTGGTGGGATAATGGAGCTTCTTCATCAGATACCCCGTCTTGCAATAGTCCGACCCAGCGTTATTCTTCCCATCTATACCCCTGAACCAGAATTCATTGACATGAGGCTTGGTCCAGTTGGACTCGCGTGTTGTTTTCCAAATCGCACCGGCAAAGTTTATGGAAGCGTAGAAACGGGGCTCTCGATGCGTGTACATATTCGACACACCCTTCTGCCAGCGCCCTTCGAACTCATCTTCGGCGAACCCGCTCTCCACGTATCCCGACTCTTTGTTTATCACCGGAACTAGTCCATCGTTGGTATAGCCAGTGATAGGAGTCGAACCATCCTCCATCTCGTAAGCGTCAACCATCTCCTGAGTAGGATCCAGGATCGAGAAGCAACCGAAAGACACAGGATCCGAGCAGTTGAGCCAGTGATCGTAGGTACCGATGTTCTTGGCCCACAGAATCTCATCATTCCAATTGTCATTGAATATGTTCTGGTAGTTCACGACCGGATTATCCGGTGTCTCGTTGTAAAGTTCCCTTCCGCTCTGCCGTGCCAAGTTGATGCAATCCAATGCCGCGTCTGCCGCCGCCTTCCACTTTTCCTTGTCATAAGTCTGCGAGATCAGAGGTGTCCCGTCAACAGGGTCTTTCAATTCCGCGAATAGTTCGTCTCCGTTGTAAAGCGGAGAGGCTATGTAGAGCAACACTCTTGACTTCAAACCTTTAGCGGAAAGCCTTGTGGCGCGTCCGGTGTCAGTTGAAGACCATTTGTCCATGTCATAAAGGTACTCGGCAGCCCTATCGCAGTCTTCTGCGATAAACCGAGCGACCGCATCAGCTGGGGACCTCCTCACTGACAATATGTTTTCATTGATGTCAAAGGCATGGTCAACAATCGGAATCGCACCGTATGCCCTGAACACAAGAAAATGATACCATGCCCTTAGGAAATATGCCTCTCCTTTCCAACGGCGTACCTCCTCTTCGGCAGCAGGACACTTATCGACGTTTTCCAGAAACATGTTGACCTTTCTCAAAGCCATGTAAGACTCCGACCAGACTTGTGTCCTTGAAATGTCATTGGGATTCCAGCCACCGTTGTTAATCTGGTGTGCATAGGCGCCACCATAGGCGCATTCCATCTCATCGCAGCCAGCGGTATATGGGTTTCTCCACGCCCCACCGTCATCTGCCATATTGGCCTCTGTCGGTGTCCATGAATATATATGCGTAAGGAAATCTCTGGTGTAGATCCTGTTGGAGAACACATCCTCGATCGTGAGATTCTCATCTGGAGCCATGTCCAAGAAATCCTCGCACGAGACAAATCCCGCCAGCAAAAGCAGTCCAATGAATATATTACCTATCTTTTTCATAATCCATCAATAATTAGAAGCCAACTTGAACACCGATTGTCATAGCCCTTTGGGTCGGATATGTGCTGTTGGCAAGGTTATTAGACTCAGGGTCAACGATTTTAATTCCATCGAAACATAACAGATTGTTTCCGTTCACAAAGAGACGGATTGATTCAAGACCTATCCTTGACACCAGACCCTTGCCGAAAGAATAGCCAAACTCGGCGGTCTTGAGTTTCAGATACGAGGCATCGTGCTGATACAAGGTGTTTATCTGATAGTTGTTGGACGAGGTGCCATTGTGAACGACCGGATATTTGGCATCGCTGTTGTCCGCGCCAGGGATGAACCTATTGTCGTAATATTCACGCAAGACATTATATCCAGGATAGTCAAGCGCGAACGGCCACATGCTTGCGGAATCAATGAAAAGGCTGGTCTGCGCCGCTCCGGTGAAATTCATGGACAGGTCAAAACCCTTGTAAGCGAATGTGAAGCCGAAGCCGAACATGAACCGTGGCTCTCTCGGATAACCTATCCATGTGCGGTCGTAGGCGTTGATGACGCCGTCACCGTTGAGATCCTTGTACTTTATGTCACCGACCGTGTACGACCCCAGTTCCTGCTTAGGGCTGTTGTCGATTTCTTCCTGAGATTGGAACAAACCTTCTGCCACATAACCAAGAGCCAGTCCTGTGGAATGTCCCCTTGTGTTCTGATAGTCAAACAAAGCTTTCGCCGTGTCATCCTCGATGATCTTGTTCTTGGCGTAGGTGATGTTACCTCTCACAGAATAGAAAAAGCCCTGATTGGTCGTGTTTGTGAACTCAATCTGCCCATCCACTCCACGGTTTTCCATTATTCCAAGATTGGCCCAAGGGGTATCTCCCCATGCCGCTCCCATGATGTCAGGAATCTGCTGCCTCTTCAGGAGTATCTGGTCTCTATATTCATAAAACCAGTCAGCGGAAAGGCGAATCTTCCTGTCGAACAGCTCCAGATCCAACCCCAGATCCGTCTTGTGAGACACTTCCCATGTGGCGTTTGAGGCACCCATCTGCAACTCAGCCATTCCGTTATAGAGGTTCTGCGAGTCTCCGAACAGATAGCCGTTGGCGGTCTTGTTCACAGTCGACATGTAGAAGAAACGCCCCGCGGAACCGGATGCGTCATTCCCGACAAGCCCGTACGAGCCTCTGATCTTAAGATGGTTGACCCACCCGATATTCCAGAAATTCTCTTCTGAAGGGACCCATCCAGCAGACCAGGCCGGGAAGAATCCGTAACGTTTTCCACGGGCGAAATTTTCAGATCCGTTAAGACCGAAGTTCCACTCAAACAGGTATCTCTGCGCATAGTTATAAGTTATTCGTCCAGCCCATCCTTGGCGTCTGTAAGGAAGGTTCAACGTTGAAGTACTGGCTGTAAGGTCCTTATAGTCACGACGGTTGAACATCGCCAACGCACCGACATTATGATTGTTGAACGTTCTGTTGTAATTCAACCTGACATCGTAATAATACGCCCTGTTGGAGCCAGAAGATGCGATCCTGTACCCCATTGCGGTCTCTTCCTTGATCAAGGTGTAGCGGTCCTCGCCTGTGTTCGGATCGGCACCAAGATATTTCTTGATAAGAGGCTGCTTGTTGCGAGTTGCTTCATTAATATAAAAATGGTCGAATGAAAAATTTCCCTCCAACTGCAGACCAGGAGTGATCAATGTGGACAAGTCCCATTTGGCTCCCACCGTGCCTTGTGTGGTGGTACGGAACTGCTTTGAATAGCCACTATTCGTGGCATACACATAAGGGCTGATCCATTCGTAAGATGTGTTTCCTCCGCCGAATGTTCCATCTGGATTCCTCACCGGGAAAGAAATTGGGGAGCAGACCCTGAGGGCATTGAAGATGGTCGCCGACGGGGTTCCAGGATAAGTTCTGTCCTCAATGATCTCGGCGAGTCCCAAAGACAAAGAAAAGTTCTTTGTAAGGTTAATGTCCACATTCGAGCGGAAATTGTATCTCTGGGAAAGAGAATTGGTCCTGTAGTCATAGGTAGGATCCTCCTTGAAGAGACCGCTTTGCGATGTGAACCCGACGCTTACATAATACCGTACTGTCTCGTTACCTCCGGTGACGGACAGAGTGTTCATTGTCTGGAATGCGTTCTTCTTCAATGTCTCGCCAGTCCAGTCCACACTTGGATAATTGTACGGATCTGAACCGTCGCGGAACTTCTCGATTTCCTCGTCAGACCATGGCAGAGCCGTGCCTCCGACAGTGCAGGCCTCGTTCATCAAGTTAGCGAACTCATAGCCTTTGATGTAGTCAGGGAAACGAAGTCCGTGAAGCTGTGTGGCTTCCATGCGAAATGACACCTTTGGCCTTCCGACAACACCTTTCTTGGTTGAGATCAGAATGACGCCGTTCGCTCCACGCATTCCATACACAGCGGTAGCGGAAGCGTCCTTGAGTATGGAGAATGACGCTATCTCGTCAGTGTTGATAAGATTTATGTCCCGCTCAACACCATCGACAAGAACCAACGGGGACGAGTTCACCCAAGAGCCCATACCACGTATAAGGATGGTCGCACCATCATATCCAGGCTCACCGCTGCTCTGTCGGGTGATGATTCCAGGCATGGCTCCTCCCAACGAATTGGAAAGCGATGGAGCGGCGGATTGTTCCAGAAGTTTGACATCAACCTGCGTGAGAGAGCCTGTGATCGTGGCTTTCTTTTGAGAACCATAGCCGACCACAACGGCATCCTGCAAAGACTCCATGTCGCTCTCCATAAGGATGTTGATGACGGCTTTGTTGTTTATGTTCATCTCAACATTCCTATACCCCACCGCCGAGACAACAAGGACTCCTTTGGGATCATTGACGGTAAGGACATAATTGCCGTCAATGTCTGTCACGGTTCCCAAATTCGAAGCTTTCATCATGACTCCCGCGCCAATCACAGGTTCTTTTGTCTGAGCGTCCAGAACGGTTCCAGACACTTTGAATGTTGTTTTCTGGGCATAAGCCTGCCAAGCGGTGGCCAACAATAAAAAAGCGAGAAATACTCCCGGCAAAGAACGCCCCCTGCCATTTCTCTTCATTTCCACCTTGCGCAAATGTTCCATAAAGTGACTCTTTTTATTTTATAAATACGCTAAATTAATTTAGCAGAATAATACAAATAATAGGGTTCCCCCCTTTGAACGGCATGCCATCAGCCGTTAATTTAGTGTCAATAATTATTACACAACCCTCAAATCACAGCGCAAAGTAAGTAATTAGAAATTAGATTTCAAAGAAAATTCAAACATATTTACACCGTTTTTGTCAAAACTGATTTTATTTTTGATAATTATTGCATAACTTTGCAAAAACAATTTAGCGTCATGGGAGACAGAAAAAAAGGAATTTCCATCAAAGACATTGCGAAAGCGGCAGGGGTATCCCCAGCCCTTGTCTCCTTTGTCTTGAATGGGAAGCAAAAGCAGTACAGGGTGAGTGACACTATGGCGGAAAAGATCCGCAGCATAGCCAAAGCATTGGATTACAAGCCGAACGGATTTGCCAAGAGCCTTAGGGACGGCACGAACCACACCATAGGAGTGATTGTTTCCGACATCTCCAACATGTTCTTCGCCGACATCGTGAAAAACATCGAGACCACTGCCGAGGAATACGGCTATATGGCCTTGTTCGCCAGCTCCGACGAGCGTGCGGACAAACTTGCCGACCTTACACAGAAAATGCTCCGCAAGGAAGTTGACGGAATGATCGTCGTGCCATGCGACGGCTCCGAGGAGACCGTCAAGATGCTGAATGACAGGAATGTGCCATTGGTGTTGTTGGACAGGTATATTCCCGGAATAAAGACAGACTATGTAAGTCTCAACAACCGGAAAGCGTCCTATGAAGCGACTGAGCATCTTATAAGGCAAGGTTACAAGAAAATAGGGTTCGTCGGCTATGGAGCGAATCTCACGAACATGAAAGACCGTATCGAAGGTTACTGCCAGGCTTTGACAGACAATGGGGCGAAAGGCTCAATCATCATCAAGCAAGTTGACATGAGTGCCATCGACAAGAGTTGTGAGAAAGCCATGAACAGCCTTATAGAGAACAAGGTGGACGCCATCCTGTTCGCCACCAACACGATCACCATCAAGTGCCTGTACTACATACAGAGCAAAGGCATACATATTCCTGACGATCTGGGAATAGTCTGTTTCGACGGAGAAAGTGCCTTCGATTTCTTCTATGCTCCGATCACCTACGTGTCCCAGCCACTCGAAAGAATGGCGAGAAAGGCCGTAGAGATACTTATCGAGCATCTGGAATCAGATGACAGCCTCACACAACAGGTGGAAGCCGAGGGATCGCTTGTGAAACGCGCCTCTTCCGGGAAACGCAAGTGACAATGCAATCTCATTCCAACTATTATTGCAATCATAATGTTAAATTGATTTAGCGGATTTATACACACCTCAAACACACACACTCGTAAAAAATCTACTACAATGAAGACAACAAAACTCATCACATCATTGATCTGCAGCCTGATGGCACTGTCCATGTCAGCGCAGGACTTCAATGGACTGGGCATGAACCTCGGAAATCTCTCAAGGCTTTCGAACGCAGAGACCAGATCCATTTCTCCTGAGAATTTCACCGGTGCCAAAGGCCAGGGAGCCAAGGCTGTTCCGGAACTGCCGAACACAAAGAATGTCAACAACGCATCCTGGGCGGCCCGAGATCTCGGCGAAGGATGGAAAGTCAATCCTTACATAATCATTAATTCAGGCGAAACCGTCACAATCGCAGAAATGGAAGGCCCCGGAGCTGTCCAGCACATTTGGATGACTCCTACAGGAATATGGAGATGGAGCATCATCCGAATCTATTGGGATGACGAGGAGACTCCATCCGTGGAATGTCCTATCTCGGACTTCTTCTGCATGGGATGGAATGAATATGCCCCTTTGGTCTCCCTGCCTGTGTGCGTGAATCCAGGAAGCGCATTCAACTGTTACTGGCAGATGCCTTTCAGAAAGAAATGCAAGATAACCATGGAGAACATCAACCCGAAAGACGCTATGACACTTTACTACCAGATAGACTACACACTTACCGAAGTTCCGGAAGATGCGGGTTATTTCCACTGCCAGTTCAGAAGGACACGTTATAATGAAAGTTCCGACTTCACTGTGCTTGACGGAGTAAAAGGCCAAGGCCAATATGTCGGAGTCTATATGGCATGGGGGCTCACCAATAACGGCTGGTGGGGAGAAGGAGAGATGAAATTCTTTATCGACGGTGACAAAAAACACCCTACAATCTGCACTACCGGAACGGAGGACTACTTCTGCGGATCCTATAATTTCGACAGAAACGGCAGATTCACGGAATTCTGCACGCCTTACGCCGGACTTTGTCAGGTGATAAGGCCGGACGGAACTTACCGCTCTCAGGAAAGGTTCGGACTGTACCGGTGGCACATCATGGATCCGGTCAGGTTTAAGAAAGACTTCAAGGCGACCATTCAGGATCTGGGTTGGAGATTCGACGGAAGATACTTGCAGCAGCATTCCGACATCTCCGCCACTTCCTTCTGGTACCAAGCCGAGCCACACGCGAAATTCCCTGCGTTCCCAGCCTGGCAGGATCTAGAGAATTATTAATATTACCGGAAATGAGACGGATGCCCATTCGCTTGTTGTGCATGCTGTGCTTATCGGCATGCATGGCAAGCATCTCGTGCGCCAAAGAGGACGACACGAGAACAAAGGAAAAGAGTGAGGTTCAAATCAGTATTGCCAAGAATGAGATCACTCCGGTTGAGGGTATGGCCGAGATTCAGATGACAATAAGCGGCTTCGAGAACCTTGACTACCTTAAAGTCGTAAAAGTAACCAGTTACGGGAAGCTTCCGGCAAAGCACGGGAAGTCCTTGGTGACTGACAGATTCACATACTCTTACCTGATAAAGGAAACCGATCCGGAGAATATCACTTTGGAATTCACGGCTTTCGATATCGAAGGAAAGGCAAGCGACACCCGTGCCGTAAGAATCACCAACACTGGCCAGAAGAAATCGTCGGACATCCGATTCTCAAACCTCCAATGTCTGTCAAGGGTCACAGGAGCCGAGGACAACGGACACGACGGTCTGCCTCCAGTAAAATACACATTGAACAACAGAACCGATTTGAAATACAATGTCGGAGGCACGGACCTTGGCATCGTGTGGGAAATGTCAAAAAACAGATTCGGATTGATTTTCGGAGACACATTCGGAGCCGATTTCAAGCCCAACTATTCTTCTCCTGGTCCGAATGGAGGCTCGTGGAGGAGCAATGTGATTCTCCTATCGAACGACACCGAACTAAGCAACGGACTGACCATCAACGGAGCCGTCATGGAAGGGAACGAGGCGAAGCAGATCTGTTTCAGTGCGCACAACACATCAGGAGCAGGAGACTGGACTTCAATCCCGACAGCCGCCATCCATGCGAACAACGCGGACTACGTACACTACATGAACATCAGGACGTGGACTGGATGGGTTACAAACTACTCAAGTCTGTACAAGTCCACGAACGGAGGCAATGACTGGGAGCGTGTGAACAGCGTGAATTTTTCCGGAGAGAGCAACTTCGGCCAATGTGGCTACTACAACGATGGCGGCACGGTGTACATGATGAGCACCCAGACAGGGCGTGCCGGCATGCCATACCTCGCCAGATTCAAAGAAACGGACATCGAAGATCCCGGTAAATATGAGTTCTGGAACGGTTTCGGCTGGGCCACAGGCAAGGAAAACGCCGCGGCGCCACTTTTCAATGACAAGGTCGGCGAACTGTCATTCTGCTACATGCCGGAACTCCGGAAATGGGTTCTTCTCTACTTCAATGACCCACGGTACGAAATATGTCTTCGCCACGCCGACAACATGGAAGGTCCGTGGAGCGAACCGATGCAGGTGGCAAGCGGCAGGGACTGGCCCCAGCTGTATGGCTCATTCATACACCCTCTGTCAAAGAAAGGCACCACATTGTATTTCATAATGTCGATGTGGCTTCCTTACAACACATATCTTATGTCAATAGATTTAAAAGCATCAAAATGAGACTGTTTCTGACCATTCCGTTACTCATGCTATCCATTTTGGCTTCAGCGCAGCCATCGGTGAGAGTGGATTCTCCCGACGGATCGATCGGCATCATGTTCCGCACCGTGAAAGGGCAGCTTGAGTACCGCATCACCCATAAGGGGAAAACACTGATCGAAGATTCAGCGATCAGTATCGTCATGGATGACGCCACACTGGGAGCCGAAGCAAAACTTGGCAAGGTGACCAGAAGAAAAGGCGTTGAGGAATATTCACTTCCTGTGGGGAAATGCAGTCACGTCCGCAGTGAGTACAAAGAAACAACAATAGACGTGGTCAATCCGAACAAGAACTTTGACATGTGCTTGCAGGTCAAGGCGTTCAACGATGCCGTAGCTTTCCGGAACATCATCCGAAAACGTAATGGAGACAAGGCTCTTAACATAAAAAACGAGATTCTTGAGATCAGACCCGAAGGGAATCCGATGGCAAGCGCGCTGTTCGTTTCCGGTTTCATAAACTCGCATGAAGGGCCATATACCAGAAAAAGGCTCGGCGATCTGGACTCCGGCAAACTCATAGACATGCCTCTTACGCTTGAATTCGAAGACGGGACATTCGCCGCCGTCACAGAGGCGAATCTTGTGGATTACGCCGGAATGTACCTCATCAAGGATAAGGGGAAACTTACAAGCCACTTGTCTCCAAGACTTGACAAACCGGAATACTGCGTGATGCTTGACTCCGTCTGCACAACCCCGTGGAGGGTGTTCATGATCAGCGACAGAATCGAGACACTGATGGAAAGCACCGTGCTGACAAGCCTGTGCGAGCCTTGCAAGATAGAGGACACCTCGTGGCTGAAGCCCGGAAAAACGACATTCCTATGGTGGAATGACACGGAAGTTCCCGACACGACATTCCAGCCTGGCAACAACTTCCTGACAAACAAGTACTACATAGACTTCGCGGCTGACAACGGTCTTGAGTATCATTCCGTCTATGGCTACGCCGACATGCCTTGGTACTATGACGACGGCCCAGGATTCGGCCTTGCCGGACCGAACGCGGACCCTACCAGACCAGTCCCCCTCCTGGACTTCAAAGCGGTGTGTGAATATGCCCGGTCACGCGGCGTTGACATACACGTATGGCTGAACTGGGCGGCATTGTACAAGAATATCGATGAGATATTCACAAAATTCAATGAATGGGGCGTGAAAGGCATGATGGTGGATTTCATGAACAGGGATGACCAGGAGATGATAACCATCCAGGAGACCATTCTACGCAAAGCCGCCGAACACAGACTGTTCATTCAGTTCCATGGGGCAAGCAAGCCGTCAGGCCTCTCCAGAACATACCCCAACGAGTTCACCCGGGAAGGCACACTGAACTATGAAGTCTATAAATGGGACAATGAAAGGCAGATGGGAGCGGACCACGACATAATTATGCCTTTCACTAGACTTCTGGCCGGTCCCGCGGACTACCACCTAGGAGGATTCCGCTCTGTTCCTGAGAAAGACTATGTGGTGCATTACTCCCGTCCTCTGGTGACCAGCACAAGATGCCACATGTTGGCCATGTATCTGGTTCTGGAGAGCTATCTGAACATGATTTGCGACTATCCTGAGGCCTACAAGGGCCAGCCGGGATTCGAGTTCCTGAAGGAAGTGCCCACCGTATGGGACGAGACCAAAGTCCTGAAGGCCAAGGTTGCCGAATATGTCGTCACCGCAAGAAGAAAAGGGATAGACTGGTACGTCGGATGCATCAACAACACTACCGAACGGACGATAGACATCAATTTCAACTTTCTGGAAGACGGGGAACACTCCCTCGAGCTGCTGAAAGACGCGGACGACACAGACACAAACCCGAACCATCTCGAATCATCCGTCATGGATGTCACAAAAGATAGCAGCATAACAGTAAGGCTCGCTTCATCGGGCGGCACCGTTATAAAACTTTCCCGAAAACATTAAAATATTCAATATGAGAAGAATATTGACCACCATAATGCTTGTCACCATCGGGTGCTCAAGTTTTGCCAGAGAGTACAACAAAGGCTTTGCCGGAGAGGAACTCAGCCACATCGCATTCCCGATAGGCGGACTGGGCTCCGGAATGTTCTGCATCGAAGGGACAGGAGCCATATCCAACCTGTCGTTTCATCATTACCCCGAACTGTTCCATGAGCCTTGCACATTCGCGGCGATTCATATTGACGGAGCGCCTGATGGAACGAAAGTGCTTGAAGCCAATGTCCCTGACTACAAGATATTCGGAAGAAGGGAAGGTGGCATGGGTGTAGGCGGAACGACATGGGGATTGCCAAGATTTGACGAGGGGCGCTTCAAAGCAAGATTCCCTTTTGCGAATATATCCCTGAGCGACAACGACATTCCACTGGAAGTTGACATCACAGCATGGAACCCTTTCATCCCTGGTGACGAGGATAATTCAGGACTTCCGGTGGGAGGGTTAGAATATTCCTTTAAGAACACATCCTCTGAGTGTGTGAACGCTGTGTTTTCCTTCAACACAAGGAATTTCATGTGGAGAAGCAACGATGCCGAATCCCCTATCACAAAAATGTCGAATGGTTTTGTGCTGAACCAGAATCCCGTTCCGAACATGGTTGACGCTGAAGGTCATTGTGCCATATTCACGGATGAGGCGAATGCCGTCGTTGATTATTGCTGGTTCAGAGGTGGATGGTTTGATCCGCTCACGATGGCCTGGAACAAGGTTTCCTCTGGAGATGTGACACCTAATGAGCCGGCATCAAGCGCTCCGGGAGCGTCCTTGTTCGTTCCTTTCAGCCTCAAGCCCAGAGAATCCAAGACTGTTCATTTGTACATAGCTTGGTACGTGCCGACCTCGATCCACCGCATAGGGCCTGACGCCGAGACGGACAACGACCGAGGAGATTACTACAACGCGGATGACTATAAGGACTATCCTGAACGGTACGAGCCTTGGTACAGCAGGAGGTTCTCCTCCGTCTCTGATGTCGCCTCATACTGGCTTGCAAACTACCCGAACTTGAGAGAGGCGACTGAGAAATTCACCGACACATTCTATGACTCCACACTTCCAGAAGAGGTTGTGGAGGCGATCGCCGACAATCTTACCATCCTGAAATCCACCACGGTCATGCGTCAGCACGACGGCAGGCTATGGGTATGGGAAGGCAGCGGTGATAACTGGGGAAGTTGCCACGGCTCATGCACCCATGTGTGGAATTACGCCCAGGCGATTCCTCACCTTTTCCCAAGAATGGAAAGAAGCCTCAGGGAAACGGAACTCCTTGTTGATCAGAACAAGGACGGGCATCAGGTTTTTCGGGCAAACATCCCTATCCGCCCCGTAAAACACGATTTCCATTCAGCGGCGGACGGGCAACTCGGAGGAATCATGAAAGTTTACCGCGAATGGAGGATAAGCGGAGACAATGACTGGATACGCTTCCTGTATCCTCAGATCAAGAAAAGCATGGATTACTGCATCCGCACTTGGGACCCATACGAAAAAGGCGCATTGGAGGAACCTCACCACAACACGTACGACATCGAATTCTGGGGGCCGGACGGAATGTGTACCAGTTTCTACGTCGGAGCGTTGAACAGTATCGTCCACATTGGTGAATTCCTCGGAGAAGACACTTCACGGTACAGAGATCTGTTAAGGAAATCTCTCAAGTTCATGAACGACGAACTCTGGAACGGCGAGTATTTCATCCAGAAAATCCGTTGGAAAGGGCTGAAGGCGGAAGATCCGACCTCGGCGCAGTCATTCCACAGCGGCTATTCCGACGAGGCCCGCAAAGTCCTTGAGAAAGAAGGACCGAAATATCAATATGGTGACGGATGCCTTTCCGACGGAATAATTGGTGGCTGGATGTCCATGGTGTGCGGTCTGGAGGAGCCGTTCGGCAAAGAAAAGGTGACCGGGCATCTTAATTCCGTATACAAATACAATCTCAAACATGACCTCAGGGATCACGCCAATCCTCAAAGACCGGGATACGCTGTCGGCGATGATGGCGGACTTCTCCTGTGCACCTGGCCGAAAGGCGGAAAGCTCAGTCTTCCGTTCGTCTACAGCGATGAGGTCTGGACAGGAATAGAGTTTCAGGTGGCGGCACACCTCATGTTCGAAGGTGAGGTCGAGAAAGGACTCGACATTGTCAGAACCTGCCTTGACCGGTACGACGGGACTCGGCGCAATCCTTACAATGAATATGAATGCGGATCCTGGTACGCAAGAGCCTTGTCCAGCTACAGTCTGCTCCAGGCTCTGACCGGCATCCGCTTCGATGCTGTGACCGGGACATTGTTCATCGATTCACGTATAGGAAATGATTTCAGGTCTTTCTTCTCAGCTGAAGGTTGGTACGGCACCATAGGGCTTGAAAAAGGAAAGCCTTTCGTAAAGGTGAGCAAAGGAGACGCTAGGATAAACAAATGCATGGTCAACGGCCGCAAATTGAACGTTAAATTCCTCGCGGACTGATGAAGTCACCGAACTTTCCCGCGCTCACGAAGCCCCGAAGACCTTCTGACCGAGCTCTGGATCCCGATCGCATAGGCAAACGCACATCAGATTTACCTTCTTCTATCATGGCCAGTCCCGCCCCCTCACCACGGCAGGGCTGGTTTTAATGGTCATTGCCGTGGAGGCTAAACCACTAATATTCAAAGGAAACGAAAGAGCTACTCCCACTCGTTACGGGCAGAAGCAGAGGCTAGTAAAACATTCATTTACAGATTGTTATCCTCCACAGACTCATTTACCGTTGAGTCTATGACATGGCTTGCAGAGACACCGGGTGTTGATGTCTGCTGAGAAAAGAGGTCGATTCGACAAGTTAATTACCGAAACGGACGGTGGAAGTATGTGGGCCAGAGAGTAGGAGACCTGTAAAGACGCCGTAAAGGATAATCGTGCGGAATGTTGTAAAAACCTAAGATTCCGCACAGTTATCCCAAATAATATTCATACTTTTGCAGAAAGGAAACACTCCATTATGTTTATAGGCAGAAAGAAAGAATTGGCCGAGCTCCGAGACACGCTGAACGCAGAGTCCTCTAGATTTATCGCTGTTTATGGCAGGCGCAGAGTCGGCAAGACATTACTTATAAAAGAAGCTTTCGGCAAAAAGATCTCATCTCATTATGCCGGAGTATATAATGTGACCAAGCGGAAACAACTCTTGAATTTCTGTCTGGCATTGAAAAACTCCGGAATGGCAGACTTCCCTATTCCCGAAAATTGGGTCTCCGCATTCGATCTGCTTGGGAGTTATCTGGACAGCATCAAAACGGGAAAAAAGTCGTGTTTCTTGACGACGTACCGTGGATGGACACGCCTAAGTCAGACTATCTTCCGGCATTGAAGCACTTTTGGAACAACTGGGCCGCACTCAGGAATGACATTATCCTGATAATCTGCGGATCCGCCACTTCTTGGATTGTGAAGAAAGTCTTCAGAAACAAGGGCGGACTGCATAATAGATTGTCATTCAAAATCAATCTTAAACCGTTCACACTGAAAGAATGTGAGAAATATTCCAAAGCGGCCGGGTTGGTGATGACCAGATTCCAAAAACTTGAGGCATACATGATTCTTGGCGGAGTTCCTTACTACTGGAGTTTCCTTAATAAAGGAGTAAGTCTGGCGAAAAACATTGACAATATGTTTTTTGCTGAAGACGCGAAACTTGACGGGGAATTTTCTGAACTCTACGCCGCATTGTTCAAGAATCCGGATCCCTATGTAGCCGTCGTGGAGCAACTTGCGGGAAAATCATACGGAATGACAAGGGATGATCTTCTCGAAAAGCTGTCACTAAGCGACGGTGGCAAACTTTCCTCAATTCTGGAAGACCTCGTAAATTGCGGGTTCATACGCAAATACAACAAGATAGGTTCAAAGACCAAGAACGCTTTGTACCAGCTTATTGACTGCTACACTATTTAGGAATATGTCAGACGCGACATTCGAGAAGACCCTGACCCTCGGGGACGCCATCCGCCTTTCCGGGCCAATGGCTTTCAACATCATGCTGAAACCGGCAGGCTCGCTCTGCAACCTGGACTGCAAATATTGCTACTACCTCGACAAGGCCGGGATCTACGGCGGCAAGGAGCCGCGCATGAGCGAAGCGATGCTGGAAAAGGTGGTTCAGGAATATATCAGCGCGAACGGCGTGCCGGAGGTGACCTTCAACTGGCACGGCGGCGAACCGCTGGTGCTGGGGTTGGACTTCTACCGAAAGGCCCTTGAATATGAGCGTAAATATGCCGGGGAGAAGGTCATCCACAACACCATCCAGACCAACGGCACCCTTCTCAACCGCGAATGGGCAAGATTCTTCCATGATAATGATTTTCTTGTGGGAATATCCCTGGACGGCCCCAAGGACATTCACGACAGGTACCGTAAGGACAAGGGTGGCTTCCCGACCTTCGACAGGGTGATGAGCGGGTTGAATATTCTTAAAGGGGAAGGGGTTGAGTTCAACACGATGTCCACGGTGAACCATGCCAGCGAAGGCCGGGGGTTGGAAACTTACATATTCTTAAAAGAGGCCGGCAGCGGCTTCATGCAGTTCATGCCGGTCGTGGAGCATGTCAAGTACCCGCTGAACGGGGCGGGCAAGCCGGACAAGAAGAAACGGCCTTACATCGTTGACCCCAAAACCGACGGAGCTGTCATTGCACCGTGGTCGGTGAGTGACATCGGTTTCGGTCGATTCCTCTGTGACATATTCGATTATTGGGTCCGCAACGATGTAGGACGCTATTTCGTCACCAACTTCGATGCGACCCTTGCCAACTGGGTCGGTGAGATGCCGGGAACCTGCACCTTCGCCCAGACCTGCGGTGGCAATTCCGTCATCGAACACAACGGAGATCTCTACCCTTGCGACCATTTCGTTTATAGTGACTATCTTCTGGGCAACATCACCAACAAGTCCATCGCTGAGATAATGCGTTCCGACAAGCAGACAGCCTTCGGAATCGACAAGCGCAACAAGCTGCCCACCAAGTGCTTACGATGCGAATGGCTTTTCGCCTGCAACGGAGAATGCCCCAAGCACCGGTTCAACACCTACGAGTCCCGCCAGGCTCGTGGCGGTGCACGGATTGAGACCGGCCTTAACGCCCTCTGCGCTGGCTTCCAGATGTTTTTCAGCCACGTCGCCCCCTATATGGACTACATGAAAGACCTCCTGTCCCGCAAGATGTCCCCCGCCTACGTCATCGCCTGGGCCAGAGCCCGATCTATCAAATAGCATAGGACAAGCGGGTACGTAGGGCAATTGCCCATAGAAATATATTCAAATAGACATCCGTCTCAGAAAAAGTCATAATCAAAACGTCAGTCTTTCAGACAGCCGATAGGGACAACCCACACTCCGTCCGGGCGTTGAAAAGCGTATGGAGAAAGGCCGGTCAACACCATCATAAAAGATGGTTCCGGCATTTTGGTCGTGTCTATCTTATTCCTCAAAGCCAACAGCGAACGCGCTCCAGCCTCTATGTTCTCATTCCCTCCAATCTTGATCTCGACAAGACCATACTTCCCGCTTCTCAAATGTACAACGGAATCACATTCCAGACCGTCCTTGTCACGATAATGGTAAACATTCCCGTTCAAGGCATCAGCATAGACTCTCAAATCCCTGACAGCCATTGTCTCGAACAAAAGTCCGAATGTTTCCAAATCGTTGATGAGATCATCCGGGCCGACACCCAAAGCGGCCACCGCAATTGACGGATCGACAAAATACCGTGTGTCCGTGGTACGGATAGCGGTTTTGGATCGCAGATTGGGATTCCAAGTGTGCATATCCTCAATGACGAATATCTTCCTGAAAACATCAAGATAGTCGTCTATGGTCTTCTCGCTCATAGAATCAGTCTCGTTAGACTGCATATCACTGCGTATCTTAGACAATGACACCTGTGTCCCCTGATGCCTGGAGTAGGACCGAAGCAGACGCCTGGCTTTCTCACTGTCACGTTTAACCTTATCCACACGGTTGATATCCACTTCTGTAACTGACTGATAATAATCAAAGGCACGTCCGAGTGAAACATTTGGCCGCTGAAGCGTTGCCTTCGGCCACCCTCCGCGACATACTAAATATGCCAACTGTTCGAGGTTCATCTCTCCAGCCTCCACAGGCGACACCCCACCGTTGAACAAATCTCCAAGGCTGATGTTTCCTTCAGAATCTCCAGACTCCCATAGTGACATCGGTCGCATTTTCAATCTGGAGATTCTTCCTGTTCCCGAATGACTGAACGCCTCTTCATCCTCATCATTGGTAACCGGTACAGAAGATCCGGTAAGAATGAACTGTCCATCTTCCTTCCTATGGTCACACTCGAACCTTACACTGTCCCAAAGTGAAGGAGCGACCTGCCACTCATCAATAAGACGCGGTGTTTTCCCTTTCAGAAGAATCTCAGGATTCATACTTGCCAACTGAATATTCATATGGCGTCTCTTAGGGTCGTTCATATACAGAATACTTCCGGCCTGATGCTCAGCCGTAGTCGTCTTGCCACACCATTTCGCGCCTTCTATTAACACCGCCCCCATTCCTTCCAGTTTCTCTGAAAGGATTCTATCCGCTATGCGTTTCTTGTATTCCACCATAAACTATTCGTTTTTAATCAAGCACAAATATAGCACAAATTAATAGCACTTCCGAATTTGGCGGATTTTCACTTCCAGATTCGGCGGACTTTTACTTCCGAATTCGGCGGACTATATCCAGTTCAGAACCGGAACACTCAGGAGTCAAAGTCCGAGTTCTCAAGGCCCTTGGCGGAGTGGTTTTCCTTGCCGCGTTGGAAGAACCAGTCGCTGAAACTCCCTCCCAAAGCGGCTTCGTTTATGATCTGCCGGTCAGCGGAAACATCCATGCCAAGGCACAGCCAGTTTTACATGGCAGATAGTTCACAATCATTCCTAGGTCATTTAGGCCAATTTTGAGCTTATTAGTACACATTCGCCCTCTCATTGAATTTTATCACAGCAAGCTATCACAAGTATCGCTTGATTTCAAACGCTATTTGTACAATAAGATTAATTGGAAGGCCAGAATAATTGGCATCCGGGGCGAGCGGGGTGTGGGTAAGACAACAATGCTTATCCAACGAATAAAGGAGAAGTACACAAACCCCGATGACACAATCTACATATCATTGGATCATCTTTGGTTCAAAACGCACTCTCTTCAGGAACTGATAGGATTTCTGTACAATCGTGGAATCAATGAATTCTACATAGACGAAGTGCATCAATACGAGGACTGGAGCCGCATAATCAAGAACCTCTACGATCAATATGCCAATCTTAGAGTTATCTACACTGGTTCGTCAATGCTTGAACTGGACAATTCAATCGTGGATATGTCCAGACGGCAGACACCTTACATCCTTAAAGGGATGTCATTCCGCGAATTTCTGGAATATGACGGGATCATTGACATTCCGGCATATAGTCTTAAAGATATTCTTTCCCACCATAACACAATATCGCTGGACATTGTGCCACACATGAAAGTTCTACGAGAATTTGACAACTACCTTCATTTTGGAGTATATCCTTTCTATAAAGAGGCCGGTGATGATTTCTTGGCGATGTTGCAGAACGTGGTCAAACTTGTTGTGGAAAGCGACCTTCCGGCTGTGGAGAAGGTGTCCTACCCCACCATCGACAAATGCAAGAAACTATTTATGATCATCGCGGAGAATGTCCCTCTGCAACCCAGCACGGAAAAACTGGCTTCATCTATGAGCACAACCAGAAACACTCTCCTCTCCCTTCTCTATAAACTGGATGAGGCAGAAATTCTGAACCTTCTCACAACAGAACTTAAGAATTACAAAAGACTGGTCAATCCTGAAAAAATCTATCTTGGAAACACCAATCTTATGTATGCGTTTTCTCCAAAGATCAACATTGGAGCCATGCGCGAAACGTTCTTCATCAACCAAATGTCCGCGGTATCTTCCGTGCAGATGCCGGCAAAAGGAGATTTTCTGGTTGATGGCGACTATCTGTTTGAGATAGGCAGCGACAATAAAACTTTTGAACAAATCGCAGACATGCCCACAAGTTACCTTGGCATTGACGGTATCGAGACCGGCTACGGCAACCGCATTCCTCTATGGATGTTCGGACTATTGTACTAATTTGATGTAAACGTCTCACGTAAGAAGCCAAACACCTGCTCAGAACCTGAACACTCCAGAGTCAAAGTCCGAGTTCTCAAGACTCTTGGCGGAGTGGTTCTCCTTGCCACGCTGGAAGAACCAAGATATGGTGAAGCCGAACTCAGGCATCATCGGACCTCCTCGATGGAGCGGATGCCGTCGCGGGAGAGGTCGATGCGGAAGCGTTTGAACTCGGCGGTGTTGTCGTACTGGTACTGTAGGACGAGGTTGAGGTAGTAGTCACGGTCGCACTCCACGGTCTGGATGGAGCCGTCGTCACCGAGGGTGCGCATCATGGTTGTGGGGTTGTCCATCTTCTTGATGAAGTTGGTGACATTCAAGCGGATGATGTCATTGATGCCGCTGAATGAATATTCAGAATTGGCCTGAAGCTTCTCCCTGTCGATGTGGACGGACTTGCGGTAGAGGATGATCTTCTCAGCGGTGACGTTGCTGCTCTCGACATCGGTCAGATGCGAGCTGTTGCGCAGGGTCATCACGTCAGCCGGGACCTTCTCAGGCTCGATGAAGTCAACTCCTTCCTTCAGCCAACCGAGTTCTGTGTCCTTGTGGATGATCTTCGCCTTGTTGTCGAAGTACTTGCTGCCGACACGATGGGCGAAATAGTAGCGCATCAACTCTTTGATGCGATCCTTCAGCATATAGCTGATAATGAGGGCGATGAACAGCGGGAGGGTCAGCGAGCCGAACTTCCGCTGGAAGGCGAAGCTCACAACTGTGGCGAACAGCATCGCGACTCCCGCGGCTATGCTGAAATAGAGCTGCTCCACAATCACCCCGTCCCGTCGCTTCGGAGCGCGGAGGTAAAGGTCGCTCTCAATATACTTCTTAAGGATGCTGAAGCGATGGATGAATATGCGGTTGTGCAGCCGGTCGTCCTTCCGGATCTCCGGGTAGCCCAGCTGCTTCATGTGCTTTCCGACCCTGCGGTAAAGGTCGGCTGCCTTGCCGGCCAGCTCATCCAACTTTCTGTCCCTCAACCACTCTATAAGTTCAAGAATATGCTTGCACGTGATGTCGCAGAGAAATTCGTCTCCGCAAAGGTACATCCTCATCACGTCCTCGGGAACCGTCGGGGCGTTGATGATGGAACGCAGACGAACATATTCATCACAGATTCTTTCCGCGTTGGCGATGAAGCCCTCGCACAGGTTTTCCGTGTCCGAGCCGATGCGGTTCTGTTTGATGTGCGCCAGCTCGTCGCGCAGGGCGCTCTTGACGATGGCGGCGAACATCTTGATCTGGTACTCATATTCAGAGATCAGGGTCCGGGTCGGGTTGGAGGCCATTTTGGTGAACGCCTCGCGGATGTTGTGAAGCGACTCCGCTGGGCCTTCGGCTATCTCCCGGAGCAGGAAAACCGGGGTGATGAGACGGATGTTCGACTTGACATCCTGATAGAACATGTCCTTTGGGTAGGTGGCTCTGGTGATGTCCAGACTGCCGGGCACGAAGAACCACATCGCCAGAGAGAAGTCGTTCATCCGCAGCTTCTTGCGGGTGACAAAACTGACTTTCAACTCTATCGAGTAGCGGTCGTGGATTCTGGTGTCGATCTGGATCATCAGTTTTTGATCGTAAATGCCGCCCGACAATCAGCGGCACTGGTTTCTACGAATATACAAAATTATCCCACAAAGAACAAGCCCGGAGTGATGCCCAGCCATTTGAGGACGGTCTCTCCCCAGAGGAGGATGATCAGCCAGGAGATGGTCATCATCGTGATGCCGAACTTGAACGCGTCCGTCATACTGTACTGGTTGGTGTTGTACAACAGTGCGGCAGGCTTGCTGTTGAACGGCAGCACATAGACGTGCTCGATCAGCATCGAGACCGGAATCGCGAGACTGATCACCGGATAGCCGAACCGTTCGGCGATGCCCATGGCGATCGGCACGAAGATCATTGTCCTGATGGTCTTGGACTGGAAGACCAGACCTGAGTACATCATCAGGAAGGTCAGGATCACGTACAGCACCCAGAACGGAGTGTTGTCGGTGATGCCCATCGAGTCGAAGGCGGCGTTGACCATCGTGCCCGGCAGGCCGGTGATGTTAAGGCCGGCTCCCAAGGTGTAGGCTCCGGCGGAGAACAGCATCAGATGCCAAGGGATGTCAACATCGTTCCACTTCACGACCCCGATTCCAGGCATGAGCGCGATGACGGCTCCGATGAAAGCCACAGTCGTGGCATCAATGCCGTGCAGGCTGTCAGTACACCAAAGGATGAGGACGCCCATGAATATTCCCACGGCCTTCCACTCCTCGACAGTCATCTTTCCCATCGCGTCCAGCTCGGATTTAAGACGGTCAAGCCCTCCGTCAATCTGCGGTCTCTGCTCTTCCTTCTTCATCGGGAAGAAAACGTACATTCCCATCAGTAGGCCGATTATCAGAATCAGCAGGCTCATCGGGCCGCAGGACACCAGCCAGTCGGAGTAGCCGAACTGACTCGCACCGGCGGCTCCGAAAATCAGGGAGATGGCCAGCAGATGGGCTCCGCTGCCGGTGTAGAAGGCGTTGGCTCCGATGTTGACCTGAAACAGGTTCTGGATCACGAGGTTGCGCCCAAAATTGTTGCGATGACCGTCAGATGCACCATAAATCGCGCAGACAACCATAAAAATCGGGAGCATGATCGTGGCCTTGACGGTCGTGGCGGAGATGAACATCGAAAGCACAAGGTTGATGATCAGGAAACTCCACAAGACACCTTTCGCGGTCTTTCCGAACTTGATCACGAACCACATCGCCAGACGTTTGGCGAATTTGGTCTTGACGAGCATCGAGGCAAGGACGAACGAAAGGATATTCAGCCACATCACCGGGTGTCCCAGTTGGGCGAACGCCTCCTTTTGGGTCGTGACTCCGCACAGGACGATAAGCAGGATGATTATCAGCGAAGTGAGGTAGTTCGGAATCGCTTCCGTCATCCAAAGGATAAGGCCCGCCACGAATATGGCCAGCATTGCATAGTTTGACCTTATGAACGCGGGCAGGCCTATCTCGTTGAGACGCGCCAGGGCCTTTCCTGACACGGATTCAGCCGTGATGCTGTCGATGAAGCCGAAATGTCCGAACCAGTAGACAAGGACAAATGAAAGTATGGCGAGCGGGCCGCCGAGACGCGCCATCCAGATCTCGAAGGAGCTTTTCTGCATCTTCGGGAGCTTCTCCAGGCGGTAGTTGTTCATATCTAATGGATCTGACATATTCGGGAATATTAATGATTAAACTACTTCTTCCAGTTCTTGTAAGGGTTCTTCATCAGCATCGAGTTGTAGTACCTCGGATCTCCGGTGACCTCCTCACCGAGCCATGACGGCTTGTCAAAAGCCTCGTTCTCATCGGAGAGTTCCACCTCAGCGACCGTAAGTCCCTCGTTGTCACCGTAGAACTCATCCACCTCGTAGGTGTGCGTCCCGACTTTCACAAGATAGCGTGTCTTGTCGATGACACCAGGCTCGCAGATTTGAAGAAGAGCCTTAACATCCTCGACCGGAATCTCTTTCTCCCATTCAAAACGGCTCGCTCCACTGGCATCACCGATGCCTTTGATTGTGATGTAGCCTTTGTCACCCTTCACTCTCACGCGCACCGTCCTCTCCGGAACGCTGCAGAGGTAGCCTTGAGTGATTCTTGTAGCCTTGAACGCCTCTGACTTGAAGTCACCGTTCACTAAAAATTTCCTTTCGATTTCCTGTGCCATAATCTATTCGTTAGCAAGTGGTTTGTCAATCATTCCGATAACACGTTTGATGGCCTGGAGGTAGTTGATGTTCTCCACGCCCTCAAGGCCGACATCCTTGATGGTCTTCTTTATGTCCTCGATCTCGGTGGATTCGCTGTTGATGGTCACGACCTTGGCCCCGTTGATCAGCACGTTGCCGACCTCGCAGATCGTGTCATTGACCATATAGCCGAATCTCTGCTTGTGTACCCTCACAGCAGCGAGGTCAGGATTGGCCTTCACCATGGCGATGAACTCCTCGTAGGTGTAGGTGTCCTTCGTCAGCTTAGGCATCTCGACCATGAACGCAGGGAAAACCTCCTCCTCAAGCACCTTGGCGCTGATCGGGAACTCGCCCTTCATCAGCGGATTCCACTGCTCAAGGCCATCGACTGTCCGGACGTAGGTCTTGATGTCCATCTTGCCGCCTCGGATCTTGGTGTTGTTGATGTCATTCTTGCGGGAGATGATGTAGATCTCGTCGCTTGAACGCTCCCAAACCTTCTCTGGAACAGGCACGGACAGACGCGCCATCCTCTTGTGTGCCTCACAGAAATCCTGTCCGAACGAGCGGAACTCGAAGCGAGGTTTTGAGATCTCGCCGATTTTCATTTCTTCTTTTGCCATAATTTATTATTTATGAATATATTAAAATCATTACTATTCCAGACCTTCTACCTTGTCAGCGGTCTCTTCCGCATTCTTGGCGGCAGGAGTAGCAGATGTAAAGTACCAGTCACCGGTTCCGTCAGGCACACGGCTGTAGGATGCGCTGGCCTTCTTGACAAAGTTTACAAGATTGAAGCAGTCCAGACTGGCACCCTTAGGATCAAAGAGCTCAACCTTGACGGCTTTCTTGGCCGAAAGGCCGGAACCGAAGAAGTAGTCAGCCGGGTGTTCCGCGTGATCAGCCTGAACGTCAGTGCTGTAAAGCAGGATAAACTCTCCTGGCTTCAGAATGGCTGAAGGGGCTGTCCAAACATCCTTTCCGTCCTTCTGGAGGGATATTCCTTTAATCCTGATCTCTTCCTTGCCTTTGTTGTAGATCTCGATGAACTTGTCGTTTCCGTTGAGCTCGTTAAGAGCCAGACCCGTGTAGTCAATAGGTACCTCGCCGACTGTGTAAGAGGCTTCCTGCGAGCACATTGTGTTCCCTTCTGTGCTGGCCTCAATGTGATAGACAACCTTCGTCCCGACAGCTGCGGCAGGGATTGTCCCTGAATATTCATTCTTGGAACCCGTCATGGCAACGGTCTTCTCCGACTCTGAGCCGGCCTTGTACTTCAACTCCACTTTTGTGATCTCCACAAGAGCGGTGACTTTAGCTGTCACGGTGACTGCGTCATCCGCGGTGTAAGCGATAGTGTTCTTGATCTCAGAGACACTGGCGACATCATAGACCTTATCTTCGACACAAGAAACGAATCCAGTGAGGCAGAGGACCAAAACTGTAAGCAATGATATCTTTTTCATATTCGTAAATTTTTATCAGTCAATTAGAAAGCAACCTGGAAACGCATTGCGAGCATGTGGTAGTCAACTCCAGCCTTGCCAGCCTTCTCGACAACCTGAGTGTAGTCCTTGGTAGGGTTGCCGGCGGCATCGTGACCTACGAAGAGTTTGCCCTTGCCGTTGGCGTAGCGGTCGTTGTTGTTGTACTGATAGTTAATGACGAACTTCACGTTCTTGGTCGGATAGAAGTTGATTCCGAAGCTGAACGCCTCCGCGCTTCCTCCGAAGTAGTCGGCTGTGTTGAAATCGCAATATTCATAACGCACGGCAAGTTCCACATCGCCCCATGAGCGTCCCGGAGTGATTCTGGTCGGCTTTGCTCCGTCGTAATCGTAGTTCTGACGTCCACCGAAGAGAAGGTAGGACGCCTGCGCGTACCAACCGTCGGTCCACTGTGCACCGAGATTGTTGATTTTCTTGTCAAGGAAAGCGCCCCTAGTGAGGTACGCACCTTCATAACGCAGACCTTTGTAGAAACCGGCAAGTTCGGCTGTCCATGCGAGCTCATGGTCAAGACCGGTGATCACGTCTGTGTCAAGATATTTCTTTCTGTTGATGCTCGTGCTGTTTCGGCTGCTGTAACGAGCAACTCCGTAAGCATCGGTTGAAGTGACCTTCGGCTCACGGTAAGAGATGGCTCCACCAAGATGAAGAGCAGACTCAGAGCACTTGTACAGAGGACGGAAGACAACCTTACCGGTGTAGGAAAGTCCAACGTTGCGGCCAAGATCCTTGTTGTTGTCTTTCATCGCAGTGGCTTCCTCGGATCCTTTGAGTTCCGGCCCGAACACGCCACCCGCAACCCAGAACAATTTGTTTGAATATGTCAGGTTCAATCCCATGTGCCTTGACGGAGCAAGGGACGTGACCATCGGGCGCTCCATGAACATCAGGTAGCGGGATGTGGTGTTGCGCTGGATCGAGAATGACTCTTTAAAGTTTCCGGCCTTGATCTCAAGCCCCGGAACTCCATTGTAGGCCAGAATAGCATCCTTGATCTCGCAGATTCCATCAGCCCAATCTGTGTCGAACTCTCCGTACCAGTTCTTGTCCAACTGGGCCTTGACAGCGAAACGGGCGCGACGGATTGACATTCCGTTACCGATGTGGTTAGGATTGTCTTTCCCGTCAAGTTGGGAAGATGTGAAGTCCGGGCCTCCGAAAAAGACCGCGGCGTCACCTTGCACACGGATGTCGAACCACATCTTATAGTCGATCTTCTTGGCATCCAGCACCATGATTCCGTCCTGTACCTTTACCTGACCAGGAGTAGAACTCACCCGCTGGCCGTACTGGTTCAACTCTACCTCAGAATCTTTCGCTATCTGGGCAAACAACGAGACAGAAAGAAATGTGGTCAGAGCAGCAATAAAAACTCTTTTCATACTTTACAACATTAAATGATTATTAATTGGTTATATAGTCTTAATGAATTCGGTCAGGTTCTGGCTGCGGCTAAGGCCAAGTTTAGCGCGGAGCCTGTGCCGGCCTATCTCAACGCTAGTGGGAGCAATGCTCATCAACGCTGCGATGTATTTGGTGGAGAAGCCGAGCCGAAGCAGCATTGTCAATCGCCTCTCTTGCTTCGTCAGTTGAGGGTATTTTTCTGTCATTCGGATCGTAAAGTCTTTGTGCAGGTTCTCAACCTGTGCATAGAAGCTGTCTATCTCATTGGAGAAATTCTTTCTGAGGTTGAGATCGGTGCGCAACTCGTGGAGAAGTGCATCCTTCTTGTCCGCATCTGTCTCGGCCTGGACTTGTTTGACCTTCTCGTAAAGTCCATCGATAAACTCCTTCTGCTCGCTCAGATTCATCGCCACTCCGACAAGTTCCTTACGTTTGAGATCAAGAAGGTTTCGCAAATTCTCATTCTCGGCCTGCATCGTCTTGATTTCCATTTCGTTAATCGCGCGGCGATTCTCGTTGAGTTCATCATCCAGCTCCCGAAGTGTCCTGCCGGAAGATTTTGTGTTGCGCAGGTACAAAATCGACATGACCATCAAACCACCGGAGACAAGTGCAAGAAGTATTACCAAAAGTCCAACTTTAGCATTCGCCAAAGAAAACAGGTTCGGATGCAATAGTCCGGAAATCAGACAAGCTAGGGTCATAGCCAAAAGTGGTGTCAAGAGCGCGTCTGTGGCAACCTTGGAAACAAGTATCATCCAATTGACCTCTTTGTTCTGAGCCAACTCGCAGCCTGTGAGCCCTGCAAGCATCAGCACTCCAGGAGCCAAAGGAACGGCTTTTAAATGAATATTCCCGAATGTATGATTGAAAGAGAACAGCATGATGACAAGCGCGGCTGCAAGAGTCATAGCCAATGTCGCTTCCGCGTTGACATCGAACCACCTCTCCATAAGTCTGTGCGAATTGGATTCTGATTCTCTTTTTGCAATCAATCCAACAATCAAGACGACCGCTGCGAACACGAGCAACTGAAACTCCACCGTCAAGACAGACGGAAAAAGTCCGCCAAGATTGAAGCCAATGGCGACCAACAGCAGTGAGGCTGAAATTGTGATTGCCAAACCTAACCTATTCATCTTTGTAAGCAAATGACAGTCAGATCTCGATGAAATTGAGGAAATCACCTTGCAAAGAATTGCTGCGATGAGAATTGTGGCCATTATCGCTGCCAGCCACGAAAGCGGGACCGACCATTGAATCACTGATGAATCGCTTTGAAGCATCCAAGTCCCTGCAATCGCACCAGCGAAAGCGAACACAATAGAAGCATTTTTTATGAATATCCTTACTGCAACAACAGCCAAAGCCGCAGCAAAGATCACAACGACAGAATCTCCGTTCGGAACAAGCTGAGATGTTGACAGGCGGGAAAGGCCGAGGCCGAGGAAAAGCAAAAGTAATATTCCTGGCGTTCGAAACCGTTTCTGGGCTGTGTGGCATGTTCCAGCAGGGGCCAAGGCAACGGGCAAATCCGTTACCGACAGCCATCCTGCCAGAATGATGACAAACAAAATAAACGTCAATGGTGCCATCAAACTGTCCTTTTGATTGACATAACGGAAAGCTGATCGGCCACTTTTTCTGCCTCCATTGAAATCTCCTCAATGTGAAGGGCGAAATAGCGAAGATGGAACTTTTGGCTGAGCTTCAGCTCGTCCATCGTCTGGAACACCCTTCTCTTGAGTGACTTGGCCTGCTTGTCCGCCTCTTTCTCATAGAAATAGACCCTGTGGACCTTCTCCGTGATGCTGTCCGAGGTCCTGAAATAAGCCTTGGCCGCAGGAATGGCCGTCTCTACTGCTTGTGTCGATAACTCAGTGAGTTTCAAGAAGTCCGCATTCAATTCCATCGGGATAAATGGCCTTTCTATCTCAAACTGGAACAGATTATCATTAAGTGTGTCGATGATGTGGTCCAAAGCCTCCAAAAGGCGCATTATGTCACCTCTTAGCCTAACGAGGCTAGATTGACGATAGAGCCCTTCCTCGATCTCCCTGCGGAGAATCTCAGCTTCGTTCTCCAGACGGGTGATTGTCTGAAGGTTACCTCTGAAAGCCTCGGCATTGTTGTAAAGATAGTTCTTCACCCCTTCGCTAAAAATCAGCAAAGCCTGATCTATCGTGTCGAAGAACTTGTCGATGTCACCTATAATTTTATTTATTCTTTTCTGGTATAACATGTCTGATCATTATTGTTGTTAGTGTCCGCTCGTCAGGAAATGCCAGACGACACCCGTGGTTTTCTACATCAAAAATAGACCGGATTCACGAGGTATCAAAATGCCAGATTTGCCCAAACATAATATTGTAAAGTTTTTACATTTAACTAAACGATTGAAAAACAGCAATGTTTCCCAACACGCTGTAAAGTTAGCAATAAAAACTCAACTTCGCCTTTATGGTATTTTGTAAAGGAGAAATTAAAAGTCTTTCCACCCGCCTCCGAGAACCTTGTAGAGGTTGACTACGGAGAGGTTCTCCTTTGTCCTGGCCTCGCTCAACTCCAGCTGAGAGGCAAGGTATTTTCTTTGAGCGTCAAGAACGTCCATATAACTGATCACGCCATTTATGTACTGGCTGTTGGCCAGCACGACATATTTCTTGGACGCACGCTCCATCTCCTCTTTCACGTTGGTGTTGGAACGAGCGGAACGGAAAGTCACCGTCGCGTCATACACTTCTCTGAAAGCCTGCATCACATCCTTTTCATTTCTATTAAGATTTCATTGTTTCCACGTATATAGGGAATTTTGTCGATTAAGGCCATTGATCAAGGGTATTTTTGTCGATTAAGCCCCACATGACCGTCAGAACTGGAAGTATATGAACGACTGAAGGCCGGCGGTGATGAACTGGCAGATGATGAATACGGCGAGGACGCAGGCGAGAACCATCAGCGGGAGAGGCATCGAGGCGAACCAGATGCGGTAGCGGCGCTTGAAGTTCTCGGGGAGCCAGTGGATGACCATTCCGACGACGAAGACGAGGATCACACCGAGGTGCTGCCTGGCCATCTGCGGGATGAGGGACAGATCCCAGTCGCCGCCGATGCGCTCGACCATATTCTTCGCCGTGCTCCACGCCTTCTCGTTCGCCTCGGCAGGGTTCAGATTGGAGCCGCTTCGGAAGAAAAGGCGTGTGAAAGTCACGAATATGAACGTCATCGCGATCGCCCAGCCGGTCTCTAGCCACGAGAAGGCGGCCTTGAAACGGCACAGGTGATAGACCATCCGCACCGCCGCACCGATGAATATGATCAGCGTCCAGACGAAAAACATGTTGAACACAGAGGCCGGGACGGAGGTTTTAAGAATATAAAAGGCCAGGCAGACGAGCCCTGCCACGAGCGTCCGGACATAGACGTTGCAGCTTTTCCAGAACCTGTAGACCAGCATTCCGAGACCGTTCAGACCACCCCAAATCATAAAGTTCCAGCTGGCGCCGTGCCACAGGCCGCCCAGAAGCATCGTGTCCATCCTGTTGATGTCCGAGATGAGTTCCTTGCGGCATTTCTGACAGAAAGTGATCAGGATCGCAAGAACTGCGGCGATGACGAGCACGACACCGAACACCCACCAGTTCTTGGCCAGAGCCGAGGCCAGAAAAGCGATTCCGAGGATGATGGCGTAAGAGCCGAAAGTGCCGTTGCGGTTGCCTCCAAGCGGGATGTAAAGATAGTCCTGGAGCCATTTGGAGAGGGAAATATGCCACCGCTTCCAGAACTCCCCGGCGTTTCGGGCCTTGTACGGGGAATTGAAATTCTTCGGCAGATAGAAACCCATCAGCATGGCGACACCGGTGGCGATGTCAGTGTACCCCGAAAAGTCCGCATAGACCTGAAGGGAGTAGCCGAACAGTGCCGTAAGGTTCTCAAAGCCAGTGTAAAGCAACGGGTTCTCGAAGACCCTGTCGCAGAAATTCACAGCCAGATAGTCGCTCAGGATCAGCTTCTTTGCAAGTCCGTTAAGAATCCAGAAAATCGCGATTCCGAACTGCCGTCGGCCAAGGAAGAACGGCTTGTGGAGCTGAGGGAAAAACTCCTTGGCGCGGACGATCGGGCCGGCCACCAGCTGAGGGAAGAAACTCAGGTAAAAGCCGAAATCCAGAAAGTTCCTGATCGGTGGCACAGTCCCGCGCGAGACATCCACCACATAGCTGATGGCCTGGAAGATGAAGAACGAGATGCCTACCGGCAGGAAGATGGAGTCCACATTGAACGCCTGCGAGCCAACCAGCTGGTTGCCCACAGCCGCAAACCAGTCTTTCACAATGAATTCCGTTCCGAACAGGTTGTTGACGACATCCGTCAGGAAATAGGCGTACTTGTAGTAGCACAGAAGAGACAAGTCCACGACCGCGCTCAGCACCACAATCGCCTTGCGCCGGAAAGACTTCCTCACTCCGCCCAGGACAAATCCCGCAAGATAGTTATAGACAATCACAAAGCCGAACAGAATCAGGAACAGTCCGCTCGTCTTGTAGTAAAAGAATAGGCTGACGAAGAACAGGAAGGCGTTGCGCAGCAGCACCTTGTTCCGAAACACGCACAGAAAGGCCAGCACGATGGCGAAGAACGCCCAGAAGTAGAACTGGGTGAACAGCAACGGGTGAGCCTGGTCAAAAGAGAACAGGTTCTTGAAAAAATCAGCGACAACGTCCCAAAATCCCATTATCGGCTTGTCTTTAAGTGATTCATATATTTGTCCATCAATGCGTTGAAGAGAAGATTCCCCACCAACTCATAGCCAGTCTCCGTGAAATGGATCTTGTCCCTCTTGGCAAGGCCGGCAGCCTCCCATTTTCTCATCGAGCCGAGTCCGCCCATGATGTCGAACAAATCCCAGACACCCGCATCACAATCCTTTCCAAGGAGCAAAAAACCCTGCTCCGCCAGTTGGCCGTTGGTGTTCACCACATAGCCTTTCCGGCGTATCCTCTTGAAACTGTCGTTGTTGGAGATGAACAGAAGAGCGCAGTCCGGATTGACCGAACGGACCTGCGAGACGAACACCTTGTAGCGGGCGACAAAATCTTCAACAGAAAAATTAGCGGCGGTGGCATCATTGATTCCGATGCCGAATATCACCAGATCAGGCTTGACCAATCTCAAATCATTCACCAGATCCGAGCACTTTGAATATGACCCCAACGATGCCCCGTTCACCCCGATCCCGGTCACGGAAATGCCTGGAAAAGGGTTGTCCAGGAATATCCCTGTAAGCGTGAACTCGCCCTGCCCTTTGGTTGCTATCTTTACGGAATCCGTCAGTGCCGGGAGACCGAAAGACCAGCAGGAATCCTCCTGGGCCTTGCAGCCGGCCAGGGTGTCACCTTTCGCCAAAACCACCACAGGAACTCTCTCACCCACTGATGAATATCCAAGGACTTTCACTTCGTTGAAACGGAACGTCGGGTCCGACGGTTTGGGATCCCTGGCCACAGTGGTGACCATCACCGAAGCCTTGTCGTCTGACGCGCTCAGTGACATTCCCGTAAGCCCGAGCCGGCGGTCAGGCTCCCTCTGGACATTCTTAGTGACCTTCCAGGACCCCTCGTAACTTGTCGTGAAACTGCTCGGATTGTTCGTGTGGGCGGCGGAGAACGGAAAAACCAGTCCCCTGCCCCCGTCCAAGGCCGGCCTTAAGGACAGAAAATCATTCCTTAGTTGCCTCGTCATTGTTCCGGCCTGAACGTGCGAGCCGCCGATGTGCATAATCCTAAGGTTGCCTTTGCCCAGAAAAAGCACGGAATCCATCTTGTCATAAAGCCTTTCAAACGCTGAACTGTCCCCTTGAAACACAATCCGGTTCTTGTCGAAACGCGCGAAATCATATTCAGGAACCGCTTTACGCAGCGACTGTCCCCTAAGGGTCGCCGGAAGCAGCAAAATGAGCAATGAATATGTCAGAAAACGTCTCATAGCTCTGTCTTTATCAAGGTGTCAGGCACGGCGGGACGAGGATTGAGGCTGTCCCGCAGGTCGCGCAGATATATTCCCACAGCCTCGTCCGAAAGTTCCTGGCGGAGCCTGTAGAAATCGTGGTAAAGGATGAAGGATTTGGCGAGTGCGTTGCCAATCTCAAGCGCTCCCTTATGGGTGAAATGAATATGATCGGGGCCGGCCAGGGCTGGATTGTGGCTCACCCATTTACGCATCGAGCCAACACCTCCCATCACGTTGAACGTGTCCCAGTAGGCGACACCGTTCTTCAGACAGTTGACTTTCAGGGAATCATTAAGCTGCGGCAGAAGCGGCCAAGTTATCAGGTTCCCGTCCTCGCTCTTGCACATGTCCGCCGGGCCGATGAACATCAACTGCGCCTGCGGGGCGACCTCTTTGAAGTAGTCGAACTGCATCACAATCTTCTTGACGTAAGACGAAATGGCTTTCCTCGAGGCTATCCCCGGCATTGCGTTGCCGCCAAACTGCATTATTATCAACCGGGTGTCCGTTTTGGCGAAGCTCCCTCGCATCACCTGACGGTTGATGGACGAGAAGATGAACCCGGCACATCCACGCAAAGCGACATTATCCACTGCCACTCCCCCATCCTTTCCGTCCAACATTATTCCGTAAATCTCAGCGTTTCCAGTGAATTTGATAGTGCCCTTCTCAACATCGCAAGGCAGATTCCAACTAACCAACGAGACTCTAGCCTTGGCAGAGTCCAGAACAGCCTTTTGGATCGGCAGTGTGTCGCATTTGAGTGTCATCTCAAACCCTGCCGAGTTTTGTCCTAAAAGTACGGAAACCTTTGAGATAGACTTGACCAACTCTTGGGAGTAACGATTCTTGGTTCTGGTGAACGTGAACGTTCCGTTGCCGGAGACGTCAGTGAACTGTGTCAGAGGCCCGTAACGCTTATGAGCGGCCTTTCTTGTCAGCGAGTCTCCGACCATGGCATAACGTGTAAGGTTTCCGGAAGCGTTCTGCGAGAGCGACACGGTCGGGATCCGCTGGATCATCGGCACCATTCCCGGCCCGGAGCCACCGAAGCGTTCCTGAAGATCCTGCCTCAACACGGCCGAGATCCTGTCCATTTCCAACTGGGAATCGCCATAGTGCAGAATCCTGACCGTGCGACCGGAATCAGCCGCGGTGGCCATGCCCACGAACAGCGAATCGAAGAACGTGTAGTCATCCTCCGGCAGACAGATGCGGTTGGGATTCGAGGTGATGTAGTCGTAGTAGTAGCGCAGCGTGTCCGTCGAGCCTTCGACCATCTCGTAGCTCTTCTGCACAGCCAGAAGTACGGAATCCACATCTACTTCCGCCGTACTGTCCTGTAAATCGGAGAGATAGGCTTGGTATGACGGGAATCTCAACTTCAGATCTCCCACCTGAACGCCTTTCGGCGGAAAGACGAACCAGACCGCGAAAAGAATCAGGAAAACGGAGAGCAAAAACAAAAGAACCTTATACTCCTTCATGATGGCTACTTGTAAATGACCAGTTTACGTCCCTCGCGGATCATATCGCCCTTGAGGTTGTTCCACCTTTTAAGATCAGAAACCCTGACCCGGTGTCTTGCCGCGATGCCGCCCAGCGTGTCGCCTCTACGGATTGTGTAAGTGATTCTGTCAGTGTTCGCAGCCTGTCTCTTACGCAACGAGTCCAGCCTGGCCTTCCTAAGCGCGGCCTGCTCCCGCAGAGACGCCTGCCGCTCCGCCTTCCTCCGCTCCGCCAACGACCCGATCCTCTCGAACGCCGCCGGAATGTTCTCTGAATATACCTCCTCGGCTTTCTGTAAACTCCTCAGGATTCGGGCATCGGCCAAAGCGGTGGAATCCATAACCGCAAGCGCTGTCGGACTCGTGGCGTAAGCCACTATCGAGAGATCCCAGTCGCCATACTCATTGAACAGTTCCTGCAACCGGTTGAGCGCGATTTCCGTGGAGAGACGTTCGTCAAACCGCACGTCCGCCGAATCGGGATCAGCAGCGTTTCTATCCACCCAATCGCCCGCCGTATCTATCCCCTGATCATGTTCTGTCCTTGCCACTTTTTCTCCTTTCATCCTCGCCTCTCCTTCATCAGCCTTCAGACATTTTACCACCTCCTCTGTCCCTTTCCTTGGCCTGTATGCCACTTCCCGGCAAAGCGCCTTCCCACGGATAGCGTCCAGCGTCGTGAGCGACCATATTCCTTCCCTATCATCGTCAAACCGCTGGTCGGCAAGCGCCAACGGCAGGAAAAGGATCCGCTCCGGCATATTCCTGAGCGACAGTTCCGTCCGCAGCGAGTCGATGAACTCCGGCGTGACACACCAAGCCCGCTGCCCGCCCAAAGCAAGCAGCGCCAGACCCATGAATATGCCCCTGAATATTCCCCTCATCTCATTGTCTTTCTTAGCGCTGACAATCCGGCAATCTTTGATCATCCTTGCCAGCTTGTTTCCAACGCAATCAACAAAAGTTCAAAGATACGAATTTTTCGTGCGCAAAGCCCCCTGTCTCACGCACGAAAGCATCAAAATAGCCATCTGGTGCGTGACAGAGCTGATGCTGCGCACGAAATCCATTTTTCCATAAATTACCGTGGCGGATAAACACTTGATTCACTACATATTAACAGACCACACTCCCCACTCAAACAGTGGGGAGTAAGATCTATTAATGCATTCATTTACAAATAGTTGGCCTCCACGGGCATTCGGCGTGCCGCAAGTCTGTCATGCATGCATACGCTGAAACCTACAGCTTGGCGATGGCGGTGACAAGTTGGTCACCGAGGCCGATGGTGTAGCCTTCGGTGGTGAAGAAGACGCGGTTGAAGGTGTCGGCGAGGAGGAAGTACGGCATTCGGCGGCCTTTAAGGTCGAGGCTGTCTGGGATGATGCCTAGATGAACGTTGGACGGGAGCGAGGCGGAATATTCCTTAAGCCAACCCAGGCCTCCTGCCGTGGTAAGAAGGAGGATTGGGCGATTCCATGCCTCCAGCTTGGTCTTCGCTGCAATGATGTCGTTGATGGCGTGGACGGACGGTTCCTGCCTTGGGGTGAGGAAGCCAATCACGTAGAATCCTCTGCCTGTGGTAGAAAGCACAGAAACAGGCTCTGAATCAGGTTCTACCCTATACTTTGTCTCAGCGTCGAACGAACCGATCACGGACAGTTTGTCCTCAGGAATGGTGATGCGAAGATCAAGTGCCGTGGTCTCTCCCTCCTTGACGGAGAACTGCTGCATCGTGACAGGCACGCTGCCGTCAGAGAGGCGGTTGCCGCTGACAAGCACATAGTCTCCGGCATCAAGCGAAGTCCCATTCCTAAACACACTCGCCCAGCTTACGCCTCCTCCCATGTCCACCTGACCTTCATCGAAAGACAATAGCTTAGTGCGTCCGTTTTCTATCTTGCTGACAGTGAAATGGGAATAGTAGCCAGGATTGGCGAGTATCGCTGTCGGCACATAATTCAGAACCAGCGTCCCAGTAGGAGCGACAACCTGAGAGGAAGTCTCGAAATCGACATCAACCCATTGTCCGGCCTCCTTGTACTGGATCTTTCCGGTCACAGGATCCTTGCGGGCATCAATCCCGAGAGTCCTTGCAAGGGCGACAAAGAATATATTCCTGGAGCGAACGTCAGCCATCCGAGCCTTATAAACGCCGATCGGAGACATCGGGATGCTCCAAGCCTTAGGATCACGGAGCACAGTGATGCTGTCCTGCACCCATTTGATCAAATTAGCCGGGACTGAAAGCTCATCTTTGGACAGTTCCGTTCCGAAACGCCCTATGAAAAAGGACTTGTACGGGCTGAGGAACTCATTCTCGACCCTCGGGCAAAGGATCGCATCAAAAGCATTGTAGCTGTCATCCAGAATAGACCTTGTCACATCAATCATATCCTTATGGCTCAACGACTTGAGCAAATTAAGCGCTCTCGCGTCAGGATGATCCTCCAAGAACTTGGAAATCACACCATGATTGCCGGCGGAAAAAGCAAGAAGCCTCCCTTTTTCTGAACTGTCTGTAAGGATGAATGTGGCCATATACGCCTTCCGGATGCTGTCCTCCCGGGCGAAACGCCTGTCATTCTCCGCCCTCTGTTCCGGAGTGACCTCAGGAATATTGGCGGTTTCCGGCGGAGGAACAATCATCATCGACTGAGGAGCAAAGGAATGATGGTCAGAAATCGTTATCCTAACCTCCGTGTCCTTGCCGAAAGAGACTTTCGAATAGCCATACTTGCCGTTCTTCGAGGCCCACGCCAATATGTCCCCCATTCCAGCGGTAAGGAACGTACGTCCTTGCGTGTCAGTATATTTGGAAAGCGCTGGATAGAACTCAGCGTAGTTGTAAATCTTGAAATCCACTAAAGCGCTGTCAACAGGCTCACCGTTCTCATCCACTACCGTGAAATCCACACGAGCAGTCTTGGCGTAATTGTCAATCAGATTGATCTCAGTGAAGTTAGGACCGGCCATCACCTTCTCCTCCGGTCCATCATAGTTGCCGAAGACCCTTGTGTGCATCAGCAGACCGCGACTTGCAGGAGAATTGAACCAGCCTAGATTAAGGACAGGTTCTGGCTCACAAGCACCGAGGAAGTACCACTCTCCGTCAGCCCAAGCCTCGACCCATGCATGGTTGTCATCCGTGTGGGCCCAGCGAGGCGTATAGACCTGACGTGCCGGGATTCCGACCGCCCTCAAAGCCGCCACAGCGAACGTTGACTCCTCCCCGCAGCGTCCCAGTGAACTTCTCATTGAAGAAAGCGGAGACAATGTGCGAGCGTCTGAAGGCTTGTAGGTCAACTTCTCGTGACACCAATGGTTAACTTCCAGAATGGCATCCTTCATATTCATTCCCTCAACTCGCGGCTTCAACTCACGGTAGAAAGCGACCCTGGATGTGTCCAGATTCTCATTGTTGGCCCTGACCGGGAGTACAAAATGCCTGAATATCCTTTCCGGAACATTCCACCCCATCTCATTACGGGCGGCAAATGACGAACGAATATTCTGGAGATAGTAGTCTGTGCTGTAATCCGTTACATCTGCCAACGGCATATAGGCATAGAGAAACTCCAATGCCTCAAACTCTTCGGTCGTCAAATAGAGGTCGCCTACAAAGCCGTTGGACTCAGTCAGGCATTTACCATCCTTGTCGACCGCAAAGAAACCTTGCAGACGCTCCGGCTGCAATTTTTTATCCAGATCGGCCTCAACCTGAGCACGATAGGCGGCATCGGTCATAAAATGATGGACCTCGCAGGATGAAAGCAGCAGCAAAGCCGCAATCAGGGAGAAGAATGTCTTTTTCATATACTAACTCAACTTTCGCAAGCAGGCAATCACTTGCTGTAAAATACAATTTCCAACGTTCGAAGGTGATTGTCCATCCTCAGAAATCTGAGGCGGTTTTCTTTCCAACAAATGAAAAATGAACAGCCCTCCCCCCGGCTGCGATACCGGAGAGGAGGGCTGAATATTAGTTGTCATCGACCATAAAGGTCCGCGGCCATTACTCCTCTTCCTTCTCCTGAGCGGCGTACTCGGCAAGCAGCTTGGTCTGAACATCCGCAGGAACTGGCTGATAATCAGCGAAAGTCATAGTAAATGTCGCAGCTCCTGAAGTCAGCGAACTTAAGGTTGTAGAGTAGCGGTAAAGCTCGGCGAGCGGAACACGTGCCTTGAGAACCGAGAATCCCTTGTCCGAACTCATTCCTTCGATGAGGGCTCTTTTGTTCTGAAGGTCGGACATACATGCTCCCATGTAGTCAGCCGGAGTCATGATCTCCACATTGTAGATAGGCTCCATGATCTTCGGCCCTGCGTTGCGGAACGCCTCCTTGAAAGCATTACGAGCGGCGAGGATGAAGGAGATTTCATTGGAATCAACCGGGTGCATCTTACCGTCATAGACGAAGACCCTGATGTCACGGGCGTATGAACCGGTAAGAGGACCTTCCGTCATCTTGTCGTTTATACCCTTGAGGATCGCAGGCATAAATCTAGCGTCAATAGCTCCGCCGACAACACAGTTGTAGAACTCAAGTCTTCCACCCCACTCCAGATTGAACTCTTCCTTGGTCTTAACATTGAGGGCAACCTCCTTGCCGTCAATCTTAAATTTGTTCGTGAACGGAACTCCTTCAACGATAGGACAGATGAGAAGGGAAACCTCACCGAACTGGCCGGCGCCACCGGACTGCTTCTTGTGACGGTAAGTCGCTGTGGCCACCTTCGTAATGGTCTCACGGTAAGGAATCTTAGGGGCAAAGAGGACAACCTTCACTCCAAACTCGTTCTCCAAACGCCATTTGCAGACATTGATGTGCTGCTCGCCCTGACCGCTGAGGATGGTCTGTTTGAGTTCCTTTGAGTACTCTACGATAATCGTAGGATCCTGGGCTGAAATCTTAGAAAGGGCCTCGCCAAGTTTGGTCTCGTCATTCTGAGACTCGGCTTTGATGGCGCAGCGATATCTGGAGGCCGGGAACACAATGTGTTCGTAGGCGATGCCGGAACCGATTTGCGAAAGGGTGACATTGGTCTTCCCGGAACGCAGTTTCACTGTACATCCGATGTCTCCTGCCATAAGTCCTGCAACCTTTTCCTTCTTCGCGCCGGCGACGGCGTAAATCGCAGAAAGCCTTTCCTTGTCACCTGTCTCAGGATTCTCAAGGTCCATACCCTCGGTCAGATGGCCGGACATGACCTTGAAATAGGAAACCTCACCGAGATGCGGCTCGACATCAGTCTTGTAAATGAACACGGATGTCGGGTTATCGACCTTGCACTCGACAACATTGCCGTCCTTTGTGGCCGACTTTGTCTCGGCGGGCGATATGGCCGTCTTAATGGTGAACTCCATAAGCCTCTTGACTCCGATGTCCTTCTTCCCCGAAAGACAGAAAACAGGCAGGACACCGCCCTGACGGATCCCCTTGCCAAGACCTTCGCGGATCTCGTCCTCCGTAAGGGAGCCCTGATCGAAAAATCTTTCCATAAGGGTGTCGTCGAACTCGGCGGCCTTCTCGATCAGTTCCTGACGGAGAGCCTCGGCCTCGTCCATAAGATTCGCCGGAATCTCAAGGTCTTCGCGGGTGCCGTTGTCGTCCTTGAAATGATAGTATTTCATCTTGAGGACATCGATGAAGCCATCGAATGACGGGCCAGGATTGACCGGGAACTGGACTATGATCGGTTTGTGACCGAAAGTCTCCTTCATCTCGGCGATGGTCTTCTCCCAGTCGGCCTTCTCGGAATCAAGCTGGTTGACAGCCACAATGAGAGGCAGTTTATACTGATTGGCGTAACGGGCGAAGATGTCTGTGCCCACCTCGACACCCTGCTGTGCGTTGATGACAAGAATACCGTTCTCGCAAACCTTGAAGGCGGCCACAGCTCCTCCGATGAAGTCATCGGAACCAGGAGCGTCGATCACGTTGAACTTCGTGTTCATAAACTCGGCGTAAAGCGGAGTGGCGAAAATCGACCTCTGGTTAAGTTTCTCGATTTCCTCATTGTCGGAAACGGTGTTCTTGTCCTCGACCGTACCTCTTCTGGCAATCACCTTGCCCTCGAAGAGCATGGCTTCAGACAATGTGGTCTTACCTGACTTGGCACTGCCAATCAGAACCACATTGCGGATGTCTTTAGTAGAATATTCTTTCATTACTATAAGTTATTAATTATGAAATCGTTTTTGGCGACAATCCTTTATGGCGGACACCTTGGTAAAAATCGTTTTTATCATCAGAGCCAACTCATAAGTTACGCCGAAAGGCAAATCTAATAAAAAAATGACCCAATAACAACACTATTCCACAATCTTTATCAATGAATGTTCTCGCAACTTCTGTAGAAATCCACCAATCCTTGTCCGGAGTACCCTAACTCTCCGTAGATAACCCTGTCCAACAGGACCGGATCGGCTCCGATCAACGCGCATATCTCTGAATAATCCGAGAGCCTCTTGTAAATCCTCTCCTCATCCATCGCCTTCTCAAAGGCGGCATACTCTTTTTCCATACAATCCATAGACAACTTGTTTTCGCAAAGAACATAACTTACATCCGATAAAACAACATTTGGTGGCCAAACTCCGGGGGTAAACACTGAAAAATTTCTGTTTTTTATCATTTCTATATGTTTTTTATAACCTATAGTTGTGTTTTACAACCTGCGGTTACAAAACAAAGAGTCTTCTTTTGGATATTTTTGTGGCTGCGCAAGTAAGATTATAGAACACCCACACAGAAATGGACGACGCGACTATAAAGAACAACCTTGAGAAGAAAAGGAACGAACTCGGCCTTTCTCAAACCGAGATGGCGCGCCGTCTGGACATCTCCCTGAACGCCTATAGGAAACTTGAGAAAGGGAAAACAAGGATACTGAACGAACATGTGGAAAAATTCGCCGAGAAGACCGGGACCTCGGTCGCCGAGCTCGTGAACGGATTCGAGCCAATAAACTCGGCCTTGGTCGGTCTGAATGACGTGAAGGAAAGCTATGACAAGAAATTACGTGTGCTGGAGGATGGCTACATCAAGGAGATAGCGATGCTGAAGGCAGAAATCGTGCGCCTCAACGACAAGATCAAGGACAAGGACGAGATCCTCGGCATGAACCGCAAGCTCATCCTCCGCTACGAAAAAGAACTCGGACTAAAGGCCGGAGAATAACGTAGGTTCCAGTTCCTTAGGATGGAAAGACCTACGGTGCCAAGGGGTCGGCCCAAACTTTCTGAGGGCTTCGATGTGCTCTTTCGTAGGATAGCCCATGTTTCTGTCCCAACCATATTCAGGAAACTCTTTGGCCAGTTCCCTCATCTTCCCGTCTCTCCAAGTCTTAGCCAGAACGGATGCCGCCGCGATTGATGAATATATCGCATCGCCGTGAACTACAGTGCGGTAGGAATCAAAACCATATCCATCAAAAGGCCGGAAACGATTGCCATCGATCAGCAAGAAGTCAGGTTTTGGTGACAACCTTCTTACCGCGCGTTGCATCCCCGTGACTGAAGCCCAAAGAATATTCAGTTCATCAATTTCCGTAGGACTCACCTCCTCCACAGCCCACGCAACGGCTTCCCGTTCTATTATAGGTCTCAACATTTCCCTCGATTTCTCACTCATCTTCTTGGAATCGTTCAGCAACGGATGATGGAAATCCGCCGGCAGGATCACCGCGGCGGCATAGACCGGCCCGGCGAGCGGTCCCCGTCCGGCCTCGTCGCAACCAGCCTCCAGATGGCCGGCCTCCAAATAAGGCAGCAGATGTATCTCTTTCGACATATTCATAAAATAAAACTCTGCCGGCGGGCGATCACTTGCATATGACCTCTTTCGGTCACCTCGTCCGCCGAAGCCCCGGTCACTTCGACAGGCTCGACGACCATTGGACCTACATCCATCCAGTCTGCCGGAAGTGGCAAATATAGCCAGAAATTTGAGTTTAAACAGGAAATGACTACTTTTGTTGGTTATTTCCATTGGAAATGGCTACTTTTAGTGATTTCTTAAATTAAAGAGAAAGAATATGAGGAAATTTATTTGTTCCGTCGCTGCCGCCCTATTGGTTGGGTTCAGCGCGATTGCGGACGAGGGGATGTGGATGCTTCCACTCCTCCAGAAACTCAACGCTAAAGCAATGAAGGATCTCGGTTGCAGGCTCACCCCTGACCAGATCTACAGCGTCAACCATTCTTCGCTAAAAGATGCGGTCGTCATCTTCGGTGGCGGATGCACCGGCGAGATGATCTCTGACAAAGGACTGCTGGTGACCAACCACCACTGCGGCTACAGCAGCATTCAGCAGCTTTCCTCTGACGAACACAACTACCTTGAGGACGGATTCTGGGCGATGAACAGCAGCGAGGAGATTCCGGTTCCGGGACTCACGGTCACGTTCCTTGTGAACATGAGCGATGTCACCGACGCGATTGAGGACGCAAAGTCCGACGAGGAAAGAAAGGCTATCAGAGAGGCCCTCGTCAAGGCATCCGAGGAACAGAATCCAGGGTGCGAGGTGGAACTCACATCTTTCTACAACAACAACGTGCACTACATCATTGTCTATAAGATATTCAAGGACATCCGCTTTGTTGGTGCCCCACCGGCATCCATCGGAAAGTTTGGCGGCGAGACCGACAACTGGATGTGGCCTCGCCACACGGGCGACTTCTCGATGTTCAGGGTCTATGCCGGGAAGGACAACGAGCCTGCCGAATATTCAGAAGACAATGTCCCTTACGTGCCGAAGCAGTCGCTGAAGATCTCCCTTAAAGGAATCAATGAGGGTGACTACACAATGATCATGGGCTACCCTGGCCGCACCCAGAGATACCAGACAGAGGCACAGTTGAACCACATGCTGGCCCTGAACGACATCGCCATCGAGGCAAGGACCCTCCGTCAGGACATCATGTGGAAGTGGATGGAGAAGGATCCATCCATCAGGCTGAAATATGCCAACAAATATGCAAGCTCAGCCAACGGTTGGAAGAAGTGGATCGGAGAGAAGAAGGCTTTCAAGGACTTGAATATCATCGGGAAGGAGCACGACAAGGAGGCTCGTTTCCAGAAATGGGTTGACAAGAACAAGAAGCGCTCCGAACTTTACGGAACGGCAATCGCGGACATCGCTGACGCAATCAAAGCCAATGAGCAGGTGGATTTTGATGTCAAACTTCTGAGCGAGACCATCTTCAGAACAGAATTGGTCAATCTCTCAAGCGCTTACTTAGGAGGCAGGAACAGAAGCCTGAAGTCAGGAGCGGACACTCTGACTGCGGAAGTGGCTGGCTTCGAGGCGCTTAAAGCCGTGTTCGAAGACTACTACGCGCCGCTTGACAAGGAAGTGACAGCGGCTCTGCTTAAATTGTACAGGGAAAAGGCCAGACCTGAGAACTATCCGGATTTCGGAGAGGATTTCGCGGCAATGGACATAGACAAGTACGTGGACGAGCTGTTCGGAACGACGATATTCACGTCTTATGACAAGGCCAAGGAAGCGATTGAAAAAGATGGCAAGAAAGCCACTCTCAATGATCCGGCCAACAAGTTCGCGACAGCGCTTGTGAATGTGTTCGCCAAATTGCGCGGAGAGCAGGACCAGGAGGCCAAGGCCAAGATCAAGGCCGCTTCCAAGGCCTACACTGCCGGCTTGATGGAGTGGAACAAAGGCAAGGCCATGTACCCGGACGCCAACTTCACTATGAGGCTCACCTACGGAACCGTGAAGTCATATTCACCGAAAGACGCCCTCTACTACAGGTACTATTCAACCATCTACGGAGTGATGGAGAAAGAGAATCCTGACAACTATGAGTTCATCGTTCCGGAGAAGCTTAAGCAGCTCTATGTCAAGAGGGACTACGGTCGGTACGCCATGGCTGACGGCAACCTGCCTTGCTGTTTCCTCACGAACAACGACATCACCGGAGGCAACTCCGGCAGTCCGGTCCTGAACGCCAACGGTGAACTGATAGGTCTGGCCTTCGATGGCAACTGGGAGTCAATGTCAAGCGACGTGATGTTCGAGCCGGATCTTCAGAGATGCATCTGCGTGGACATCCGCTACGTCCTCTTCCTCGTGGACAAGTTCGGTGACGCCGGCTATCTCACCAAGGAAATGAACATTGTAAGATAATGACACTGCCCCCGAATTCACGGCGCTCGGAGCGAAGCGACCGAAGGGGTTTCGGGGAATCCTTTCCCCGTGCCCCTCAGGGGCTGTCGCGAGGCGACTGGGGGTTGTAGAAATAGTAACATTCGAAGAATATGACAGAGCAAGACATATTAAATATGCTCGCTGAGGTGGTTCACCCCGCCAAAGGCAGCAAAAGCATAGTCGAATTGGGGATGGTTGACTCCATCTCCATAGACGGCAATAAGGTGACAGTCACCCTCGCCTTCCCGAAAAGGCGCGATCCCCTCACTGAATATCTTGTCGGAAGCACCCGCGCCACTATCATCCGCAACGCCCCGCAAGACACCGAGGTTGAGGTCAAGACCATTGTTAAAGAAGAGGCTCCGAAGAAGAAGGCCGGGCTTGATCTCGGCCTTGAGGAAATCAACAATGTCCGTCACATCATCGGAATCGCCTCCGGCAAGGGAGGGGTCGGAAAGTCCACCGTGGCGGTCAATCTGGCCGTGGCCCTCGCCCGTCTCGGCTACAAAGTCGGGCTCGCTGACGCTGATGTCTACGGACCTTCCGTTCCGCTGATGACCGGCACGGAAGGCGCTGTCCCAGAAGCGGAAGAGATCGCGGAGGGCAAGGAAGTGATCTACCCGATCGAGAAATACGGTGTGAAATGGATGTCAATCGGCTATTTCGCTGAGCCTGGCCAAGCCCTTATCTGGAGAGGTCCGATGGCCTGCAACGCCCTCAAGCAGATGATTCTGCAAGTTCGATGGGGCGTGTTGGACTTCCTTCTGATCGACATGCCGCCGGGAACCGGCGACATCCACATCTCCCTCGTGAACGACATTCCGATGGAGGGCGCGCTGATCGTCACGACACCTCAGCCTGTAGCTCTTTCGGATGTGGAGAAAGGCGTGAATATGTTCCGCAACAAGAACATTGACCGCAAGATCTTCGGTCTCGTGGAGAACATGGCATGGTTCACTCCGGAGGAACTTCCCCAGAACAAGTACTACATCTTCGGAAAGAACGGAGGCAAGGAGATGGCCGACAAGTACGGCATTCCGCTCCTGGGTCAGATACCAATCGTCCAGAGCATCCGTGAAGGCGGAGACTCCGGCGAGCCCGTCGCACTCTCCACACGTCCGGACGGCCAGGCCTTCATAGACCTCGCCGGTCGCCTCGCCAAAGCGGTAGAACAGTAAACTTGTAAGCGAGGAAACTTGTCACCTGACAGTCAATGAGATAGGTCTTTGTCTTTAGTCTGGAATCACTAAAGGCAACATCTCATTGAAATGATAGTCAACACGTTATCCGTCACCGCCTCATAATAAAGCGATGTCTTGGCACTAAAAACCACGCCAAGACATCGCTATATCAATTCATTATCAAGTCGTTAAGAGCCACGGGGGTTTTCAGGCGATTCTCCGTGCACAAAAGAGACCGGCAAGGGAGAGAGCCAGAAGGATGAACAGAGCCAATGATGAGGCACGTGAGGCTTTCTCTCCCACTGAATAAGCCTTTGGTTCAAAGCGCATCACAATCTCATGCTCTCCGGCAGGAAGATTCGCGGCACGGAAAATCCAGTCTGCGCGGAACAGCTCCAAAGGAGCGCCGTCAACGGTGGCTGCCCAGCCATCCGGATAGTAGACCTCGCTGAAGACAACCGTGCGGGCGGTTGAGGCGTTGTAATGGTAACGGAGCTCATTCGGGGCATAGGATGTCATCCGGATGAAGTCAGTGGCTATGCCATCGGCAGGCAACACATCAGAACTATCAATAGAGTTCTTCGCAAAGCCCTCAACAGGACCTTCAGCAGATCCCTTGACGGAAGAACCGCCTATGGCATTTCCTGCGGTTACCTTGGCAAAACCGGCGCGGGCCTCAGCGAAATCCGCTCCGATCACGGCGGTGCGCCTGAGATCCACGGAATCAATCAACGCGATCTCCTCGTCCGGAGTCTCGGCGGGAACAAACGAATCCACAAACCATGCAGGGCCGTAGGCCTCAAGGTTTTCAACCGGCGGCATCTCCGCACCAATGATGAAATACTTGGTGTTCAGAGCGGAAAGCACAGGAATATTCCTGATCCCACCTTGGAATTCCTGAATGGTCTTGGCATCGCGGGTGCCGAGCGACACCGATTGAAGTTCCTTGACAATGTGGCGGTCAATCAGATCCTGATAGCGTTGCAGCTTCGCGGGGCTGTAACCTCCGATGCACTTGTGCCAATAAGGGTTGAAAGAATCATTGAATATGTCAGCGCCAAGATCGACAATCCTGTAAGACGGGGACTTGTCCTTAAGTATCAGCTTGTCCACAGACCTGGCTGTGAACTGATTATTGAACTGTCCAGGTGTCGTGAAACTGTCCGAATTGAGGTAGCGCTTACCGACCGTGAACATATTCACAAACACAAGGAGACATATTCCCACCATCGCTTCCTTCCCGCGTGCGCCTCCGATGTGAGGGTCGCTTTCGTAGGACTTCGGGGCGTTCTTCGGGACGCTGTAGGCCCAAAGAATCAGCCCGAAGGTGATGACTATCAGAATCATGGACCAGAGAGCGTCAGAAGACAGAAGATGCCTGCGATCAGCTTTCAAGGCATCCACGATGATGTCCTGCATCTGAGCGTCAGCTCTTCCTGAGAACGATCCGGCTATGCTTGGAATGATGGCGCAAAGAAGACAGAATCCGGCGGTCAGCGCAAGTGCGATCCATCCGGCCTTAAGAAATTCCTTTTTTGAATATTCCCGTTTCAGGATCCTGTCCAAAGTAACGAAGCCCAGCATCGGAAGGGTGAACTGGAGCACAATCAAGGCCATGGACACGGTCCTGAACTTGCTGTACATCGGAGCATAGTCGAAGAACAGTTTCGTGAACCACATCATATGATTCCCAATAGCAAGGAAGACGGCCACAAGGGTGGCGGCCAGAAGCCACCATTTCTCCTTGCCTTTGTAGAGGAACAATCCGAGCACAAAGAGGAAAACCGTTATGGCGCCCATGTACATAGGTCCTGCGGTGAACGGCTGAGGTCCCCAGTAGAGAGGCAGGGACTTGGCGATTTCGTTGGCGTTGCCTTGCCCGGCCTGTCTGAACAGTTTGACGACCTCGGACTTGTCCGGATTGATTGAACCCGCAGACGATCCACCGTTGAAATTAGGGATCATCAAGTTAGGGAGTTCCTCCCAGCCGTAGGACCAGGCTGTGGCGTAGTCCAGCTGAAGGCCGGTGCTGTTGATCTCGCCTCCTTCCGGATGAGACAGTTCGGAGCCACCGCGCATGGTGTATTTGGTATATTCATAAAGCGGGGCGAGCTTGATGGCGTTGGTGCCGATTCCGGCGAGGCCTACGGCCAGGAGCAACGCGCTGGCGGCGAAGAAACGACCGAAGCCAGACCGCAAAGACTTGTCGCTGATGAGCCTGACTAAGACATACAACGCGTAGATCACGATCATTATCGCAAGATAGTAGGTGATCTGCTGATGGTTTGCCTTGATCTGGAAACTCAAGGCAAAACCGAACAAGACCGCGCCAAGCAATGTTTTCGGAAGCCAGGATTTCCAACCGTGCGGCGATGTCGTCTCGACAGACCCGGCGACAGCCTCGTCAGGTACCTGCCCCTGCCGAAAGGCTGAACCAAGCCAAGGACGAAGAGCCGAACGGTAAGTGAATATCACGGCGGCAAGTGCCCAAGGCAGAAATGCAATCGCCTGCATCTTTGTGTTGTGCCCCACCTGGATGATCTGAAAATTGTACGAACAATAGGTGATGGCGACAGCTCCTCCGATGGCGAGAACCTTGTCAACCCCCAACGAGAGCATCAGCAAAAAAGCTCCCAACAAAGAGATAAACAGCCAGTTCGCCGGCCTCTTACCCTTCATGAGAAGATTGTACAGTGGCTGGGTCCAATCCCCGTCGCTTGATGGAGCGAAGGAAGTGGTAGGCATCCCGCCGAACATGGAATCGGTCCAGTAAGTCGGATCGTCCGGGTGCGCCTTGTTCCACGACACGGCCTCCTGCGACATACTTCTGTAACCGGTGATGTCACTCTGATTGACAATCTTGCCGGTCAGGACCTCCGGTACAAAGCCATAGGCCAAAACCAAAAACAACAGCACAATCCCGGCATATATTCCAATCTTCTTCATCAAAGTCTTGTCCATGATCTATGAATGTTATTTTTCAGTTATCTGATTCAGCAACTCAGCCAATCTCTCCGTCAGATTGCGGCGCGTGAAGCGTGAGATGTCGGAGGTGTTGTCTTTCAGGTCATCATTCTTGAATTTCTCCCAACAGGAATCTATCCAGGAACGTATCTTCTCCTCGTCATCCCAGTCACAGACCACTCCGGATCCTGTCTCCTCGACAACATGCGCCATTACTCCGTCCGTCTGGCCTATCCCCAAAATCGGACGGTGAGAGGCGAGATATTCAAAAAGTTTTCCGGGGAGGACAGCGCGATACTCGGGCTCTTTTCTGAGCGGCAGAATCAAAATCGAGGCGTTGAGTTGTTCTCTGACCGCCGTCTCATGACTTTGATAGCCAAAATCTTTGAGATTGCCTCCGAGACCTGCCGCCTCAATCGAATCGGTGATTTCCTTATCTGTCTTACCGACCAGCCTGATCCTTAGAGATTTCCTGAACTCCTCATCCTCCTCACATTTCCTGGCCAGAATCTTCCAAAGGGTCTCCGGATTGCCGTCCGAAGCGAAAAGACCTGTGTGTGTGATGTTGAAATTCTCGTCCAACTCAACGTCTTTCTCAAAGTCCTCCTCATCGTAGCCGTTGGTTATCAACTCGACCGGGGTTTTTGTCATCGCCTTGAACTCATCCTGCACCAAAGGGGAAACAGCAATCACCCTCGTGGCTCCGTCAAGAACGGACTGTTCCAGACGGCGATGCTTCTTCTCCGCCCACGGAGTCAGGCCAAGATGCTTAAAATAAAACATCTTGGTCCATGGATCACGAAAGTCTGCCACCCAAGGAAGTCCAGTATCCTTGGAAAGCCTGAGCCCGATGAGATGCATAGACTGTGGCGGGCCTGTCGTGACAATGGCATCAACAGGATGTTCCTCAAGGTATCTCTTCAGGAAACGGACGGATGGGCGGACCCACATTACCCTCGGGTCGGGAATGAAGAGATTTCCCCTTATGAACAAGGAAAGTCTCTGTTTCCAGGATTTCTTCTGCCCGTTGATCGGATTGACCTCTCCCTTACCGGTGTCAGATGCTGTCAAAGTCTTGAGATCAGTTGAACTGCCGCTACCCATCAACTTACGATAAATGCCATACGGCTCGAAAATATGGCTTTTGACAACCTCGGTCTCCGGTGGAATCTCGGCCGCCAAGGTCTTGTCAATCGTCGTAAGTTCAGGGTTTTCCGGCGTGTAGACAACAGGCTGCCAGCCTACCATCGGAAGGTATTTCACGAATTTGACCCACCTCTGCACCCCGGATCCACCTGACGGCGGCCAGTAGTATGTTACTATCAAAACCCGTTTCATAAAGCCATTGAGTATCTTAATTCTACAAAGATAATTGTTTTTGCCATAAGTCCGATATGCCAAGCCAGGATAATTCGATTGATGTCGACATCTATTTGGTTACCGACTCAAGCAGGCCATCAGCCATACCTAAGGCTTCTTCAAGAGAAGCGGACACCTGGGAGTAACAAACTAAAGCCCGTTTAAGTCCGACAAAAGCCAACCATAGACGCAACTTATTCATTTTCCGTTTTGCGGATATGGTAAAAAACTGTAACTTTACGCCCGAAAAAGTTTTGGTTTATGGAAAGATGCATCATTGCCGCCGTTGCGGACAACGGGGCAATCGGCAAGGACAACGATCTGCTCTGGCATATTGCTGAAGATATGAAATATTTCAGGCGGACAACCACCGGAAATCCCGTGGTGATGGGTTACAGGACGTTTCTTTCGATAGGCAGGCCGCTTCCGAAACGTGAGAATATTGTCATCTCAACACGGCAATGGACCGATGTTCCGGAAGGTGTAATCGTGGCCGGAAGCCTTGAGGAAGCATATTCTTTGGCGGAAAAGGCCGTAAAAGCGGACCTCGCCGGCCAGGAGCCCGCCGCTGAAAGCCGGATTTTCATCATGGGCGGCGGCGAGACTTACCGCAAGGCTCTCCCGACAGCTGACAAACTATACATCACGCATATACACACAGTGATTGAGGATGCTGACACATTTTTCCCGATGATCGACCCTGCGATTTGGGAGGAAGAGTCATCCACGCAGGTCACCACCGATCCTGAGACTGGTTATACTTACGAATTTAAAGTTTATAAAAGACGATTTTAAGAAGCTGTTTTAATTTATTTGAAATGTTCTTTGAGGTGAAATAACCTTCATCTTCTTCCCGCCTCTTCAGTCAGACAGCACCCTATCATCCTTGGAAGAAGCGGTCGAATATGAAGTATTTCACTCTCAACCCAGCGACTGAAACAGAAAAAACGGCATTCCCCAAAAAGCCGTACACAAATAAAACGAACTTATTGAATATGTCAAACAGAGAGAACTTCGGCAGCCGCGCTGCCGTCATCATGGCCTTCGCCGGATCCGCAATAGGACTCGGCAACATCTGGAGATTCCCCTACATGGTCGGGGAATATGGAGGCGCCGCTTTCATCCTCATCTACATCGTCTGCTCTTTTATCCTATCCCTGCCGATCCTCTTCTCAGAATCAGTGATCGGACGAAAAACCCATCTCAGCACATTCGGAGCCATGAATGCCCTCGCACCGCATTCCAAATGGAAATGGCTGGGACTCCTGACGGTCATCACTCCCTTGATCATCGTCTCCTACTACAGTGTCGTAGGCGGGTGGGCAATTGAATATCTCGTCAAATCAGCAACATTCAGCTTCACCCCGGACAAGGCCGAGACCGTTACCGGAATGTTCGGAGAGTTCGCTGCTTCAGTCTGGGGTCCGATAATCTGTCTGTTCATATTCCTTGCTCTGACCGCATTGATTGTCTTCCTTGGAGTCAAGAAAGGAATCGAAAAGTTCAGCAACATCTCGATTCCGGTCCTGTTTGTCCTGATTGTGGCGATCACAATTTATTCGGTCACGCTTCCAGGAGCGGGAGAAGGTATCAGATACCTTGTCAAACCGGATTTCTCTAAACTGACTCCAGGTGCTTTCTCCGCGGCTTTGGGGCAGAGTTTCTTTTCATTGTCTCTTGGCGTTGGAACCATGCTGACATATTCATCCTACGTCAGTGAGAAAGAGAACCTTATGGCCTCCGGGGCGGGAACAGCTGTGTCGGATCTGCTGTTTGCCATGCTGGCCGGTTTCGCCATCATGCCGGCTGTGTTTGCTGCGGGAATCACTCCGTCCGCCGGTCCGGGACTTGTGTTTGAGACACTGCCTTACATATTCGCAAAGATGGGAGCGAGTGGGCAGATCGTGAGTTGCCTAGTGGCGATTCTGTTCTTCCTTACGATTCTGGTTGCCGCACTGACATCCTCAATCTCCATCCTAGAAGTCGGAGTTGCCTATCTGGTTGAAGAGAAGGGGGTTTCGAGGCACAAGGCTACCATCGTGCTATTCTTCGCCACTTTCGCAGTCGGGGTGCTCTGCTCGCTTTCATTCGGGCCGCTCGCTGATGTCAAGATTCTGGGAGAGAGTATCTTCAATTTCTGTGACAAGATGTGTTCCAACTACTTGATGACTATCGGTGCATTGCTCTTCTCTGTCTTTGTCGGTTGGAAGATGGACAAGAAAGCAGTCCGCGACGAACTTACGAACGGTGGTTCCCTCAAGGCCAACAACAAGTTGTTCCCTGTGGTTTATTTTCTTATCAAGTACATCGCCCCTATCACCATCGCGGTCATATTCATCACGGGACTGGTAGGATAGTGTCCAGTCGCTTCGACAGGCTAATCTGTAAGCCATTATCAAAGAAGGACACAAGAAACCCACTTAGGCGCTTTGCCGTCTGGACAGAAAGGCGTATATTTACGATCGAATATCGCATAAACCATTTGCCTTTCCTATGTGCAAATACAACAATATATGGCTTCCGGTGCTGTCTTTGGCAGTGTCTTTCCTTGGATCTATCACGGTATTTGCCGGTGAGGGAGAAGTCCGGACAGACGCGCAGAGCTACTATTTCAGAACTGTGAATGTCTCGGACGGACTGTCTCAGAACACGGTTTTCGGAATCCTTCAGGACAGGACCGGGTACATGTGGTTCGGCACGAAGGACGGTCTCAACCGCTATGACGGCCGTTCCTTCCGCATATTCAACAAGGACAACTCAGCGTTGAAGTGCAATTTCATCACAAATCTTGCTGAGGACTGCAACGGAACAATCTGGATCGGGACGGACAGAGGTGTCTATAAATATGACCCTATGATGGACTGCATATCCTCCCTGTCAGACACAACCAAAGAGGGAATCTCACTCTCCTGCCACGTGTCGGGGATGGAATGGATTCAGGACAGGAAGGAACTCTGGATCTCCGTTGAAAAACAAGGGTTCTTCGCCTACTCTCTGAAAGACAATACATTGAGACTTACGTTCGAGCCTCCGCTCAGCATATCTACATTCTCCAGGATTGGCAATCGGCTTTGGTACGGGCAGTATCTGGACAATCTGTACTCCATAGACACAGCATTTTCCGAAAATCCTTCACCGTTCAAAGACAGCGACGGAGCCGGAGTGTTCTCCGGCGAGACTGTCAACACCATCATCGGTGGCGACCACAACAGGGTTTACGTAGGAACGACATCTAGACTTCTGGAGATCAATCTTACAAACAGAAAGACCAGACTGATTCTCAATGATTACGTCCGGTCCTTGATCATCCGCGACAATGACGAGCTGTGGGTCGGCGGTGAATCCGGGCTCCACATCATAGACACGAGGGACGGCAGTGTCAGACGGCACATCGCCACACCGGACCAAGACGAGCCGTATTCATTGGCAGACAATGCGATATACTCCTTGTTCAAGGACCGCGAGCAAGGGATGTGGATCGGGTCTTACTTTGGAGGTCTTAATTATCTGCCGTATCCGTACACCCTGTTCGAGAAGTACTACCCCCACGGTGGCATGTCTTTCCTTGGACGCAGGGTGAGGGAATTCTGTCAGGACGACAACGGGACAATCTGGATAGGAACTGAGGACAAGGGGTTGTTCAGAATGGATCCTGAAAGCGGGCAGGTCAGGCCTTGGCAGGGTCCGGCAAGACACAAGAACGTGCATGGACTGTTCGCGGACGGTGACTGGCTTTGGGTCGGGACATTCTCCGAAGGTCTCAGCAGGATCAATCTGAAGACAGGAAAGGTTGTGCATTATGCGAAAGGCGACAGAGGGTTCCCGGAAAACAATGCGTTCTCGATCTTGAGGACCTCCTCCGGAGACCTGATCATCGCGATGACCGTGGGAGCGGTGGTGTACGATGACAGGACGGACACCTTCAGGGCGATTCCGGAATTGGACGGAACTTTTGTCTATCAAGTGCTTGAGACAAGCGATGGAGACCTATGGTTCGCGACCTATGCCGATGGCCTGTACCGGTTTGAGGTCAGCCAAGGACGCTGGACCCGCTACAAGACTTCAGAAAATCCGGGGGACACAGGATGTGTCAGTTCCGACAACATCACGAGCATATTCGAAGACAGCAGCCACAGACTTTGGGTGACCACCCTCGGAGGAGGGTTCTGTCTGTTCCATCCGGAAGATGAGACTTTCACAAGATTTTCGTCCGATGACGGTTTTCCCGGCAGCGTGTTTTATAAGGTCATAGAAGACAAGGACAAGAACCTTTGGATCACCTCGGAGAACGGGCTTATCCGTTTCCGTCCCGAGACCGGAGAAAAGCAGCTTTACACCACCGCCAACGGGCTTCTTAGCGACCAGTTCAATTTCCAGTCGGGCTTCCGCTCCAAAAGCGGGAAGATCTACATCGGGAGCATCAACGGATTCATCGCTTTCGACCCATCGTCATTCAGAAAGAATGAATATGTCCCACCCATCACGTTCACTGATTTCTACCTGTTCGGCGAGCTGATGAAGCCCGGCGCTGAGGACTCTCCTCTGAAGAGCAACATCACCTTCGCAGACCGGATTGTCCTGAAGCACAACCAGAACACGTTTTCCATGCGTCTTTCGGCGCTGAGTTACCTGACCCCGGAGATGAACAAGATCGAGTACAAGGTAGAAGGACTGAACGAAAAATGGGCGGAGGTCGATAAGAACTCAATGATAACATGCTCCAATCTGCCACACGGACATTACAGGATCAAGATTCGTGGAAGCAACGGGGACGGTGTGGCAAACCCTGAGGCCAGATCGCTTGATGTGACAATCAAGCCCCCTTTCTATCTCACTGTCCTCGCCAAGATAATGTATGTGGTTATGGCCATCGTTTTGGCCGCATCTGCGTTTTTCGTTCTGCACCGGCGGGCAAAGCGCAGGCAGATGGACGAGATGGAACGGTTCGGGCGCAAGAAGGAAAAAGAGCTGTACGATGCGAAAATAAACTTCTTCACCGACATAGCCCATGAGATCAGGACACCTCTGACCCTGATAAACTGCACCATCGACACCATCTTTTCGTCAAAGAAGATTCCTGACAGCCTTACCGAAGACATGGATGTTGTGGAAAGCAACACAAAAAGGTTGCTTGAGCTTGTCAACCAACTGCTAGATTTCAGAAAGGCCGAGTCAAAAGGCTACAGGCTGGACATCGTCAAGACCGATGTGGCAGTGATACTCAAATCCGTCATCTGCGGGTTCAGGGTGATGGCGGAGCGGAAGAACGTGAGCCTGACCACCGACATCCCGGACTCTCTCACCGCTTATGTCGATAAGGACGGATTCTCGAAAATCATCTCGAACCTGTTGAACAACGCAGTGAAGTTTTCATGCTCCTACATACACGTCAAACTGTTCAGTGACTCCGGCCTTCTGGTGTTCACCGTGTCCAACGACGGGCCGAAGATTCCTGAAGAGATGAGGGAAGAAATCTTCCGCCCGTTCGTCCAGTGCAGGCCGAACGACACTTATGCGACAAAGGGTACGGGCCTTGGCCTCGCCCTCGCGAGATCGCTCGCCATTCTCCAAGGCGGCACCTTGGACGTGGATGATTCCGCAGACGACAACAGTTTCATCCTGCGTCTGCCGCTGTCCAATGAATATGCCGGGGCCGAAGTCTCCGACAAACCGGAAGCCACCGATGGCACCGGGCCAGAGACTCAAGTGTCAGCCAACTCGGACGAGCGGTACTCCGTCCTGCTGGTCGAGGACAGCCCGGACATGCTGAAGTTTCTTGCCCGGCAGTTTTCCTCCACTTGCAATGTGTTTACCGCCAGTGACGGCAACGAGGCGTTGACCGTGCTGAAAAACAACAACATCAGTCTGATCATCTCAGACGTGATGATGCCCGGGATGAACGGAATGGAATTGTGCAGGAGAGTGAAATCCGATGTGGAGTTCAGTCATATTCCTGTCATACTCCTCACCGCCAGGACAGATTCGGACTCGAAGGTGCAGGGTATGAACATCGGAGCGGACGCCTACATTGAGAAGCCGTTCTCGATGGACTACCTCAAGGCCTGCGCCGGGAATCTGGTCTCAGGAAGGAAAAAGCTGCGGGCCGCCTTCGCGCGTCTTCCGCAGGTTCAGTCGGACAGTGTGGCCATGACCCGTTCCGATGAGTTGTTCCTTCGCTCGATGAGAGAGCTTGTCTCACAGAACATCCAGAATCCGGATTTCAGCATCGACGACCTTGCGGCCGGACTCGGAATGAGCCGCTCCAGCCTCAACCGTAAAGTGAAAGGGATCTTTGACATGACCCCGGTTGACTACATCCGTGTGGAGAGACTCAAGAAAGCCGCGCTTCTGCTGCGCGAGGGAGAATGCAGGGTGAGCGAGGTCTGCTACCTGACCGGATTCAACACCCCATCGTATTTCTCGAAATGTTTCCAGAAACAGTTCGGAGTGCTCCCTAAAGACTACATAGACTCGCTATAGGCATCCCTAAAAGGTTTTTTGACAGATTTGTTGCAGCATTGACGAGATTGTTCTACACCGATTGCGGGGGTGGACGCTACCTTTGCTTTATTAAGAACCACAATTAACAACATTAATTATGTCAAAAAGATTTCTTATCCTAACTATTCTCTTTTTGTCAGCTATTTCCCTGTGGGCGCAAGACGTCTCCGTCAGAGGAAAAGTGACAGACGCGAATGACGTCCCCCTGGCAGGAGTGAACGTCATAATCAAGGGAACTACCAACGGGACCAACACGGATGCGGACGGAAGTTTCGCTCTAACCGGACGTAAAGGCTGTACCCTCGTTTTTTCTTTCATCGGCATGCTTCCGCAAGAAGCAGTGTTCGAAGGGACTCCTTTAAAGATTGTGATGACGGATGACAAAAAAGCTCTTGAGGAAGTGGTTGTCATCGGTTATCAGACTGTGAAGAAGTCCGACCTCACAGGAGCCGTTTCAGTCGTCGACACAAAAGAGATGCGAAAGAGCCCTGCCGGAACAATCGTAAGCCAGCTTCAAGGCCTCGCGACAGGCGTGACGGTACGCAGTTCCGGAAGAGCCGGAGAAGACGCGTCGGTTGTGATCAGAGGTATCGGGTCGCTGAGCAGTGTCTCTCCTCTTTGGGTCATAGACGGAATGATCGCTGACCCTGGAGTGGCGTTCAACCCTGCTGATGTGGAATCGATCCAGATTCTGAAGGACGCCTCTGCAGCGGCCATCTACGGTTCACGGGCGGCCAACGGAGTCATCATCGTCACCACAAAGAAAGGTGCGCAGGGCCCGATGAAGGTGACCGCGTCCGTTAAGGAAACCGTTGAATGGAGCCCTAAGTACGACCTCATGAACGCCAAGGAGTACATCAAGTACAACGACATTGCCTACGATGAGGCCATCAAGGATGGAGTCAATGGTGTGACGGCTCGTCAGCAGCACTCCAACTACGACACAGACTGGCAGAAGGAAGTCCTCAAGACCGCCCTTGTACAAGACTACAACGTGGCGCTCTCAGGTGGAGGAAAATCGGGCAACTATTATGTTTCAGGAGGTTATTACAGGAATGATGGAGTTTCCTACGGCAACACTTTCGACCGTTACACTTTCCGCGTCAACACCTCCGGCAAGAAAGGGTGGTTCTCATTCGGAGAGAACTTTGCCTACTCGCTCACCGAGACAGACCCTAACCAGACCAACACGTACAATGACTTCCTCAGGATGATGCCTACCATCCCTGTCTATGACGAGAATAATCCTGGAGGCTACGGCTACGGTGACTACGCCAAGTACAACACATTCGGAGTCAACCCTATCGCCCGTGAGAATCTGGAGAAAAGACGCATACGTGAGAACCGCCTGAACGGCTCTGTCTGGATGGAGGTGAAGCCTTTTGACTTCCTGTCCTACAAGCTGAACGCTGGCATTGATCTGTATTTCTACGAGAACTCTTGGTTCAGAGGAGAAGGGAACTGGACCCAGAACCAGGAGCATCGTGACCCTGAAAGCCAGAAGGCAAGGGACAACACCTACAACAAATTGATTGAGCATACTTTGAACTTCAACAAGGATTTCGGGCGTCACCACGTTGATGCCGTGGCCGGTCTCACCTACCAGCACCACGAGTGGGAAGGACTTTGGGGTTCGCGTCTAAACTTCCCTCTGGTCAACGGCGAGTACCTCACCTTCCTTAGTTCAGGAGCCTCGAACCAGCAGAACTCCAACACGTTCAGCGAGAACGCTATGATCTCCTACCTCGGGCGCATGAACTACATCTTCGGTGAGAAGTACTATCTGACGGGAACCATCCGTAGGGACGGAACCTCAAGACTTTCAAAGGACAACCGCTGGGGCAACTTCCCTTCAATCTCAGGAGCCTGGAGAATCTCCAAGGAAAACTTCTTCAATGTTCCTTGGATCGATGACCTTAAGATCCGTGGAAACTGGGGAAAGCTCGGTAATTCCACCATCGGAGACTGGGACTATCTCGCCACAATCAACCAGAGCATCGTGACCGTGATCGGCGGGACGATAAAAACAGGAGCCACGCAGGTGAAACTCGCCAATGAAGACCTTAGGTGGGAGACAAAGGAGACTGTCAACTTCGGACTTGACGCAGCCTTCCTCGGCAACAGGCTTTCTTTCACCTCTGAATATTACAACTCAAAGACATCCGATGTCCTTTTCACAATGCCTATCGCCATCTCCACAGGTAACGACGGAGGTGACCCGAGAGTGAACTCCGCAAGTCTTAGGAACAGCGGTTTCGAGTTCACACTTGGATGGAAGGACAACATCTCGGACTTCTCCTACAGCGCTGTTTTGAACGTGACCACCATCAACAACAAGCTTCTTGAGCTTGGCTACGGTAAGGACTTCGTTGATTCCGGTGAAGCAAGAAGCGAGGCTGGAAGAGAGCTCGGAGAGTTCTACCTCCTCAAGACCGATGGGCTTTTCAGATCTCAGGCCGAAATCGACGGCTATGTCTCCACGAAGGATGGCAAGACCACCCCTATCACAATCAACGGGAAACGCCCTCAGCTCGGAGATGTAAGGTACATCGACACCAACAGCGACGGTCAGATCACAGCGGATGACCGCCAGTACGTCGGAAGCCCTTGGGCAAAGGCGCAGGTGTCCCTGATCCTCAATGCCGCATGGCGCGGATTCGACTTCAGCATGATGTGGTACGGACAGTTCGGAAACAAGGTCTACAACATCGCCCAGTGGCAGGGACGCTACTTCGCCGACAACTCCAACTACCTGAGGTTCAAGAAAGGAGAAGAGCCTTATCAGGTCAACCCGAACTCTGACACCCCTAGAATCATCTACGGTGACTGGAGAAACACTCAGGGATCTGACCGCTATCTGGAGAACGGATCATTCTTCAGGATGAAGAGCATCTCTGTGGGCTACACTTTCCGAGGAAACTGGATGAAGAAAGCCAAAGTGGACAACCTGCGCGTCTATGCAAGCGGCAACAACCTTCTGACCTTCACAAAATATAAGGGCCTTGATCCGGATTTTGTCAACACCAACATTTGGAATATGGGCACAGACAGTTTCGCCTATCCTAACACGCGTTCGGTGATGTTCGGAGTTGAATTCACATTTTAATCACAAAATAGACTTTTAAGTTATGAAATACATTTATGGATTGATGATAGGAGCCGCCATGGCACTGTCAGGCTGCAGTTCCGACCTTCTGGACATCCAGAATCCGAACGAGGCGACAACCGGAACTTTCTGGAAGACCGCCGAGCAGGCGGAGGCCGGCATAAACGCATGCTACAGTTCCCTTTACAAGGAAGGTACGTGGATGAGATGGCTTTCTTTCAGGTACGACCTCACCTCAGACGAGGGATGGAGCACCTCTCCGTGGCTTGAGCTTGGAGATTGGACCCGATTCGGCTACAACAACTACAACTTCTACGAGGGCAACATCGTGCATTGGGAATGCTTCTACAGAGGAATATTCAGATGCAACCAAGTTCTTGGAAAGGTGCCGGAAATCGAGATGGACGAGACCCAGAAAAACAAGATCCTCGCCCAGGCGCAGTTTATGCGTGCACTGTGGTATTTCCAGATCAATCTTCTTTGGGAAAAAGGTGTACTGCTGACTGAGACAGTAGGTCCTGATTATGTCCCGGAAGAGGCATCCGAGGCTCAGATCTGGGAGCAGATCGAAAAGGATCTAAAGGCCGCGCAGCAATACCTTCCGGAAAAGTGGGACGCTGCTGATGTCGGCAGACCTACACTCGGAGCGGCGAAGGCTCTTCTGGGCAAGGCTTACATGCAGCAGAAAAAGTACAGTGAGGCAAAGGCCGAGTTCAAGTGGCTGATCGACAAGGAGTCCACCGGACTTTACGGTTTGATCGACAACTGGGTGGACAACTTCACAGACAGAGAGGAAAACAACAAGGAAGGAATTTTCGAGATCCAGTTCTCCGACCTTAATAAAGGCGGAACCGGCAACGATGCGAGCATGGCTTTCGGATTCCAAAGGACACAGTTCTACGCCCCTGGCGGAAACGCCGGTGTGGGCTGGGGTGACGGCAAGGCACGCAGATGGCTCGTTGACGAGTACCTCAAGGAGAAGCGTGCGGACGGAAAGAACGACCTTCGACTCTACAACAGTATCCTTTACAAAGGTTTCGGTGATGATTTTCCAGATCAGAGCAAAAAATACTACAAGCAGGCGGATGCCTCACAATGGTTTGACGAGTGGGGACAAGGAAAGGACGACTGCTACATCCGTAAGTACAGCACTTCATACTACCGTGACAGGGAGGACTACTTCGCCCCTAACAACTACAGGATAATGCGCTATGCTGACATCCTGCTGAACTACGCCGAGTGCATCGTGATGACAGGCGGAACAGCGTCCGAGGCCGCAAGATATGTCGATAAGGTCAGGGAGCGCGCCGGAATGAAGAAACTGTCTGAGAGTGAGTATATTCAGAAAAACTACCCAGACTGTCTGTCAAGCAAGGAAGGCTTTATGAATAGGCTTGAGATAGAAAGAACACTGGAACTTTGCTTCGAGGGCTGGAGATGGGCTGACCTCAAGAGATGGGGTGTGCTCGAAGACAAGACAAAGATTGACATGATCGCGAAGTACCGTGATGCTGACTTCGCAAACTTTGTCATCGGCAAGCACAACAGGCTCCCTCTTCCAACAAAAGAGGTGGACATCAGCAAGGAGACTCCTACAAGCACTCCGAAGCTTCCTCAAAATCCTGGCTATTAATAAATATTTTTGATAAGGATTATTTGGTTTTGTTAAATTTGCGGCAGGAGAAGGCCGGGTCAAGCCGGCTTTCCCCTGTTTAGTAATTTAAAATAGGCTGAACTCACACTTATTATCATTGATTATGAAACGCTTAGTGATTTATGTCTCATTGGCACTGTTTGCTTGTTTGTGCGCCTGCGGAGCCAAGTACACTGATCCGGATGACATAATTGTTCCAGAGACTTCTTCACCGGTCCAACTCGCTGACCCGTTCATTATGCTTGACGGGGACACTTACTACGCCTACGGCACACACGCTGACTCAGGAATAGAGGTCTTCACCTCTAACGATTTGAAAGAATGGACTTTCCAAGGACTCGCCCTTCAAAGCAAGGATGTCTGGGCGGACAGATGGTTCTGGGCACCGGAAGTCTATAAAGTCAACGGGAAGTACTATATGTACTACTCGGCCGATGAACACATCTGTGCAGCGGTCTCCGACTCTCCGCTCGGTCCTTTTACTCAAAAGAACAAAACTCCGATGATAGCGGACGAGAAATGTATCGACAATTCACTGTTCATCGATGATGATGGCAAGCCGTACCTCATTTTCGACAGGTTCAACGGTGGGCTGAACATCAATGTGGCCGAACTTGAGGATGACCTGCTCACCATTAAAAGAGGGACTGTCACACCTTGCATCCACATGTCACAGAGCTGGGAGAAAGTCTATCCAACAGTGAACGAAGGCGGTTTCGTGATCAAACACAAAGGGTTGTACTACATGATATATTCCGCCAACAGCTACGAGAGTCCGAACTACGGAATCGGTTGTGCCACAGCCGAGAAAATCACCGGACCGTGGATCAAGTACGACGAGAATCCCATCCTTCAGTTTCCTGGAAACCTTCAAGGAGTGGGACACGGGACGATATTTAAGGACAAGGAAGGACAACTCCGGATAGTGTATCATTCGCATTGGAGCAAAACTTCCATCCATCCCAGAATCATGCACATAGGAAAAGTCAGCTTTGAGACTGTCAATGGCATTGACCGCATGAGGATAAGCAAGGACTACATCACCCCTGAACAAAAGCGATAAACATAAAACACAAAACAACAAATGAACTTAAAAACTATCACGTTACTGTTCTCTGTATTGATTGCGGGGACACTTTCAGCTCAGAGTCACTCCGACGCAAAGGCCTTGGACAACAAGGCTTTCTCCTATTCATTGGACCTGAAGACTCCCGGCAATCCGGCCACGCATCACCAGTTGACTGCGGTGAGCACAGGCAATGGAGGACAGACACTGACAGCGGCGGAAAGCCTTCCGGTCGCCATATTCAGAAGCGAGACCAAGACTCCGGAAGGAGAGGCGATACGGGTGGTGATAACCGCTCTTGAAGATGTGAATCTCTCTTACGGAGAGTCCTATGCGACCGGACTCGCGCATTCCGACAACATGTTCTACATGCCTGGGTTCTGGTACCGTCAGAATCTTCGCTCACCACAGACCGCTCCTTCTTTCCACACTTCTGACAGCTGGATCGTGAGGGAAGACCGGCTCAGCACACCGCTCACTGCTGTCTTCTGCCCGTCAGACGGGAAAAGCTACTCGGTCATAAGGAAAGGCAATTTCACTTCCGAGGCCCTGACCACCCACAAAGAGGGCGAAGTCATTGTCTCCGGCAAGACTTCCGTCGGCTACACAGGCTTTGTGAATCAAGACGGAAAGACAGTGCTGAGGTACGGATTCCCTTACAGAGAGGAACCTAAGACCTATATCAGGAAACTCACCTTGGCTCCGCCCGTCCAGGCCTTCCAGCATCTCAAGGCCGGGGAGAGCGTCATTTTGGAATGGGAGATCACCGGCAGAGAGGCAGTGGACTTCACCGACTGTGTCAGCAAGACATGGAGGTACTGCTACGACACCTTCCGCCCGCGGAAGGTTGAGGGGACATATTCAGTGGATTTTATGAAGAAGACGATGAGCCGCTATTTCCTTGACTCTTATGTCGCTTCCACTCCGGTGAATTACTATGCAAGTCCGGAGATGGTTGTCGCGACTTGCGCCAGTCCGCAGAGAGCGGAGATCGGCTTCGTCGGAAGGACCCTGCTGAACGCCTTCAACGCCCTTGAATATGCCGAAGCGACTGGTGATGAAAGGCTTGCGGCGCAGGCGCGTTCCATCTTCGACTCATACCTCGAGCACGGCTTCTCCCAGGCAGGCTTCTTCGAGGAGGTCATCTACTGCCCTTCCGGAAAGACTAAGGAGACTCATTCCATCCGCCGTCAGTCAGAGGGAATCTATGCCATTCTCTACTACCTTGATTATGAGAAGCGTCAGGGAAGGCAGCACAAGGAATGGGAATCAAAGATCAGGAATATGCTCGATCTTTTCCTCGGGATCCAGAACCCAGACGGAAGTTTCCCTCGCAAGTTCAAGGACGACCTCTCGCTGTTTGACCCTTCTACCGGCAGCACGCCATCAGCGACCCTGCCGCTGGTGATGGGTTACAAGTACTTCAAGGACAAGAGATATCTGGAAAGCGCGAAGAGGACGGTGGATTACCTTGAGAAGGATCTGATCAGCAAGGCTGACTATTTCTCTTCGACTCTTGACGCCAACTGCGAGGACAAGGAAGCGTCCCTGTACGCAGCCACGGCTGTCTATTACCTTGCCTTGGCCACAAGCGGGGAAGAACGTGACCACTATGCGGATCTGGCCCGCAAGGCCTCGTATTTCGCGATATCATGGTACTACACGTGGGATGTTCCGTTCGCTCAGGGACAGATGCTCGGAGATCTCGGATTCAAGTCCAGGGGCTGGGGCAACGTCTCGGTGGAGAACAATCACATCGATGTGTTTGTGTTCGATTTCGCTGATGTGCTGAGATGGCTGTCGGACAATTACGGAGAGAAACGCTTCGGGGAGTTCGCCGAGGTGATCTCCACCTCGATGAGACAGCTGCTGCCGTTCGAGGAACATCTTTGCGGAGTAGCCAAGACCGGCTACTATCCGGAGGTCGTCCAGCACACCAACTGGGACTATGGTCGCAACGGTAAGGGCTTCTACAACGACATCTTCGCCCCTGGCTGGACAGTCGCCTCGATGTGGGAACTGCTCACCCCAGGCCGCGCCGAACGTTTCCTTGAGCGCAAAAAGTAAAGTTTCGAACCAACCAAGAAGCTGTTTTGATTTGCTTGAGATGTTCTTTGAAGTGAAAAATCATCAATCAAAACAGTTTCCAAAGAATAGTGACTAAGATGAGCAAGCATCGGTTCATAGCTATCGCCCTGCTGACCGTCCTTGGAGGTACAGCCTGTCTGTGCTGCGGAAAAAAGTATCTAGATCCTGACGAGATCAAGGTTACTGATCAACCATCGACCGGGAATGACACTGAATATTCAAACCCGGTCATCCGCAGAAGCCTTCCTGACCCGACCGTCATCAAGGCTGACGACAACTGCTTCTACCTGTATGCCACCGAGGATGTCCGGAATGTGCCGATCTACAAATCCCGGAATTTGGTGGACTGGCAGTTCGTTGGCACGGCCTTCTCCGAATCGACAAGGCCTACGTTCGAGGAGGACGGCGGGATCTGGGCCCCGGACATAAACAAGATAGGAGACAAGTACGTTCTCTACTATTCAATGTCGGTCTGGGGCGGTGAGTGGACGTGCGGGATCGGATGCGCTGTGGCGTCCGGTCCCTGCGGTCCGTTCATAGACCAAGGGATGATGTTCAGGAGCAACGGCATAAAAGTTCAGAACAGCATCGACCCGTTCTACATTGAGGACGGGGGCAGGAAATATCTGTTCTGGGGCAGCTTTCACGGAATATACTATGCCGAGCTGTCGTCCGACGGTCTGTCCCTGAAAGCTGGGGCAACGCCTGTCCAAGTGGCCGGGACAGCCTACGAAGGCACTTATATTCACAAAAAAGACGGGAAATACTATCTTTTCGCCTCGATCGGCAGCTGCTGCGAGGGTCTCAACAGCAACTACACCACTGTCGTAGGGCGTTCGGACAATCTGTTCGGCCCCTACCTGAACCGGAAAGGCGAATCAATGATGGACAACCGCCACGAGGTATTCATCCATGGCAACGACCGCTTCAAGGGCACTGGCCACAACTCCGAGATCGTGACCGATGACTCCGGTCAGGACTGGATCCTGTACCACGGCTACGACTCGGAAGGTCCCAGCGGCAGGCTGCTCTTCCTGGATCAGGTGCGGTGGAACGACGGCTGGCCGTACATAGATGGCGACTCACCGTCCGTCAAGGCGAGACGACCGGACTTTGGAAACGGCTCGTAAAAGGATGACACTGCTGGTCAGCGTCCATAGCACCTTTTGCAAAGGTTAGACGAACGGACGTGGGCTTAGGTGAGGTAAAACTTATACCCGTGGAGGGCAACATCTTGATTATCTGAATATCACCATACCCTACTCCTACCCCGCACGGGTGGGAGTAGGTGTTTTTAATCAAATCACTTTCAACGCATTAGCCTCCATGCCTACTTAAAATAGTTTGGTAATCTGGAAAGGAAGGTCGTGGCTCACTTTATCAGTGATTGTCAAGTCGCCTCGACAGGCTCAGTGATTGGTGGGAAGTGTAAAGTTTCTTTACAGTCAGTGTTAAATTTCTTTACACATACGTATATCAACAAACTCAGGATATTACTGAATGACAATCAGTTGAATCTTTTGGCACAAAAAATGGATTATGCATACTCCGGTTTTGGCGAATGGCGGTTTGGATGGTCGTTTCGACAGGCTCTCAACCATCACCAGGGAAACAATCTGATGATGGTTATCTGACCAACACGTTGCCCATTGAATTTGCTGATTGTTGGTGAGTTCTTCGAACCACGGTAGGTGAACCTGCCAGGCAAGAGTTGTTGAGATTGTCGAAAAGTCCATTGGTAAAAGACTGACGAAAGCCAAGTTTTGTTTGACAAAGGAGCATGACAATGAAATATTTCTTTAGGTTTCTGAGGAACAATCCGCTCTATGCGGTGATCAATGTGGTGGGGCTGGCGCTCTCGCTGATGTTCGTGATACTGATCGGGGACTACACCTACAGACAGATCAGCATCGACAAATGGCACAAGAACCATGAAAGGATATATGTGCTGGGCACAAATGACAATCTCCTGTCTTGGCCGGACTGTGCCCACTCGCTCAAGGACAGATACCCGGAGGTGGAGGATGCCTGCTGCGTTCACATGCACAACGGAAAGATCAAGCACGAAGACAGAATCTACGAGGAGTCACAGGGCGACAATGCCGGCAACATAATGCTCGCGGACTCCAACTTCTTCAGGTTCTTTGACTTCAAGATGGTTCAAGGAGACTGGGAGACCGCACTGGACAGCCCGGAGAAATGCGTTGTCACAGAATCACTTGCCAAGACCTTGTTCCCAGACGGGAATGTCCTCGGACAGTCGCTCCAGATCGAGGGGACACGGTATGTCTTTGTAAGTGATGAGAATGGAGATCCGTACGACAGCTCGCTCGTTTACACCGTCTCAGGGGTTATCAAGGATCTGGACAAGACCGTGCTCCTGAACGAGACTGCGGTCATCGCCAATCTCGAACGCGCTCCGCAGGTTCTCGGCTACAGACTCCGCAACGACTTGATGGCAAGCGGTCCGTTGGGCTCGACGCTGTCTTTCGTGATGATGAGACCGGGAGCCAATCTCAACGACAAAATCGACAATCTGACCGCCTACTGCAAGGAAAGCATCCCTATGCTCAACTTCTACGGTGACACAAAAGCCGCCCTCATCCCGCTCGATGGGCTGATGTTCGCTCCGCAAAACACCGGTGCGGGCCTCCAGACCGGAGACAAGAGTCTTTTAGGAATATTGCTGGCCGTGGTTCTGGCGATACTGATGTTCGCAGTCACGAACTACATCAACCTCACGGTCGCAAACACTGGCTTCCGCGCTAAGGAAATGGCCACCAGAAGACTTCTCGGCAGCAATGGTCTGGGAATATCCTTGGAGCTGATCGGGGAATCGACCCTTATGGTGTTCATCTCCTTCATCATCGGCGGAGCGCTGGCGCTTCTGCTTGAGGACAAGATGGCCGTGCTTTTCAAAGGGAAAATCGACATCCTCAAGGACATCAACTTCTCCACGGTCTCGGTCAGCCTGATGTTCATTGTCCTGACCGGAATCATCTCCGGAATAATGCCTACCGTCCAGCTCTCGAAGTACAAGCCGATCGATGTGGTGAAAGGTTCGTTCCGCTACCACTCCAAGATGGTGCTCAGCAGGATATTCATCATCCTTCAGAATGTGATCACGATGACGATGATGACAGCGACCATGACAATCCTGCTCCAGATGGACCATCTGGTCAAGGCGCCGCTTGGGTACAACACCGAGAATATCTTCAGGATCAGCTCCGACAACCCGGAGGTTATGAGAAACACTCTGAAAGGCCAGCCATTCATCCAAGGAATAGGCTCGTTCTCAGGCACATCCCTTGACGGCAACTATCGGTCGATGAGTCCCCGCACAGACAAGGACAACAAGAATCTTCTGGTTTATCTCACGACCTGGGACAAGGAGTTCATCGACATAATGGGAATCAACCTGATCAAGGACAACCACCTTTCAGGCGATGTGAAATACATCAACGAGGAACTCGCAGGAAAACTTGGGCTTAAAGACGATGAGACAGAAATATCCTGGGGCGATGATAAAGGTACAACACAGGTCGCGGGAATATTCTCCAATTTCCACATGACAAACGTCCTCGATCCTTACCAGCCGTTCATCATCACTGTCAAGGACACGGATGAGATAGAGGATCCGAACTTCATGGTCAAGACCGACGGTTCCCCTGACGCATGGAAGAAACTCTGTGACCTTGTAAAGGAGGTTGACGGGACTTCCGAGGATCTTGACTGGAAAGTGCAGAGTGTGGATGCCACGGTTAGGGCCTCGTTGGAGGAGGAGAAGAACACGATGAGGATCGTGGGCATATTCACAGGCGTGGCAGTGCTCATCTCCATCCTCGGCTTCATCGGGATGTCGCTGTTCTTCATCAGGCAACGCAGGAAGGAGATCGGTGTGCGCCGCATCATGGGAAGCACCACGAACGAGGTTCTCTCCCTGCTTCTTACGAAGTTCTGCGCCCCGCTTCTGGTGTCGTTCATCTTCTCGGTTCCGATCTCATGGTTCGTGATGGACAAGTGGCTGGAAGGCTTCTCGTACCGCATCGGACTGAACCTGTGGATATTCATAGCCTCCGGTGCTGTCTCCCTCCTGATCGCCATCATCTCGATCTTCTTCCAAACCCTCCACGCCGCCCATTCCAACCCTGCCGACGCCATCCGCGCGGAGTGACATCCTTAGGCACATCATTCCGGCAACACACCCCATAGCAAGATCTGGATAGGCAATATTCAATAAACGTAAGATATTTTACTGTAATAAGTATAACTATTCGCAAGATTGATTACTTTTGCAGATAAATAAAGAGACGATGCAGAGGGATTGTTCGGAATATGCGATTGATATAGGCAAGATTGTCAGGGAAAGAACCGGGAAAAACATTCCTCGGTTCTTGGTCCGATGGATGGAAAGATTCATCCATCAGGATTTCATCAACGGATTTCTGACTCAAGGTTTTGAAGGGACGGAATTCTGCCGGAAATGCCTTGAGTATCTTGATGTCAAAATAGATGTGAAGGGGCTTGAGAATCTTGATGCGGCAATAGGAGATAACACGCAAGCTATGAATATGCCTGACAACAGCGACCCTGTTTCCAGACTGGCCGTTGGCGCGGTCGACAGGGTCAGACTGACATTCGCATCCAACCATCCGCTCGGAGGAGTTGACGGAATAGCGTTGCTTGGGGTCATCAGCGAGAGGACCGGAAAGCCCGTCCGGCTGCTTGTCAATGATTTTTTAATGAATATCAAGCCTATAGCCTCGCTGTCAGTGCCGGTCAACAAGATGGGCGGACAGAGCCGCAATCTTCCTGCTCAGGTCAGGACAATCTATGAGAGCGATGATGACATCCTGGTGTTTCCCGCCGGGAAATGCTCACGGAAGATGAACGGACATATTCAAGACACCGCCTGGAGCAAGTCCTTTGTCAGTCAAAGCGTTGCAACGGGAAGGTTGATAGTGCCGGTCAGATTCTTCGGAGAAAACTCGAAGCGGTTCTACCGTGTGGAATCCCTACGTGAGTGGCTTGGCATCAGATTCAACATCGGGATGATGCTTCTTCCGGATGAGCTGTACCGCGCAAGGCACAAACGGTTCAGGATAATGTTCGGCAAACCGATCTCTCCGGCTGAAATGGATGGGGCACTATCCCCGCTTCAGTGGGCGGAGAGGATAAGGGACGAAGTCTATCGCCTGGAATGGGGCAGCGAAAACATAAACGAATAAGAAGCGGATTTATCAAAATATCAAAAGAAAATGGAGAGGATAATTGACCCTATAGACATACGACTGATAAAAGAGGAACTGACTTCCCGGAAAAAGCTTGGGAACACCAACAAAGGTGGCAACGAACTTTACGTCGTGACCTGGCAGGACTCACCGAACATCGTGAAAGAGATAGGCCGCCTGAGGGAAACCGCCTACAGGATGGCTGGAGCCAGTTCCGGCCTTTCCATGGATCTGGACAGGTTCGACACGATGGACAACCCCTACAAGCAGCTGATAGTCTGGGATCCGGAAGCGGAAGCCATCATTGGAGGCTACCGCTACATCCTCGGACCGGACATCAGACTCAAGGAGAACGGCCAGCCCGACATCACTTCTTCCCACCTCTACCGCTACAGCGACATATTCATAAAAGAATATCTCCCGCACGTGATGGAGCTCGGCAGATCCTTTGTGGCTCCTGAATATCAAAGCTCAAGATCAGGGGCGAAGTCGCTCTTCACGATGGACAATCTCTGGGATGGCATAACCTCAGTGATTCTGGATCACCCTGGAATAATCTGGTTTCTCGGCAAGATGACGATCTACCCTTCCTACAACCCCACAGCCAGAAACCTCATAATCCGGTTTCTGGAAAAGCATTTCAGCGATCCAAACGGCCTTGTGACCCCGTACAATGCTATAAAGGTGACGGACAATCCTTTGCTTATGGATTTGATACTGAGCGAGGACGACCTAAGAAAAGACTACCGGCTCCTAAAGAGTGCCGTCATGAGGCTTGGAACGCAAATCCCTCCGCTTGTCAACTCCTACATAAACACATCCTCGACAATGAAGATGCTCGGCTCAGCC
>DJQB01000013.1 GCA_002439875.1 Bacteroidales bacterium UBA6397
CTGCGCATCGCTACCATTCCGGAAGTGGATGTCGCTGTCTCGGTTCAATACTTTACCCCGGCTGGCTCTGCGTCACAGGTTTCGACTACGTATACCCTGCATTCTGATGCCAAGGGCAATGCCTACCTTTATGGCAGTTTTGCCGAGAACGCTATGGTGTTCGTGAAGTATGGCAATGCTGTTTTGGCCAGCTATACTTTTGGAAAGGCTTCCGCGGGTGGCACAAGCTACGTCCTGAATGCGACTGTCGTCTCGCTGGAGGGGATGAGTGGTGATTCCACGAAGATTATGGAGGCTATTGAGGCGGAAGTGAAAAGGGGCAATAAAGACATCAGGCTCATGCTGCCTTATGATCTTGATATGGTAGAGGCTGATGGTATTTTAGGTGGATTGGATGGCCTTGATGCCGGCAGTATAAATCTTACCTTGATGGGGTGTAAGAAGATAGCCTTTCAAGGATTTAAGAATTGCAAACAACTTAAATCTGTGACTCTTCCGGATGTGACAGAAATCGGTGAATCTGCTTTTGCTGGTTGCAGTTGGCTTGAGAAAGTTGTCTTCGGCACTCCTCTTACAAAAGTGTATGGAATTTCTTCTGAAACCTCTGAGGGGGGGGGTGTTTTTGAAGGAGTAGAAACTTCGGTGTATACTGATCTGGTTTTGTCAGGCGAACAGAATCAGAGGTCCTTCAGCCAGGTCGAGTGGGAAGATGTCTGGACTGCTGTTGACGGCCAGCCTTATAAGGGAAGTTCTGAACACATGAAGAGGCAATTCCTCGGCTACACGTTCAAGTCTGTGACCTGCGGCAACTAGACGCATTAGTTAGGGTAATGTTATTTTAAACTATCCCACCACCCGTCCCCGCTTCACCCCACCCAATCCCTGACCCCACCGGTCGCTGCCTCCACCGGTCGCTGCCTCCACCGGTCGCTGCCTCCATCGGTCGCTGAGCCTGTCGAAGCGCCCAATCCCACCGAAACGCCCACCCGAATGATTGCGACAAGCTCACCATCCGTTCGCTGAACCCACCGAAGCGCGCCGACCTCCTACCATCGTTCCTCATCGGCCCCTGACCCCACCGAAGCACTAGCCCCTAGCGGCCAAAGTCACGTGTTTTACAAACCACGCGCACAACGAGATGCCTTAGGCAACCTTCAGAAGCCGTTCACCGTGCTCGACCCTATCCTCGAAAGAGGGGGTCAGCCACACCACCATGCCTCTCACCCCTCTACACCCCATCTTCCCGTGCCTGTGGTCTGAACTACGAATATAGATCGTTCCTGTTTTGTACTCAGAATAGTGCATGAGATTCTGTTCTGTGGTCTGCGCAATGTAAAACATGAGATCCTGTTTTGCCAATCCCTAGCCCAGTCGGTCGCTGAGTTCGTCGAAGCGCCCGCCCTCACCGAACCACCCGCCCGAATGGTTCGACAAGCTCACCACCCGTTCGCTGAGCTCATCGAAGCGCCCGACCCCACCGACGCCTTGATGCGCCCGAAAGCCCAGATGGTTCGACAAGCTCACCATCCGGGGGTTGTGCCTGCCGATAAATTCACCACTCGGTCGAGGCGCACTGCTTCTCCCGCCCGTTGTCTCACGACCTCTTCCCGAAAATGGACTCAAGCACTCCTTGGGGCACGAGGGTGACACGGCTTAGGGATGAAAGCGAAAACGTCTTTTTGTCGCCCCACAGTTTCCCAGCGACCGCAAGCCTTTCCTCAAGGCTGGCCCTTGATGCGGAAGCCTTCCCGAACATATTCATAAACAATTCTTTGCCTTCGGACCTCAATTCGCTCTCCTTCGCTACTCTGAGATATTCACGAGAACATTCCATGTCGATTTCCGCCTCTGTCTTCTTGCTTTGGCTCATGAAAGCGATGAATACTTTCGGTGATTTGAACAATCTTTCGACTCTTGCACGGTCAACATAGCACCTTGGGAGAATCAGGCCTTCCTCATTGAACAGCCAATCCTCAGGAATCTTCAACCTTGTGTGGAATGTGGCTCTTCTCTCTCTTACCGACAATTCGCCGACTGGACGACCACCCGCCATGTGTCCTTTAAAGAAGATGTCTCCCGGACCACCGACATATTCCCAAGGCATGCCAGGATAGCCTGCCGCTATCGCGTTCCGATAGACATACATGAATTTGTTCATCAACTCGCGCTCAGTCCTTATCTCATCGTTGCCCACCATAATCGCACCGTTGACACTATGCCGTTTATCCTCCGCCCAAACAATCAACCGCCTCCGGAGCTCCCGCGCGAACCTTTCCCGGTCCCAGGCCGTCCCGCTCACGATCGAATGCACGTGAGTCGTCATGACCTGCTGTACCAGAATCCTCACATTGTATGAATATGCCAATATAGCGATCATATTCATTGCCGCTATTTTATCCTGCCTCGTGTCGAACAGACTGTTGACTGAAGTTCCGTCTGAATATACATGCGAGCAGTCATCCACAGCCTTGTCCACCCACCCTCCGCCATTTATCTTGCCGTTCCCCCCTTCAGAACCGCCCCTCAATTCACCTGCCTTTTCGCCACTGTCTCCCACATAGCCCCTCCATCCAATTGTTGCCTTTCCATCTCTTTGGATTGGAACACTTGTCCCGCCCTCCGGACTTCTGCCGTGACCCTCTGGATCTTTTGCCTTGTCGTTCCTCTGAAAGGCTTTTGTTGGCACGTCTATTTCTTCGGGATAGTTCAACGCATGATAGTCTCTAGCCATACCGTTACCCTGAAGGTCCTTTTCTTCAGAGCCATTCGACACAAGATTGCCTCTTGCATTAATGTTCCCTTGAAAAGTCTTTTTCTGCCAGTCCATTTCTTCGAGGGCATTCGACACATAGTAGTCGTAGAAGTTGGTCATAGTTCAGTACCTTTATAATCCGCGTAATGAATGAACGCCGTGATTTCGTTTCTCGTGCAAAGGTCGCGATTATTATCCGTGGAAGCAATTATTCCACGGATAAGTTGTGTATTTGCCCTTTGGCGTGTCCGTAGGCTCGTTTTCAAGGACAAGGCAGATTACTTTTTGTGAAAAACTGTCCCCTACGCCCACCAATGCTTCCGCTTACAGTCTGGTTTCAGAGCCCGCCAAGGAATCCGTTTCCCCGACTGGCCCTTTTCCACAGGTCGCAGAGTCTGCCGAAGCCCCACCACTTCTACCACTTCTACCGCTGCACCTGTCGGACTCTCACCAATCTCACCCCATAGCCTCTGCCACACCCGTTCACTGAGCCTTCGCTCGGTCTCTGAGCCTGCCGAAGCACCCCGTTTGCCTCTGATCCCGCCGAAGCACCCGTTCCCCTCACTGGTCACTGAGCCTGTCGAAGTGGCCTTACCTGCCGAAACGTCCGCTTCCTTGCGGTCAAAATCACCTGTTTTGCAAACCAAGCGCACGTGGATGTGCTCCTGATTGCATTTTGAAGCCGTTCACCGTGCTCGACCCTATCCCCGAAAGAGGGGGTCAGCCACACCAATCGGCCTCTAACGCCTCTACAGACCATCTTTCCGTGCTCGTGGTCTGCGCAACAGATGGACCGTGATTCTGTACAGTGGTCTGCGCAATGGAATATTGGTGATCTTTACTTACGTGCAAAACCCTGTGTTCGGGCAGATGAAAAGTATGGTCTTTTGCAGACATCTCAGTACTATGGGTACAGGAAAAGGGTCTTGCATGCACAAAACAGACCGGGCGGAGTGATTCGTACATGATAGGAGCCTTTTCTGTACGGAATATGCTGATTAGGGTGTTTGGTGCACGTCGGAACTTCTGCTACAGGATCTACGAGACTACCCTTCATGTGGGGGGCTGTACGGGTATATTGCCTGTATAGGGTGGGGCGACTTAGGATCATAATAAAATGAAAAACGGACGGCTATAACGCAAGCCATCCGGTTTTGGAAACAATCTCTAGAAATACAGTGGCTTGCTCTGTGAAAGAGGCAAGGCTGGATTTCCGTTAAATACAGGTGTTGTTGTCTTACACCCTCTGACCGTAGGAGCGGTCGGTGGTGTTGACGGTGATCTTGTCGCCCTGGTTGATGAAGAGAGGAACCATGATCTTGGCGCCGGTCTCAAGGGTGCACTCCTTCAAAGCGCTGGTGGAGGCGGTGTTGCCCTTCACGGCAGGCTCAGTGTAGGTCACCTCAAGGGTAACGTAAGTCGGAAGCTCGCAGGTAAGGCACTTCTCCTCAGGCTCGGTGACGAACATCATCTCGACATGCTGTCCTTCCTTCATGAGGTCAGCGTTCTCGACGACATCATGAGGCAGGTGGATCTGCTCGTAGGTCTCCTCGTGCATGAAGTTGAATCCGTCCTCATCAGAGTAGAGGAACTGGTAAGGACGTCTCTCGACGTTGATGACATCGATCTTCATACCAGCCGTGAAGGTGTTCTCAAGAATCCTTCCGTTCTCAAGGTTGCGAAGCTTTGTTTTTACGAATGCCGGACCCTTTCCTGGCTTGACATGCTGGAAATAGACTACCTGGCAAGGCTTGCCGTTGTAGCTGATATAAAGGCCGTTCTTAAAATCTGCTGTTGTTGCCATAAAAATATGTAATGAATTTGTTGCCCGTTAAAACTTGCCTCAACTTATGTAATCTTCTGGGTTAAGATTTTCAAAAGATTGATGCGCAATCATTTCGACCGCAAAGTTAACTATTTGTGGATATTCCTGCAAAAAATTCTTTCGGCGACCAGCCATTGTCGGTGAATATTTGTCCAGACCGTCCGGTCGCTTCGGCAGGCTCAGCGATCGGTGGCTCAGAGCGTTATAATAGATTCGGCGACCTGCTCCAAAAGCCATCCCGGAGTGGAGGTCGCACCACAGACTCCGACCTGGTCACCGTCTGAAAACCAATTTGACGCCAATTCCGAAGGCTCTGAAATATGATAGGTCCGCGGATTTTTGGACTTGCAAAGGTCGAAAAGCACCTTCCCGTTGGAACTGGAAGCTCCTGACACAAAGACGATGACATCGTGCCCCGACGCAAAATCCGCCAGTTCCTTATGTCTGGAAGCCACCTGCGAACAGATTGTGCTGTGAACCTTAACGCCTGCTTTGGAGCGTGACTCCAGCACCCTGCATATCTCTGAATATTCCACCGGACTCTTGGTGGTCTGCGAGAAGATCTCCAACGGCCTGTCTGTCCTTATGGAACCATCTTCAAGCGCGGAAAGAAGCATCCGCATATTCTCGATCACGACAGCGTCGCCATCTACTTGTCCCAACAGCCCCAGCACCTCGGCGTGACCGATCTTTCCGAATATGATGATCTGCCCTCTGGCCGGCTTGACCCTCTCGTAGGCCTCTCTGATGTTTTTTTGCAGTTTCAAAACCACCGGACAAGTGCAGTCAATCACCTTAAGACCAAGCCCCTGGGCCAATGAATATGTCTGCGGCGGCTCGCCGTGCGCCCTGATCAGCAATGTCTTAGATGATGGCTCGGGAATATTCATAAGCCCCTTCTTGTCGATTGTGACGAGTCCTTTTTCCTCCAACCTCCGGAGCTCCGCCTCATTGTGGACTATGTCACCAAGTGAGTACAGCCTACGCCCAGGAAACTCCTCAAGGAATTTCTCGGCGCGGCTGATCGCCCTGATCACGCCTCCACAGAAGCCGGAATGCCTCTCAATCTCAACCTGGAGGTTCATCGCCCTATTCAAGGATTCCGAAGCGGCCTTGCGCAAGTCCTTGGAACCAAACCAGTTCCTCGTGCAGAGTCATATCCGAATTGTCCAACACGAACGCGTCAGCGGCCTTGGAAAGAGGGGATGCCTCGCGGTGCGAGTCGATGTAGTCCCTCTCCCGAAGGTTCTTAATCACGTCCTCCAGCCTTGGCTCCTGCCCCTTGGCCTTCATCTCTTCGAAACGCCTTTGCGCCCTGACCTCGTCGCTTGCGGTCATGAATAACTTCACCTCAGCGTCTGGGAATACCGTCGTGCCGATGTCCCGACCGTCCATCACCACTCTTTTCCTGCGTCCGAAAGCGTGCAGACGCTCGTCAACATATTCCCTGACAAATGGAACCGCCGAGATTGGACTGACGTGGCCGGACACCTCCAGCGTGCGGATCCCCTTCTCAATACACCTGTCTCCGATGAACGTGCCTTCGACCTTGAAATCCAGCCCCAATTCCGGCAGGGCGGCTTTCAGACCCGCTTCGTCAATTGCACCGTCCTCTCCGATTAACCCTTTTTCAAGGGCATACAGGGTCACTCCACGGTAGAGAGCTCCGGAATCCAGATAAAGGAATCCGTAATTATCCGCTATCAGTCTGGCAAGCGTGCTCTTGCCTGTTGAAGAATAGCCGTCGATGGCTATGATGATGTCCGGTAATTTCATATGGCAAAATTATCAAATTTTATTTTCATTTCCCAAAGAAAGAAATTTGTCCGATATTTGTATTAAGGATTGTCTTGTGCAATCTATGGATTTTGACCGGGAATTCCTCTGGAACCGGAATGATTTTACGAAGAGAAAAAGTTCACATGATTGAGAAGGATTAAGACGAATTTCTATGAAGATATTGATTGTTGATGATGAGAGATCCATCAGGAACTCACTGAAAGAGATCCTGTGTGACGAGGGTTATGACGTGGATGTGGCCGAGGACGGCGCGACGGCTCTCGCGATGGTGGACAAGGAACGGTACAATGTGATTTTCTGCGACATCAAAATGCCGGGAATTGACGGGACCGAGGTATTGGACAAAATGGTCGCCGAGGGCATTGACTCGGCGATTGTGATGATTTCCGGCCACGGGGACATCGAGACGGCTGTTGAGTGCATCAAGAAAGGCGCTTTCGACTTCATCCAGAAACCGCTGGATCTGAACAGGATTCTTATCACCATCAAGAACGCCTCCGAGAGGGCTACAATAGTCTCGGAGAATAAGAGTCTCAAGAAAAAGGTTTACGGTCAGCGGATGATAGGGGAGTCCGAGCCGATCCGGCACGTCCGCGAGATCATAGCGAAGGTCGCTCCGACGGACGCCAGAGTCCTTATCATCGGTCCTAATGGCTCCGGCAAGGAGCTTGTCGCGAGAAGCCTTCACGAGCAAAGTGCCCGCAGCGCTATGCCTTACATTGAGGTAAACTGTGCCGCCATCCCTTCGGAATTGATCGAGAGTGAACTGTTCGGCCACGAGAAAGGTGCTTTCACCTCGGCCATCAAACAGCACAAGGGTAAGTTCGAGCAGGCGGACGGGGGTACTCTCTTTCTGGACGAGATCGGGGACATGAGCCTTGCCGCCCAGGCGAAGGTTCTGCGCGTCCTTCAGGAAAAGAAGCTCTCACGGGTCGGCAGTGACAAGGACATAGTCGTGGATGTCAGGGTCATCGCTGCCACCAACAAGAATCTTCAGGACGAGATTGCGAAGGGCAACTTCAGGGAGGATCTTTACCATCGTCTCAGCGTGATCGTCATCAAGGTGCCTTCTTTGGACGAAAGGAAATCAGACATTCCGCTGCTTGCTAAATATTTTGTCAATCAAATCAGTACAGAATCAGGGATGCCTGTAAAGACATTTTCTCCCGAAGCGATCAAACTGCTTCAGGAGAAATCTTGGACGGGAAACATCAGGGAACTCCGCAATGTCGTGGAGCGCCTGATGATTCTGGGGGGCAACCCTGTCAGCGGGCAGGATGTAAAAGATTACGTGAGTCCGATTCAATAGCCTTTTTCAGCGTAGGATCCACAGTGAGGTACATCTTGTAGAAAGCGTTCTCGCCGAGTTTGGAATACCGGCCGACAAGGGCGCGAAGCTGGGGGAGGAGATATTCGGAAGTCTCTTCCCATTCTCTTTGCGTGCAGGTTATGCCGTCCTGAGAGTATGCATATTCACGGAAGGCGGACGGAAGGTTCATCTTGTCCAGGAATATCCCAAGTTCGGTGTCGTTGTCGATTTCAGAGAGACGTGATTTGTATTTGTCGAACATCGCCGAGGCGAATCTCATCTGCGTCGCTTTCTTGTTGCAGGCGATGAAGAACTTTGTGGCCCTGGTGGTGTCCACCGGCACGAACACGTCCGGAATGATTCCGCCTCCGCCGTAGACTGTCCTTCCCGCCACAGTCTTGAACGCGGCCGTGGAGTCCACCTTGATGCTGTCGGCGTCATACATCTCACCGTCGGCGTAGCGCTTGTAGATGTCGTACTGGTAGTCTTCTGAATATGGCTTCTGGATGCATCGCCCGGAAGGAGTGTAGAATCTTGCCACGGTCAGTCGGACTCCCGAGCCGTCGCTGAAATAGATCGGCTCCTGTACGAGTCCCTTGCCGAAGGAGCGCCTTCCGATGATGACCCCCCTGTCGTTGTCCTGGATCGCTCCGGCGAAGATCTCGCTGGACGAGGCTGTGGACTCGTTGATCAGCACAGTGAGGTCAATGCCCTGAAGGAGCCCCTTGCCGTCGGCCTTGTAGTCGTCTTTCTTGCGGTGTAGGCCTTGCATATAGACAATCTCGTCACCTTTCTTGAGGAACATGTCGCTGAGCAGCAGAGCCTGGTCGAAATAGCCTCCGGTGTTGTCTCGCAGGTCGAAGATCAGTTTCTTCATGCCTTTTTCAAGCAGTCCGGCGCTGGCCAGTGAGAATTCAGAGAATGTCGTTCTGGAAAACTTGGAGAGCTTGATGTAGCCGGTGGTGTCGTTGATCATAAAGGATGCGTCCACGCAGTGCATAGGAATTTTCCCCCTCGTTATCTCGAACGGAATCACCTCGTTGCCTCTTCCGACAGTCACGGTGACTTTGGTCCCCGCAGGACCTTTCATCCTGCGGACCATGCTGTCCTGCGGGAATCTGACTCCCGCGATGTCCTTGTCACCGACCTTTAGAATCCTGTCTCCTTTCTGAAGTCCGACCTTTTCGGACGGGCCACCAGGGATGACTTCCAGCACTATTGCCGTGTCGTTCGGGACGTTGAACTGGATCCCGATTCCGTCAAAGTTGCCCGCAAGGTCGGTCTCGGCCTCGGTGAGTTCGACGGGCGGCATATAGACAGAATGCGGATCGAGTTCGGCCAGAGCCGCCGTGATGGCCGCGTCGGTCACCTTGCCGACATCAATGGTGTCCACGTAGTTCTTGTCAACCTGGTCGAGGATCAGATTCAGTTTGCGCCAGTCCTCGTTCTGAACGCGCAGCATGTGTGTCTTTTGCTTGAAAGAACTGTAGGTCACTGTGGCAAGGGCTCCGATGATGATTCCGAGGACAGCGATCCAGATTGAAGAGATACGTTTCATCTTAGTCTATTTTTTCCACTTCGATCCCTGCCTTGCGCAGCAGGTCCACCCCGTCCGTCAGGCGATATTCATCCTTGTAGACGACTCTTTTTATGCCGGCCTGAATGATCAGCTTCGAACACTCGATGCAGGGTGAGGCGGTCACATAGAGGGTCGCTCCGAGGCTGCTGTTGCCTGACTTGGCGACCTTTGTGATGGCGTTGGCCTCGGCGTGCAGGACGTACGGCTTTGTGACTCCGTTCTCGTCCTCGCAGACGTTCTCGAATCCGGATGGCGTCCCGTTGTAGCCGTCCGAGATGATCATCCTGTCCTTGACCAGGATAGCTCCCACCTGACGCCTTTTGCAGTAGGAGTTCTTGGCCCAGATTTCGGCCATCTCAAGGTATCGTTGGTCGAATTTCTCCATTAGCTGTTGTTTCTCTGGTAGAGGTATCTCTTGATGCTGCGCTTAGGAGTCCTCTCAAAGTCCTCAGGCATAAACTCGATCTTCTTGATCTGAGCGTAGTTCGGAATCTCTCTGTTCATTTCGGGGAGTTGTCCTCTCAAGGTCTTCTCCAGATCCTCGCGATTCATTCCATCCAACTCACCCTGATGGTAGTCAGGGTAGACGAGAGCCGTCAGGCCGCCGTTGTCCTCGATGACAAGGGAGTCCACGACATAGGCGAACGAATTGACCACGGACTCAAGCTCCTCAGGGTAGATGTTCTGTCCGTTAGGACCGAGCACCATGCACTTGGAACGTCCTCGGATGTACAGGTAGCCTTCCTTGTCGATCACACCCATGTCTCCTGTCCTCATCCAGCCGTCTTCTGTGAAGAGTTCCTTGCTGGCCTCCTCGTTCTTGAAGTAGCCCAGCGTTGTGTTCGGGCCGTGGACCTGGATCTCTCCCTCGATGTTCTCAGGATCCGGGGAGTCGATGCGGATGGACATATTCAGCGCCGCCTTTCCGCAGGAGTAGAGCCTCTTGTCGTTGTAGTGGGCGTAGGCGATGATCGGGGCGCATTCCGTCATCCCATAGCCGACCGTGTAAGGGAATCCGATGTCCCAGAAGAACTTCTCGATCTCCTTGTTGAAGGCTGCCCCACCCATGATCACCTCGATGAACTTGCCTCCGAAAGCGTTCACAAGCTCCCCGCAGATCTTTTTCTGGATCATCTTGTCGATCACCGGAACCTTGAGCAGCGTCTTGACGGTGCCTTTCTCCACAAGTTTCTGAATCTTGGACTTGTAGACCTTCTCGATGATGAGCGGCACGGCGATGATGATGTCCGGCTTCACTTCCGCAAGCGCCTGCAGGATGATCTTCGGGCTCGGCACTCTCGTCAGGAAGTGTACGTGGGCCCCGATTGTCATCTCGAAGAGGAACTCGAACATCATTCCGTACATGTGGGCTGACGGCAGCATGGCCACCACGTTCGTCTGGTTGTTCAACTCGGGAAGCACGTGCTTGGCGAACTGGATGTTGGAACAAAGAGCCCGGTAGGGGATCATAACGCCCTTCGAAAAACCTGATGTTCCGGAAGTGTAGTTGATCAGCGCCAGTTCATTAGGGGAGTCCTTATAGTAGTTTAGATCCTCAGGCTCGAAGCTGTTCGGATGGCGCTTGCCGAAATATTCATTCATATGCTCCCTGGCCTCGGTGATGCGAGGTACCTTTGAATATAGGAGTTGGAACGTGTTGATGCGCACGACGGCGAACAACCCTGGCATCTCATCCGCGCTGAGACCCTCCCAGACAACATCATCAACAAAGAGAACCTTCGCCTCTGAGTGGTTGACCAAATAATGGATATTTCCAGGCTTGAACTCGTGGAGGATCGGCACCGGGACGGCCCCGTAGGTCATCGCCGCCAGATAGCTGACCGCCCAGTTCACCTGGTTGCGGGCGCAGATGGCCACCTTGTCGCCTTTGTGCAGGAAGCATTTCTCGAAGGCGATGTGCAGTTTCTCGATGCGCCTGGCCACATCCCTGTAGCAGAGACTTACTCCTTGATAGTTGGAGAGCGCGAGCTTGTCCCAATTCTTCCTGAAGCTTTCCTCCAGAAGTTTGTTCACTGATTCGAATTTGAATTCGTCCATAATGTTCGTTTTTATTTTCCGGTCTTGAAGGTTCTTTCCTTTCCGTCGTAGCAAACCGCGCTGAACCCTTTGTCCGTAATTTCAATCTTGCTGTCAGGCCGTATCATCTTGTTGCCCTCGCCCTTTATCAAAGGCTCTCCGCCGCTGAACGGGAAGACCAGGGTTTGTGCCGATGTCCTGACCACCCAGTATTTTTTGCCATTCCCTTCCAGAAGTTCCGGAAGGCTTTTTATAGTCTCATCGGCTGTTATTCCTTTCCATGAAGGAACCTGCTTTCCGTGCAGGTCATAATAGCCTACGGTGTTGTCTGTGTGCAGGAGCATGGCCGTGTAGCCTTTAGCTCCCGTGAAATCGTACACGGCGGGACCAGCAGCAATTTTCTTGCCTGTCTCGACAGGAAATCCCGTGACAAATCGTCCTAGCCTGTCTATCAGGTAGATCTGTGATCCGGCGGCGAACAGGTATTGGATCTTACCGTTGTTGTAATAGTCTATCTGTTGTACGTAACCGCAGATCTTCGACTTGAACGGCACACCCCAGACATCCTTGCCCTTCTCGTCCCTCAGGCATATCGACAGGTGACTGTTCTGGTAGAGAGTGTTGGTCTTCCTGGTGGCGCAGTTCAGCACCTTGAAAGGACCTTCCGGGATGACCACGGTCGTGTCCCTTGTGGAAGACAACGCCACCGAACCCTTGCTCACCTCGATTCTGTCAAGGTTGAGATTCAGAGACATCCGTCCCCCTTCAGAGACCCCCGACAGGACAACAGGCACGTATGCCGCTCCCTTAATGATACTCTTGAGCCCCTTTGCCATTATCGGTGTGAAGTTCGCATCCAGCAGATTCGGGTCCTCGCTGAGGGAATGATAGATCCATGTCGCGCAGTTCTTATGCGGTATCCTGTCTATGCCTTCTGATTCCAGCCTTAATGTGAGAGTTTCTTTCAGAAAATCAGGTTTTGAATATTCCGCCACGCAGTCCGCAGCTCCGATGACAATCCATTTCCCGACGGGGGCGCAGACGCTCTCGTCCTCTCCGGTGAAGACCTCCCCGAAGACTGTTCGCGCGAAGCCTGCCCTGTTGGCTGCGTCTGCCTTCTCGGCTGACAGTCTGACTCCCGGCCTGAACAGGAGGATCTGTCTCACTTTCTCTCCAAGATGTAGGCTGACGACCGCGATTTCCTTTATGCCAAGCGATTGTGCCCATTCTTCGGCATTTACCCCGTACTTCTTTTTCTGGGATTGGAGAGTGGACTCGTATTTGTCAAGACGGCTTCTGGAGTCGAGGTGGGTACGGTATGCCTTGATGTAGGCGGTGATGTTGCCGATTGTAATGTCAATTATGAAATCCACATTTCCGGGCACGACGTCTGCTATCCCGACTGTGGACTGACCCGCATGGGTGAGGACATTCGGGTAGAAGTAGGGGTCGTTGCTGTAAAGCAGTGTCCCCAGCATTTCCGCCCCTGTCCGGGAGTGTCTGGTGACGCGGAGCGCCGTCCACTCCGAGAGATCCTTGATGAACGCGTTGGCTTTCCTGTGTTTTCTGGAAAGGAAGGCTCCCAGGATGTTGTCTGCGTAGGCGTTTGAGAAGAAAATCACGTCATCTCCGTTTGCCGGGATCGCCGAGGCGAGATCCCTAAACCCTTTTGCCTCCAGAATGCTGTGTCCTCCCTCAAGATGTCTGACGGACGAGTTTATGATCGTTTCCGATGAGGAGATGAGAACCATATTTCCGTTGATTCTGGTCACCAATCCGGAAGAGTCTGCCAATGCGAGAAGATTCCTCAGGTCAGCGGTTTTGTCGGTGATTGCCTTCCCGGCCTCCAGAATCATGAGAGGAGGCATGTCCTTGCTGTAGTGGACCGACATTATTGCAGGGACTCTTTTCAGGCTGCTGGCCGGAGTGGACGCGATCCTGTCAAACTTGTTTGAAGCCAGTTCGCCGAAGACAGCCAAAGAGTCTCCAAGAAGTTCGCATGCATGTCCGAAATTCCTGAAACACATGACTATGGCGGCATCGGACGGCACCGCCTCGATCAAGCGGTTGTCCTCCAAGAAGCGCAAGTCTCCGACTGGTTCAGTACTTTTTCCTGTCCCAGAATATAACTTCATCACTGCGAGGGTGATACCTCCGATGAGGATCACCGCCGCAGCGATAAGTATGGTCAGTGTCTTTCTGTTCATCAGCCAACCGCAAAGATAAGAAATATTATTGAGCCACAAACAAATAAACAATGTTTCCTACTTGTCTTGCCGGAGCTGTCCCGGAGGCGGAGAACCGTGAGAGTCTGGCGGCTCTCACCGCGAAGTCCCTGAGGCATTTGTCCTCAGAGGACACTTCATCTTGAATTTTCGCGTTGAGCACCTTGCCGGAAGGATCGACGGTGATGACCACTGTCACATGGCCGGCTCCCAGGCATCTGTACGCCGGTATGGAGAGCTTGCTGGCCTTCCTTCCCTCAAGCTCATAGGAGACGACTGAAGGCCCTTTGTAGGAGGATTTTTTCGGCTCCACTTTCTGCTGACTTGGTTTGCTGACTGCAGCATAATCCTCGTCCGGCTCGTCAATCTTCGGCTCGTTTTTCAGATCCTGAGCCAGTTTCTCGGCCTCTTTGTAGAGTTCCTCGGCATCGGTGTTGCGGTCATCCTTGAGGGTTCCTCTGTCCACAATGACATTCCGTACAGGCGCTCCTGCCGACTCCGCCAGCATCCGGTCAAGCCTTTTGCTGACTTCTTCTTTGAGGTTCCGCTCGGCGCGCTCTTTCTCAACATTTTCCTGTTTGGAAAAGTCAATCACGAAAGTGTTATCCCTTTTGAGTGCTGATGAGATCTGACATGCAAGCAGCACTATCAGAACCACCAGATGGAATATGATGGTGATGTAAAGTCCTGCCTTCTCGTCGCTCTTCATAGCATTTATGAATATTCAGACCGTTGTCTTATCGGTCAGAGCCCTGCATTTCCTTTTCCCTTAGTGACTTCTCTATAGTGGCCGAGATGATGTCGATCGCTACCTTGTTGTGTCCACCCTGCGGAATGATGATGTCTGCGTACCGTTTGCTCGGCTCGATGAACTGGAGGTACATCGGTTTGACGGTTTTAGTGTACCGCTCGATCACGTTCTTGACTGTCTTGCCTCTTTCGAGAATGTCCCTGGCCATCACCCTCATCAGACGGTCGTCGTCATCAGCGTCCACGAATATCTTGATGTCCATCTGATCCCGCAACTCCTTGCAGGTGAACACCAGGATGCCTTCGATGATGATGACCTCCGCAGGTTCGACAGTGACAGTTTCAGTCTTGGATCTTGAGCAAGTGATGTAGGAATATACCGGCTGCTCTATGGACTTTCCGTTCTTAAGGTCCTGGAGTTGGCTGCACAGGAGCTTGAAGTCTATGGCGTCCGGATGGTCGAAATTAATCTGCTGCCTCTCCTCCAGCGGAAGATGGCTGGAATCCTTGTAGTAGGAGTCTTGAGGGATCACCACTACCTTTTCCTTCAGTTTTTCGGTTATCGCGTTGACAACCGTTGTCTTTCCTGAGCCTGAACCACCGGCTATTCCGATCACTAGCATATTCGTTGATTTTTAGAATTCAGCGTTCTTTGGAGTCCTTGGGAACGGGATCACGTCGCGGATGTTCGCCATGCCGGTGACGAAGAGCAGCAGCCTCTCGAATCCGAGTCCGAATCCGCTGTGAGGCACGGTTCCGTACCTGCGGGTGTCGATGTACCATTCGAGGTTCTTGCGGCTCATCTTTAGTTCGTCGATTCTCTGCTCCAGTTTCTCAAGGGAAGCCTCTCTCTCTGAACCGCCGATGATCTCGCCGATCTTCGGGAAGAGCACATCCATCCCGCGCACGGTCTTTCCGTCCTCGTTCTGCTTCATGTAGAAGGCCTTGATGTCCTTAGGAAAGTCCGTGAGGATCACAGGTTTGCCGAAGTGCTTCTCCACGAGGAAGCGTTCGTGTTCGCTCTGGAAGTCGGTTCCCCAGTGGACTGGGTATTCGAACTGTGTGCCGTTCTTCACCGCTTCCTCGAGAATCTCGACAGCCTCGGTGTAGGTCACTCTCTGGAATGCGATTCCAAGCACGCTCCTGAGCCTTTCGATCAGGCCGTCATCGTACTTGTCGTTGAGGAATTTCAGGTCATCCGCACAGTTGTCGAGCGCGTACTGGACGAGATATTTCACGAACTCCTCCGCGAGGACCATGTTGTCATTGATGTCGTAGAATGCCATCTCCGGCTCGATCATCCAGAACTCCGCAAGGTGCCTTGGCGTGTTTGAGTTCTCTGCCCTGAATGTGGGACCGAAAGTGTAGATCTCGCCCACGGCTGTGGCTCCGAGTTCCCCCTCAAGCTGTCCGCTGACGGTGAGGCTTGTTTTCTTGCCGAAGAAGTCCTTGCTGAAGTCCACCTTGCCGTTCTCTTTCTTGGGCACGTTCTCAAGGTTGAGCGTCGTGACCTGGAACATGTCCCCGGCTCCCTCTGCGTCTGACTCTGTAATCAGGGGGGTGTTGAGATAGACGAATCCCTTGTCGTTGAAGAACTTGTGGATTGCGAACGCCATTGCGTGGCGTATTCTTAACACCGCTCCGAACGTGTTCGTTCTCGGGCGGAGGTGAGCCACAGTACGGAGATATTCAAGTGAGGTGTTCTTCTTCTGAAGCGGGTACCTTACCGGGTCACATTCGCCCAGTACCTCAAGCTCCTTGGCTTGGATCTCGACCGTCTGGCCACTGCCGACTGACTCGATCAGATTTCCTGTCACGCTTATGCTGGCACCGGTTGTGACTTTCGCAATGAGTGACTCGTCAAAGACCGTCATGTCGGCCACCACCTGAATGTTATTGACTGTCGAGCCATCGTTCAGAGCGATGAACTTGATCTGTTTGTTACCTCTTTTGGTCCTTACCCAACCTTTGGCGAGAACTTCCTGTCCTGGAGTCGCCTTGAGAAGGTCCTTCACTTTGCTCCTCGTTATCATTTTTCTAGACATTTGATTCAATCTCACAAAGATAGTATAAAATTTACGCTGGTCAAAGTCCTTTTCTGAATATTCTGGCAGTGGCCAATCGTTAAAAAGAAGGGGACCGGCCCTCATCAGGTCAGTCCCTCTCTAAATTATTTATTCAAGAATGTTATTTCTCCGCCTTTCTGGCAGCGTACATTATCTTGAGGGCGGAGCAGCGTCTGAGCTCCTGCTTCACGTCCGTCACGATACCCATTCTTGCGTCTTCGTCTGCCTTGATTGAGACCTGCATCAACTGGCGGTCAGCCTCGCTCATCGCGTCGCGTTCGGCGGCGATGAAGTCACGGATGTCGTTTGTTGTCTTGAAGGAGTCGTTCAGCTGGATACGTGCCTCGGTACCGTACTGGCTCTGATACTGAGCGGTAGGGGAACCGATGTAGATGTATGAAGCCAAATCCTTTCTTTCAAGCTTGGCGACTTCTGTGGCTTCCGGGAGTCTTACCCTTACCTTCACCTCCGTGGAACGGAGTTGTGAGGTTACCATGAAGAAGAACAGGAACATGAACACTATGTCTGAGCTGGTTCCCAACTCCGGCATTTCTTTTTTACCACTTCTTTTAAAATTAGGCATTGTCTTGTCCCCCTGTTTTATTTTTTGGTAACGTCCTTAGGCTCGGCCTCGGAAATGTTCTGTGGAATAGCTTCCCTGACAATTTTCTGCTGTTCGTCTGTAAGGAAGGCGTAGGCCTTGCCGTAGTTCTGTTTGCAGAAAGCGTCACGGACTTCATTGATAGCCTTCACGAGTTCGTTTTGAACCGCGATGTAGGCTCTATAGCTTGTTCCACGGTCATTCTGAAGAGAGATGACTCCTTTGGAAACCGGATATTCACCGTAACCCTCGATCATCTTCATTTCCCTTTCCGGAAGATTAGGATCGTTGTTTGGGTTGGTGATGAATTCCTTGATCTTGTCCTTGAGCTGGCTAACATCCAAGATCTGGTCACCGGCATACAGTCTGTCGGAAGAGTTAATCTTCACGATGATGATGTTACGCTTGTTGACCTTCGTGTCTTCCGTCTTCTGATTCTGATCAGGCATAGGAGGGAGACGGCGCTGCAGACCTGACTGCTGATCCATGGTGGACGTCATCAGGAAGTAGCAGAGCAGAAGGAACGCGATATCGGCTGTCGATTGTGTGTTCAGTCCCGGTGTTTTTCTTGCCATAGCTAGATGTTATTTGTTGTTGATCGCGTCTCTGACGGCACCCACGATGATGGCCACGATTGCCGCGCCACCGAGTACGTAGGTCAGAAGAAGCATGGTGTCAGTCAATTTAAGCCACTGTGTGGAAGGCTGTGTCTTGACATTGAGTGCCGGTGCGCCCGATGAGAGCACATAGGCCAGAACAACCAGAACCGCGATTCCGACCACCACGCCGGCGGCCTTGACCAGGTCCTTAGGGTTGTTTCTGCCGGAGATGAATATCGCGAGTCCGATCCAGATAACCACCGCCGCGAAGAAGAGGAAGTAGGTGTACCTGAGGAGCAGGTCAACGGAAGAACCCCCGTTGACGAAAGCCAGGATTCCGAAAAGGATTCCGAGCAGACCCAATACCCATCCGGTTATTTTGAATATCCTATTCATTATGATCAGATTCTAAAAATTGTCGCTACAAATTATTTCTTCTGGTTCTTAGCAAGAACGTCAATGAGATCGATGGAAGCGTTCTCCATGTCGATGGAGAGAGCGTCGATTCTGGAAAGAATATAGTTGTAGAACACCTGGAGAATCATGGCGACGATAAGACCACCTACGGTAGTGATAAGGGCGACCTTCATACCTCCGGCAACGATGTTAGGTGAGATGTCACCTGCGGCCTCGATGGCGTCGAAGGCCTGTACCATACCGATAACCGTTCCCAAGAATCCGAGTGACGGGGCAAGGGCGATGAATAGGGCGATCCAAGAAAGGTTGTTTTCCATAAGGCTCATCTGGACACCACCTGCCGAAGTGATTCTCTTCTCTACAACATCAATACCCTCGCTATAGTGGTTGAGACCATCGTAGAAGATACTGGCGACAGGACCCTTTGTGTTGCGGCAGACATCCTTGGCCTTCTCTATGCCACCCTGGGCAAGAGCCGCCTCGACGTTCTTGATAAGCTTCTTGGTGTTCGTCTTTGAGAAGGAGAGGTAAAGGATTCTCTCGATCGCAAGGGCAAGACCGATGATGAGGCAGATGAGGATCATTGACATGAAGCCTGGACCTCCCTGTATGAAGTAGGTCTTGATCTGCTGGTGCATAGGAACATCCTCTCCGGAACCATTGAGGAGATCCTCTGCGGTCATTGGCTGAGCTGCCGGAGCAGCCTCAACTTGCTCGGTCGCGGCCGCATTGTCAGCGGCTGGCTGATCCTGGGCGGATGCGATGTTTGCAGTGAAGGTGAGAACACCGGCTACTGCCAAAAACATGAAAAACTTTTTCATAACTGTTTTTGTTGTTTAATTTTAATTAATAATGTATTAAATAGTTATCTTTCCTATGGTTTTGTGGAAAGGCAAGAAGCCTCTACAAAACCGTTGCAATTTAATAAATTATTTCCAATTGACAATATTTATAAGGAAATTTCTCCTCGCAGGTTGTCTCCGAGTCTTGACTTCACCCATTCATTGTCCGCGGTTCTTCCCATCAGGAAGAACAGTTTTGCGAGTGCGCTCTCGGTCGTGATGTCCGCCCCTGAGACTACTCCGGCTTTCTCCAAAGCCTTGCCTGTCGCATAGATGTCCATGTTGACTGTCCCTGAAAGACATTGGGTCACGTTCATCAGGACTTTCCCCATCTCCGCCGCCTCTTTGACAATGTCAAGGAACCATTGTCTGGACGGCGCGTTGCCGGATCCATAGGTCTCGATGATGGCGGCACGGATGTCAGGACCGCAGAGAAAATACTTCATGACTTGAGGTGTGATGCCTGGATGAACCTTCAGGATGGAGACCTTTGTGTCCAAACCTATGTTGATCCTCAACGGCCTACTCCAACACTCGGGCTTGCGGATGAGACTGTCGTTGTACCTTATGCTGATTCCGGCCTCGGCCAAAGGCGGGCAGTTCGGAGATGTGAAGGCGCTGAAATCCTCGGAACTTATCTTGACGCTGCGGTTGCCCCTCAACAGTTTGGAATTGAAGAATATGCTCACTTCAGGAACCCGTGGGTGGCCTTCGGGGTCCTTGGCTGAGGCTATCTCCACCGCCGAGATCAGATTCTCCTTGCCGTCGGTGCGCGGGACCCCGATCGGCAGTTGGCTTCCCGTGAACACGACAGGCTTCGCCAGATTCTCCAGCATGAAGCTCAGCGCGGACGCTGAATAGGCCATGGTGTCTGTCCCGTGCAGGACGACAAAACCGTCATATTCATCGTACCGTTCGTGAATCAGTGACACAAGTGCCTGCCAGAAGGAGGGTTCGACGTCAGAGGAGTCGATGAGCGGGTCGAAAGTGAACGAGTCGATGCGCAGCGCGAATTTTTGCAACTCCGGGACTTCCTCAAGGATCTGGTGGAAGTCGAACGGCTTGAGGGTTAGGTCGATTGGATCCTGTTTCATACCAATCGTCCCTCCCGTGTAAATCATCAGGATGGAAGACTTTCTCATATTCCGAACAGTGTTTTTGCGTTGTCGGTTGTGGTTTCCGCCACTTCCTCGACGGACACTCCTTTGAGTTCGGCGACTTTTGCGGCGATCAGTGGAATGTAGGAACTTTCGTTCCGTTCGCCTCTATGTGGGACGGGGGTGAGATAAGGGGCGTCTGTTTCCAGCACGATCCTCTCAAGAGGAACATTCCTGACGACTTCGGCGAGTCCGGCGTTCTTGAATGTCACCACGCCTCCGACCCCGATGCGCCAGTCTCCCAGACTTTGGATCTCCATGAATGACTCCAGGCTTCCGCTGTAGGCGTGCATATTCCCTCTGAGCCCTCTGTGTCTGCGAAGAATCTCCAGAAAATCGCCCATCGCATCGCGGAGGTGGATGTTTACAGGCAATCCCTTGCGTTCCGCGAAGTCAAGCTGCCACTCAAGCGCTTCCTTCTGTTCGTCAGCGAAGTCCTTACCTTCATGGTAGTCAAGTCCTATCTCGCCGACAGCCACGACCTTACGTCCTGTGCCGGTCTCCCATTCGTCAAAAAACCGCGTCATTTCGTCAATCTCGGCGCTCCAATTCCTGCCGACCGAGCCGGGGTAGAGGCCTATCATCGGGCGCAGGACCTCCGGGTATTTGTCAACGATGGCGAACATGGACTGCCGTTCCGAACTGTCGGTGTCAGGCTGGAGCATCAGACGGACTCCCGCCGCCAGGGCTCTTTCGATATAGGCCTTTTCCTCTCCAAAGTAGGCTTTGTCACAGATGTGGCAATGTGTGTCTATGAATATCATGGTGTAAAGATAGTGAAAACCACAAGAAGAATAAGAATCCGATTTGATTTGTTTGAAAAGTCTTTTTTGAGGCAATGAGTCCATCGCCGGATGATAAAAAACAGAAATATTCAAAATAAACGTAAATATTTTCGCTTCAAACCACCGCTGATTCCGCGAAAGGACGCAAATTGCGGTGGCGCTTTCTTGTGGGAGCGGCTTCGTGTCTCCCTTGAGGGGGAATTGGGATTGACAAAATAGAAATGTCTGAACTATGGAGATGTCGTTTGAAGAGAGGGCTGGACTTTGCGCCTTGAACAGGATTTTTGGATTCGAACCCAAAGTCGGCCTCAGTCTCGTGGAGGAAATCGGAAGTGCGATGGCCGTGTTTGGGGAACCGGGCAAGGTGTCGGACGCTCTTGGGGTGCGTTTGAGGACGAAGTACGCGCCATTGATCACCGGCAGCGCCTTTGACTCGGCCGCGATGGAGCTGGAGGCTCTGGAGAAGGCAGGTTGCCGGTTCGTCGGGATAGGGGAGAGAGGCTACCCTGCCTTGCTCATGGAGTGTGAGGATCCTCCACTCGGAATTTATTATAAAGGGATGTCCCCTCCTGAGGAAGTGTTCGGGGGACTTCCTCAGATCGCTGTCGTGGGAACGAGAGGCCTGACGTACTATGGCAAGGACTGGTGCCGCAGGATTGTGACGGCGATGTCCTGTGCCAATATCAAGCCGCTTGTGGTGAGTGGATTGGCTTTGGGCGTGGATGTCACAGCGCATCGGGTGGCGTTGGAGTCGGGGCTCCCGACTGTGGCGGTGATGGCCACTGGGATAGACGACCTCTATCCGTCCCGTAACAGGGATGTGGGAGAGGCGATCGCATCGACTCCGGGGTGTGCGTTGGTCACGGATTATCCTCCTGGTACGGAGGCGGTGAGAATCAATTTTCTGAGGCGCAACAGGGTCATAGCCGGGATATGCCGCGCCACGATTCTTGTCGAGTCCAAAATCCGTGGAGGAGGCATGATGACGGCCCGTCTGGCTGCCTCCTATGGTCGGGATGTCTATGCTTTGCCGGGAAGGATTGATGATCCGGTGTCTCAGGGCTGCAACTTGCTTATCCGTGAGAATGTCGCCGAGCAGATCGGGGATCTGGCCGAATTGATACTCCGTCTTGGGCTCGGCAGGGCGGGAGTCGGGCGGAAGGAGGATTTCAGAACTGCTGTTGAGAATTATTACAAGGAAAGGTTGGAGGGGACTGAATATGATGACATCCTACGATTGGCCGCGACCGTGAAGGGGCATCGTGGCATTTCCGTGGATGAGCTTTGCGAAAAGCTGAAATGGACTTACAGCCATGTCAGCCGCTTGGCCACCACTCTTGAGTGCGACGGCTTCATCACCGTGGATCTGCTCCAGCATTGCTATGCCGGTCGTTAGACGAAATAATAAGATGATAGTTTTTTTTGTCTGAAGGTTGCCGAAGACCCATCAGAGCCATCGGAGCGATGCGACGCAAGGGGACCTGGGGAGAACGCTCCCCAGCGCCCCCGTCGGGGCTGTCCGCAGGGACCGGGTGGGGGAATGGCCAGATGCCATGCTGGTCGTTAAACGACCAGCATGGCATCCCCGTAAGGACCGAACCGATAGCCTTCGTCGAGGGCGACCTTATAGGCGTTCATGATATGGTCGAAGCCGCCGAAGGCGGCAACGGCCATCAGCATGGTGGATTCAGGAAGATGAAAGTTTGAGACAACCGCGTCAGGAACGGAGAACTCGTAAGGCGGGAAGATGAACTTGTTAGTCCATCCGTCGTAAGGCTTGACCTCGTGCGTTGTCGTCACATAGGTCTCGAGGCCTCGGAGCACAGTCGTGCCGACAGCCAGCACCTTGTGGCCGCCGTTCTTGGCTTTGTTGATGATCTCGCAAGCCTCCGGGGTGATGATGAGCCTTTCCGAGTCCATCCTGTGCTTGGAAAGGTCCTCGACATCAACTCTGCGGAACTGGCCGATGCCCATGTGCTCGGTGATGAACGCCTTGTCGATGTCCTTGAGAATCATTCTGTTGAACAACTCTCGGCTGAAATGCGTGCCAGCCGCCGGAACGGCCACGGCCCCCTCATGCTTCGCGAAGATGGTCTGGTAGTTCTCGTTGTCCTCCGGAGAGATCTTTGACTTGACCCATTTAGGAACAGGAATCTCACCAAGGCTGAACAATGACCTTTTAAACTCCTCGTAGGGTCCGTCGTAGAGGAATCTCAGTGTGCGTCCTCTGGATGTTGTGTTGTCTATGACCTCGGCCACAAGGCTCTGGTCGTCACCGAAATAGAGCTTGTTGCCGATTCTGATCTTCCTTGCCGGATCCACGATCACATCCCACAGGTGCTGCTCCCTGTTGAGTTCCCTCAGCAGGAAGACCATTATGTCGGCCCCTGTCTTTTCTTTCTTGCCGTAGAGACGCGCGGGGAACACCTTGGTGTCGTTGAACACAAAAGTGTCGCCCTTGCCGAAATAGTCGATGATGTCTTTGAATATCCTGTGCTCGATCTCGCCGGTGTCCTTGTGTACTACCATCAGTCTGCACTCGTCACGCCATCTTGTCGGCTCCTGAGCCACACGTTCCTTCGGAAGAAGGAATTGGAATTGTGAAAGTTTCATATTCGATAACAACCGTTATAGTCAATCTTTTAATATACGGCGGCGACATGGGAAAGGTTTCACAATCCGCAAATACCCTAGATTTTCGCCTCCCTGAACACCTCCATTATGGATGGATAGGTGTTTTTAAGGTATGGAGAAAGTCCCGATCTTGCTACCCAGGCTGCCTTTGTGATGTCCTCGTCCCGTTGCGGTGTGAGGTTCACGGGATCTGTGTAGAGCATGTCGTACCACCATGTGTGCTTGAGGTGCCATATTCCGTCCCGCCGGTAGCAGTGGTCAGTGACGCAGATCAGTCCCCTGAGCTCCAGATCCCCCACTCCCGTCTCTTCCTGAACCTCCCGCAAGGCTGTCATCTTGATGTCCTCTCCTGCTTCCTGATGTCCTTTCGGCAGGTCCCATAGACCGTTCCTGCTGATGAGCAGCACGTCTCCACGGCGGTTCGTGACCAGCCCTCCGGCCGCATTGACCTCCTTGAATCTTGAGCAGAGCCGCCTGTAGGAGGTCTCAATGTCCTCCGTCGGGATGTAGATCCTGGCCAGTGTGTCCGATGTCTCGAACATCGTCACAAGGGAGGTGAAGTCGGGGTTGTCTCCGAGATGAAGCTCGACGGAGTTTGGATCGGACAAAGCCTGCTCCTGCGGAGAGCAGATGATCATGCATCTCTTTTCAAGGTAAATCTTGTGCATTCAGTGAATATTGGAGTAAAACTGTTATATTTGTGTGAAGTTGTCCTGAATTGAAGAATTTTTGCCTCGTTGAGCGTTTCAAACAAACAACTTCCGGTTTACATGCAAAGTTAACAATCATTTTTCAATGAATATGGAAAACATTGACAGAAAACTTGCTTTGGAGCTTCTTCGTATAAAAGCAGTCCTTCTCAGACCCAGTGAGCCTTTCACGTGGGCTTCAGGCTGGCATTCTCCGATTTATTGCGACAACCGCAGGATTCTTTCCGACCCTTCCCTCCGCTCAAAGGTGGCGGGCTGGCTGGCGGAGACTGCCTTGGGGGAATGTCCTGAGGCTGATGTTGTGGCCGGTGTCGCCACGGGTGCGATAGCTCATGGTGTGCTTGCCGCGGACAGGATGGGGAAGCCGTTTGTCTACGTTCGCCCGAAACCGAAGGATCACGGCACTGGATCTCAGATTGAGGGTGTTCTTTCCCACGGTGCAAAAGTGGTTGTGGTCGAGGATCTTATCTCGACGGGTATGAGCAGCCTGGCCGCTGTGAAGGCTTTACGCGATGCTGGAGCCGAGGTGCTTGGGATGGTCGCCATATTCTCTTATGGTTTTGATCTCGCGGCCCGGCGTTTCGAGGAAGATGGCGTGAGGTTGAAGACTTTGTCCTGCTACGATGCCCTGATCGAGGAGGCGACGGCGACCGGCTATGTCAATGAGTCAGATGTCGAGGTTCTGCGCCGGTGGCGGATGAACCCTTCGGAATGGAATAATGGATAGCGTGGAGTAGAACAGTCCTGATCGGGTTTTCTGACAGATTAAGTGATTTTAAAGGAGTATAATAATGACAGAGATAACAAGCAAACACGGATTGGTCTCAAGGCAGCCGTTCGAGCTGTATATGGCCTTTGTGGACATGCGTAATTTCCTCCAGTTTCTTCCGGAGGACAAGAAAGCCGATGTGGAGGCTGATTATGACACGATCTCGGCCACCGTGCAAGGCTTCAAGATCGGAGTTATGGTCAAGAACAGGACCCCGTACTCAAGCATCGAGTTCATCGACAACGGGGCTCCGTTCCAGTTTGGAGGCACGTTGCATTTCGATGCCGTGCCGAGCGACCCGGCCAAGACGGATTTTCACATTGAGTTCCATGCTGAATTGAATCTGATGATGAAGATGATGCTTGGCGGGAAGATCCGCGAGGCCATGAACAAGATGGTGGACGGTCTCGTGGCGATGTCAGAGGGCCAGATGCCGGACGGAATCGACGAGGAGACACTCCGTAAGATGAAAGAGAAACTCGGCGGAAATCAGTAGATGCAAGGATTGGACGACATCCGGCTTCTGGACATTCTGACCAGGGCGATAGGACATGAAAGAGCCGAAGTCGCCCTGAAGTCTTTTCGTCTGCCGGCTTCGGTGTCAGTACGGATCAATCCTTTCAAAGTGCATGAGCCGGAGGTTTTTGCAAGCGGTCATTTCGGGCAGGATGTCCAGAGGATTCCATGGAGTCCTTTGGGGTTTATGCTTTGTGAAAGGCCAGAATTCACACTGGATCCGCTGTTCCACTGCGGGTGCTACTACGTCCAGGACTCTTCGGCCATGGTCGTCGGAGGCGTATTCAGAAATGTGCTTCCGCATTGTTGTGGGGATTGTTCAAGACCGGTCAGGGTACTGGATTTGTGCGCCGCGCCGGGCGGCAAGAGCACTGATCTTGCGGCATCGCTGCGATCGGCTTTCGGGGAGGGGTTCCTTCTCGTCGTCAATGAAGTGATGCGCCAGAGGGCTTCCGTTCTTGCGGACAACATAGCTTTGTGGGGTGATCCGAACGTGGTTGTCACGAGCGTCGATCCTAAGGCGTTCTCAAAGCTGGAAGACTTTTTCGATATGATAGTGGCCGACGTGCCTTGTTCGGGGGAAGGAATGTTCCGCAAGGATGCAAAGGCTGCCGAGGACTGGTCCGAGGGTGTAGTCAATCTTTGTTCGACGAGGCAGAAGAGGATTCTGGCCGATGTCTGGCCGTCGCTCCGCCGTGGCGGGGTGCTAGTCTATTCGACATGCACGTTCGAAGAGGCGGAGAACGACGCTGTAATGGAATGGGTGGCCTGCGAATTGGGTGGTGAGATTTGTGAATATGATTATCCGGCGCTTCCGGGTGTGATCGCCACGAGGACAGGTGGATTGCTTGTGCCTGGATTTGTGAAGGGTGAAGGACAGTTTGTCTCCGCGTTGGTGAAGAGCACGGGCAACTCAGGCTTCCGGCTTTCCGGGAAACCGGCTGCCGGTGCCACGGAAAGGAAAAGAGGGAGTCTGCTCATACATATTCCCGAATCCATCGTCCGTGAGGTCGCCGCGCTTGAGCCTTTACGCCCGATCCGGACCGGGGTGGCAAAAGGTGAGTTGAAGGGACGTGATCTGGTGCCGTCGGCTGACTGGGCTTTGAGTCTGGCCATGCCGGATGGAGAGTATCCGGTGGCAGATCTGGATCGTGGGACAGCCTTGAAATTCCTTCACCGTGACAGTATATTCCTTAAAGACGCTCCGACGGGTTTTGTACTGGTTCGCTTCGAGGGTCACCCGCTCGGTTTCGTGAAGAACCTCGGCAACCGTTGCAACAACCTGCACCCTCAAGGACGTAAAATCAAAATTGATGTGTAAATTATTGAATATGAAAAAAATATTATTTATGATTATGACCGTCGTCACCCTTCTGCCGCTTTCGGCGCAGGACAAGACGACGCGGAAGGAATATTTTGATCGCTATCAGCTGCTGGTCTCCAAACTTGGAGTCAATGGTGTGGGGGTTGAGACAGTACTGCAGCGTTGGGGAAAGGACTACCCGGATGACACTGACATGCTGCTCGGGAAATTCTCATACTATCTGGCGAAGAGTCAGACGACATCGATAGAGGTCAGGGACGCCGCGAAGTATCTGGGGAACGCGCCGGCTTTGACATTGAAGGATTCGCTCGGCAGGGATGTGAACTACTTTCAGGTCGTGTCCTATGATGACGAGCTTTTCGGCAAGGCCACCCAGGCCATAGAGAAGGCCATAGAACTGAATCCTGACCGTCTGGATCTGCGTCTGTTCAAAATCTCGGCCTTGATCGGCTATGAGAAGGACAGTCCGGACATGGCGTTGTCCGGCTTGAAGGCTCTTATTGATTACAACGGCCACAGCCATCCAAAGTGGGAATATCCCGGGGTTGACGCGAATGATGATCTCTTCCCGTCCATGATGCAGGAATATTGCTATGCTTTCTTCAAGATCGGGACTCCGCATTGCTTCGACGCCTTCAAGGAATTGTCTGAGAAGATGCTGATCTACTATCCTGGAAACACTGTCTACATGACGAACATAGGTTCGTACTATCTTGTCTACAAGCACGACAGCAAGGCCGCCCTCAAGATGTACAACAAAGTTTTGAAGAAGAGTCCGGACGACTACACCGCCATCAAAAACTGTGTTCTCCTTGCCCGAAACGACAAGAACACTAAACTTGAAAGGAAATACCTCCCGATGCTGATTCGCGTCACCCCTGACGAGACTGAGAAACTATCCGCCCAGGCACGTCTGGACGCTTTGAAATAAAATTGGGGGACCACCTGGATTTCAGGTGATCCCCTTTGTCGGCCTCAGAGCCTGTCAATGCGGCCGTTGGCTTACTTGAGTGAACGTACAATGCGGAAGCCCATAACATCATAGATGACCGGGCCACTTCCCGGACTGTCGTTGGTTTTGCAGTTGGCGTTCTGGATTCGCCAGTTTTTCACAGCGCAGTTACCAGTGTAGGTAGTGTAGCAACCTCCTCTTGTTATGACCAGTTGCTCCGTCATGTCACGTGGTGTCTCCGGCCCCCATGGGTCGGTTTCCTCAGCATCCGAGGTATAGTCCAAAGAGATGTACCATTCACCGGTCATCTCCTCGATGTTCCCGCTGAGATCATAGATGCCAAGAGCGTTAGGTTTCTTAAGGCCGACTACGTGGACATGTTCCTCATCACCTATCTTGGAGTTGTCCTCGTACCATCCAACCTCGTCAAGGTTATCGCTGCCGGCGAAATAGAATGGATACTTCTCATTCTCCGGACCTCCTTTCGCGGCGTATTCGAACTCGGCGTTGGTAGGGAGACGGTAGCCGTTGGCCTCCTTGTTTCTGGTGACTGTGGCCTCAAGCAATTCCTTGCCGGTCTCCTTATCCCACTTCGTGCCGGTGAACGTGTACACAGGTGTGTACCCTTTCTGTTCGCTAAGTTTGTTGCAGTAGTTCATCGCCTCGTACAGGGTCACTTTTGAGACCGGATAGAGATCATTGCTTTTGTCGTTTGACGGGTTATAGCCCATCACCTGAAGGAATTCCCTCTGGGTGACCTCGTAGCGTCCCATCTCAAAAGCTGAGATGTTCACCTTGTGGGAGTTCTTCTCGTCCTGAGCGTTCTTTACCGTCTTGAAATACTCGCTTGGCTGCTTACCGAGGATGAAAGAGCCTGCTCCGATGGTCACCATGTCGAAAGCCTTGAAGTTCGGGTTGGTCTCCTTTTCGGTTCCGGGAGTTGTTCCGCCGCCTCCGTCCGGACTGGTTGTAACGATTGCGAAATAGGTCTTGCTGTCCATTGTCTTCTCGTTGATGACATGGTACTGGACTGCCTCTGTGAAGTCCGCTGCGACACCGCTGCCCGGAGTGACTGTAGATCCTTCCGTGACAACGATGATCGGCTTGAGCGCGGTGACATCAGTGCCTTCAGGCATAGTGATGGTGATCGTCGGATAATTAATCTGACTTGAGATCTGTCCCGGGATGATGAACTGTGTGATGTCCGCTCCGGTCTCCGTGCCTGGTTTAGGATCCTCGCCTCCTCCACCGCTTTCAGCGTTCTGCATGACAGTTATCGTGTAGGTGCTGACTGGGGTGTCATTCTGGTAGGCGGTGACGTCAATCGTGGTCTGGCGCTGATTGGTGGTCGTGTTCTTTGCCACAGACAGTGACAGACGCGCCTTGCTGCATGTCGCGACACACCAAATCTTATCCGCCGTCGGGATCTCGGTCTTCAATTTGAAGTCACCAAGGTTGTTGCCATTGATGTCAACAAAAGAGATTGCGCTTGTCATCACTCCCGACTTGTCAACGGTAAGTATACCGTTCTCCTGGTCGAAAGAGACAATCCCTTCCGGAATCTGCGAGATTTCCGCTGCAAGCTCGACTTTCGCTACCGGATCATCGCCGGTCCCTTCGCATGAAGCGAAGGCGAACAGCGCGGCGAGTCCGGACAGAATGTATGATGATATCCTGAATTTCATAGTATTGTCTTGTTTGTTTTTTTATTTGATGTATCTAACCACGCGGAAGCCGGTTGTGCCTCTTGTCTCAGGGCCGGCCTGATAGTTCGTGTCCCAAAGTTTGCCTTTGTATTCCGGGCCGTTGTAGTAGCCGCCTTTGATGATCTTGCCTCCGTTCCTGCTTTCCGGCGCTCCTACAGGGTCGGTCGCAGGATCTGTTGTCTGGAGTTCGTCTTTGTACTTGTAGGCCCAGTCGTAGCACCACTCGGAGACATTGCCGCTCATGTCGTACAGACCAAGGGCGTTAGGTTTTTTCTTGGCGACCTCGTGAAGGGCCTCGTCATCGCCTATCTTTGAGTTATCCTTGTACCAGCCGACCTCGTCGAACACATCTGATCCGGCGAAGATTGTGGGATTCTTGAGCCCTTCTTCTCCTCCTTTGGCCGCAAATTCCCATTCAGCCTCAGTAGGAAGCCTGTAGCCGTTGCCGGCAGTGGCTGGGTCAAACTTGTAGTCCTGCATCTTCATGTAGCTCCAGCCATCAGACACAGTGATGATCTCTCCTGGTGTATAGACAGGTGTCAGCCCTTCCTTCTCGCTGAGCTTATTGCAGAATTCGCAAGCCTCAGACCAAGTCATTTTGTTGACAGGGTAGTTGTCTCCGACAAATTTTGAATAGGACGGGTTCTTTCCCATAATTTCCTCATATGTTTTCTGAGTGACAACAGTGGTTGCGATATAGTAGCCTTTTGTGAGTGTCACATCGTGGGCGTAGGCCTGTGCGTAGGTTGTTCCGTCAACATTGTTCTTGTTTTCCGCAAACCTGAATGTGCCCGGCTTTACGATGACCATGTCGAACACTGATGCGAACGCGTCCTGGCTAACGGTCAGAGTCAGAGGAGTGAGGACAGCGGTCTCGTCACTGCACACTACAGCGAGATCAACGGCTCCTGTCTTGGCTGTCTTCTCCGCGGTCGGCTCGGCTGACAGAGTGAGCACATCGCCTTCGATGCTAGCAACGCACCAGTCAGCGTTGGATTTTGCTGAATATGTGTAGGTGACATCCGCCTCCGGAGCGTTTGTAACCATTGCGAGCGGCAGGACGATCTCTCCGCCGGAATATTCAAAAGTCACTTCGGTTCCCTTCACAGAAGCTCCCTCGGAGGTCTGTGGCTCAGTGACGGTGAGGTTTCCGTTGATGATCAACTTGTCATCCTTGCAGGATGAGAAAGCCGCGCAGAACAGCGCGCAAGCGCAACTCAATGCGTAAAATCTACTTGTTTTCATTCGTTTTTTTGATTTAATTGTTAAAATGGGATTCTTAATTGTTTAGCGGATAGTACTGCGTGGCGCGGTAGACAGTGAAATAGTTGTCCTTGTCTTCCTCGTCAGTGAACTTTATCCATTGTGGGTTCTTGATGTCATCGACTGTCAGGGTGAAGGTGCGCCGTTTGTCGTTGCCAAGTGGGGTGATGATGTAGTTGAAGTAGAAGCCGGTGTAGTAGTCCTTGCCGGTCTGACTACCTTCCTGACTGAACTTCAGAGAGATTCTGTCCTCGCCCTTTATCTCGTAGTCAAAGGCCAGATAGCCTTTTCCGCCCGAGTTGGTGCAGTAGAAGTTGAAGGCGTAGAAGTCTCCGTAATAGTTGCTGATGTTTCCTATATAACAATAGGTGATGTTGTCTCCAGCCGCTTTCAGTGCCTCGGCCGCCTTGTCCCAGAGTTTTTTTCCGTAGTCGCTGAGCCCCTTGTAGGAGAAGAACCAGTTCTTGTCCATCAGATAGTCGGTGATCGTCGGGTAAGTCGGGGCAAAGTACCCTTCGGCACCGTCGTTGACGGGAATGAATGCCCCGTCATCGCCCATGTCCGGGCTGTAGACAAGTCCGTCAATCGTTTCCTCTCCAAGTTCGACCGGCTTGTAGAAAGAGATGCCTATCAGATTTACGATGAACGGATAGGACGTTGTGACCTGCTCTCCGTCAACTTCGCTGAAGACTTCGAGGGCCCTGCCATTGAAACGGGCATCATATTTAGTCTCGTCGGTTTGGTATCTTACCCTGGTGTATTTGGAAATCGCGCTCTCCTCTTCCTTTATGGCGGTGATATAGTCATCCCACGAGATAGAGACCGGCATCGGAGTCATTGTCATCCTTGAGCCACTCTTCCTGCCTTTGAGAATTATCTTGTCGTCATGCAGTTCAAGGACATTGAACTCGAAGTCGCCTTCGAATCCATAACCGTTACCCTGTCCACCGCTTGTCTCGGGATCGGCGAAGTAGTGCATTACCTCGTTGTAGGTGTCGAGGGACAGCACGCAGCCTGCGCTTTGGTAGATGGTGTAGGTGCTTGTGGATGTCTTGCCCGGACCAGCCACCTCGCTGCCGACTTTAACCTTGTTCCCCTCGCTGAACGACATTAGTACATTGAAGCCGCCGTAGTACTGCCCTGAAGATGGGTAATATTCAAGCAGCCAGCCGTTTGGAGAACTAACCAAAGTCTCGTTCAGCTTCTCGGCGAGAGCTTCCGCACGGTTGGCGGAGGATTCATCGAAGATCGGGTCGATCTTCGACACGCAAGCCTGTGCCATCAGTGCGGCCATGGCTGCCGACAGTAAATATTCAGTGATTCTCTTGATCATATAATCAGCCTTCTAAAAAAGTGTTGTCAAATCGAGTTGAGAGAGGTTTCCGGAACGTTTCTGAACGATATCACGGAGTTTGTCGATATCAATGCCCCAGCTTTCCTGAAGATAGCTCTTGACGATTTCGAATTTCTTTGCCAGTTTCTCTCCGCCTTCCTCTCCGGCGTTGGCCATGACGCTTTCCCAGTAGCCTTTTGCATGAGTGACGTAGTTTGAGATGATCTCTACGAAATCTTCATCCGGACTGTAGCTGGCGTAGCGTGTGACATAGCCCATCGCATTCGCCGCCGCGTCACTCTCAAGGTTCAGCCAGCTCGGTCCCTGGTAGTCAGTCGAGATCAGATTGAAGTCTGTGGAGTAGTTCTTCGTCTGGTGCAGGATGTGGGCGAACTCGTGGTGCATCGTCTTGAAGAACCATTCGTTGAGGAAGTCGATGCTCGGATTGGACGGATCGAGCTCATTGATGTTGTACAATGTTATCTTCAATCCGCCCTCAGCGGTTCCAAGCACCACCGAACCCTGACTGTTGAAGGCCTTGGAGCCTATGAGCTGGATCATTCTCGGACAATAGGTCTTGATGAACGTCTCACCGAGAAGCTCGTTGTAGGAGTCAATCCACAGGTACTTCGTCAACTTGGCCATCGCGACGGCCTTGTAGTACTCCGCGGGAATCAGGTTGTAGCTGTTGTCCGACTCCCGGTCGATGTACTTGTAGTTGAACTGAATATTATAGGGCTCCACATAGTTCAGCAGCAACCATGTGTCGAACGCGCCTCTTTCCGGAGCATCGGTGTCGAAGATGCTCTTCGGGTCAAGCTTCTCCTCTGAGCAGGAGACCAGCGCGACGGCCATAATGAAGAATGAATATATCAATTTTCTCATCGTATTTTCTCCTTTTAGTTATTTCTCGGATTCGCCTCAAGCCCGGCGGCGATCACTTCCTGCGGAATCTGTACGGCTCTTCTCGGATCATTCACAAGCAGTTCGTCATCGGATTTGCCGCTCCTTACGTGCGAATATTCCATTCCGTACCTCTTTATGTCATTCCATCTCAGCCCTTCGTGCACTGTGATTACCCTTCTCAGATGTAGGACGCATTGGATAAGGTTCTCGGTGTCACTGTCTGGTATGGAGAATCCTTGAGGGTGCAGTTCCTTTTTGATGGACCGTTGGCTGCTCTTTTTCAGATGCAGTGGCATGTATGACTTGGATGCGAAATAGTTGATGATCTGACTCTCTGTCATGTGCGTTCCGGCCATGGAGTTCAAAAGGACATTTATGTCAGCCACGGCACCGTCCTTGTCCTGAGGTGTTTCCAGCAGTTTCGCCTCGGCTCTGCAAAGCAGCAGCTCGTCGGTGGAGAAGGCCACGTTGACAAGATGCAGGTAACCGATGCCGGCGGTCTTGTCAGTATATTCAAAATACCCGAGAAGCTTAGGCAATGAATATTTCTGCTCGAAGCCCCAGATCCCGTTGGACATGTAGAGTTTGTTGTAGCCTCCCCAGGGGCCAGGAAGGATCTCATTCAGCATTATGTCGTAGGCACTGCCGTAACGGAGTCCTATGGCGTAGGGGCCCTGGACATAAGGCCATGATGAATTGGCTGTCAGGAGAAGCAGATTGCAGGCTTCGTTGTTTGAGATGTAAGAGTTGCATCTGAGCTCGAAGTCCGTGGCCAGTTCACTGAAAGCTTTCCAGTTCCTCACGGATTCGGCCGGATTTGAGCCCAGAACCTTGTCGGCATATTCGATTACTTTATCGAATCTGTGGTAGTAGAGGTTGAACCTTGCCGCGAAAGCGTAGGCAGCCTTTTGGTTGAAGTGATATTTGGGAACCGTGTAGATGTCGTCGTTGATCAGTGGCAGAGCCTCTTCTATGTCGCTGTCGATCATCGCGTAGGTGTGCGCGAGCGTTCCGCGCTCTATTCCTTCCGGGAGTACCGTTGTTTCCGGCTCGGTGGTGTAAGGAATCCCGAGGACTGTTTCAGCCGTGGCCTCGTCGTACGGCAGGCAGAACAGGTTCGCGAGCTGGAAATGAGCGAAGGCCCTGCAGATGAGGGCCTCGCCTCTTTGAGCGTCATAATCCGATCCACCTCCGAGTTCTTCTATGGCTTTGAGTGCCTGGTTGGCGGAAGCGATCGCGTTGTAGTGCGCGTCCCAGACACTTTTCGGGGCGTCCGTGTCATCGGTTGTGATGTCTTTCCATTGATAGGCGTCTCCGCACACCTGGCCGTAGGTGTCGTACTGAGATCCGTTGTCGGTCACATTGTCGGAGGAGAGCTCTGAAATCAACATCGTGGAAACCGTCGGGTAGGCGGAGACGAGCATTTTCGTGACCTTATCCTTAGAGTCAAGCTCGATGCGGTCGTCCGGGACAGTGTCCAGAAAATCACCGCAGGAAGTTACGGCCAGAGAGATGACAAATAAGTATAAAAGGAATTTGTTCATAGCCATTAATTCATTAATCGTTTAGATACCAAGCCTTAAAGTCAAAGTGAATTGTCTTGGAACAGGGGAGGCCACGCCGCCCGTGTTGAAGAATTCCGGATCCTGACCGTTAAGTTTCTTGTCGGAGTAGATCAGGAACAGATTCGTTGCCTGGATCTTGAGCGAGAGGTTGCTGACCTTGAGCCGCTCGATCATATTCTTTGGGAATGAGTATGACAGCGAAATCTCTTTCATCCTGATGAAATCGCCTTTGGCTATCCTTTCCGTGGAGTAGTTGTAGGCGTTGTAGGCGTAACTGAGGTATGGATCCTGCTGGTTCGCTCTCTTGTCAGCGATCACCGGCACGTTCGTGATCTTCTCATCGCCACCCGCTGTCCATCTGTTGATGAACTCCCGAGGCATGGCGTCAAGGTCGCTGTAGACGTTGTGGAACACCGGGTCAAGACGGATGACGTTGCCGAATGAATAGGTTATGAAGGCGTTCAGAGTGAATCCTTTGTAGTGGAATATATTCCCGATGCTGCCTGTCATAGTAGGGTCGGTCGGCCCCTCATAAACCAGATGGTCTTTCTTGAGCTGTTCCTGGAAATTGATGTCGCTTACCGTAAGTTCCCCGTTCTCGTTGATGAAAGTCGGGTAGCCGCTCTCGTTAAGTCCTCTGAAATCCATCGAGAACAGAGCCCTCACCGGGTAGCCTTCCATGGCAAATCCATTGCCGCTGATCATGTCCATCACGGAGGCGTTGGACTGCAGGTCGGTGACCTCGTTCTTCGTGTGCGAGAAGATGAAGTCGGTGTTCCAACTGAAATCCTTTGTCTTGATGTTGTGTGTCGAGAGGGTGAACTCCACACCGCTGGATTTCATGCTGGCGACATTGGCGAACTTCGCCAACTGACCGCCGGTGCCTTTTGTGTAGATCAGGCCGATAAGGTCGAAGTTGTTTCTCTTGTACCAGTCGGCTTCAAGGTTGATTCTGTTGTCGATGAACCCGATCTCGGCTCCGATGTTGAGCTCATGCTTCTTCTCGTAGGTTAACTCGCTGTTCTCCACGCTGGACAGGATGAGTCCGGATTCCTTCACGGAAGTGAACGGGCGCCACACGTTGTAGCTGTTGATTATGGCTTTGGAGTTGCTAACGCTCGACGGCCCCCTGTCAGCGGTCAATGAATATGAAGCCTTGAGCGTCATGTTGGAGACCACGTTCTTGATCGGCTGCCAGAACTCCTCCTCATGGGCGTTCCACGCGGTGGAGACATTCCATGTCGGCAGCCATCTTGCCTTGCGGCTCTTTCCCAGTTTGTTGGAGCCTTCGTAGCGTACTGTTCCGTTCAGGGTGTATCTTCCTTTGTAGGAATATGTCCCTGTCCCGAAGAAGGAAACCTCCCTCTGCCTTGTCCTGTCCACGGAATAGTAGCCGGAGTTCTCCTCGTTGCCCTGCTTGAAATAGAGATAGTCGTAAGACGGGAGCATTCCCATGTCATACTGCATGCCCACTCCGTTGAACCATGTCCTTTCCCTGTCCACGGAGTTTGTCTCCATTCCTCCGAACATATTCACGATGTGATCCTCGCCGAAGACATCGTTGTAGCTTGCCGTGGCCCTGAAGTCGTAGCTCTCCATTGAGTATTTCGTCTCACGGTAGAAACCTCCCACCGGCAGCACGGAGACCGGAAGGGAGTTGGCCTTGTCCGGGTCGGTGTAGAGCCAAGGGTTCGCGCTTCTCATTGTGGCGTCGTCCATCGCCCTGAATGCCCATGCCTGGTTCGAATAATCCGTGATGGTGTGGCTTTGAACGGTAGATGATGTCTTGTAGGCACCAAGTACAGAGAGCTCCAGCGGTTTGACCGGATGCCATTTCATCTCTCCTTGGAACTTCAGATCGGTGACCTTGAGGTCGATGTAGTTGTTGTCAAGCTCATGCAGGATATTGAACGGCGCGTAGTTTCTGACGTAATACTCATTTGGATCCAGCGTCCTGGAAGTGTTGAGTGCGTAGGAGTATGGGTTGATGTCGAAGTCCCTCTTCACCTCACCGCTGAGCGGATCGACCGAGGAACTTAAGGTGCCCGGAGCCCTTTGTTTTCTGTAGGAAGCGTTGCCGATGAGGTTCAGGGACAAGGTTTCCGTGATGTGGTAGAGAGCGTTGAGGTTGGCGGTGTAACGCTTGACTGAACTCTGCCGTGTCCACCCTGGGTCGTTCATGACGCTGAGGGATGTGTAGTAGGAGGCTTTGTCTGTTCCGCTTGACATGCTGACCGCGTGATTTCGTGAGATATTGTCATTGAACAGTATGTCAAACCAGTCCGTGTTCCGGTACTCGGCCTCGCGCAGGTAAGCGTTTTTCGCCTCCTCGGTGTTCATCAGGCCGAACGAGCCGCTTGCCGCGTTGAATTGATTGATCAGATGATACATCTTCCCATAGACTCCGCTGTTGGATGCCCGATAGACATCCGCCAGGTTGAGGTAGCCGGCCTGCTCCATTTCCTTGTAAACGCCCATCTGTTCTTGGGAATTCAGGATGTTGAAACGTTTGTAAGTCGGCTTGAGACGGTAGCTGTACTCGCCCGTGTATGTGATTTTGTTGCTCCCCGCATGTCCTTTCTTGGTGGTCACGACAATGACTCCGGCCATCGCGCGCGCTCCATAGATAGAGGTGGCCGAGCCATCTTTCAGGATCTGGAAACTCTCGATGTCGTCGGCGTTGAGGCCAGCTATGGCGGAACTGATCAATGTCACCGCGTCTCCGCTGGAAAGGTTGTCCGCATCGACCTCGGCAACGTCTTCCATGATTACACCGTCCACAACCCACAGCGGTTTTGAGCTACCGTAGATGGATGTCGCTCCACGGACCCTGATCTTAGGGGATGTTCCGAAAGTCCCGGACACGTTCTGTACGGACACACCGGCGGCTCTGCCCTCAAGGGCGCGGCTGATCTCCGCCACTCCGTCCAGTTTGACTTCGTCCGCGCTCAGTTTTGTGGTGGCTCCGGTGAAGAGGCGCTTGTCCATCTTCTGCATTCCGGTCACGACAACCCCTTCGAGAACCTCCGTGTCGGATTCCATAGTGATCCTAATCTCGCCGGACGTGATGGCCACGTCCTTTGGTTTCATGCCAAGACAGCTGATTTCCAAAGTTTTCGCTGATTGACCGACCTTGAGAGAGAACTTTCCGTCAACATCCGTGATCGTCGCGTTCTTGGTCCCTTTCTCAAGGATCACCGCTCCGATGACAGGCAGGCCATCGTCTGATGAGATGACCACACCGCTGACAACCCGGGAGTCCTGTCCAAACAAACACCCAGTGCCTGCCATGACGCAGGCAATCATCAAGCATAAAAGTGCTTCATGTATTAAATAAGTTAATTAATCGAATGCGGTGTGCCTTCTCGCAAGACAGCGCATCCATTTGTTAATGTTCATTCGCTGTATCCACCAGTCAAAGACATCAAATGTTGGGGAAAATGCCTTCCACGGCTTTTGACACGGCATTTTTACTCATATTTTTGTGAAGTTAATCAATTAAGTCGTTAATACAATGAGAAATTTTAACTATATCGTTTTGTCAGTCCGATGTTCCGGAACAGGGATTATCTTTTGAGTTGCCCTGTCCGGTGACTCTGCTCATAAAGTTCGAGGGAGTTGATTACGTTTTGCCAGATGCTGTAGAGACCGCCAGCGACAGAAGTCACAGGAGTCAAGTAGGAGTAGCCTAGCCAGATCAAGAAGCCGGAGTTCTTCTGGCCGAGGGCTTGGCCTGCGGTTGTCTCATCGGCATGGAGGGTTCCAGTGTCTTTGGTCTTGTTGGCCTTTTTGCCAGCCAATCTTCCGATGGAGAATTGCGTTAGTGTACAAACTAGTGATACTATTCCGATCATGATTGCTGTCCACACAGAGATTCTGCTGTTCATTAGTGATTCAGTGGCCAGATAGATGGAAAACATCAATGCCAACCCCCAAAAGTAGAATGCCCATTCGGTGAAGCGCAAGAGCCAGCGTTGAAGCCTTCTCATTGTGTAGCGTATGAGCCATGCAAGAAGGAGTGGGAAGACCAGAAGTGGGAATATTTTCGCGCAGATTGCCAAGAATCCCTCAAAGAATGAGGCTCCTGCCTCCGAATTTACGATTGGGATTGCGATAGGAAGGACAATTGCTGCCGAAATGTTGATCAGTACCACGTAAGAAATGGTGTCTGAGAGACTTCCCCCCAACTTCTTGGTGATGACACCGGCCGCTGCAGCGGTAGGGCAGATGAAGCAAAGCATGGCGCATTCCGCGAGTATCCGCGCGTCCCCGTCAGGAAGCGCTGTGACAAGCCAGGTTAGCGCAGCGAACGTTATGATCTGGAATGCTAGCACAAAGAAATGCCACCTGCGGAACCTTAGATCATGCGGAGAAATCGTGTTGAACTGAAGGAACAGCATGATTGCCATGAAAACCGGTTGGACATTCTTAGAGAGCTCGGAGAACCCAGGTTCAACGTTGGTGTGTAACGGTTTGACCAGAAATAAGACCAGATACGAAACGATTCCGATGAAGATTGCCAACGGTAGCATCCAGTCCTTGATGAATTTCACAACTTTAGCCATAATCCCATTATTCGTGCCGCAAATGTACGGAAAAAAATCAACTTGCGGGCACTTTACGATCTCATCAAGAAGCCTTACTTCCTCGAATGAAGACCACACTCTCGATGATCCGGGTCTTCCCACCACCAGCGTCCGGCGCGGATGTCTTCTCCGGGCTGGACTGCCCTGGTGCATGGCTGGCAACCGATGCTTGGGAATCCCTGTTCATGCAACTTATTGTAGGGAACACCGTTTCTCTTGACGTAGGACTTCACCTGCTCCTCTGTCCACAAGATGAGAGGGTTGAGCTTGATGACATTGTCCGCGGCGTCATATTCGACCATCTGCATTTCCGCCCTTGTGACAGACTGCTCGCGGCGAAGTCCGCTCACCCAGACCTGCACTCCTTGAAGAGCGCGTTTCAGAGGCTCGACCTTGCGGATGTCGCAACACAGATGCCTAAGCTCCACACTGTCATAGAACAGATTGATGCCGTGTTCCCTTACCATTTTCTGTACATTATGGAAGTCAGGGAAGTAAACCTCGATTTTGATCCCGTACTGCATATTGGTCCGATCTATCAGGTCGTATGTCTGAGGAAACTGCCGTCCTGTGTCCAGAGTGAAAATCCTCGCATCCTTGCGGATCTTGACCATCATGTCAGTAATGGTCTGATCCTCATAGCTCAGGCTTGATGACAACGCGGTGGATGACGGGAAAGCCCCCAGAAAATACTCAAGAGCCTTTTCCGGGGTCTGCCCCATAAATTCCGTATTTTTCTCCGCGACGTAGGCCTCGCGGTCCTCCTGCGGCATTAAGGCGAATTTTTCTTCCATGGCGATATTATATTTCATCAGGTACAATCATTCCAGCACCTACGGTGTCATTGGTGCCCTCTTCGATGAAGATAAGGCTACCCATGGTCCTGTTGTCCTTGTAGTAATCGAACACAAGCGGATCCGCGGTCTTGATGCGCACCCTTGCGATATCATTCATCACAAGTTTGTCCGTGTCGAATATTTTCTCCCGTGTGTTGATGTCTATCTTGTACTCGATTTCCCTGACGATCCCGAGAGTCTGCATTGTGGCATGACGGATGATGTATTTCTTACCCTGCCGGAGAGGCGAGTTACGGAACCAGCATACATTCAGCAGCACCTCTTGCTCCATCATAGGCTGCACACCATTCTCCGAAACGATCACATCTCCCCGGCTTATGTCGATGTCGTCCGCAAGCGTGACATCCACAGACTCCGGAGTCACAGCGGATTTTAGGCTCTTCTCGCCAAGATATATACCCGTCACTTTGGAGGTCATCTCGGAAGGATAAACCTTTACCGCATCCCCGACTTTCAGGGAACCTTCGGCAAGACGGCCTGCATATCCCCTGAAATCAGGGAACTTGGAAGAAATAGGTCTGATGACATACTGGACAGGAAGCCGCATCCTGTCATTGGCCTCGACCGGCAGCTGGACAGTCTCAAGAAAATCAAGAAGAGCCTTCCCCTTGTACCAAGGCATGTTCCCGGATTTGTTCACCACATTGTCACCAAGCTTGGCGGAGATGGGGATGAATGTGACATCACCGAGCTCCAGGGAAGATGCCATCTCCTTGTAATCCGCGACGATCTTGTTGAACACCTCCTCAGAGAAATCCACAAGGTCCATCTTGTTCACACAAACCACCACTTTCCTGATGGCAAGAAGCGATGCGATGTAAGAATGCCTGACAGTCTGTTCCATGATCCCGTGTCTTGCATCCACAAGTATCACGGCCAGATCCGCTGTGGAAGCCCCCGTCACCATATTCCTTGTGTATTGAATATGGCCTGGGGTGTCGGCGATGATGAACTTCCTCTTCGGTGTGGCGAAGTATCTGTATGCTACATCAATGGTGATTCCCTGCTCACGCTCCGCGCGAAGTCCGTCAGTAAGCAACGCCAGATTCACCTCCTCATTGCCCCTGCTTCTCGAAGCCTCTTCGACAGCCTCAAGCTGATCCTCGAAGATGGACTTGGAGTCGTACAAGAGTCTACCTATTAATGTACTTTTACCATCATCCACGCTGCCTGCCGTGGTAAAACGGAGCAGCTGCATGTCTAAGTACCCTTTTGTATTCTGTGTTTCCATTTTTTTACTTTTTAATTGTTGACCTTATTCCAATACAGCGGGCACCTGTTAAAAATATCCAGCCTTCTTGCGATCCTCCATTGATGTTTCGGATCGCTTGTCGTCAGCCCTTCCTCCACGCTCAGTGACACGGGAAGATGCGATTTCATCGATTATGTCCTCAATGCTGTGCGCGTGAGACAATGTCAATCCTGTGCAGGTGACATCACCGATGGTCCTGCATCTGACCTCTTTTTCTACAACCTCCTCCTCAGGACGCCGCGGGATCACAGCCGGTTCAGCGGCAAGCCACTGTCCATCACGGAAGAATACTTTTCTTGTATGGGTGTAGTACAGACTCGGAAGTTCAATGCCTTCCTGATAAATGTACTGCCACACGTCCATCTCCGTCCAGTTGCTGATCGGGAACACGCGGAAATGCTCGCCGACATTCTTCATGCCATTATAGATGTTCCAAAGCTCAGGACGTTGATTCTTCGGATTCCACTGCCCGAATTCATCCCGATGGGAGAAGATCCTCTCTTTTGCCCTCGCCTTCTCCTCATCACGCCTTGCGCCACCGCACGCGGCATCGAATTTATACTTGGCCAATGTGTCCAGAAGGGTCACAGTCTGGAGTTTGTTGCGGCTCGCATTGTAACCGGTCTCCTCCTTTGCCTTGCCCTCGTCAATCGACTCCTGTACATAGCCTACTATAAGATCCGCTCCAAGTTTCTTGACAAGCTCGTCGCGGTATGTGATGGTCTCGGGGAAGTTATGTCCCGTGTCGATGTGAACCAGCGGGAACGGAATTTTCGCCGGATAGAAGGCCTTATATGCCAAATAAGTAAGTACAATGGAGTCCTTTCCGCCGGAGAAAAGGATGCACGGACGCTCAAACTGCGCCGCGACCTCCCTGAGTATGTAGATGGACTCCGCCTCAAGCTCTTTAAGGTGCGTAAGATGTTCGCTCATTTTATATTGTTCTTTTATAACCTCAAAAATAATTTACAAATATACTACTTTCCCGCCGATGATACCTAACTGAACACACCGGACAGATACTTCCTCGTCAGCTCCTCCTTAGGATTTCCGAACACTTGCTTTGCGTCGCCGATCTCTATGACCTCGCCAAGATAAAGGAACACGGCATAGTCGGCGATGCGAAGAGCCTGCCTCAATGTGTGTGTCACCATTATTATGGAATATTTTTCCTTAAGCTTCACGAAGAGGTCCTCGACCGTCTTGCTGGAAACAGGATCTAATGCGCTTGTGGCCTCATCCGCAAGGATGTAATCCGGTTCCACCGCAAGGCTTCTCGCAAGGCACAGGCGCTGCTGCTGACCGATGGAAAGGCGCATCGCCGAATTCTGCAGGCGGTCTTTCACCTCATCCCAAAGTCCGACTTCCGTCAGATATCTTTCCACAACCTCTGCCAGTTCCTTCTTTTTGGTGTGCATTCCATGGATCCGGCAGCCATACGCGACATTGTCGAATATGGACATGGGCAATGGACACGGTCGCTGCGGTACAAGACCCACACGTCTCCGAAGTTCAATAAGTTCACTGTACCTCGCACCGATGATGTTCTGGTCACCGAGGAGTATCTGACCGCTTACTTTTACATCATCAACATTGTCAATCAGCCTGTTGAGGCTTTTCAGCAATGTGCTTTTACCGCAGCCTGAAGGCCCTACGATGCACGTTATCTTATTCTTCGGAAAAGTCAGATTGATGTTTTTCAGAATTTGACGACCTTCTATCGAAAGGTTGAAATCCTTGACCACCATCTGGTCCTTGTCATTATGTTCCATAACTACAGATTATTCTTGGTGAAATGATTTGTTATCCAACGGCCTCCGAGACTGAGTATCAGAACTATAACCGTCAGCACAAGAGCGGCGGCGTAGGCTCTTCCGGGAAAAGGATCCGGCATTGTTATCCAGTTGAAGATCGCTAACGGCAATGTGGCTGTCGGTGAGGACAACGATGTCGCCACAGAATCCGAGAACCCCGCCGTGAACATCACGGCCGCGGCATCACCGATAGCCTTTCCAACAGCAAGGAGCGTGGCTGTCGCCATACCGGGAAGGACCTGTCTCACAACGATTTTAAGAGTTTCCCATTTCGTTGCCCCAAGAGAATATGCCGCGTCTATCATGTCGTCCGGCACAGAACGTGAGATCTCGTCTCCGCTTCTTATGAACATCGGGATTATAAGCAATGTGCTCACTATGATTCCGCCCAGAACAGACGCTCTCATGCCGACCATGACCATTATCATGAACGCGAACGCGCCATATACTATCGAAGGTATTCCATAAAGCACATCATACACCAGTCGGGCCGCGTAAGACAACCAGTTCGAACGTCTCTTGTAAAGGTTCATGTAGAACACGACCGGGATGCTGACGCAGAGGGCGATCAGCGTCGCCGGCGCCACGACTGCCACAGAACCGATGATCGCATTGAGAAAGCCGCCGTCATCAGTGGTGTTCCAATTCATGCCGGGCACGCTCGTCACCATCTCCCAGGATATGGAGCCTACACCTTTCACGAAAATCGTGCAGATGATGGACATCACAAATGCCAACACCAACAGCACTGAGCCCCACATCAGCATTTTTACGATTGTCTCTTCGATGAATTTACTTTTGATTTTTCTCATGGCTAACTCTTTTTCTGGACGTTATAAAGAATTATGCGTGAAAGGACATTGAAGAATATTACTATCGCGAGCAGGAGCAGCGCCGCAAACATAATGGCAGACTCGTAAAGAGGGACTGATGCCATCTCGCCATAATTATTGCCTATCAGAGCGGGAAGCGTATAGAAACCCTTGAACAATGATTTTGGAATTGCAGGGATACTTCCGCACACCATCATCACCGCGATTGTCTCGCCCATCGCCTTGGACAATGCGAGCACCACAGCAGCGAATATTCCAGGAAGGGACTTCCGCAGGACTACCTTCTTTGTCGTCTGCCATTGAGTCGCTCCCAATGACATTGACGCGTCCCTTAGATCCTGAGGGACAGTCGAGAAGATCTCTACAAACAGGCTTACCATTATCGGCAAGATCATCAAGCAAAGCACAAGAGCTCCGGTAAGCAGGGAGTATCCTGTCACCGGAATCAGTAAAAGGATCCCCCACACACCATAGATCACCGACGGCAGTGCTGCGAGAATGTCCAATGCCGGGAAAACGAACTTGCGGACAATCTTCTTTGAATATTCTGTCAATGATATCGCAGTAAGAAGTGAAAGCGGAAGTGCGATACAGATTGCTATTAATGTCACGGACAGTGTACCCGATATAAAAGGAAGGAATCCGAACTTTTTCTGTGATGGTTTCCACTCAGAGGATGTCACAAGACTCCAGAATGAATTTTCCTGAAGAATCGGCATTGACTTCCACAGCAGCCCGACGATCATTGAAACAAGCAGAAGCGCGGATGAGACTGTGAACACAAACATGATCGCGGAAGAAAGATTCTGCTTATATATACGCTTCTTGTTCCATGATTTCATAAATGCCGACCCGCTGAGAAGGGCAATGATACCGAAAAGCCCAACTATGAAAATTATGACTGCATTGTCTGTGTTGTTCCCCCTTAGATCGGCCGCGCGTCTTGAAGATCGCAGCAGCTTCATATTCTCGCTATGCACCTTTCCGGATATTCTTACATAGCCGGCAGGTTCGTTGAACTTCTGTCCCTCTTTCAGCACATACTTTAGGAATGCCACTGATGCGGAATCCTTAGGCGCTCCTTTCGACACGAAGTAGAGATTTCTTGCCGGCGGTGTGGGAAACGATCCTCTTTCTATCGTATGGACAAGTTTCTCTTTGGTGTCGTAACAGTTCTCTTCATCATCTATGTGCCCGTCCATGTCAGAGTCTATCGGAAGCATGGCCAACCCTTCTTGTTGAAGATGAGTCTGAGGGTCATATGCGTAGGCCAGATTATTGAATCCGATTCCCCATTTGTCTTTCTGGACAGCCTGGGCGATTCCCGGATCACCGAACACGGCTGTCCCGACAAGGTCTTCCTGCTTGGCACTGAACCAGTCCGCAAAAGTCTGGGCGGCTCCACAGGCATCAGAACGCGTATAGACGTTAATCTTATGATTGTCATTGTTTCCCAGAAGCTGTCCCCAGGTCTTGATTTCTCCTGTCACCCAGATCTTGCGTGCCTCATCGGAAGTGATGCCGCGCCTTTTTAGTGTGTCAATGAATGGGTTGGCGGAGTTGATGTCCGGGATCACAGCGTCCTTGCCCACCACAAAAGCTATGGCGCCGGCTTCCCGTTCTTCGTCATGCAGTTCTCTAGAGAGCATGGCATAGTCAACCATTCCGTTCAATACGTCTGTCATGCCCTTGCCCGCACCTCCGGCCGACACGTCGATCTTCACGTCTGGATACTTTACCTGAAATTCATTGGACCATTGAACCGAAAGCGGATACAGAGCAAAGGCTCCTGAGATGGAAACCTGCCCGTCAAGTTTCTTATGGCTGCTTCCGTCCGTACCTATGTCGCATGAGACAAACATGCAGATGACGGAAAGTATTGCAAAAAGATGTTTTAATATCTGATGTCGCATCTATTCTTCCGTTCTTGATGGTCTTTTAGGGTAATGGTTCGTTCAAACCATCAAATTTATGAATTGTATGCGAATTATCAAAATATGGAAAGATACAATAAGAAATATAGAGAATGATTTTGATGATCTTGTATTTTACAAGTGCATAATTTTGAATTTTCTTTTTTCTGACCATTATCGGATCAAGTGGGTCAGTAATCGCTAATAATAGCTTATATTCGCACATAATAATTAGATTATGAGAAGGTTTTTTATTGCGGTGTCAGTGGCTTTTGCCGCTGTGATGTCGATGAACGCGCAGACGGGTGCATGGACTGGCAAGTTGAAGGTATCGGGCGTTGAGTTGGCGCTCATATTCAACATAGGGGAAGAGTCGGCCACTCTTGACGTGCCGGATCAGGGGGCGAAGGAGATTCCGGTCGAGGTGTCAAGGGACGCTGTGGGCGGCATCACGCTTGATGTTCCAGCGATAAACGCCTCGTTCAAGGGGTTCTGGGCAGGAACGGTAATCGCTGGGACTTTCACCCAGCATGGAATGTCTTTCCCGATGACGCTTACGCCGGGCGCACCGGTCATCAGACGGCCGCAGACTCCGGTCGGGCCGTTCCCTTACACCACCGAGCAAGTGTCGTTCAGTAACGGAGACGCTGTCTTGAAAGGAACTCTGACTCTCCCTGAAAACTGTGACAGGAAAACTCCCGTACTGATTATGGTGACTGGTAGCGGTCTCCAGAACCGTGACGAGGAAATTTTCAGCCACAAACCGTTCGCTGTCATAGCCGACGCTTTCGCAAGGGCGGGAATAGCAACGCTCAGGTACGATGACCGGGGATTCGGGGAATCGACAGGTGATGTTGTGCTTTGTACGACAGAAGATTTGAAGAACGACGCCTTGGCCGGAGTTCGGCTTTTGAGGGGGCGGTTCGACAAGATAGGAGTCCTTGGTCATAGCGAGGGCGGCACCATCGCATTGATGCTTGCCAGTGAGAAACAAGTTGATTTTGCCATAAGTCTGGCCGGAATGATTGTCTCCGGAGCCGAGACGTTGCTGGCTCAGAACAAGCAAGCCTGCCAGGCCGCTGGTCTGTCTGAACCAGAGATTGATGCCTACTGTCGTCTGTTGTCCGACACATTCGATGCTGTCAAGACAAAATCACCGTTGCCTTCCGTGGACAATTATGACCTCTCTGATGCCTTGCGACAAAACTATGCTCAGGTGCTGAACCAACTCCAGTCTCCTTACATGAAGTATTTCATCGGCTTTGACCTATCCGGCAGTCTTGCCGGAATCACCTGTCCGGTGATGGCTCTGAATGGTACGAAAGACTCTCAGGTACAGTGCGAAAGAAATCTGGATGTCCTGAAGTCCAGCCTCCCGTCATGTGGCAAGAATCTCATCAAAGCAGAGGAAGGATTGAACCATCTCTTCCAGCACTGCACCACCGGAGCTTTCTCTGAATATAAAGAAATAGAGGAAACCATCTCCCCGGAAGTCCTTTCCGAGATGATCACCTGGATCAAATCTCTGTAATTCCTCGTGCGTCAAGGCCAAAGTTCTGCGCACGAATCCAATGAATAAGCACCTCTCGTGAGTGAACAGGTCCGTTCCACGCACAGAAAAAATTATTACCTTTGTGGTTTGAAGTTGAACAAATATATTCATGGAATATGAAAAAAAGTTTTGTGATTATGGCTTCAGTGTTTGCGATGGCGGCCTGCGGCCCTAAACAGCAAGTTGAAAAGGTTCCGGCCATTGACCTTGCTAACCTTGACACCACGGTCTCTCCGGCGGTTGATTTCTATCAGTACTCCACCGGCGGATGGCAGAAGAACCACCCTTTGAAGCCTGAATATGCCCGTTTCGGCTCATTTGACCAGCTGAGGGAGAACAACGTCAAGAGACTCAACGATTTGTTTGCAGAGATGGGGACTCTGAAAACGGTAAAAGGCACAGTCGAGCAAAAGATCTCCGACCTCTACAAGCAGGGACTCGATTCCACAAGGCTGAACGCGGAGGGCGCCGCCCCTTTGAAGAAATATGTCGATGAGATTTACGCGGCGGCTGACAAGGACGCCCTCGTGAAGATCATCGCCGGGCTGCACAATGTCTCCGAAAGTCCATTCTTCAGCGCTTACGTGATGTCAGACCTTGCCGACAGCGATAACCAGATTCTTTACCTTGGACAGGGCGGTCTTGGAATCGGTGACCGTGACTATTACGTCGAGGCCGAGAACGCGGCGATCAAGGAAGGTTACCGTAACTTCCTCGCCAAGGTGTTCACTCTGACCGGAGTCGCCGAGCCGGAGAAGGCTGCCGCAAATGCTCTCGCTGTTGAGGATGTCCTCGCCGCCAACTCCTGGACCAGCGTGCAGGAGAGAGACATCCAGGCACAGTACAACCCTTGCTGCACCGAGGTACTCATCAAGAATTACCCTGGCTTCGACTGGAAGCTCTATTTCGGGACCAGAGGAATCGCCGACCAGCGGAAACTGATCGTCGCCGAACCTTCCTTCTTCAAGGCTTTCAGTGAATATTTTGGTGATGCGGATATCAATGTCCTCAAGGACTATGTGGCAGGACAGCTCATTCAAGGAGCGACCGGATCTCTAAGCGATGACTTCTACACAGCGTCATTCGACTTCTTCAGCGCCCAGATGTCTGGAATCAAGGAGCAGAAGCCTCGCTGGAAGAGGGCGATGCAAGTTCCGAACAGCATCCTTGGAGAGGCTGTGGGCAAGATGTATGTCGCCAAATACTTCCCAGAGTCATCAAAGACAAAGATGCTTGATCTCGTTGAGAACCTCAAGAAGGCTTTCAGCCAGCACATCGACGAACTGGATTGGATGAGCGATTCCACAAAGGCCAAGGCCCACGAGAAACTGGACAACTTCACGGTGAAGATCGGCTATCCTGACAAGTGGAAAGATTACTCTACGCTTGACATTGATCCAGAGAAGAGCTACTATGAGAATCTCCGCGCCGCCGGGGCATGGTACGTGGCGGACAATATGTCCAAACTCGGCAAGCCGACAGACAGGACCGAGTGGGGGATGTCCCCTCAGACTGTCAATGCCTACTATAATCCTACGACGAACGAGATCTGCTTCCCTGCCGCTATCCTCCAGCCTCCGTTCTTCAACGCGGACGCTGACGACGCTGTCAACTACGGCGGCATCGGGGTAGTGATCGGCCACGAGATGTCCCACGGATTTGACGACCAAGGCAGGCTCTTCGACAAGGACGGGAATATGTCCGACTGGTGGACCGCGGAGGACGATGAGAAATTCAAGGCCAAGGCCCAGGTGCTTGTCGCCCAGTTTGACTCTGTTGAGGTTGTGCCGGGAGTCCACGCCAACGGTAAGCTTTCGCTCGGCGAGAACATAGGCGACCACGGCGGCCTCAGCATCTCATACACCGCGATGGAGAACGTCAACGCGGGCAAGAACATCGGCCTCATCGACGGCTTCACTCCGGAGCAGAGATTCTACCTCTCCTACGGCGCGATCTGGGCGCAGAACATCACCGATGAGGAGAAGGTGCGCCTGACCAAACTCGACGTGCACTCTCTCGCCGTGAACCGTGTGAACGTGTCCTTGAGAAATTTCCAGACATTCTTCGACGCCTTCGGCATCAAGGAAGGCGATCCGATGTGGCGTCCGGAAAGCGAAAGGGTTCATATTTGGTAAAACAATCGTGACGGGCCTGAAATCTTCATCAAAGAACATTGCCTGTCCCGGCACAAGCCTATTCATAAAGGAATAATTCTTTGGACGCGTCAAGGTTCATAGCCGGACGCCTCCGTTTCGGAGGAAGGATAGCGATGGTCTCCATCGCTGTCTCTTTCCTGATAATGATTGTCTCCGTCTCCGTCTCGTCCGGATTCAGGAACGAGATCAGGGACGGCATTTCTGACCTTACGGGAGATGTGCAGCTGATGCCAGTGGATATGAACTACATCAGCGAGGCCTCCCCGATATCGGTCAACCAGAGTTTCCTGCCTGACATTGAGGCAGTCCCGGAAGTTAAGAGCGTCACGCCGGCTGTCTATAGGGCGGGAATCGTCAAGAAAGGGGAGAGCATTCACGGAGTACTGTTCAAAGGGACTCCGCGAGGCGGATCTGAATCGGACTCGGTGCGGCTCGGAGTCTCCATCCCGGCCAGACTGTCTGAAATGCTTGACCTTAAAGTAGGGGACAAACTTCTGACTTATTTCGTCGGAGAGAAAGTCAAAGTCCGCAACTTCAACATCACCAGTCTTTACGATGGGGTGATGGACGGTACAGACAACATCATCGTTCTGGCTGACATCGCCGATCTTCAGAGACTTGACGGATGGACATCCGACGAGGTGTCCGTCCTGGAATTGACATTGGCTCCTGATGCCAAGACTGACGCTGGAATGCGGGCGGTCACGGACGAGGTGGGCCACATAGCGCTTCAGAATGCCGGAGACGATGATGACACACTGGTCGCGACCTCAGTGATCAGCCGTTATCCCCAGATTTTCGACTGGCTGAACCTCATTGACTTCAATGTCCTGTTCATCCTCGTGTTGATGACCATAGTGGCGGGATTCAACATGATTTCCGGTCTACTCATAATGCTGTTCCGTAACATCTCCACAATAGGCACTCTCAAGTCTTTGGGAATGACCGATAAAGCCATTGCAAAGGTGTTTCTCCGGGTAGCCTCCGTGATTGTGTTCAAAGGAATGACTGCCGGCAACACCATTGCCTTGCTGCTGTGCGGAATCCAGAGGTGGACTCATGTCATAAAACTGAATCCGGAGAATTATTTCGTGCCGTTTGTCCCGGTCCGTATTGATCTGCCTGCGGTGTTGGCCGCCGATCTATTTTCCTGGATTGTCATTATGATTCTCCTCCTGATTCCTTGCCTGTTCATCTCCAAGGTCGACCCTGCCCAGACTGTCAGGGCTCAGTAGGATACGCTCCACATCCTCGGTCTCCTCGATCATCACCAATGCTGTGTCCGCAGGCTGAACCTTGTACCTTGGCTCGCGTCCATTGAATATGTCATATTGGTTAAGCACGGCCTTGACGTAGGCCACTGTCTCATTCCCTTTGAACTTGCCATGCCTGACATCCTCCGTAAGCAGGATGGAGTCCCTTCCCATCTGTGGCAGAACCGCACAGAGGTTCTGCCAAGTCCCCGGATCTATGCCTTGGGAACGGGCCAGATTGATGCAGTCATAGAGCCTTCCCTCTCCGGCGTTGTAGGCGGCGAGTGTAAATTTAACGAGTTCCTCCTCGTTGGCGGCGGTGCCACGGAACTTGTTCTGAAGCCTTGAGATGTAGGTCGCCCCGGCCTCGATGTTCTCTTGGGGATCCAGAAGGTCCTCGATCTCGTAACGGTCAGCTGTACGTGGCATCATCTGCATGAGTCCGAACGCTCCCCGATGTGAGTTCGCCTGGATCCTGAATCTGGACTCGCACCAGATGAGGGCCGCGAACATCTTCCAGTCCCAACCGATCCGCTTGGCGTTTTTCTTGATCAGATCGTCGTAGGGACTTATTATGGCGGGATTCTTTTTGACTCCTTTCCGGTAAGGGTTGTAGCCATGGAAGAATCTGGAAATCATGTCGGCATATTCATTGCTCCCTTTGAAGTTGTTGAGCCAGCGGATGATCCCTTTTTGCCTCTTCCTGTCTGCGGTCATGACCCAAGAGACCGGGACTTCACCAAGAGGAAACGTCATGAACTCTTCGCTTTCGGGAATATCCTCGGCCGGCAGCGCAAGAATATCAATGCCGCCTGCCCTCAGCGAATCCAGGCAAGACCAGTCATCCGCTGTCAGGAATATTCTTACAGAGTCCTCCAGATAGTCAGCCAGTCTCTCGGCCAGTTCATAGCAATAGCCTGTCTGATAGCCATCGGACAGTTGGTCCTTCAGTTTCAGGGCGCATCGGATCAAGTCGCCGCTGAATATGCCTTTAGGGTCGTCCTGGTTTCCGCTTCGTTCGCTGAAAGGAATGATGATAAGCACCAACAAAGTTGGTATCAAGTACTTGAGAAACTTTTTCGTCACCCTTTTCAGCCCCATGTCCATCAATAGTTGTTACCTCCAAAACTACTGCCGCCTCCGGAACCGCCTATGCTTCCAAAGCCGCCGGACCCGCCGCCTGAGTTTCCGCCGCTTCCGCCCGACAGGCCGCCACTGGCGTTAACTGCCTTGTTTGAATTTGGCTGAGTGTAGAACGGCCAGTAGATGCCGATCTTGAAAGCCGTCTGGGTTCTGATGTAGTGATGGGCGCTGAAATAATCCGCCTTGTCCATCGGCCAGCCGTTGCCGATGTTCTCAAGTTTCACGAATATGCATGCCCTCTTCCACTGGACGTTGATGAAAGCGTCGATGACAGGACCGTTGTTGTACGTCTCTTCTTTCTGGTTGTAGAACGCCCCCACGGCGGGGTTCCATGCAGGAGAGTAGAATTTGGTGTTGTACCATCCCTCCGCTCCGAGCTGCATCTGCATGATGTTCCTCTTGACATTGAGCTGGAGGTAAAGCCTGGAGTTCGCGGCAAGACTCGGCAGAGGCAGCACATCCTGATTCGATGAGATCTGGAACAGAAGCCTGTTGTCCAGATGCAGAGGCCCCAAGACGAAGTTTTTGTCCAATGAGACGCTCAACACGCTCATCGGAGTAGTGTTCTGGCGGACGACCCCGGTCGAATCATAATAGATGTTGCCCGACAGCAACGCGTAGCCGAACCGCGCCCCGACCCTCCACCTTTGAACGCTCAGCCCGGCCCGGATCTTTGTTGTCGAGATCTTGCCGAAGTCATTGTCCCATTTGAAATGGTTTGAATAGTAGTGCTGGTAGTAGTATTCGGGCTCTTCCAGAGAAGTCTCGAAATTCACGTTAAGCGAAACCGGACTTTTCCTTGCCTTCCTGAAAGGGTACATGTCTAATCTTGCGTTGGCCCTCACGGACATGTCGTTCGCTTGGTCTCCGAGAAACACAAAGTCTCCGTTGGCATCCCATCGGATGAAATTCTTCAGTTGCCCCTCCACTCCCGCATAAACGAACGCCGAGTTCCATACAGTGTTTGTGGTCCCTTTCAGGAAAGTCGGATCGAATGTGCTGTAACTTAGGATTCTGTTGCCTATCCCACCGTTCAGCTTGGAGACAATCGCATTGTCCGACCACGGCCGAAGCTTAAGGAACACCCTGTTCTCCAGTTTCATTACCCTCACGGAATCGAAGGAACTTGTGGGACTGTAATTGAATATGTCATTGTAGAACTTGCGCCCCGTCTCGTCCGTGATCTGATCTTCATAGCTCTTGCGGAACACTGAATATTCACTGCTGTGCCCTATGAACGCGGTCGTGATGTTGTCGTCTCCAAGTGTGTCGGCTGCCTCCCTTTCTGCTCTCCTTCTGGCCAGAAGCACGTCCAGGGAGTCGATCTTGGCTGTGTCTCTGGATGTCAGTACGCTGTCCTTGAACGCATTGTCGATCTTCCTGTTCCGGATGTCCTTGATGAACGTGAACGGAATCCTGTACTGCTGGTCAAGGAAGAATGTGTTCCTGATGACATTAGTCGATGCGTTGCTGAGATTTATTGGATACTCTCTGGCGTCCAGGGTCGTGTCCCTTACCATCGTGTTGTCGCTTGTTCCTCCGTTCTCCTTGCGGATGATCTTGTTGTGGATGTAGCCGGCGTGCATTATGTAGCGTCTGCCGAGATAATTGGCCGATGTCACGAACGTCTTGTTGGTTGTCTTCTCGCTCTGCATGATGCCGTTGCCTCCGAAACGGTCATATTCAAGGGTGAAATTCAACTCCGGGAAGATGTTCTGCGTCGTAAGGATGTGCAGATTGTCGGATTCTTTCTGGGAGTCCGCGAAGAGGGTCCCGAAGTAGGCCAGTTCTGTGTAAGGGGTTTTTGTGTTGTACATCGGGAGCGTCTTTGCCGAGTAGGTCCATGCCTCGTAGGGGGTGTAGAACGACACCCCGTTCTCACTTGTTCGGTTGAACCAATTGTAGTATTGCAGAGCCGAGCCGGCGACACCAAGCCATGTGGCGTTCACGTCCTTGCGGTAGAACGGGTAGTCGTGCAGCCAATGGTTGTAGCTGGTGTCAGGTTCATGGATGTCCATCTTGTGGAACTCCCTCTCGTGGGTCCACTGGATAATGCGCTTGTACTGAAGTGAATCAGGAATGGCGAAAGTCTCAAGAATCCGGGGCGTGGCCTCCTTGACGCTGTCCCTATGAGCCTTGAGGCTGTCCTTGACATTGAGCACACTGTCGGCTATGTGTTTCTTGAGTTTCTCCTTGACCTCGAAATCGTATTTTCTTCTGTCCGTCTTCGACAGTCCGGCGTACCAGGCATCGAACTCGGCCTTTTTCCTGAAAACCGAATCGAGGCGGTAGAGGGAGTCCACTTTAGGCCAGTCGATGGTGTCTCCTGCGGCTTTCAGCGAGTCCACGACAATCCTGTGGGTCAGAGAGTCCATAATCGCCACATAGTACTTGTAGCGGAAAGGGTTGATCTCCCTCAGCGAATCAGGTGGGAATATTGTGTCCCTTGCCGTCAGTAGGGGAGTCGTGTCGATCGGAGCAAGGAATAGTGAGGTGTCCTTCTTCCCTGCCGCTGTGTTGCCGATGAACTGATTCCTGTAGTGGATCGTGTCGGGCGGCAAAGGTCTCTCGGCGGAGACGAACCCATAGCCCGGATCCCCGGCTAGCGGACGGTTTCCCATGCCGATGGCCTGAAGCGCGATCACGCACACCACTGCCATCGGAAACCATATTCTTTTCAAAGTCTCTTTCATATTCCCTTAAGGGTACAATCTCACAAAGTTACTGTTTTTCCCTTTTACCCACAAATTCAGTGCTAACGTGCGAACCGCAGAGGTCGGCTGGGGCGAATATGTCATTCCTGCCCCCGAAATGACGAAAAATTGGGCTTCCGGGTGAAATTAGTTGGACTTTGCCCCCGGAATCTTTTTCGGTTACTAAATAATTAGTATCTTTATTGTTGATAAATTGAGTCAAACCATGAAGAAGAAACTCTGGATATTCGACACTGACCCGTACTTGAAGCCGTACGAAGACGCTATCAATGCGCGGCACAAGAGGATTCTGGATGCCGCGGACAAGATAACAGGCCATGGCGTGGAAGGCCTCGCTTACAGCATCAACAACCACCTTTACTACGGGCTGCACAAATGTGAGGACGGCTCTTGGGTGATTCGGGAATGGGCTCCCAACGCAAGCCGCATCTACCTGATCGGAGAATTTAACAATTGGAAACGTACTTCCGCATATGAGTTTAGTCCAGTGGGGCAAGGCAATTGGGAACTTCGACTAGACTCGATGTTCCTCAGTCATGGAGAATTGTACAAGTTGTTCATAGAATGGCCCGGAGGAGGAGATGAACGGATTCCGGCTTATTGTACGAGGCTTGTACAGGATGATGAGACTAAAGTGTTCTGTGCCCAGGTCTGGGATCCCGAGCGGGAATATTCATGGAAAAATGACAGGGTGTTGCGAAGGCCGCATCCATTGATCTATGAGTGTCACATAGGGATGAGCTCTGAGGAACGCAAGGTCTCCACTTTCAGTGAGTTCCGGGAGAATGTGTTGCCAAGAATCAAGAGGCTCGGCTACGACACGATCCAGATAATGGCCCTTCAGGAGCATCCGTATTATGGATCGTTCGGTTATCAGGTGTCGAACTTCTTCGCTCTTAGTTCGCGTTTCGGTACTCCGGAAGAGTTTAAGGAGTTGGTTGATGCGGCTCATGGTATGGGGATTGCCGTGGTGATGGACATCGTGCATTCGCATAGCTCCGACAACACGGCTGAGGGCCTGAGTCTGTTTGATGGCAGAGATGATCTGTATTTCTACAAAGGTCCTCAGGGACATCATCCGGCATGGGGCTCACGCTGCTTTGACTACGGGAAGGATGAGGTTGTCCGCTTTTTGCTGAGTAACTGTAAGTACTGGATGGAGGAATACCATTTGGATGGATTCCGTTTCGATGGTGTTACGAGCATGATGTACTGGGATCATGGCCTTGGCAAGGATTTCAACGGTTACGGACCGTACTTCGATTCGGGTGTTGATGAGAATGCGGTGACCTATCTTGGACTAGCCAACCTCCTTGTTAGGCAGATCAAGCCATGTGCAATCACTATTGCTGAGGATGTCAGTGGAATGGCTGGTTTGGCCGCTCCGTTCGAGGTGGGGGGAGTAGGCTTCGGTTTCAGAATGGCGATGGGTATAGCTGACCACTGGATCAGATGGATTAAGGAGAAACGAGATGAGGAATGGAGCCCCGGAGAAATGTGGTACGAACTCACAAACAAGCGGGCGGACGAGAAAACAATCAGCTACGCGGAGTGTCACGATCAAGCTCTTGTCGGGGATAAAACTTTGATATTCAGGCTTATCGACAAGGAAATGTACTTTTCTATGAATATGGATTCGAAGAATCCGATTGTGGACCGGGGCGTGGCCTTGCACAAACTGATTCGTCTAGTAACGCTCGGCACTGCGGGTGATGGCTACCTCAACTTCATGGGTAATGAGTTCGGCCATCCGGAGTGGATTGATTTTCCTCGTGAAGGGAACGGATGGAGTTACGAACATGCCCGCAGGATGTGGTCTTTAGCCGACAACGGACTGCTGAGATACCACTGTCTTCAAGACTTTGACAAAGCGATGATTCACCTTGTAAAACGATACGGGGCGCTTACGGCAAGGCCTGAGCTTCTTCAGGCCGATGAAGAAAAGAAAATCTTGATTTTCAAGCGTAAAAGCCTTATCTTTGCACTGAATTTCAATCCTGTGGAATCGTTTGTGAACTACGCGTTCCCGGCTCCGTCAGGAGACTATGTCAAGGTTCTCGATTCAGACTCAAAAGAGTTCGATGGATTCGCAAGGCTTAAAGACGATGGAGAACATCTGACGGTCGAAGGTCGCCTAAGTCTCTACTTGCCAAGCCGTTGTGCGCTTGTGCTGATTGACAGGAACGAAAGAAAATAATTTAACCGATATGGCTTTTTTGAAGTTTAACAAGTCTGAGTTGGTCAACCTCTCCTATTCCTTGAAGAGAGAGATTATTTGTGCCAACAAGACGGGGGCGTATTGCAACACTTCTATAGTGACTTGCAACACAAGACGTTATCATGGTCTGTTGGCGGTTCCGATAGATGCTTTCGGGGGTAAAAAGCATCTGCTCTTGTCCTCTTTGGACGAAAGCCTCATTCTTAACGGGAAACAGTTCAATCTCGGCATTCATTGCTATGGGAATGTCTATGAACCGCGCGGCCACAAGTACATCGTTGATTTTGAGGCTGATCCAGTGCCTAAAATTACCTATAAGGTAGGAGAAATCGTCTTTACGAAAAGTATTCTGCTCGTACCTGATTCCGACCAAGTTATGATTCGCTTCGACTTGGTCAAGGCTCCGGCCAATGTGAAATTGTTGCTGACACCATTTTTGGCTTTCCGTGACATTCATGCATTGACTCAGGAGAATCCGAATGCAAGAACCGAAGGTTGGGAAATTCCTAATGGAATGTCGTTCAATCTCTACGAAGGATTTCCTGATTTGAACATGCAGTTTAATACCAAGAACGTCTCCTTCGTGACTTCTCCTTGTTGGTACAAAGGTGTGACTTACTCGGATGAGTACCGTCGAGGTTTTGCTTGCAAAGAGGACCTGTATGTTCCTGGGCATTTCGAGTTGGATATGAAGCCGGGAGATGCGATTGTGTTCTCTGCATCTGTGGATCTTGCGACCCCTTCGGGCTTGAAGAGAAAGTTCGATTCTTTAGTGGCCAAGGCTGCGAAAATCACAACCGCGCATGAGCAGCTTGTTCACTGTGCGGATCTTTTGAAGCAGGACCGCGGAGGCCACAAGATGATTACAGCAGGGTTCTCTTGGCTTTATACAGGTCTCCTGAGAGAGACTCTTGAAGCTCTTCCGGGCCTTACACTCTACGCTAATGGAGACAAGGCAGAGTTTGAAGAGATTCTGGATAATCTCATTGCTGACAACCAAGAGCGTCTCTTTCATAAAACGACACAAGTTGAAGCACCTCTTAGGCTAGCGGACACTTTGGTTCATTACATAGAGTTTGGCGCTGATCCAAAGTCTGTTTGGAAAAAGTATGGTCAGGTTGTCAAAAGCATTCTTGAAAGTTATCTACCAGGCAAACGGGCTGAGGTCGCTATGCAGCCGAACGGTCTTCTCTGGGCGCAACTTGACCATTGGGCTCTTTCTTGGATGAATACTTATGTGAATGGCAATCCTGTGACTGAAAGAGCTGGTTATCAGGTGGAAACGAATGCCATGTGGTTCCAGTCCATTCTCTTTGCCGTGACGATGGAACGGCAATATTCTCCATCGGACAGTGCTTTCCTGAAGGAATGGTCTCACATCTTGGATCTTGTCTGCGAAAACTTCCAGAAGACATTCTGGAATGCACGTTCAGGCTATCTGGCTGACTATGTTGATAACTCCGGACAGCATCTTGAGGTTCGTCCTAACATGCTTTATGCTCTCGTGGGTGAGGATATTCCTGTCGAACCGGAAGTGGCTCAGAGGGTGCTGCAAGTGATAGACAACGAACTTGTGACGAGAAGGGGAATCCGTACGCTTTCACCTCGTCATCCAGAATATAAAGGAGTCTATGAGGGTTCGCAGACAGATAGGGATTTGGCATATTACAATGGATGCTGCCTGCCGTTCCTGCTTGGCCCTTACTGCGAGGTCTGCTTCAAGATGAAGGGACCTGCATTCCTGAACAAGGCTCAGTGGCTCGTCAATGGCTTCTATGAGGATCTTAATAAGCATGGAGTAGGAGCGTTTTCAGAACTTTACGATGGTGACCCCCCTCACGAGCCTCACGGAGCGATTTCGTCGGCCTTGAGCACTGCGGCCTTGTTGGAGGTGGAGTATCTTAAGGATAAATACAAAGAGAAGTAGGAATATGAGAGTTTTGATGTTTGGATGGGAGTTCCCTCCCCACATCGCAGGAGGACTCGGAACAGCCTGCTACGGTATCGTCAAAGGATTGGCTTACAATGGGGTTCAGACTCTTTTTGTGATGCCGTCCGCTTCGGGTGACGAGGATCAGAGTGCCGCGAGGATCATCAATGCGAGTGATGTGCCGGTTGAGTCGGTGGGCTCGACAGTTGATGAGTTCCTGGACAAGGTGAAGTTCGTTCGCATCGGTTCGAACATGATCCCGTACGTTGATCCTGAGGAGTTTCACGAGATGGTAGAGTCTGAGCGAAGGCTTCAGAGCGAGAATCTGACAAAGTGCATCGGCACGAAATTCCGTTTCTCCGGTCGCTATGGTTCCAACCTTATGGAAGAAGTCGCCCACTATGCGATGGTCGGCGGCACGATCGCTATGGAGCACAAGGATGAGTTCGACATCATCCACGCCCACGACTGGCTGACCTATCTGGCTGGTATAGCCGCCAAGGAGTTGACTGGCAAGCCGCTGGTTGTCCATGTGCACGCCACGTCCTTCGACCGTGGCACAGAGGACCAGATTGACAGCCGTGTCTATGACATTGAGAAGAGGGGAATGATGGCGGCTGATAGGGTGATTGCTGTCAGCGACCTCACGAGGAATATCGTCATCAACAAGTACGGAATTGATCCTGAGAAGGTCGTGACTGTCCACAACGCTGTTGATTTCAGCGGACGTGAGAACGTGAAGGTCGAGAGAGGTGTGCGCGACAAGGTTGTCACCTTCCTCGGCAGAATCACTTTCCAGAAGGGTCCCGAATATTTCATCGAGGCGGCTGCGAAGGTTCTCAAGAGGACCACTGGAGTGCGTTTCGTGATGGCGGGAAACGGTGACATGATGAACCGCTGCATCCGTTACGTTGCCAAATTGGGAATATCCGATCGCTTCCACTTCACCGGATTCCTGCGCGGGGCGGAGGTCCAGAAGATGTTCGCTATGTCGGATGTCTATATAATGCCTTCGGTGTCAGAACCTTTTGGAATATCTCCTCTTGAGGCCATGCGTTCCAATGTGCCGGCGATCATCTCCAACCAATCAGGGGCCGCGGAGGTCTTGAAATATGCTTTCAAGGTGGACTTCTGGGATGTCGATGCGATGGCTGATGACATCTATGCTCTTCTGAAATACCCTGCTCTCGCGGATTTCGCCGCCAGGGAGGGTTACGATGAGGTCAACCGCCTGAAATGGAACATCGCCACGGCGAAACTTAAGAATATCTATGAATCAGTTGTTAATAATAAATAAGGGAATATTATGAAAAAGAGCATTTGTCTGTATTTCCAGGTTCATCAGCCTACAAGGTTGAGACAGTACCGATTCTTCGACATCGGCAAGGATTCCCACTACTATGATGATTTCGCTGACAGGACAATCCTTCGCAGGATAGCCCAGCGATGCTATATTCCGATGAACAACCTCCTGCTCGACCTTATCAAACAGCACGGTGGGGACTTCAAGGTGACGTTCTCGATCACCGGCTCCGCTCTGGAGCAGTTCGAGAGGTATGCTCCCGATGTGCTTGACAGCTTCCGCGAGCTTGCAAAGACAGGTTGCGTGGAGTTTCTAGGAGAGACATATTATCACTCTCTAGCCTCGCTTGCCAATTTCGGCGAGTTCAAGCATCAGGTGGAAAAGCATACCGCTGCCATAGAGAGGTGTTTCGGAGTTAAGCCTACTGCTTTCAGAAACACAGAGTTGATATATTCAGACTCCATCGGACGCGACGTATACAACCTTGGCTTCAAGGTGATGCTGACGGAGGGCGCCCGGCATATTCTTGGATGGAAGAGCCCAGACTACATCTACACCGACAGCCAGCAGAAGCATCTGAAGTTGCTGCTGCGCAACTATTCGCTCAGCGATGACATCGCTTTCCGCTTCTCCGACAAAGGGTGGAAGGATTGGCCGCTGACAGGGGAGAAGTACCTTTCCTGGCTCAAGGCCGCGGACGGAGACATCGTGAACCTGTTTATGGATTATGAGACCTTCGGAGAGCATCAGAAAGAGACTTCGGGAATATTTGATTTCATGAGGTATCTACCTGGGATTCTGCTCAAGGACGGCTCGTTTGAGTTCGTCACCCCGACCCAGGCCGCGAGGAAACTCAAACCAATTGCTGAGATTGACGTGCCAGATCCGATTTCATGGGCTGACGAAGAGAGGGATGTCACCGCCTGGCTGGGTAACGAGCTTCAGCAGGACGCTTACAACAAACTTTATGGTCAGGCAGAGAAGCTGGCCATTCTGAATGACCCTGTTCTTTGGGAGGATTTCGGACATCTTCAGGAGAGCGATCACCTTTATTATATGAGCACGAAGTTCTTCTCGGACGGGGAGGTTCACAGTTACTTCAATCCTTACAACACTCCGTACGAGGCGTTCATCAACTACATGAACGTCTTGAGTGACTTTATCATTAGGATTGACGACGCGATGACCACTTCTGGAAAGAAAGTGAAGGACAGCGCTTCGACAAACTCAGCGGCCAACGTGAAGAAGGCTGCTGTCAGGAAGCCATCGAAAAAAGTCGCTTCGGCAAGCTCTGCTACCACGAAGAAAGTGGTTGCTGGAAAGGTATCTACTCCGGCCACCGAGCATGTGTCGGTCAATGAGCCTGTAGAGGTGACCGGAACGGTGAAGAAAAAAGCCTCAAAAACAAAAGCAACCAAACAAGTTAAAAAATAATTAAATGGCAAATGAACTGACAAATCCAGACTATTTGTTTGAGGTCAGCTGGGAAGTGTGCAACAAGGTCGGTGGGATCTACACCGTGATCGCTACCAAGTCTCTATACCTGAAGCAGCAGCTTCACAACCACCACATCCTGATTGGCCCCGATGTCTGGATGGACACTGAAAACAATCCGGATTTCATCGAGGATCAGCATCTGTACAGTATGTGGAAGGCGCAGGCCGCATCTGAGGGAATCCGAGTAAGAATAGGCAGATGGAACGTTCCCGGGAATCCCATCGCGATATTAGTGGACTTTAAGCAATTTCTTACAGTCCAGAATGACATACTGTCGAAGTACTGGGAGTGCTTCAAGGTCGATTCCATCACCGGAAATTGGGATTACAAGGAAAATTTCTTGTTTGGCTACGCTGCCGGAAAAGTGATAGAGAGCTTCAGGAACTTCAACCTGAGCGCGTCTGACAAGGTTTTGGCACAGTTCCATGAATGGCAGACAGGGGCGGGACTCCTTTACCTTAAATATAAGCAGCTACCTGTCGCTACCGTCTTCACGACCCATGCCACGGTGGTAGGACGCTGCATCGCCGGCAACAACCTGCCTCTGTACGATTCGATGAATCTTTACGATGGAGACCAGAAGGCCCGACAGTTCAATGTGATTGCCCGTCACTCACTTGAGAAGAAATCGGCTCAGAACGCTGACATATTTACAACAGTCAGTGAAATTACCGCGAAAGAGTGTGAGCGGTTCCTCCAACGCAAGGTGGATGTCGTGACACCGAACGGCTTCGAGAACAGTTTCACTCCGGCCACGGATGAGGAATATGACGGGAAACGCCGCGCCGCGCGTGCCAAGTTGATAGAGGTCGCCACAGCGATGTCGGGCGAGGAGGTGTCAAAGGATGCTATTCTCATAGGCATCGGTGGACGTTATGAATATCGTAACAAAGGCATTGATGTCTTCATCGACGCTCTCAAGAAGCTTCAGGACACCGAGGCGCAAGGTCGTGACATTCAGGCGTTCATCATGATTCCTTCCGGCCACAACGGAGCCGACAAGGATCTGGTCGCCAAACTCTCCGGTACCGGTTCAGCGGACTACACAACACAGGTCTCCCACTATCTGATGGACAGTGAATATGATGCCATCACCCATCGATTCAAGGAGTTGGGCCTTTCCAATGCCAAGGGAAGCCGCGTGAAGGTCTATTTCATTCCATCCTATCTGAACGGAGCTGACGGTGTGTTCAACATGAAGTACTACGACCTGCTCGTGGGCCTTGACCTGACTCTCTTCCCGTCATATTACGAACCGTGGGGCTACACTCCGTTGGAGAGCCTTGCGTTCAGCATTCCGTCACTTACCACAAGTCTGGCCGGATTCGGCCTTTGGGTAAGGTCGCATTATGACAAGGAGCATCCCGGCATCACTGTCCTTGACAGAAATGACTCGAACTATTTCGAGGTCGTTGATGGAGTCGTGGCTAGAATCAAGGAGGTTGCCGCCCTTGACAGCGAAGGCCGCAAGGCCTATATGGCCTCTGCCAAGGATGTCTCCACGATAGCCTTGTGGGAAAAACAGATCCAGTATTACAAGGAAGCATATTCAAAGGCCATTGAGAAAGTTGTCGAGGCCAAAGGTGCTTTCCCGGATGAACTAAATGAAGAAAAAACAATGGCTTACAAGAAGATAGAAATCAACAACCCTACATGGAAGAGTGTGATGGTGACCCGTCACCTTCCAGAGACAATCTCCGGACTTGAGACCCTTTCCAAGAACCTTTGGTGGTGCTGGAATGAGTCCGCCAAGTCCCTTTTCAAATCAATCGACCCTGAGATTTGGCACGACACCAACCATAATCCTATGGCCTTGCTTGACGCTGTGAGCCTCAAGAGATTCAAGACCTTGGCAAAGGACGAGGCTTTTCTTGGGGAACTCAAGTCCGTTATGGACGAGTTCAACGCCTATATGGCCCTCAAGGCTGAGCGCAAGGATCCTTCCATAGCGTATTTCTGTATGGAATATGGTCTTGACACCTCATTGAAGATCTACTCTGGCGGTCTCGGACTTCTGGCTGGTGACTATCTCAAGGAGACCAGCGACATGAATGTCAACCTTGTGGCTGTCGGTCTTCTGTACCGTTACGGCTATTTCACCCAGATCATCACCGGTCAAGGTGAGCAGGTCGCCCGTTACGATGCGCAGGACTTCACGAAAATTCCTGCCGAGCCTGTGATGGATGCTTCCGGCAACTGGAAGACCGCAAGTGTCGCTTTTCCGGGAAGAACGATAACTGCAAGGATATGGAAGGTGGCTGTGGGGCGTACTGATCTCTATCTGCTTGACACAGACTATGAAGCGAACTCTCCGGAGGATCGTCAGGTGACATATCACCTCTACGGAGGCGACTGGGAGAACCGCCTGAAGCAGGAACTGCTGCTCGGAGTCGGCGGCATCAGGGCCCTCAGAAACCTTGGCATCAATCCTCAGATCTACCATTGCAACGAGGGACACGCCGCGTTCACCGGACTTGAGAGGCTTCGTGAGTATATTCAGAATGACAATCTTGACTTCGGAGAGGCTCTTGAGGTCGTAAGGGCTTCCTCGCTATTCACCACCCACACTCCTGTGCCGGCAGGCCACGATGCTTTCGATGAGGGCCTGTTGAGAAAATATATCGGCCACTATCCTCAGCGCCTGAAGGTTGATTGGGAGACCATGATGGGGCTTGGCAAAGTGAACGGATGTGATGTGAACGAGGAGTTCTCTATGAGCATCCTTGCCGCCAATCTTTCGCAGAATGTCAACGGTGTCTCGATGCTTCACGGCAAGGTGAGCCGGGAGATATTCAGCAAGATGTACCCTGGTTATCTGCCTGAGGAGCTGTTCATCAGTTATGTTACCAACGGTGTGCACTATCCGACCTGGGCCGCGGCTGAGTGGAAGAAGATCCACGCCCGTGTGTTCGGATCTGAGTTCGCAACCCATCACTACGACAAATCCTGCTTCGAGGGCATCTACAAAGTCGCTGACTCCGAAATATGGGAGACCAGAAAGATCCTCAAGAAGAGGCTAATCGACATTGTGAAGGAGCGTATCTCGGATCCTGCCCAGTGTAACCATTACTCTCCGAGTCAGATCGTGGCGATCAAGGAGAACCTTCGTGACGATGTGCTGACAATCGGCTTCGCCCGTCGTTTCGCGACCTACAAGAGGGGAACCCTTCTGTTCACCGACCTTGACAGACTCGATGCCATCGTCAACGATCCGAAACATCCTGTGCAGTTCCTGTTCGCAGGCAAGGCTCACCCTGCCGACAAGGCCGGACAGGATCTCATCAAGCAGATCATCGAGATCTCCAAGCAGGATCGTTTTGTCGGAAAGATCGTCTTCATCCCGGGTTATGACATTTCACTTGCCAAAAGACTCGTCCAGGGAGTCGATGTCTGGATGAACAATCCTACAAGGCCTCTGGAGGCTTCAGGAACATCCGGAGAGAAGGCAGCGATGAACGGTGTGATGCACTTCTCGGTGCTTGACGGCTGGTGGGTCGAGGGCTATAAGCCAGGCGCCGGCTGGGCTCTTCCTCTTGAGCGTACCTACGATGACCAGAACTACCAGAACGAGCTTGACGCCGCCACGATATACACCACGATCGAGAACGAGATCGCTCCTGCCTACTACGACGTGGACAAGACTCTCGGTCTTTCTCCTACGTGGGTAGGCTACATCAAGAACACCGTTGCGCAGGTGGCCAACAACTTCACCACTAACAGGATGCTGACCGACTACTGCAAACAGTACTATATTCCTCAGTCAGAGCGCTCAGTCAATATGGTCGCTGATGACTACAAGATGGCCCGCGTAATCTCTGCCTGGAAGAAAAAGGCGCGCCGTGAATGGCAGAACGTTGAGGTAATCTCCCAGACCCAGCCTGATTCGTCATACACCCTTTCAGAGTCAAACGCCTTGACCTCGGAGGTTGTCCTTAATCTGGGAGACCTTTCTCCGGAGGACATCGGTGTGGAGATGTTGTTCGCGACGACTGACGTGAAGCATCAGCTTCATATTCAGGAAAAATGCGATTTCAGCGTGGTTGATTTCAATGACGGTGTCGCCAAGTACCGCGCGTCCATCCTTCCGGACAGGACCGGTATGTACCAGGTGGCAATCCGTATGTACGCCAAGAACCCTTTGCTGCCTCACAGGCAGGATTTTGAACTGGTAAAATGGTTATAGCGACCGGATTCTTTGACGGTGTCCACATCGGGCACCGTTTTGTGATTGAGCGGCTTGTGAATGCGGCCAGGGAGAGGGGCGACCAAAGCATGGTCGTCACTTTCTGGCCACATCCCCGCAACGTGCTTCAGGACGATGCCCGCAACCTGCGGCTTCTCACCTCTCTGGATGAGAAGAAGACGATGCTGAAGGTCCTAGGCGTGGATCACGTAGAGGTGCTGCCTTTCACCAAAGAGTTCAGCAGATTGACTACCCGGGAATATTTCCGTGATGTCCTCATCGCCCGTTTCGGGGCGAAGGCTGTCCTGATTGGTTACGACAACAGGATGGGATGTGATCCGCAGGCTCCAGAATCGATTGAGAGAATCGCTGAAGAAGAAGGACTTGATGTCATTCGCCTGGGAAGTGTCTCTTCTCCTGCGGGAGTTATCGTCAGCTCCACGAAGATCCGTGAGGCTGTCGCTGCCGGGGAGATGGAAGTTGCGGCTGCGATGCTTGGGTATGAATATTCATTGTTAGGTGTGGTCGTGGCCGGCAACCGTCTTGGCCGCACGATTGGATTCCCGACAGCGAACATTCAGCTCTACGAGCCGTTGAAACTGGTTCCCGGCAATGGTGTCTATTCGGTTGAGGCCGAGACCCTTGGCCGAAGGTTCAAGGGAATGTGCAACATTGGTGTCCGTCCGACCGTCCGCTCTGGTGGCCAGCGCACCATAGAGACCAATATCTTCGATTTCAACGAGGACATCTACGGTCTCGACCTCAGGGTAACATTCCACCGCAAGATCCGTGACGAGCACCGCTTCGATTCCATCGATGCCCTCCAGGCCCAGCTCGCCGCCGACAAGGCTCGCATTCTCGGTTGCCAAAGCTTTAATCTTTAATATAGGCCTCACGGTCGCTGATCCTGCGGTTCGACAGGGCTAACCAACCATCGAAACGACCATTGCACAAGAATCTTTCCAATGATAGGCGATGCCCCTCTCCTCCAGAATTTTGCACGTTACCAAAATTCTTGGGAGGAGAGGGGCACTCGCCTATAGAAACATCCTTTTGTAATGCCTTACGTTATTCAATGAAAAACGAGCAAACGCATTACTCTTTATCGGGGATCTTGAACTGATGCGCCAGTTTTATCTGACATACAAGATTGCGAAATCGTCGATTTCGCAATCTTTGATTTGGACTCATTACATATTGATGTGTATTTCTGACCACTAATAACTGGCCTATTTGAACTTGAAGAGGCCAACAATTGAAACCAAAAAGAACAGAACAAGCTGTTCGATTCGATGTTGTATCAGAGGTCAAGAAGTTTTAGCAGGTTAGGCATATGGAATCTGAATTTGAAACATACCCTTCCGGAATGAACTTGAAATTCGCCAATAGTGAGACCATTATATTTTACTGTATTACTTTCATTCCATTCATCAATCGTAGGCTTCGTGAAAGAGAAATTACTTTTCTCCCATTTGTACGACTTGATTTTTGAGCTTTCTATCACTTTGAACGAAAAACTATCTTTTTCTCGATAAATCCACAATAGCCAATCGGAATCCATTAGGTGGGATAAATAAATAGGCATAATCTCATCAATATGTTTATAGACCATTTCTTTAAAGTCTGCATTATGGACTCTTTCTATATCAGGTTTGAAGAATAGTCTGAAATAATGAAGGCAAGTTTCTGCTCCCGGTTGACCAACTTCTGGCGGGCACACCATTTTACCTTTGTTCGATTTTACTGAAAGGGTCTTGTTCCCTTCTAGTACGAAATCATATGGACATTTGCTGTTCTCTCCTCTTGGTCCAGACTCTGATCCTGTGTGTTTGATCGCCTTTGGCATACTTCGGAATGCTTGCCTTACAACAGGAATTATTTCGTTCTCAAGAGAAGGTGACACTCTAGAGCCAAAGCTGTATGGCCGGGCAAGATTAAATACTTTGCATATTGCTGACTCTACTGACATACCTAAGGTCTCTGTTGTCTCCTTTATTTTGACTATCCAAACAGGAATTTTCGAGACAATGAACCTAAACTTGAAGAATCGTTTAGAATGGATTTGTATTTCGGCTACAGAGATACCGTGATATTTTAGCGTAGTGCTTTCTTTCCAGTCTTTTAATTCTTTTGTGAAAGTAAATTCTCCCCTGTCAAATGATAGTTCACCTAATTCATCAGCCCTGATAATACTGATATTTTCTGGATTTTGCCTGTCAACAAAAACGGTATAGTCTGATTTGAATAAATAATATGCGAAATCAGGGAACACTTCATGGATGTGAAAATAGATTAGTTTCTTTACATCTTCTTGAGTTCGTATTTCTCCTCCGTAAATGTCTGAAAAAAAGTCAGTGAGCACATGTGGGCCAGCTTGTCCCAATGTCCTAGGTGCCACCTTATCGCTGCCTTTTGTGGTTCTGATTGACAAAGTCTTACCGTTTTCAAGTAAGAAATTATGAGGAGATGTCGTCTGCCCCGAAGTTATATATCCGTCTGTATAGGTGAGATACTCTTTGATTTTTGATGGTAGTATTCCTTCGATCCTTTTGCATATTGTCAAAAGTTCTTTGTCGTATCTATCGTTGTAGTTTGAACGAAAGTGTTCTGCCGCAGTGTGGTTAACGTATACGCCTGCCCGATCACAGAGCATTGATTGGAGGGATATGCCAAAGTCAGCATTATTTGAAGGAGCAGTCCCTTCTCCTGAATTCAAAATTGGATAAGCCATATTTAATTGTTTTATATAATATCATATTATGGTGCTATTGTCCTTGCCAATAGCAATGTCATTATTTTTATTTATCAGATATTTACTTGCTTACTTATACAAAAATATAAAATTAAATATATTGCTAAAGCATATGTCGGCATAGTGCACTTATTTTTTTTCGAAAGGACATCATATTTAGGATTATTTGTCATATATTTGTACCATGTAAAGTGGACAAATATGGACAATACTAAAGATTTTTATTCAATCTCGGATGTGGCGAATCATCTCGGACTATCAATTAAAACTATAAGAAGGCACATTGCTGCTGGTACCCTCGTGGCTGTGAAAGTGGGTAATGTATATCGTATCCCCAAGTATGCTCTTATTCGGTTTATCAATAAATGCCATAACCTAAACAATCAAAGCAACGCAAGACCTATATATAATATTAGAGGAGAAAAGGAAGATTCCGCGAATGGTGTTGATTCTCAAAATAAGGAGTCATCCCATGAACCAAATTGGGTTGATATTTCGAAAGAATGGGAAAGATATGAGAAGCAAAATATGACTTTCGTGGATCTCTTTTGCGGTGCAGGAGGACTCAGCAAGGGGTTGGAGATGTCTGGATTTGAAGGAGTATGCGGCCTTGATTGGTTTAAGGAGGCAGGTATGACATACAGAAGGAATTTCCACCATAAACACATTGAGGGTGATATTACCAAACCTGAGGTGAAAAAAGATTTTTATGACACTGTAAGAGAAGGCTTGAAAGGTAGGCAACTTACTGTTGTCGCAGGAGGATTCCCTTGCCAAGGTTTTTCTATGGCCGGCAACAGAATTGTTAACGATCCTCGCAATTCTCTTTATAAGGAAATGTTAGAAATTGTCAAAAAACTTCAGCCAGAGTATGTCATTTGTGAGAATGTGACAGGACTCAGGACTATGCTTAATGGAGGAGTTGAAAGAAAAATAATTTCTGACTTTGAGGAAGCTGGGTACAAAATGAATGTCGCAACATTATGTGCGGCGGACTATTATACTCCTCAAAAACGTCAAAGGGTTATATTCATTGGAAATAGGATAGGGGCTACTAATTATCACCCCAAGCCGATTCTTACTAAGGATAATTATAAGACTACAGGAGAGGCGATTGCTGACTTGATTAATCATCCTGTGGATCCGGCTTTTAATCATGTTCCCACGAAGCATCGACCTGATATGGCTCAGAGAATGCTTGATCTTCCGGAAGGAAAAAGCCTGTATAAGGGATATTCAGATGCCTGGAAAAAGTGTCCATGGAATGAGGCCTCTTGCACAATAAAAGAAAATCATGGTGGTGTGAATATTCATCCGATACTTCCACGTGTGCTTACTGCGAGGGAGATGGCAAGATTGCAATCCTTCCCTGATGATTTTATTTTTGAAGGAAATAAGAACAAGCAACTTGTACAGATAGGCAATGCTGTTCCTCCTCTTTTAGGAAAGGCAATAGGCTTGGCAATACAGAAGTCATACTTCGAGAAGAAAATAAAGAAGAATCCTATAATATAGTGTCGGAAAGCTGCTTTGACTTATAATGCGCCAAAACTGATGATTTTTATTGGTTTTGGCGCACTTTCAGCCTTGAAAACGCGCCAAAACTATCAATTTTTCATCGATTTGGCGCGTTATTGTTTGTCATTCTGAATCCTTTCTTGTATATTTGTGAGCGTTAAGTATGTCGATATGAATGAATTAATAGGAAGAAACGCTGAGCGAAAGTTACTCGAACAGTACATAGAAAGCCCAAGATCGGAATTCATTGCGATTTATGGCCGTCGTCGTGTCGGAAAAACATATCTGGTAACGGAGATTTTCAAGGATAGATTGGCTTTCGACATGACAGGTGTGTTGGAGGGTGACAGGGAGGATCAGATGTCCAGTTTTTTTCTGTCCCTTCAGAAGGCAGGTTATGGTGGCGTGAGGCCAAAGACCTGGATAGAGGCCTTCGAGGTTTTGAAGACTGTGTTGGCTCCAGCGTTGGCAAAAGGGAACGCTGTCATATTCATTGATGAATTGCCTTGCCTGGACACACCGAGGTCTGGTTTGATAAAGGCTTTGGACTTGTTTTGGAACGGCTGGGCGAACCGTCAGAAAAACATTAAACTGATCGTCTGCGGTTCGGCCACGACTTGGATGGTGGATAACATAATAGACAACCACGGTGGGCTTCACGACCGGATAACACACGAATTGCATCTCCATCCATTCACTCTTGGAGAGACCGAGGAATATTTGAAGGCCAATGGTTTTCGGTGGAACAGGCTCTCTATTGCCCAGACTTATATGATTCTGGGTGGCATTCCGTATTATCTGAGCCTGCTTGACAAAAGGCAAAGTCTTACGGAAAACATAGACCGGATGTTTTTCTCGGCCGATGCGGAACTGCATCGTGAATATGACCGCTTGTTCAAGTCCCTTTTCCGGAATCCTCAGCCTTATGTGAAAATAATTCAGCTGCTTTCATCCAACCGCAAGGGGCTGACCCGGAATGAGATCAGTGAGAAACTTGGCAAGGAGACCGGTGGCCATCTGAGCAAGATGCTTGAGAATTTGGAAAACTGTGATTTCGTCCGTAAGTATTGCGTCAGAGAGAAGAGGATCAACTCGAAGAATGGAATATACCAATTAGTGGATTTCTTTACCCGTTTTCATAACGACTTCTGTGTCAAAGGGACAACAGATGATCATTATTGGAGCAACACCTTGAACACCCCTAAGCAGAACACTTGGTACGGCCTCGCTTTCGAGCGGCTCTGCCAAGCGCATATTCCTCAGATCAAAAAGGCTCTCGGAATAGACAGAATCCATACTGAATATTATTCCTGGAGAAGCAAGGAGAGCAAGCCGGCGGCTCAGGTCGATCTGATTATCGAGCGTGCCGACCAGATCACCAACCTGTGTGAGATCAAATACAGTCGTGCCGAATATTCAATAGACTCTGAGGAAAACGCCAAGTTGCAGAACCGAGTGGCGGATTTCGAGCGCGAGACCGGCTCCCGCAGCGCCGTCAACCTCACCTTCATCACCACTTTCGGCCTCAAGCCCAACGCCTACTCCTCCGACATCCACTACCGTGTCCAACTCGACGCTTTGTTTGAAGAGGCATAGAGCCGCCCTGCGATCTTGAGAATCCGAGAAGGAGAAGGTTCGATGATATTCGCTATTTGAAAGAAAAATTGCTATATTTGCAGAAACAGGCAGGGGTTCCGCCGGAAAGTGGCGGGACTTCGTTTTAATGTTATGGCTCCGAAAGGGGGAGGGCGGAGGGCAATGACCGCTCATTGTTAGGTAAGTTGTTTGTCTATAAGTGATTGCCCGCTTGTGGACGTAAGATAACATAGGAAATTGATTACCTTGTACTCGGTAAATACAATGCTGGTCGTTTCTCTGTTAGCTTAGATTAAAAAGAAACATAATTAGTTTCATTATGGCTGAAATTCATTATATGACCCAGGAAGGGTTGGACAAGCTGAAGAAGGACCTCGCCGATGCATTGGCGCAGCGTCCTGTGATCTCCGCGGCGATAGCGGAGGCAAGGGAAAAGGGAGACCTTTCCGAGAATGCTGAATATGACGCGGCTCGTGACGCGCAGGGACTGCTGGAGGTCAAAATCGCCAAACTCAAGGACCTTGTGGCCAACGCCAAGGTCATCGATGAGTCCAAGATCGGCACCGACAAGGTTCAGATCATGAACAAGGTCAAGGTGGAGAACCTTGCGGCCAAGCAAGTGATGGAATTCACCATTGTCGGTGAGACCGAGGCTGATTTCGCCCACGGCAAACTCGCGTCGACCACTCCAATCGCCAAGGCTCTGATAGGTCACTCGAAAGGCGAGATCGTGGATGCCAAGGTGCCGTCAGGAGTCATCAAGTTCAAGATCCTCGACATTTCACTTTAAGTAACGATGGCTACGATATTCACTAAAATCGCCAGAGGGGAGATTCCTTCGTTCAAGGTGGCCGAGAACGATGACTTCTACGCCTTTCTGGACATAAGCCCTCTTGCGAAAGGGCATACTCTTGTCATTCCGAAGAATGTCGAGGATGACTACATCTTCCATCTGGACGAGAAAACCTACGAGGGGTTGTGGGCTTTTGCCCGCAAGGTGGCGATCGCCATCAAGGCCGCTGTGCCTTGCCAGAGGGTCGGAGTCTGCGTGCTGGGGATGGAAGTCCCTCACACCCACATTCATCTTGTTCCGCTCCAGACCGAGGCCGACATGGACATCAAGAAGAAACGTCTGGAGATCTCTCCTGAGGAAAACAAGGCGATCGCAGCCGCAATATTCAATGAATATGAGAAATTGTAGAAACATACTTCTCGCGGTGGCCGTGCTGGTGGCCGCCGTCTCGTGTTCGGACAAGGCCCAGGTCAAGGGCACTCTCACGGGCGCGCCTGACACTCAGGTGGTTGTGAAACAGCTTTCCGGCAGCACTCTGATGGCTATAGACACCCTCAAGACTGATGCTTCGGGAGCATATTCCTGCAAGATTGATGTGCTTAAGGGGCAGCCGCAGTTCGTTTACCTTTACAAGGGGGACACCAAGATCGCGTCGCTGCTCCTGCAGAAAGGCGACAAGGTGAAGATTGTCTCCGACACTCTTGGAAAATATTCCGTAGAGGGATCCGGGGAGAGTGAGAAACTGCGTCAGGTCGAGGAGGATTTCGCCGCGTTCATGGACAAGTTTTCAGCTGACGCCGCAGCAGGTGACAACGCTGCCGCCTCTAAGGATTACATTGAATATTACCGTGGCTGCGTCAAGTACATTATGACTAACTCCAAGTCATTGACATCCATTCCTGTTCTTTACCAAAAGGTCAACGAGAACTTCCCGATCTTCAGCCAGGCGACGGACGCGATCTTGTTTCAGAATGTGTATGACTCTTTGATGACGGAATATCCAGAGTCCAAATACGTCGAGGCACTGAAGAAAGAGGTCGGAAAGAGATTCAACATATTCAATCTCAGCCAACGGGTTCAGAACGCTCAGGAGGCTTCCTATCCGGACTTGAATCTTCCTTCAGTTGATGGGAGCAAGATCAAACTCAGCGAGGTTGATTCCAAAGCTGTGCTTGTCTATTTCTGGCAGGCCGCCGACGCTGCCCAGAAGATGTTCAACCAGGACGTGCTGGTGCCGCTTTACAAGGAATATCATCCTAAGGGATTGGAGATATATTCAGTGTCACTTGACACTGACAAAGGGACGTGGGCAAGCACCGTTAAGAGCCAGAACCTGCCATGGATCAATGTCTGCGATGGTTTGGGCGCCGCTTCGCAGGCAGCTGTCCTCTACAACATCAGCCGCGGTCTGCCGGTTGCCTATCTGATTGTGGATGGAACCCTCAGCCCGGATGTCATTAAGACCGACAAGGACCTGCGCAAGGCCGTTGCTTCTAAACTTTAATTTTAGGAATATGTCTGAGGCTGACCACGTTTATGCGAGTCAGCCTCTTTTGGAAATCTCCCTTTTCAGTAAAGTTTTTTTGAAAAGGTTTTTGAGTCAATCGGCTGAAGCCGTTTTTATTTTTCAGGAATATGGAAAGGAAAACAAGAGTAAGATTCGCACCGTCACCGACCGGTCCGCTGCACATGGGCGGAGTCCGCACGGCTCTCTATAACTACCTCTACGCCAAGCAGCGCGGAGGTGATTTCATCATCAGGATCGAGGACACAGACTCGCACAGGTTCGTCCCCGGAGCCGAGGAATATATCATAGAAGCCCTGAATTGGTGCGGAATCATCCCTGACGAAGGCGTGGATGAGAACGGTAAGGTTGTAGAGACCGCTTCAGAGCGTCATCCTCACGCTCCTTACCGTCAGAGCCAGAGGCGCGGAATCTATCGCAAATACGCAGAGCAGTTGATCGAGAACGGCTACGCCTACTACGCCTTCGACTCGTCCGAGGCTCTGGAGAAGGCCCGCTCCGAGGCTGAGGCTTCCGGCCAGACCTTCATCTACAACCAGGTGACCAGAATGAAGATGCGCAACTCGCTGACCCTTCCCCAGGATGAGGTAAAGAGGCTGCTTGAGGAGACTTCCGATTGGACTGTCCGCTTCAAGATGCCGAGCGACACCATTGTCAGGATGGACGATCTGATCCGTGGGCACATCGAGGTGAACACCGGTACTCTTGATGACAAGGTTTTGTGGAAGAGGGCTGACGAGCTGCCTACCTACCACCTTGCCAACATCGTGGACGATCATCTTATGGAGATCACCGAAGTCATCAGAGGGGAGGAATGGCTTCCGTCCCTGCCGCTGCACTATATGCTTTACAAGGCTTTCGGCTGGGAGGACACGATGCCTCGTTTCGCCCACCTGTCCCTGCTTCTGAAGCCGGACGGAAAAGGCAAGCTCAGCAAGCGCGACGGCGACAAGCTCGGTTTCCCTGTGTTCCCACTCAAATGGGTGAACGCCCAGGGAGAGGTCTCCAGAGGCTACCGTGAGGACGGTTATTTCCCTGAGGCTTTCGTGAATCTGTTGGCTTTCCTTGGTTGGAATCCAGGAGATGACCGGGAGATATTCTCGATGGACGAGTTAATTAAGGCTTTCTCACTCGACCGCATCGTCAAGTCCGGAGCGCGCTTCAATCCTGAAAAGGCCCGCTGGTACAATAAGGAATATCTCCGAATGAAGTCCGATGAGGAACTTGCAGGCCTGTTTGTCCCGGTTCTTGAGGAACATGGAATGCGGGTTGTCGGGAGCCTTGATTGCGCCAAAGCCGCCGGGGCTGGGACTAACGAATCGGGCGCTGATTTAAACAATCACATATTTACAAAAGGATACGTTCAGAATGTGGTTTCGTTCATCAAGGAAAGGGCCACTTTCGTGAAGGATTTCTGGACGATAGCCTCTTACCTCTTTGTCTCCCCACAGGATTTCGGGAAGTATGGAATCAAGGCCGGAGCCGCTGTGGAGCCCCAAAGCAACGACCCTCGCCGTCAGGCCGACCCTCGCGCGAAGGTCTATGACGACACCGCCACCGCACCGTTCCTTGCCAAGGACGTTGACAAATTCTGGAAGCCGGAGGTCGCTGATTATGTCGCCAAGGTCGCTTCCTTTGTCGATGAATATTCCGGAGAATGGTCAGTCCCAGCCTTCGAGAAGGCACTTGAGGACTTCATCCGAGGCAATGAGTGGCCGATGGGCAAGGTTATGAACGCCACCCGTCTGGCCCTCGCCGGAGCCGCCAGCGGTCTGGGCATAGCAGACATCATCGTCCGCATCGGCAAGCCCGAGACCATCGCCCGCATCGCCTACGCCACCTCCCGTCTGGCGTAAGATCAAACAATTGAATTTATGGCAAAGGGTTTCGGGAACACATGGTGGGGAAGCAGGTGGCTGCTGTCGTTGACGCACATCGACTATGAAAACAGGATTCCGCGCGGGGCGACGTACGCACGGGCGGGAGCGGTGCGGGAGATCAAGATCAAGGGGAATGTCATCTGCGCGAAAGTTAAGGGAAGACGGCCACGGCCATATTCGGTGATCATCATTGTGCCGCCGTTCTTTCCGGAGGATGTGGATAAACTCCTTCAAGGGATTATGGAGAGGCCGGACATCGTCTCGAAACTGCTTAAGCATGAGCTGGATCCGGAGGTTATGGACATCGCTTCGGAGCGCGGGCTTAGGATATTCCCCGAGAAATGGACTGACTTCAAGATGCAGTGCAGCTGCCCGGACTGGGCTGTGCCGTGCAAACATCTTGCAGCAGTCATCTACATGATGAGCAGGGAGATCGACAACAATCCATTCCTTGTGTTCACAATCCACAATGTGGATTTGTTGGAGGAGCTTAAGAAACGTGGGGTTACGGTAGATGAGGCCGCGAAGACAGCTACAGTCCCGTCAATCAAAGACGTTATTGAGTTTAGGAAATCGGCCAAGGATGTTAATAAGGATGCGCCTGAGTTCCATAGAGTTAACTTCTCCCGCCTTTCGGACAGGCTGGATGTCCTCCTGATGCTGCTTCCTCCAAACCCTTCGTTCGATCTGAATGGTGACTTCAAGGAGCAATATTCATCCCAGATGCGGAAAATCAGCGGCAACGCGGTCAAATTCTTTGAGGGGAAACTCACTTCGGAGAGGCTTCTCCCGCCTGGGATGCTTTCGGATGAATGTTCTGAATATGCTCTCTCGGGTGATTCCGCTGTGTCACTGGGGGCCGATCTGCTTCTGAATTGGAATATGGCCTATTCGCCTGACGGAAAGGAGTTTACCGAAGCCGACGAGAATGCTGTCCTGCGGGAGATCGCCGGAATCAATCCGGATTTCATCCCGGACTATTCCCCAAGCGTGGCCGCCTTGCATCAGGGTTTTCTGGCTTCTATGCACTTGATGGCGAACGGAGACATCGCTCCGCAGATTGTCCGGTTGGCGGATGGGAATTATGCCGTGAGGTGGATTCCTTGTACTGTGGATCCGGAGGTGACATCGCTGCTGGAGTCTTTGGATGCCATCATCCCGGACACAATGATCCGGCTCAAGGTCGGTAAGTCTCCCAAATACGTGAAGAACAAGGCTGAAATTTTGGTCTCGTACCTTTTGGGCAAACTCGTTCCGGAACTCAGCCTCGCTACGCACAGACCGCTTACAGGCTTATTCTTTGACAATGAGCGCTATACCTTCGACCTGCCGGGCGAGCGTGAGATTCCGGGAAGCGTTTCCGCATGGTTGTCGTCATATTCAATTCGCCAATCCCGTTTCGTGCCGGTGCTTACTGTTGATGAGAATGTGGATGGGATGTTCTGTGTGAATCTTGGGGTCGAGGACGCTGAGGCACCGGAGAAGTGGATAACCCCGTTGTCGGAAATCCTCATCAAAGACGAATTTGCGCGGTCGCGGCTCGCGATTCTGAAAGCGTTCACGGATCTTTCCGTCATAATTCCTGAGGTGGGACGCTATATCGCCAGAAAGGCGACACCGGCGCTTAGATATTCATTGGATGAGTTCGTACCGCTTTTGATGAGGATTATCCCTGCGATCAAGCTGCTGGGTGTCAAAGTGTTCCTCCCTAAGTCACTGGAGAGTCTCATAAGGCCGAAGCCGACGCTGAAACTGAAGAAGAAAGTGGACAGCTCGTTGACCTGCATCCGTCTTGCTGATCTGTTCGAGTTTGAGTGGGAAGTGGCTTTGGGCGATGAGGTGGTCTCTGCCGAGGAGTTCCACAGACTTCTCGGACAGGCTGGTAAACTGTTGAAATTCAAGGGACAGTACATCTACACCTCTCCGGAGGATTTGGAAAAGGTCAACAAGGCTATCGCCGGAATGGGGAACGTCAGCCCAGGCGAGATGCTTCAGGCCGCCATCCTCGGTGAATATGATTCCGCACCGATCGTCCTTTCCGATGAGGCCAAGGAACTTATAGAAAGATTTACCAAGGAAGAAGAAATCCCTGTTCCGGACGGAGTCAGGGCCGAGTTGCGCCCTTACCAGAAACGGGGATATTCATGGCTCTACAGAAATCTGCGGGTCGGTTTTGGTTCCATCCTGGCTGATGACATGGGACTTGGCAAGACGCTCCAGACCATCGCATTGCTTCAGAAGATGAAGGATGAGGGTGTGCTGAGTGAGAAACCTGCGCTTGTGGTCGTGCCTACGGGACTCCTTTCCAACTGGCAGGCGGAGATTTCCCGTTTCGCACCGGAACTGACCTCGTTCATCTATCACGGCACAGGCAGACAGGGGCCTGAGCGGCGGGTGGACATCCTGCTCACGACCTACGGGGTGCTCCGCTCGGATTTGAAGATATTCACGAAAGTCAAATGGAGCGTGATGGTGATTGACGAGGCGCAGAACATCAAGAATCCGGTGGCGATCCAGAGCAAGGCCGTCCGCTCCGTGACCGCAGACACGAAAATCGCGCTCAGCGGCACACCTGTCGAGAACCGCCTGACCGAGTTTTGGAGCATAATGGACTATGCGAACAGCGGTTACCTCGGCAACCTTAAATCCTTCAAGAGTGAATATGCCAACCCGATCCAGCTGTACAACGATGAGGAGTGCGCTGCGAGGTTCCGCAAGGTGACTTCACCATTCATGATGCGAAGGATGAAGACCGACAAAACCGTCATCAGTGACCTTCCGGACAAGGTCGAGATTAATGAATATTCAGCCTTGTCTCCTGAGCAGGCTGCTCTGTACCACAAGACTCTGGATGCGGCTATGGCTGAGATCGAGGGCAAGGACACGTCCGACAACGCTGCTCTGTTTGAAAGGCAAGGCCTTATCCTTCAGATGATTCTGGCGTTGAAGCAAATTTGCAATCATCCAGCGCAATACCTTAAGAATGGTAATTTGTCTCCATCGCTTTCGGGTAAGGTGGAGATGTTGCTCGACCGGCTTGACGGAATCGTGGATGCCGGAGAAAAGGTGCTGGTCTTTACCCAGTTCAGGGAGATGGGTGATATGCTCGTGAAGTTCGTAGCCGACCGTACGGGCAAGGCTCCGATGTTTTATCACGGTGGGTGCTCGGTCAAACAGCGCAACGAGATGGTGTCTCGTTTCCAGAACGGAAAGGAGGACAAGATATTCATCCTGTCATTGAAGGCCGCCGGGACCGGACTGAACCTGACCGCTGCCTCGCATGTGATCCATTTCGACCTTTGGTGGAATCCTGCCGTGGAGGCACAGGCCACGGACCGCGCCTACCGCATCGGCCAGGACAAGAACGTGATGGTTCACCGTTTCATCACCAAGGACACTTTCGAGGAGAAGATCGACGCGATGATCCAGCGCAAGAAGCACCTCGCCGAGATGACCGTCTCCACCGGAGAAAGCTGGATCGGCAAACTCAGCAACAAGGAACTCCACGACATTTTCGGGTAGGCCCTTTTTCGACCGCATTTCCCTTGGTTTTTGTCACTTCGGACTTGACAATTCAGCCGCATTCCCATGGCCAAGGTATTGTGATTTGCAGAATGCTATCAGCCTGATTGTCAATAGAACGACGTCTAGCCAATGAGCACATGAATATGTTGTTGCCCTCTCTTAGACTTTTTCAGCCTAACCTCTACGTGAGGCACTTGTGGGGCAACTTCACCTGAATGCGATTTGTATTTATGCTTCCTTAAACAGTAGTGTCAATTTTTACGCTTGTAATAGGCCGGGAAACCATAAACGGTGACACGCAGGATTTTCTTGCCTTGCCTAAGGTGGGTGTACTGGGGATTGAAAAGAGCGGCGCATTTGTTGGCCATCAGCGCTTCTGTCAAGGCCAATCGCTCAGCCTCCTTTAATGTCAGCTTGTTGAGTTTTATTCTGCCGTCAGGTGTGGATATGTCAATGGTGTAGGTTATCGCATCCGGACTTAAATCCATGGTCAATTCATTGTAACTCTCGATTTTCGCCTTGACTGTGTTAGATGCGTTTTCGTTTGTCGAGCCGAACAAAGTTTTGCATGAAGTCATCGCAAGCATTATTGCGATGACTAAAATAAGTTGTGACAAATGCTTTCTCATATCTTTGGAATTTTTAGAAGTTATACTTGATGCCTAATCCAAAACCTTGACGGTGACTCATCCCTAATTGGTAGGTCTTGATGTTGGCACATAATGAAGAGTTCGGGGTGTCGATGAGTTTAAGTTCCGTCAAAGGCAGGTCAGAACTTGCCATCAGGGACTTTGCTTTTTTGTATTGATGCCTTGATGCAAGTAGAAAGGAACCTGTCCAAACTACTGAGGCACCGATAAAAGGTGTCATGGAGAGTAATGCTTCTTTTTCATCATTCCATCCTAAATAATCATATGCTACAATCGCTCCTGCAACCAAGAGCGCGGCACCACCCCAAATCGCTGTCCGTTTTAATCTTTTCGCTTTTAAGGAATAATTCTTTGTGGAAGCTATCCTTAACAAATCTTGATCAGAATTCCGTTGCTGCTCCTGGAAGATTGAAATGGATGAGTCAAATGCTGACTCTTTTGCTTCAATAACAGAGAACGTCTCCTTTTCCCCATTCTCATAATTGATGCAGTTAACCTCAGCCTTGGCGATTGAATATGTCGGCCCTTCGAGATTGGAGAATTTCTTGTACTTGACAACCGTGTCGTCTATTTCCAAGACTTTGGAAACGATTGTGTCCCCGTTTTTCTTGACTATGACATCCTGGGCATGGCTGGCCACGGAGAAGAACATAACCGTGGTGATCAGCATAAATCTGATAAGTTTCATTTGGCGGTATAACGCTTTGCCTACCTTGACTCCGACAGGTATGTAGGTTTAAACAAAGAAAGTGTGGAGCCTATTCGTCTATCTAACAAGAGGTTCTGACAAAACCCGGAAATAAATAAACGGAAACAATCCCCACACCTGTATCGTTGAGTGTAGGGTACACACAAGCAAATACAGATGAAACGGTGCTGTCGTTTATCCTTATTTCCTTTTGAAACTGTCAGATTTCTTGTTAAGGATAGTGCGAAAACACTTTCATCAATATGTCTGTTCTGGGCATACGCGCCAAAACGTTACAAAGGTAGGAATATTTTCGGATAAGGCAGCACCTTTTCTTATATTGTTTTGACGGAAAGATAGCACCCTGTTTTTTGGGAAAACAGTACATAATCTTGATCAAGGGTTCATGTGCATCACGCAACAGTTCCGATTTGAACTTGCGACCCGCTTCCTGTATCCCCGTGTTTGGTAATATTCATATAATTAGTGAGTTATAAGAGCCTGCCCTCCCGATCGTCCCGGAAGTAGTTTGTAACTCACTGATAAAGAGCTGGTGATGTCTCACCTTTTGATTTTATGATCCTTTCGAATTGTTACTAGTCGCACCAAATCAAGAGACCCATTTCTCTGGGACAATCCTGATTGCTGAACCAAATTTTGCCTCGTGCCTGTTGCCCGACATGGTTCATCATTCATTGGAGTAACTGTTGTGGACGTGCTCGTGGCTTATGGATTTTGGACAGGTGAGGCGTAACGTGTTTATTGTCAAAGAGTAAGATTATTCCCTTTGGTCGGTTTGCACTAAAGGGAAATGCGTACCCTGCATGTTATCAACAACTTATCCGCCACTCGTTGATGTAGAGCGGATGGCGGGCAAGTTGTTGTCTATTAGTCGTTTAATACTTTCTCTTTAGCGTGGTCTATCCAAAGTAGATGTGTTAGTGTATTCATTAATAATTGATTAGGATGTGCGGCGACCATTAAAGGTAAGGAGTGTCCGATCAAACTAGAGAGGTGTCCAGTTTGAGGCTGTGCCTTTGGCGGTGCGCTTGCAGGTTACCTTGCAAGTGGCGAGGAGAGGAGAGGAGAGACGCGGTGTCTTTGAGGGCGGAAAGGTACGGGGCGATCTCGTTGCGCTTAATATATTCGAGATTCACCCCCGGGTTTTCATGGCTTCAAAAGTCTCGTCGCCGAGGGTATCGTTTCCTATTGTCGACACAGGGTACTCCTCAGCACCAAATTCCTTGGTGATCCGAGTTTTTCACTTTCTTGT
>DJQB01000038.1 GCA_002439875.1 Bacteroidales bacterium UBA6397
GCAGAAGTGTCAAAGATGAGAATTTATCAACATTCCCCAACATATTCAACCCATAAGTCAAGAATCCCCGCAAACTCATTAAATTTGCATCTCTAAAGCAAAGCGATGGCGAAGGCAGACCTCACACAAGGCAGCATCACATGGCAGCATCAGCAGATTCTCGCTGCCGTTGTGATCCGAAGAAAGTCTCTTTTGAATATATCAGGCCAAGACCCGGATTCAGCTGTCCTATCTGGCATCCGTCAAGTTCCCGGGCACCCTTTTCCCGATGGGCTTGGCCTCTCACGCCGGCTCGTCCCTTTCCGTCGGAATCTGCATTATGGTCCACATTGTGATGCACAGGAAAGGTAAGTTATAATCATCACGTTTTCCGGAATTGAACAAACGTCATAATTCTCTATCTAAAGATATTATGCCTATCTTTGCTGGCCAAAATCAGAACTGAATCATGAAACGAGACTCGATAGATTTCGGTTCCGACAGCATTCCGGGACTCTTCAGTAAAATATTCATTCCTACCTTGATAGGGATGGCATGCATGGCCGTGATGACGACCATCGACGGGGTGTTCGTCGGGCACGGGGTTGGGAGTGACGCTCTTGCCGCGGTCAACATATTCGCTCCTTTCTGGATGATTATGACAGGGTTGGGGTTGTTGTTCGGCATCGGATGCTCGGTAATTTCCTCCGTCCACCTTTCGCAAAACAACGAGAAAGCCGCGCGCATCAACATGACTCAGACACTGATTTTCGGTGTGCTGGTCACGGTGACGCTGACGGTTCTGGTCCAAAGCTTCAGCACCCAAAGCGCTTGCCTTCTCGGCTCCTCAGACAGGCTGCTTCCGTATGTCCTTGACTACCAGAAATGGCTGGCCTACGCATTCTGCGCGCTGTTCCTCCAGTCTGTCGGCCTTCTGATCATCCGGCTGGACGGCTCACCTAAGTACGCCTCGGCGGCCGCCGCGGTTCCGTCCATCGTCAACGTCGTGCTGGACTACGTGTTCCTTTTTGTCCTTGACAAAGGGCTTGAGGGAGTAGCCATAGCCACGTCAATCGGATGCTGGACCGGAGGACTTATGGTCCTGTTCTACATTATATTCCTGTCCAAGACAATGAGGCCCTACCATTTGAAGATGTCTTGGAAAAGTCTCTGTCTTTCCCTGCGCAACCTGTGGTACCAATTCCGTCTCGGACTGTCAGCCTTTCTTGGAGAAATCAGCATCTCAATGCTGATGTTCGTGGGCAACTATGTGTTCATGAGGTATTTAGGGGAGGACGGAGTGGCGGCGTTCTCAATTGCCTGCTACATCATGCCCTTCATATTCATGACAGGAAACGCGATTTCACAGTCCGCGCAGCCTATCATCAGTTTCAACCACGGAGCCGGCAACCGTGGCCGTGTGATCGAAGCCCGTAAGGTGTCGCTGCTCACTGCCTTGGGACTAGGAATCGTGGTCTCGCTTGCCCTTGCCTTGGGAATCAGCCACGTGGCGGAGCTGTTCCTCAGCAAGGACGCTCCGGCATATTCAATAGCGGCTCACGGTGTGCCACTTATGGCGATCGGCTTCACCCTGTCGATAGTGAACGTCGCTGCCATCGGTTATTACCAGAGTGTGGAACGGGCGTTTCCCGCGACCATGTTTTCGCTTTCCAGAGGAGTCATATTCCTTGTTCCTTGCTTCCTATTGATACCTCATTTCGCAGGAGTGAATGGTATATGGCTCGCACTGCCTGCGACCGAGGCTCTGACTTTCTTGTCAATCGCAGTTTTCCGCATTATGTCAAAACGAAGAAAGTGAATTTATATTCATCGAATATTTTGCCGCTTATTTCCTTTTTTTGCTTAAATTTGCAAAGAAACGAACTTCCATAATGCATGATGTGGCTTTAATACCTTTGAGCGTCAGTGCGTCCAAGGATGCACAGTGGGAATGTTCTTTCATTGACTTTCATCGACCATTTCATCACTGTTTGAGATGGTCGTTTTTTTATGATAGATGTTTGAATAAAAGTTAGTAAGGTATATATCATGAACTCAAGAAAAGGCGCGACACTTAAGTTGGAGAACGGAGCGGAATTCCGCGGATTCTCTTTCGGCTACGACGGACCGTGCGATGGAGAGGTTGTCTTCTCGACCGCGATGGTGGGATATCCCGAGAGCCTCACGGATCCATCCTACTCCGGGCAGATCCTTTGTGTTACTTATCCTTTGATAGGTAATTACGGCGTTCCACAGGAAGGAGCGGATAAAATGGGAATCTCAAAGAACTTCGAATCCGAAAAAATCTGGGTAAGGGGAGTCGTCATCAGTGACTACTCTTTCGACTACAGCCACTGGGACGCGGTCAAGAGCCTTGACGAATGGTTGAAAGAGCAGAAGACACCGGGAATATTCGGAATCGACACCCGCGCCGTGACCCAGCTTCTGCGCGAGAAAGGTTCCATGCTCGGAATGATCGTTCCTGACGGAGTCGAGAAGGATTTCCCGGTCGATGACCCGAACCTTGCCAACCAGATCGCGATCGTCAGCTGCAAGGATGTCATTGAATATGGCAGCGGCTCCAAGACCGTCGTGATGGTCGATTGCGGGGTCAAGCACAACATCCTCAGATGCTTTATGGAAAGGGGAGTGAAGGTCGTCAGAGTGCCATGGGACTACGATTTCAACACATTGGACTACGATGGTCTCTTCATCTCGAACGGCCCCGGGAACCCACAGTTTTGCAATGTCACGGTAGCCAACCTTCGCAAGGCAATGGATGGTGACAAGCCTATTTTCGGAATATGCATGGGCAACCAGCTGCTTGCGAGAGCCGGCGGAGCCAACACATATAAGCTGAAGTACGGCCACCGCAGCCACAACCAGCCTGTCCGCATGGTCGGAACGAACCGTTGCTTCATCACGTCCCAGAACCACGGATACGCTGTGGATGACAAGACGCTCGGAGCCGACTGGGAACCATGGTTCGTGAACATGAACGATGGCACCAACGAGGGCATCCGCCACAAATCCAAGCCGTTCTGCTCGGTACAGTTCCACCCGGAAGCCTCCAGCGGCCCGACCGACACTAATTTTCTGTTCGACGAGTTCATCAGCAAGCTGTAATCAGAAGAAGTCATGAAAAACACCAACATAAAGAAAGTCCTGATCCTTGGATCGGGCGCGCTCAAGATCGGCCAGGCCGGAGAGTTTGACTATTCCGGCTCACAGGCTCTCAAGGCCCTCCGCGAGGAAGGCATCGAGACAGTCCTCATCAACCCGAACATCGCCACCGTGCAGACCTCGGAGGGAGTGGCCGACAAGATTTACTTCTTGCCTGTCACCCCGTTCTTCGTGGAGAAAGTCATCGCCAAGGAGCAACCTCAGGGCATCCTCCTCTCGTTCGGAGGCCAGACCGCCCTTAACTGCGGTGTGGAATTGTACGAGAACGGTATTCTGGACAAGTACAACGTACAGGTGCTTGGCACCCCGGTCCAGGCGATCATGGACACGGAGGACCGTGACCTTTTCATCAAGAAACTCGACGAGATCGGGGTCAAGACCATCAAATCCCACCCGGCGTCCAACATCGATGAGGCCCGCAAGGCCGCTCACGAACTCGGTTTCCCGCTTATCGTCCGCGCTGCCTACGCACTCGGCGGACTCGGTTCCGGATTCTGCGACAACAACGGGCAGCTTGATGAACTCTGCGAAAAAGCATTCTCATTCTCTCCGCAGGTTCTTGTGGAAAAATCACTTAAAGGATGGAAGGAGATTGAATATGAAGTTGTGCGCGACCGTTACGACAATTGCATCACGGTCTGTAACATGGAGAACTTCGACCCGCTCGGAATTCACACCGGAGAGAGCATCGTGGTGGCACCGTCCCAGACCCTGTCCAACAATGATTATTATTTCCTGCGTGAACTTTCCATCAGGATTGTCCGCCACATTGGCATAGTGGGCGAGTGCAACGTCCAGTACGCCTACGACCCGGATGCCATGGACTACCGCGTCATCGAGGTCAACGCCCGTCTGAGCCGTTCCTCCGCCCTGGCCTCCAAGGCCACAGGCTATCCGCTTGCGTTCGTGGCCGCCAAACTCGGACTTGGCTACGGCCTTTTCGACCTGAAGAATTCAGTCACCAAGACTACCCCCGCGTTCTTCGAGCCTGCCCTTGACTACATCGTCTGCAAGATTCCTCGCTGGGACCTCAGCAAGTTCCACGGAGTCTCCAGAAAGATTGGATCATCGATGAAGTCTGTCGGCGAGGTTATGGCGATTGGCCGCAGTTTCGAGGAAGCCATCCAGAAAGGACTCCGCATGATTGGTCAAGGAGCACACGGATTCGTGGGCAACAAGGAATTCCAAGTCGCAGATGTGGACGAAGCCCTCCGCGAGCCTACTGACAAACGAATCTTCGTGATTTCCAAGGCGATGCGCGCCGGCTACACGGTAGATCAGATCCACGACCTCACGAAGATCGACAAATGGTTCCTGAACAAGCTGGAGAACATCGTCAAGACCTACGAGGACATGAACTCGTACGACAAGATCGAGGATATGCCTACCGAACTCCTTCGTCTTGCAAAGCAGGAAGGCTTCTCGGATTTCCAGATCCAGAGAGCTGTATGGAAAGACAGCGGAGTTGTCACGAACAACATGGACAAGGTCCGTGAATATAGAAAGTCCCTCGGCATCGTGCCAGTCGTCAAGCAGATAGACACCCTCGCCGCCGAGTTCCCTGCCCAGACGAACTACCTCTACCTGACCTACAACGGCACCAAGAGCGACATTGAATATGAGAACGACGGCAAGTCCGTGATAGTTCTCGGATCCGGTGCCTATAGGATCGGATCTTCGGTAGAGTTCGACTGGTGTTCCGTAACATGTCTCCAGACCATCCGAAAACAAGGATACAGGGGAGTGCTGATCAATTACAACCCGGAGACAGTCTCCACCGACTACGACATGTGTGACAGGCTTTACTTCGATGAGCTTACATTCGAGAGAGTTATGGACATCATCGATCTTGAGAAGCCGCATGGAGTGGTAGTCTCTGTAGGAGGGCAAATCCCGAACAATCTGGCACTCAAGCTCTACAAACATAACGTTCCGATACTCGGTACTTCAGCCGAGGACATCGACAAGGCTGAGGATCGCCACAAGTTCTCCAGCATCGTTGACAGCCTCGGTGTCGACCAGCCGGAATGGAGCGAGCTCACGACCGTTGACGAGGTTGACAACTTCATAAAGAAGGTTGGTTTTCCGGTTCTTGTCAGGCCGTCCTACGTGCTCTCCGGAGCCGCTATGAACGTCTGCCACGATGAGGAGAAACTTCGTCATTTCCTCAGTCTCGCCGCGGAAGTCTCTCAGGAGCACCCTGTTGTAATAAGCAAATTCTACATGCGAAGCAAGGAGATCGAGTTCGATGCTGTGGCTGACAACGGAGAAATACTCGCATACGCGATCTCGGAGCACATTGAATATGCCGGTGTCCATTCCGGTGACGCCACTATCCAGTTCCCTCCGCAGAAACTTTATGTCGAGACTGTGCGCAGGATCAAGAAGATAGCCCGTGCGATTGCCGGAGCGTTAAGCATCTCAGGCCCTTTCAACATCCAGTTCCTTGCCAAGGAGAACGCCATCAAAGTCATCGAGTGTAATCTGAGAGCTTCCAGAAGTTTCCCGTTCGTGTCCAAGGTGCTTAAGATTGATTTCATCGAGCTTGCGACCAAGGTCATGCTCGGCCTTCATCCAGCGGCTCCGCAGAAGAGTGCTTTTGACCTGGACTATGTCGGCGTGAAGTCCTCGCAGTTCTCGTTCGCAAGGCTTGAGGAAGCCGACCCTATGCTGGGTGTTGACATGTCTTCGACCGGAGAGGTCGGCTGTCTGGGTGATGACCTTAACGAGGCACTCCTGAAGTCAGTGCTTTCTGTAGGGCAGAGGATCCCTGAGAAAAGAATTCTCCTTTCAACAGGAGATCCGCTTCAGAAGGCGGATATGCTGAACGCTTGCCGGCTTCTTGTCGACAAGGGGTACGAGCTTTATGCGACGGGAGGCACCTACAAGTACCTTGTCGAGAACAGTGTTCCCGCCACCAAGGTGCTGTGGCCGAGCGAATGTGACAATCCCAACTTCAAGGGCAGGTTCAAGCCAGCGCTGGATATGATTCAGAACAAAGAAGTTGACATGGTGATTAATATTCCCAAGAACTTCTCGGAGCTGGAGCTGTCCAATGGCTACCAGATCAGGAGGGCCGCAATTGACTTCAACGTCACCCTATTCACGAACGCCCGTCTGGCGACCGCCTTCATCCGCGCGTTCTGCTCCACCAGCATAGACGACCTTCAAATCAAGTCATGGGATCAGTATTGATCTCCAAATTAATACACAATTAAAGGCGACTGAAAATATTCAATCGCCTTTGTTAGTATATTACTAAAATCAATTAGAACGTGTCGTAGTACTTGGCGTCACGTGGAGTGACTTTGTTCATGTTCTCAAGGAGCATGTCGTTGGTCTTGTACTCATCCATCAGCTGAAGCATGAAGTTCATCGCCTCGGTAGGATTCATGTCGGCAAGGAGCTTGCGCAGGATCCAGATCCTGTTGGCCGCCTCACGACTGTAAAGAAGGTCGTCACGACGTGTGCTGGAAAGGACCACATTCACGGCCGGGAAAATGCGCCTGTTGGCAAGCGTTCTGTCAAGCTGAAGTTCCATATTGCCTGTTCCTTTAAACTCTTCGAAGATCACGTCATCCATCTTTGAGCCGGTATCGGTCAAGGCTGTGGCGAGGATTGTCAGCGAACCGCCACCCTCGATGTTACGGGCCGCGCCGAAAAAACGCTTGGGTTTTTGAAGGGCATTGGCATCCACACCACCGGTCAAAACCTTGCCTGAAGCAGGTTGTACTGTGTTGTAGGCGCGGGCCAGACGAGTGATGGAATCCAAAAGGATCACAACATCGTGACCACACTCCACAAGTCTGCGTGCTTTTTCAAGAACCATGTTCGCAACCTTCACGTGCCTTTCCGCCGGCTCGTCGAAAGTCGATGCCACAACTTCAGCCTTCACGCTGCGGCTCATATCGGTGACCTCCTCTGGACGCTCGTCAATAAGCAGCACAATCTCATAAACCTCAGGATGGTTGTCCGCGATCGCATTGGCTATTGACTTAAGGAGCATTGTCTTTCCTGTCTTCGGCTGAGAGACGATCAGTCCTCGCTGTCCTTTTCCTATAGGGGTGAACATATCCACAATCCTGCATGACGGATCACTCTGATGTCCGTGGCCAAGAAGATTGAACTTCTCATTCGGGAACAAAGGAGTAAGGAAATCGAACGGAACCCTGTCACGTATATAGTCTGGGGTACGGCCGTTGATGTAATTAATCTTGACAAGCGGAAAATACTTGTCCCCCTCCTTCGGAGGGCGGATCTCGCCGGTGACGGTGTCGCCAGACTTCAGTGCGTTATTCTTTATCTGGCTCTGGCTGACATAGATGTCATCCGGAGAATTAAGATAATTATAGTCAGAGGAACGGAGGAAGCCATAGCCGTCAGGCATGATTTCCAGCACGCCTGTCGCCTCAACAGTTCCGTCAAAATCGACCTCTGGTGCCTTAGGCCTTTGGTTAGTGTTCTGGTAATTTTGAGGTTTAGGCTGCTGGTTAGGATTCTGGACATTCTGCCCCTGAAACTTGTTCTTCTGTTTCCTGCGACTGATGTCCGCATGGGCAGCCGGGTCATCCTTCAGATCATCGAAAAGCGCATGAATGAACTCCTTGCCGTTGACCGGCTTTTCAGACTGCGCCTGTGGAATGTCTGACATCTGTACAGGCTCTCTCTCGGAAACGGTGGCATCCGCCTTGACCGCAACCTGAGTCTTCTCGGCGGCAGGTGTGGCGGTCTCAGCCTGTGACGTGACGGTGGCTGACTTAGGCTTGCGTCCCCTTTTCTTAGGTGCTGGTTTCGAATCCTGAACATTGGATGTCGTCAGTTCCGCCTTAGGCTCGGCTGCCTGATTATTCTGCGGGACAGCATTTACCTCCGGCTCTGCTTTGGATTTTTTATTGCCATTCTTCTCAGCAACCGGCTTAGAGACCGGAGACTTGGTCTGCTGTTCAGGAAGCGGATTCTTACGAGGCCTTCCACGCTTTGCCTTCGGCTTTTCTACCGGTTGGACAGACGCCGCGGCCGCCTGGGCATCCAATATAGCGAATGACAGATTCTCATCTGTGAATTTCTTGATGTTCTTGATCTGATGCTCTTGAGCGACTTTTTCAAGTTGCTCTCTGCTCATCTGAGTGAGTTCAAATAAATTATAAGGCATAAACTTAAAATGACTCCGGAATTTTCACACCGGATATGTTTTTCAGAATATTATGTCAGATTATCAGCCTTTAGGCTTTCACTGAAAAATGTCAGCTCACAAATATAAGATATTTATAATACATCTCCAAACTATTTATCCCAATAGCTGGTACTTTTTTTGAACCTCAACAAATCAGCCAGGGCCGCAGCGTTTGCGGAGATAAGAAATGAATACGACTGGTACATACCCGACGGAACCCATGAGACGGAGATATTGAAACAGTGCAGATCATACCTGAACGAGAACTGGGTGGTTGTCATTTTCATCGCCGTAAAATCCCAGCCTGATTGCGCCTGAACAGACATCTTCGGAGTCAATTGCACGTTCCCTTGGACCCCGAGTGTCTGCGTGATGTTGTCCTTCCTGCTCAATTGGTTGTTCGCAAAGGAATAGGACCGGTTCATGGAAAAGTTATAATTGAAATTCACGCTCCACGGCACATTAGGGTTGGTGTAGTATAACCATCCACCTGGAATATATTCACCTGTCAGCGGGTGGTAGTATATTCTCCGGTAATAGTCAGAGGCATTGGAGGAACCTCCGTCACCGCCACCGGATGACTTCGATCCGTCGTTGCCTTTGACTGTACCTTTTCCTGACAGGGAATATGACAGCGAGCCGCTCACATTGGTTAGCCTGAGGGGTACGCCATTCTCCAGGATATTGTACCTGTTGATCCTCTGGCCTTTCCCGTCGATGGCATAGGGATCAAAATTCATGTTTCCGTTGATTCCGAGCTTGCCGAAGATCGATGTGGACATAGATATTCCAACATTGTTCATCTTCAGCGAGTCCGCAAGGAAATTATAGCCGGTGGAGATGTTAAACTGATCCAAAATCTTTACCTTCTTGTTTCCTTTGCCAGTCGTGTCGCTCATGTCACGCACCTTGGCCTCAAGATTGTTGCCGATCGAGAGGCTCATGGTGGCGGACCTCCCCTTTCCAGGGGCTGAATTTATCTGTCCCTGGTAGATGTTGTAGTCATATGATTTCCGGACCCCGAGAGTGTCGATGTAGTCTAACGTGCGCCATCCGTTGAAAGACTTGCCTTTCTCCGGACTGAAACTCATACTCACGCTGGGAGAGATGACATGTCTCAAAGCCTGAATCTTATGGAATTTCCCGAAATTGAACATTCCATAGAGACGGGTACTCATCGACACTGAGCCGGAATAGTTGTGTGTCGCCCCGAATGTGCCAAACTGCTTGCCCATCTGCGTCTTCACGCTGTTGGTCTCTGGATCAAAGTACGCCTCACTCTTGCGGAAGAACCAGTTCATGCCATAGCTGACGTTAGGGGCCACGTTCAAATACTTGAACAACGTGAAATCCGGAAGCTTGATGGAGAAGTTGTGCGCCATTCCGTTCTGGAACTTGTCCATGAATCCGGGCTCACCGAATTCAGACGCCTTGAAATTGACCTTGTTCTGGATAGAAGTGTTGTAACCCAACGCGAACTTCTCGTAGAATCGCTCCTTCCCGATCCTGTTCTTGATCTTGAAAGGGTAGAAAGTCGACACGGAAAACGTGATGTTAGGCAGCGTGAATGAGTATGAGCTGTCCCTCGAGTTCTGGCTGTGCAGCGCGTTGACCGAAAGATTGAACTTGCCGTTCCAGTTCTTTGAGTATGACACCGAGGACGAAATCTGGTTCTGAAGAGCCTCCGACACAGAGTGCGAGTTGTAACGACTGTTGGAAGGGCTGGAAAAGTTGACAGACGCCGAGAACGACGTTCCGGGATGAGCCTTGGAATCCTGCGAGTGAGACCACCTGACTCCAAAGTTCTTGCTCTGGAAAAAGTCCGTGCTTCCTTTCTCTCCGGTCTGATCTACGGAATAGTTCACGGCAAGATTGCCGCTGAACTTGTACTTCACCATGTATCTGGAGTTCAGATTGGCGGCCCAGGAACCCAGAGTGTAGTAGTCCCCAGTCAGCGACATGTCGAAATAGTCACCCAGCACAAAGTACATTCCGGCATCCCTCAAGTAGAAGCCGCGGGCATTCTCCTCTCCGAAAGAAGGCATCAGAAGCCCCGTGGCTCTGTCAGGACGCTTGGGGATGAATCCGAAGGGAATGCCTATCGGCAGGTCGACATCCTCGACCACAAGGTGCGCCGGCCCGAACACCGTCTTCTGCGAAGGTTTTGTGACAACCTTGGCCGCAGACAGTTTCAGATAGTAATGCGGATGTTCCAGATCACAGACCGTGTATTTACCTTTAGTGATGTTTATGGACTTGTCCGGCATCATCTTGATGTTCTTTCCGTGAAGGATACCGTCATCCTCTTTCGTGATCATATTCGTGATCCTTGCCTTGCGCGTGTTGAAATTGTACCGCACCTCCTCCATACTGAACGTCTGCCCTCCCTGGGTCATCTCAGGCTGCCCCTTCCATTCCCTGGACAGACTGTCATAGGTTCCCCTCGCGAAGACGGTTCCGGTTGACATGTCGTACTCCATATAGTCCGCTTTCAGCTTGATGTTGTCGTAAGAGACCTCTACATCGCCCCAATAGTACATCTTGCGCCGCCCGTTAGAGAAATCCTGCCTAATGGAATCCTTCGCCCCTGAGAATGCGGGTCTTGAAAGGGAACTTTTTTCCAACATTAAAAGGGAATCTGCCCTCGATGTCGAATCAACCACTCTGATGGAGTCACGTCTAATGGAAAGGGAATCCCTGAGCGAGGGTATGGAATCTCCCCGATGGATTATGGAATCCCCAGCGACCGGCTTGGGGGCTTCAGGTAAAGAAACCGCTCCAGCAGCCGCTCTATGGTTCCTGTTCCTCCTCAAATCCTGTCCGAACATTGTCAGTCCTGTCAGTGCAGCCAAAGCGGCTATTAGGATAATATTATATGTATGCTTCTTGAATTGCAATTATTTTATAAATTTGCAAAAGACAAATATACTACATATTTTGGATTTACATCGCAATTTTCTTGCCGTAATCACGGCATTTTCACTTTCAGTATCCGGGTTCTCAGCCTCGGCGCAGAATCCATCATCAGCCATCAGACTGACGACCGTTGTCATCGACCCGGGGCATGGCGGCAAGGACGCAGGCTGCGTCAGTCCCAATGGGAAGACAAAGGAAAAGACGATCGTCCTTGACATCGCCAAGAGACTGAACGACAAGATACGCTCGGGCTTCCCGGACACCAAGGTCATCATGACAAGAGGCGACGACACATTCGTGACACTTCAAGGTAGGGCTGACATAGCCAACCGTAACGACGCCAACCTGTTCGTCTCTATCCACATTAACTCTGTGGACGGGAAGAGAAACGGGCCGAACGGCTATTCCATCCACATACTCGGACAGTACACCAGCAAGAACAAGGATCTTTACGCCGGAAACATGGACGTGGTACGCCGGGAAAATTCCGTCATAAAGCTTGAGGACGACTACACGGCACGCTATGAGGGCTTTGATCCGGCCGACCCAGAATCCTACATTTTCATGAACCTGATGCAGAACGCCTACCTGGAGCAAAGCTTCAGGTTCGCGCAACTTGTCGACAGCGAGATGAAGGGAGGTGCGATCAGACACAGCAGGGGAATATCCCAGGATCCGTTCTATGTACTGTGGAGGACCGCGATGCCGGCCGTGCTTGTAGAATGCGGATTCATGTCAAACTCGGCTGACCGTGAGGCCCTGGTTACCGAAAAAGGCAGGGATAGGATTGCCTCAGACATTTACAACGCTTTCAAGAGGTACAAAAATGAATATGACGGCACGGAGGCCGGGAACGTCACGTCCAAAGCCAAAAGCAAGGATGCAGATGAAACAAATGAGGAGGGATGCATGAGAGGCAAGACCAAAACCGCCACCGGAGATGACACCCAGGTTCCATCTGGCATTAAGACAATTTATGGCACGCAGGTGCTGGTCTCGTCAAAATCCATGGATGAAAACGACCCGTTTTTCAAAGGTCATGACGTCATAAGACTTAAAGCCGGCAGGCTTTACAAGTACATCGTAGGTCCTTCCGAAAATCTTGACGCCGCAAGAAAGATTTATGCAAGAATACGGGAAGATTTCAAGGATTCATTCATAGTCAAGGTAGAGAACGGCTCAGCCGAAAGGATCCGCTGAGGGGCTGATTCCTAATTTTCATTGACCTGAATCCCGGTTCGTCCCGTTTTTAATAATTCTAAATTTTAATCTCTTTGTTTTTGGGATAGTTATAAAAAATTTACAATATAAATTATTGATTATAATAATATTATATAAATCAATTCTTTTCGCACATTCAGTCATATAGGGAAAATAAAAATCAAAAACAATACGAAAAGCAATTTTTTATAAAATAATTTTCCCCCAATTTTGCATAACGATATATGAGGGATCAATTTCTTGTTTTGAATTTAATAATCATTTGAAGAAATGACTGAATTGGAAAGACATATCTCTGTCTGGGACGAGTGTTTGCGGATATTCGAACAAAACGTGGAGCCGAAGCAGTTCGAGATCTGGTTCAAAACCATCGTTCCTATTTCCCTGGAAGGATCGACACTTACTGTGGAAGTGCCGACCGATTTTTTCAGAAGCTACCTTGAGGATGCCTTTCTTCCGATCATAAGGATGACACTCAGAAGGGTCATCGGCCAGGACGCCAGACTGCTGTATAAGATCCACCCTGTCCAAAAAGAGCGCGCGATGGTCTTTACGGCGGCACACGGGAACGTGCCCGAGAACAAACCAGTGACGATCAATACATTCCAGCCATCCGGAAATCCAAGTCCGTTTGTCTTTCCAGGCATCCAAAAGCTGAAGATCAATCCGAGGCTCAATCCCGTCTACTGTTTTGACAACCTTATTAAAGGTGAGTGCAACAAGATGGGCTACAACGCCGGCATAAGCATCTCTGACAAGCCTGGCAAGACTCCGTTCAACCCACTGTTCATCTTCGGGGGACCAGGTCTGGGCAAGACCCATCTTGCCCAGGCGATCGGCATTGCGATCCACGAGGCTTATCCTGACCTTGTCGTTCTTTATGTGACAGGAAACGAATTCCGGACACAATACGTCAACGCAGTGAATGTCCAGAACAAACTGACCGACTTCATGGCTTTCTACATGAGGATCGATGTCCTCATCATGGATGACATACAAGAACTTATCGGTCCTGCCTCGCAGAACGCATTCTTCAACATATTCAATCATCTTCATCAGTCAGGCAAGCAGTTGGTTTTCACTTCAGACCGCGCCCCGGTGGATCTGATGAACTTTGAGGAAAGACTCCTCTCGCGCTTTAAATGGGGGCTTTCCATTGAATTGTCCAAGCCGGGCCATGACACCAGACTGGCCATGCTGAAGGCAAGGTGCGCCCGTGAGGGGGTCTCCGTCAGTGACGAAGTACTGGAACTTCTCGCAAGCAGGGTAAGATCAAATTTCAGGGAATTGGAAGGATCGCTCATCTCGTTGATAGCCAACGCCACGCTCTGCCATGAGGAGGTAACGAAGGAGCTGGCCGAACAGGTCACCGGCAACATCGTCGGCGAGGAGCAGAACGAGATCTCGATCGATAAGGTTCAAGATGTTGTCTGCGAGTATTTCAACATTACCCGCGAGACTCTTCTTTCAAAATCGAGAAAAAGGCAGATTGTCCAGGCAAGGCAGATCGCCATGTTCATTAGCCGCAACCACATAGGCGGATGCTCTCTGTCAACGATTGGTATGGAACTTGGAGGGAAAGACCACGCCACTGTGCTTCACGCCTGCGCGACAGTGTCTGATCTTATGGCCACTGACAAAACATTCAAACAGTACGTGAGTGACATCGAGAGGATGCTTATGCCTGTGGCAAGATAAGGCAAGATAATATATAAGCCAATGAATTCGGAAAAAGTACTCTCAATCTTCAAGGAGATCACTCGGATTCCAAGGGAGTCCGGACATGAAGAGCCAATGACCGCCTTTCTTCAGCGCTTCGCAGGGGAAAGGCATCTTGAATGTAAAACCGACAGGATCAATAATGTCTGCATTGTCAAGGAGGCAAGCAAAGGCAAGGAGAATGTGCCTACGATCGTTCTTCAGGGCCATCAGGACATGGTCTGCGAAAAGAGAAACGGCATTCAGCACGACTTTCTCAAGGATCCCATTGAATATGTCATCGAGGATGGCTGGATGATCGCCAAGGACACCACGCTTGGAGCCGATGACGGCATAGGTGTAGCCGCGATGCTCGCTCTTCTTGACAGCGACCTTCCGATGGGTAAGATCGAATGTGTGTTCACCATCTCAGAAGAAACCGGAATGGACGGTGCCTTCGGAATGGAGCCAGGTTTCTTCACCGGCAGGACACTCATCAATCTTGACTCTGAGGATGAGGGACAGATGTTCATCGGCTGTGCCGGAGGCCTTGACACAACAGCCGTATTCAGATACACACAAGAAGATTTTAAAGAAGGCTATAAGCCGGTAAGACTGGAGATCGGCGGAGCGCTCGGCGGCCACAGCGGAGATGACATAAACAAAGGTCGCGCGAACACGGTGCAGCAGATGGCTCGCTTCCTGTATTCTGAAATGGCTTACGGGCTTCAGCTCGTTATGCTTAAAGGCGGCAACAAGCCGAACGCGATAGCGAGGGAGTGTGAGGCCATCATCACGGTGCCGGACACGGACGCCACAATCGCGAGATTCACCTCGTTCGGCAAGGACCTGAGGAATGAATATTTCAGGACTGATCCGGGGTTGACTTTAAGAGGCGAGACGTACAGATGTACGGAGAAGCCAATCCAGAGCGATGTCGCAAGGAAGCTGATAGCATCTCTCTTCGCTTGCCCGCACGGAGTCGAGACCATGAGCCAGGACATTCCTGGGCTCGTGGAGACTTCGACGAACCTGGCGGCCGTAAGGATGAACAAGCAGGGGAGGATTGAGATCATCACAAGCCAGCGCAGCTCAACCGGTTCGGCAAGGAAGATGATGGCCGCGAAGGTAGAGGCCAACTTCCTGCTTGCCGGAGCCCAGGTGACGCACCTTTCTGAATATCCAGGGTGGAAGCCGAACCTCGATTCCCACATTCTTCGTGTATGCGTGGATTCGTACAGGAAACTGTTCGGATGCGAGCCGGAGGTCAAGGCCATCCATGCAGGCCTTGAGTGCGGTCTTTTCGCCGAGAAGTTCGGGGATCTGGACATGATCTCGTTCGGTCCGACCCTCCGCGGGGTGCACGCCCCTGGAGAGAGACTTGAGCTTGCATCCCTTGACAAGTTCACCAAGCATCTCGTCGATGTTGTGACCAATTTTGAATAGTATGGTAAAGATAGCGCCCTCAATACTTTCCGGCAATTTCCTGAATCTTGAGCCGGACATAAGGATGGTCAACGAGAACGCCGACCTGATCCACATCGACGTGATGGATGGAAGCCTTGTACCGAACATCTCGTTCGGCTTTCCGGTGATGGAGGCGATTGCGAAAGTCGCGACTGTGCCGATGGACGTGCATCTGATGATCATCAACCCGGACAAGTACATCGAAAGATTCGCCAAATGTGGAGCGGGACTGATAAGCTTCCACCTTGAGGCAGCCGACCAAGCGGGCAAGTATCCCAAAGACATCATAAAGCTTATCAAATCCTGCGGAGCGAAAGCCGGGCTGGCGATCAATCCTGACGTGCCGGTCGAAAGGCTGTTCCCATACATTGAGGATGTCGATTTCTTCCTCATCATGTCTGTCTTTGCCGGATTCGGGGGACAAAAGTTCATCGAGGAATCAATCGGCAGGATCAAGGTCCTCAAGGCCGAGATGGACAGTAGTGGAGTGGCAAAGGACATTGAGGTGGACGGGGGTGTCTCCGCCTCCAATTCGGGAATCCTTGTTGAGGCGGGAGCGACGATCTTGGTCGCAGGAAGTTCGGTTTTCAAGGCTGAGGACCCAGCGAAGGCAATTGCAGAACTTCGCTAAATAAGATAACTTATTTCCTTAAAGGCGAACTGAATGCGTTCGCCTTTTTCCGTTTCAATCTTTAAGAGTCCGGAATCAGCCACACCGATGATTTTTGCCTTTATGGACTCGCCTGAGGAGCAGACTACATATTCATGAAATACGCTATAACGGTAAAGCCTCCTTACATATTCATCCTTGTTGCCGTCAAGGTCATGGAGTCTGTTCCGCACGCACCTGCAAAGTTTTACCAGTTCGCCTCTTATGTCATATTCCTTACCAGTCAGGATCGCCATCGAGACAGGGTTGACCAATTGTGGAGGGAATTCTTTCTGGTTGACATTCAGACCAATCCCGATCACGCTTGAAGCGATGAGCTGTCCGTGAAGAGTGTTCTCTATGAGTATACCACAGATCTTGCGGTTCCCGGCATAGATGTCGTTCGGCCATTTAACCGCACATTCAATCCCCACTGAATCAAGATAATCAGAAACACCAAGCGTGACTGATCTGTTGATGGCGAACTGCCTGTTGGCCTCAAGCGGAGTCAGACCACCGTCGCCGAATTTAACAACCATCGAGAAAGTCAGGTTTTCACCGGCATGGGTCAGCCATTGATTACCCCTCTGTCCGCGTCCTGAAGTCTGGTGAACGGCGGCGATAACCGAGAGATTGCCGATCTCCGAAATGCGCCTCTGAGCCTCATTATTGGTGGAATCCACCTTATCTAGCCATTGTATGTCTACTTCCTCTTTCATTGGTTCAGAATTTGTCGTATATTTGTATATTTGAAAGGTAATGCAAAAATACAAAACATTCACGATATGATTACACACGATCTGCGGGTTATGGCGGACGCTATGCTCGACAAGAAAGCACAAAACGTCATTGACATAGACCTCAGGCCACTGGGTACCGCAATCACAGATCATTTTATGATCTGTAACGCCGACTCTACAACAAACGTCAACGCCATAGCTGACAATGTCATAGCCAAGATGCGTGAGGAAGGCAGAAAACCGCTGCGAACTCAAGGCTTGGAAAATAATTTCTGGATAATACTGGACTACGGCGACATCGTGGCCCACATTTTCCTGACGGAATACCGCCAGTTCTACAGACTGGAAGAGCTTTGGGCTGATGCCCCTCACAAAGAGTACAAGGAAAGGAAAGTGCCTGGAAACAAAAAGAAAGAAACAGATGCCGAATAATTCAAACACACCGAACGGCAATGGCCCAAGGAGGAAGGTCATACGCGTAAGGTTCAACTTTTCCTGGCTGTACCTGATTCTTATTCTCGGCATAGGCTGGATGCTTTTCAACAACAGCGGAGCAAACCCTCAGAAAATAGAATGGGCGGAGGTTCAGGAGATGTTCCTCAAAGGGGACATCAAGGAGATAGATTTCATAAGGAACGACTTCAAAGGCAACATCACGATACGCCCTGACAGACTGGAAAAATACGCCGACAGGTTCGGCGGAAAGGTTCCTCCGGCATCCCCTCATTTCATATTCCTGGTGTCAGACAAGTTCGATGCCGAGAAGGAGTTCGGGGAACTCAACTCGAAGCTTCCGGCGGACGAGAGCCAGGTTAAGATCGTTATGGAGAACGACAGCCGTATGTGGTCGAGCATACTTGAATGGATAATATTCCCGGTCCTGCTCATCGCCATGTGGATCTGGATGTTCCGTGGATTCAACAAAAATATGGGCGGAGGAGCCGGCGGTCCAGGAGGCGTGTTCAATGTTGGTAAGTCCACCGGCAAGCTGGCCGATAGGGAAAAAGTCAACGTCACCTTCAAGGATGTAGCGGGTCTTTACGGCGCAAAGGAAGAAGTAATGGAGATCGTGGACTTCCTCAAGAATCCTCAGAAATACACAGCGCTCGGAGGTAAGATTCCCAAAGGCGCCCTGCTCGTCGGGCCTCCTGGTACAGGAAAGACCCTGTTGGCAAAGGCTGTGGCCGGGGAGGCCAACGTCCCGTTCTTCTCGATCTCAGGCTCTGACTTCGTGGAGATGTTCGTGGGAGTCGGTGCGTCCAGGGTCAGGGACCTGTTCCGTCAGGCAAAGGAAAAGGCTCCGTGCATAGTCTTTATCGACGAGATCGACGCTGTCGGAAGAGCCCGTGGAAAGAATGTCGGATTCTCCTCGAACGACGAGCGTGAGAACACTCTCAATCAGCTGCTAACCGAGATGGACGGATTCGACACGAACTCCGGAGTTATTATTCTCGCTGCGACCAACAGAGCGGACATCCTGGACAAGGCACTTTTGAGGGCCGGTCGTTTTGACCGCCAGATACACGTTGATCTTCCGGAGTTAAAGGAAAGAGAGGAAATCTTCAAGGTTCACACCCAAAAGCTCAAGATTGCCAAGGATTTCGATCTTGGATTCATGGCGCAGCACACTCCTGGTTTCTCTGGAGCAGACATAGCTAACGTGTGCAACGAAGCTGCCTTGACAGCCGCACGAAGGAACAAAAAAGAGATTGACAGGCAGGATTTCCTTGATGCAATAGACAGAATCGTCGGTGGACTGGAGCGCAAGGGATCAATCATGACTCCTGCGGAGAAGAGGACCACGGCTTACCATGAGGCTGGGCACGCAACTGTTGGTTGGCTTTTGCCTTACTCTGATCCAGTGTTCAAAGTCAGTCTTATCCCAAGAGGTGACGCGTTAGGCTTGACATGGTACTTGCCTGATGAAAGGAAAATCCTTTCTAGGTCTTACCTGATGGACAAGATGTGCGCTTTGATAGGCGGACGTGTGGCCGAAGAAATCATTAATGGAGAACCGGCTACCGGTGCTCTTAATGACCTGGAAAGACTTACTCGCATGGCCTACAACATGGTCCAGTTCTATGGAATGAGTGATAAGATTGGTGAGGTTTCATTCTACGACTCTACCGGATCTAGGGGGTACGATCTCACTAAACCTTACAGTGAGAAGACAGCCGAACTAATGGACCAGGAAGTCAAAGATTTGGTAAAGGAGATTCACGACAGGACATTGCTCATATTGACTGAACATAAAGAGGGATTCGTTCAAATGGCAAAACTTCTGCTTGAAAAAGAGGTGATTTTCTCTGAGGACATAGAAAAGATCCTTGGACCTAAAGCCAAGCCAAAAGAAGAGATCAATGAATCTTCCGAAACAGAAGCCGAACCTGCATTAACAGAACCTGGTAATGAATAATGTCGTAGTCAGATCTATTTCAGGCGTGGTCTTCATCCTGGCGATGTTGGCCTGCCTGATGTTCAACAAGTTCCTTTTCGCCGGACTTATCATATTCGTCATGTCCGTGATGCTTTTGGAGTTCTACCACATCACGATGGGGGATAGCTACAAGTTCTCAAAGATTCTGGCGATAATAGCGGCGATCATTCTTTTCGGAATATTGTTTTCCGTGGCCTCGTACCACGTGCCAATCAAATTCGTAACCCTCTCAATGGTGCCGCTTTTCATAGTGATGATCAATTCCTTGTACGTCAAAGACAAGGAGGAATACGGCAAATTCTCCAACATCTACACAGGTTTGTTGTACATCGCGGTGCCCATCGCGCTTTCCAATCTGATCGCGTTCGACAAGGCAGGAAACTTCAGCGGCAACCTGCTGCTCTGCTTCTTCATCATAATTTGGTGTTCTGATGTCGGGGCTTTCGCATTCGGAATCACCCTTGGGAAGTTCTTCCCTAAGAAACTCTTTCCGACGGTGTCTCCCAAAAAGACATGGGTTGGTTTCATAGGCGGATTGGTAAGTTCTGTTTTGGCGGCCATTGCGTTGTATGAATTCCACATCTTGAAGTTCCCGCCCATCCACTGCCTGATCTTGTCGCTGATCATGTCCGTGACAGGAGTCTATGGTGATCTTTATGAATCCCAATGGAAAAGGGTATATGGAGTAAAGGATTCCGGCAAGATCATCCCGGGTCATGGCGGATTTCTGGACAGGTTTGACAGCACGCTGATGGCGATGCCGTTCGGGGCTATCTATCTGGCGATCTTCGACCTACTCTAATCAACAATCAGACAATTAATTAATGAAATAAATAAGCGATATGAAGAGAATTAAAGTTGACAAGGACTCATATGGAACCATAGGAATCAACTGGACGGTGACGGCTGCCCTGATAGCTTGTGCTCTGATATTCATACACAATCCATTCATTGTAGCACCTATCATTCTCATTCTGCTGGCCTTTGCATTCTTCGTGTTTTGGTTTCATCGTGTACCGGACAGAGATCGCCCGGAGGGGGATTCCAAAATGATCACTTCAGTCGCCGACGGCAAGGTTGTGATTGTTGACCGGGTCTATGAAAAGGAATATTTCAAGGATGACCGCATCCAAGTTTCGGTGTACATGGACTTCTTCGATGTCCACACGAATTTCTGGCCGGTGGACGGTGACATTTCCTACTACAAGTATCATCCAGGCAAATACCTGCTTGCGTTCCTGCCTAAAGCCTCGGAGAAGAACGAGCACTCCTCCACGGTCATCCGCAACGAACATGGTGAGATTTTGTTCAGACAGATCGCCGGCACTTTCGCCAGAAGGATTGTCTGCTACTCAAAGGAGGGTGACAATGTCGAAAGGGGAAAGCAGTGCGGGATCATCAAGTTCGGCTCAAGAATCGACATATTCCTCCCACTTGACGCTGACATCAAGGTGAGGGAAGGGGATCTCACCCGTGCCTGCGAGACAGTAATCGCTGAACTTAAATAACTTACGACCGGTCATTCTCAATCAGTTCGACAAGGCGATCCACGGCTTCCGTGTCTTGAACATGCTTCAACACGGGAGTCTTACCTTTATAGATGGTGACCCTGTGGTTGCCTTCTCCGACATATCCCCAATCAGCGTCAGCCATTTCCCCGGGTCCATTCACAATGCAGCCCATCACAGCAATGACTGTGTTCTTCAAATGTGATGTCCTGGATTTGACTTCCTCAAAGGCCTTCTTAAGATCATACATTGTACGCCCACACCCCGGACATGCGACATATTCAGGCTTGTAGAAACGTCTTCTGGCAGCCTGCATCAATTCGTCGACAAGATAGGAGCCAAGACCAGACTCACGGATAGGAATCTTGTTCCCAGCATCATCGACATAGAACCCGGCAAGTTCAAGTTCGTCCAAAGTCCTGTCAAGCAGTCTCTTGCCGAAATCGCATGAGACATCCATCAGCAAGGTCTCACGGGAAGGTGAGTCGTAGACAGCGACAGCCTTCCTGCCGCTCACAGACATGGAAGTCATCGATGAGACAATCTTGTGGGAATATCTTTCCGCAAGATAGACGGCGACAGGAATCTCATCCTCAGGTTCCTCGGTCAGAGAGACCCTGACCGTGTCTCCGATTCCTTCGGAAAGGAGGGTAGAGATCCCGACACAAGACTTGATTCTGCCACTGTCCCCGTTGCCGGCTTCAGTCACTCCAACATGAAGAGGATAGACGGTCCCTCTTTCTTTCATGGCCGCCATAAGTTGACGGTAAGCCTCGACCATAACAGTTGTGTTGCTTGACTTAAGCGACACAACAACATTATGAAAATCAGCATCTTCGCACATTCCCAACCACTCAAGGGCCGCTTTAGACATAGCCTGTGGCGTGTTGCCGTAAAGATGGGTGATGTATTCTCCCAAAGAGCCGTGGTTGACTCCGATCCTGATCGCCGTCCCGCTCTCGCGGCATACATCGATCAACTGTGCGAACTGTCTGCGGGCCTCATTGTGATCCTTGTGGAAATTTCCCGGATTGATCCTTACCTTCTCCACAAAAGGCGCCACCTTTATCGCGGTCTGAGAGGAAAAATGAATGTCAGCCACAATCGGTGTCAGCACACGAAGTTCCTTCAAACGAGACTTGATCACCTTGACATGCTCCACATCCGTAGGACCGGGAACAGTGATCCTTATGATCTCCGCGCCGGCGTCACGAAGCCTCACACACTGGGCAACAGTTGACTCCACATCATAAGTGTGGGTGTCGCACATCGTCTGAACAACGATCGGATTTCCGCCCCCAATCAAGACATCACCAACCTTTGCTGTAAAAGTTTTCATTTCTCTTCTGAATTAAATACTTGCCGATACGCCTCACGCTTAAGCTGGGACTTGCCGCGCCCGGTTCTTCTTGTGAGTTGGAAATAGACTCCGGCGGTGACCATCACATCCAAAGGATAGGCGAACCTGTAATAGTCCTTGCTGTAATAGTCCGGATTGTAGATGGTACCCCAAGAGTAGCGCACATTGGCATTGATGTGAAATTCAAATGGATCGAAAACAAGACCGAATCCAATGCCGGCACTTATCCCATAATCCAAACGACGGTCCGTGTCCTTGAATGAGTTCAGGATTGACTCGTCGACATGTTCACCAGTCCTTTTGACGTTCAGCCTGTAACCGCCGTAGATCCCGGCGTCAGCCATCACCTTATAGTGAAGCCCGTCCATGTGCAGATGCGCCATAAAAGGGACTTCCACCACTTCCATGATCGCTTGCGTGGCACCTTCTACCGAAGGGACCACGTGGGTCTCCTTGTTCTCCTTGAATTTATAGCCTTCGTGACTGTAGCGCAACCCGATCTTGAATCCAAAATATGGAAGGTATGAGAACATCTTTCCGTAACGGGTGTAGAATATTCCGAAAGTATTCGGGGCAAAGAGCGTGGACTGTGTGTAGGGAGGGTTGAAGTTCATCCTGCTGAATGACACACCATACTCGACCCCTATCAGAGAATAGTCGTTGATCTCGAAGACTCGGTTGACCTGAACTGTGTCTAGGTAGACGTCTGAATATGTCTCCGCAATCCTGAGGCTGTCCCGCACGACAAGGGAGGAACCGGTCTTGACAGTGTCGGCGGGAGTCTGCCCCAAGCATGCGAAGGAGGCAAGAAAGGTGACCGCCGTAAGAATATATATCCGGATAGTCATGACTGTCATCATTTGAAGAATATGCCCAGATCCAACTCCTGATTGATCTCGCTGCGCTCGGGAATGTCAAACAAGTCACTGTCTTTGGTCATCAGGAACTTGACCTTTTCAGGCTGTCTGTGAGCCAACAGATTTCCCGTGTCCACGATTCCGTTGCGGTTCAGATCCTCGGTGATCCTCACAGAGTACTTGCCTTTCTTAAGGTAGGGAAACCTCAAGACAGAGTCGGATTCTATTATGTAGCTGCGCAAGACTGTCGATTTTTTTTCGTCAAGAAGATCCACGATGTACTTGTTGCCGTCAACACCTTTGAGATTCAATGTAAAAAGGCTCAGGTTATCATCGTTCGGAAGTGCCACCTTGACTTCGGTACTGTCATTCCAGTGTCCATTGATGTCCTTGAATGACCTTTGCGGAATTTTGAAGAAATACTCATAGCCCTGCTGGATCTTGCCGCCTGGTGTGATGATATACTTTCTCAGGTTCAAAGAGTCACGAACTATGGTGAAAGTCTCTTTCTTTTCTTTTTGCCTTGGGTTTATAGACTTGAAAACCAAGGAATCAAAATCACCGAGAATAGGTGGGTAATCGAACTCCACAGAAATGCCGTACTGTTCAAAGGTCTCTGGCTCGGCCTTCAGATTAAGTCCGCAGATCGTGTCCTTATGCTCTATCTTTTTCCTGGCGGTTCTGGACTTGGGCTTTTTCTCGTCCACAAGGCTGACTTTCTCTGTCACTGGCTTAAGCACGCCAAGAGTGTCTGTCTTCCAGTACTTCACGCAAAGATGCAACGTGTCCGGCATCGCCCTCTGATCATTCAGCCAAAGCAAAAGGCTGTCCTTTTCCTTGTTGAACTCCGTGATGACCTCACTGGCAGGGAATCCCTGAAACCATAAGGAATCAATCCTCGTGTCAGGAGCCATAAACGTGACGTAAGCCGCTCTGTCTCCCGTCCTCTTTTTATTCACCAACAGTTGTTTGGATGGTTTCTCACGGAAAACGTTAAGCCTAAGTTCCGTTTTCCTTGACTGACATGCCAGAGTGTCCTTCATGTCGAACTTTCTCAATTCGGGAACGCTATCATTCACCACATTCACCGGCCTGAACAATGTGTCTAGGAAAGCGATGCGATCCTCGTCCGGATCATAGATGTTGTTTCCGTTGCCGTCGACCACAGCATAGACCCTAAAGAGGGTGTCCTGGATATTCCTCAAGGAGAAATACCCCCAGTCATCAGTCTTCACGGCCGCGACAGGCCTTTCCAAAAAAACCGCCGAATCCCTCTGATCCTTGTAAAACATCACAGTCGCACCTTTAACAGGCTTCAATGTGTTGCAGTCCTGTACAAGTCCGGTCACATACATGGAATCAACCCTCTTTCCTGTCGAAAAGAAAGTCGTGAATCCCGGGAACATATTGCCTTCATTGTTGTCGGCGACCGCTCCCGTCAAATCAAGGGTGTAGGTTGTGTTCGGAAGAAGATCCTCCTCAAAATACACGACCACACTCTTTCCTCTTATCTTATATTTAGGACTCTTCTTCTGCGGGGGGGAAAGGAATATTCCCTTGGGATCCTTGACTGTTACGTATTCATCAAAAGTGAATGCGATCTTTGTCCCGTGAAGCGGCACGCAAACCGCCCCAGGTTGTGGGACAACCCTTCTGATCACCGGAGGCAGCGTGTCCTTCAGCCCTCCGGTAGGAGCCTGCGTCGTGTTGGCGCACGAAGGCTGCAGCAGGGTGGCGGACAGCAGCAAAGCTGCGGGAATCAGCGGAAAGAATATTGGAAGATTTATTTTCATCGAGGTGCAGGTATATTCAAAAATCAGGCTCAGATTTCAGTTCTTACAACGCTTTTTATGCCGTCAATGGAGGCGAGCTTGCGGATCATCCTCTCCAGAATGGCCTTATCGTGGACGTATAGGTCAATGTAGCCTGAAAAAACTCCTCCGTCAGTGCTCAGGCAGACCTTGCGCATGTTAACCCCCATAAGCAGGGATATGTAGCGGGAAATCTCGTTCAGGAGTCCGACCCTGTCCACCCCTCTGATTGAAAGACGGGCAAGGAATGATTGGCTTTCATCATCGTCCCATTGAGGGACAACCAGCCAGTCCCCATGCTTTGAGGCTATGCTGTCAGCGACAGGACATGATTTCTTATGCACTGTCACCGTGCCGTCAGGAGACTTGATTCCAATGACAGCATCACCAGGAATAGGTCTGCAGCAGGAAGCGATGACATATTCATTCTTATCCTTTTTGGCTATCTCCTTCTTTTTCCCGAACCATGGGAAAGACCACGAGTGACTCTTATCGGCCTTGCTGGTCGCAAGGACTTCCTGCAAGTCTCCGAGCCTGATGATTCCGAGCCCGATTCTGAAAAACATCTCTTCAGAATTGCCGCCAGGGATGGCGTAATGATCCAGAAGAATCTCCATCGAGTCGTTGTTCATCCTATAGCCCAGCAACTCCAGTTGGTCGGAAAGCATCTTCTTTCCCACCTCGGATATTTCTTTCTTGCGGCTTTTGAAATAGTCGATGACAACATTACGGGCATGCCGTGTCTGAAGAAACTGAAGCCATTCACGCTTAGGTTGCTCGACCTCTGCGGTTATTATCTCTACCTGGTCACCACTCCTGAGCACGTGCGACAGCGGTACAAGCTTCATGTTCACCTTGGCGGCGATGGCTTTGTTGCCAATCTCCGTATGGATGCTGTATGCAAAGTCCAAGGCGGTGGAACCCTTCTGGATGGATTTCTGGTCGCCTTTAGGAGTAAACACCGTAATCTCACTGCTGGTTAAATCGTTATGGATAATGTCCAACAGCTCCAAAGCATTTACATCCGGGTTGACCAAAATCTCCTTGACCTTGGCCAGCCACTTGTCCATCTCGCTGTCGTTCTCACTGATGTACCCTTCACGCTTGTATGTCCAATGGGCAGCGATACCTTTTTCTGCGATGTCGTCCATCCTCTTTGAGCGGATCTGAACCTCAATCCAAATACCGGTGTCGCTCATCAGAGTGCAGTGCAGAGCCTCATAGCCGTTGCTCTTCGGATGCTTCACCCAATCTCGCACCCGGTCTGGCTTATAGCGGTATATTCCTGTGATTATTGAGAAAATATGGTAGCATTGGTCCCGCTCGCTTTCCTTTGTGTCAGCAGGAGGAGTAAAAACAATCCTAAGGGCATAAAGATCATAGATCTGATCGAAGGTGATGTTCTTCGTCTGCATCTTGTGCCAGACGGAGTATGGAGTCTTGACACGCTTGCGGATCTCGAAGTTGAATCCGGCCTTTTTCAAAGCCGTGTCAATAGGTGTTATGAAGTCATCTATCTGCTTATTCCTGTCGCTCAGATTGCTGTTGATCAATCCCGTGATCTCCTTGTAGGCGTCAGGTTCCTTGTATTTCAGCCAAATGTTCTCCATCTCAGACTTGATCTCATAAAGACCAAGACGATGGGCAAGCGGGATGAATATGAACATAGTCTCGCTCAAAATCTTATCCCTCTTGTATTCAGGCATGTACTCGATTGTCCTGCAGTTGTGCAGACGATCGGCGAGCTTAATCAGCACGACCCTCACGTCATCGTTTAGGGTCAACAGAATCCTCTTGAAATTCTCGGCCTGCAGACTCTTGGTGTCGGAATCGTTCAGTTTTTTGCTCCGGTCCTCATTGTCAAGAACATTCTTGATCTTGGTAAGCCCGTCCACAAGACTGGCGATCTTGTCACCGAAAAGGTTGCGGATGTCATCGACCGTGTAGTCCGTGTCCTCCACGACATCATGGAGCAGGGCCGCGGCGATTGACTTGTAGCCAAGTCCTATGTCGCTGACAACAATCTTAGCCACCTCAATGGGATGGATAATGTAGGGGTCTCCAGAGCGCCTGCGTACGTTCTTGTGGGCTTCGTTCGCAAAATCAAAGGCTTTCTGAACGACATCCAACTCCTGTTGGTTCGCGCATCGTTTTTCCGCGGCAGCTTTCAGCTGGGCGTAACTCTGCCGGATAAGTTCGTAGTCCTGTTCTGTAAATTGTGAGAAACTCATACTTCCACCAGTTCTTTTTCAGGTTTCGTTTCCGTTTCGGAATGGCACAGGCCTTCATCCTCCAATGTCTGGAATGAACATGAAAACTGCGCTCCGTACATTATTATAAGCCATCCAAACCTCATCCAAACCATGAACAGGGGTATGGCTGCGATTGTTCCGTAGACCGCATTGAGACGCATCACAAACACCTGGGTCTCAAGGTAAAGGTACTGCAGTGCCGTGAACGCCACTCCAGCTATGACAGCGGCCTTGAAGGCATTGGAATATCTCACATCCACCGCAGGAATATACTTGTACATGGCTGAGAATATCAAAGTGGCCACTACACCTGTTAAGCCCCAGCCAAGAAAGGACTTGATCGAGGCGGTGGCACCGATCCAGTTTGGAATCAGATCCAGAACGTGCGAGTACACAATCGTTCCGGAATATAGTATCAGAACCACGAACGGTGTCAGGAAGAGCAGGACAAGATCAAAGCCGAAACTTTTGAAGAACGACCTTTTCCGCACTTTCCACACATTGTTGAACACTGTCTCCACCCGCATCATCATCCAGATGACGAGCCAGACAAAAGCCATGGCACTGACAAGGCCAAACACCCCGTTGGTGGCGGATGACAGGATTTTGTCAGCCGAATTGAGGATGGTTTTGATGATACCTTGATCGACATTTGCCGAATAGAGCAAGGCCTTCAGTTTTCCGGCTAGGCCGAAACCGTTGGTAACGGCGAAAGCCACGGCGATGAAAGGCACGAAAGCCATAGTGCAGAAATAGCTGAGGGCGACAGTCTGGAACCCGATCGTACGGTCAGCGAAATCCTTGAATGTCTTGGAAACCACGCGGCTGATGTTGACAAAGAGCGCCTTGGCCTTGGACATCCCAGCCACTTCCATTGCCCAGATGTCCTCTCTGAAGAACTTTACAATCCTTCTGAACCAATGCATGCAATTATTAGCCGAGATCCTAAGCATAGCCGTCAAAACAAACCTAAGAATAAATCCGGATCCGCATTAGAAGACCGCACACCGGCGGCCGTCCTTGCCACGGACGGGAGCATATTCATAAATTCCTCCTCACTTATGATTTTTACCCCAAGCCCTTCGGCCTTCTTCATTTTTTCAGGTCCTGGCTTGCTCCCTGCCAAAAGAAATGATGTCTTGCCACTGACTGATGAACTGTTCTTGCCTCCGTTAGCCTCGATCATCCGCTTCATCTCGTCCCTGGAGACGCTGAAATTGCCGGAGATCACGATCGTCTTTCCCGCCAAAGCGTCTGATTCCGCAGCCTTGGACTCAATTGAAAACCGGATTCCGGCCGCCTTGAGCCTTTCAATGTCTGCCAGATGTCCGGGATTACGGAAATATTCGAATACACTATCAGCTATCACCTCTCCGACATCCTGAACCTCAAGTAATTGATCCTTAGTGGCCGTGGCTATGGCATCAATGTTGCCGAAATGGCACGCGATCTCCTTTGCCGTTGTCTCTCCTACATAGCGGATTCCAAGGGCGAACAGCACGTGGTCGAATGTCACCTTTTTTGATGCCTCGAGACTGTCCAGAAATCTCTGCGCCGAGCGCTCCTTCCATCCGTCAAGCATAAGCAACTGGCCTTTGGTCAACGAATAAAAGTCTGCCGGAGTCCTGACAAGCCCGAGGTTGTACATCTGCTCGATCGTCGCGTCCCCGGCAAGCACATTCATCGCCTTGCGGCTTAGAAAATGAACCAGCTTGCCTTTTATCTGGGTAGGGCAACCGTCGGTGTTGGGACAGAACCACTTGGCCTCGTCTTCTTCCTTGACCAACGCTGTCCCGCAGTCCGGACAGACATCCGGAAACACCGGCCTGGCAGCGTCCGACGGCCTTTGGGAAAGGTCCACATCGATGATTTTAGGAATGATCTCGCCGCCCTTTACGACAGTCACCGTGTCACCTACCCGGATGTCCATCTGCGAGATAAAGTCTTGATTGTTAAGCGTGGCCCTTTTGACAACCGTTCCGGCCAACTGGACAGGCATCAGATTGGCGACAGGGGTGACGGCTCCTGTGCGGCCGACCTGATAAGTGATGGAAAGCAGTTTAGTGTGCGCCTCCTCTGCCTGAAATTTGAAAGCGACCGCCCAACGCGGAGACTTGGCTGTATATCCAAGCGCGCTCTGATAAGCCAACTCATTGATTTTAATCACAATTCCATCAGTGGCATACGGCAGGAACTTCCTTTCAGTGTCCCAGTAATGGATGTATTCCTCAATCTCGCTGATTCCACGTACGACTCTTCTCTTGTCGGAGACCGGCAGCCCCCATGAGGCGGCGGCGTTCAGCGCTTCGTCATGCGTCGCAAACGAAACGCTTTGACTCGGGATATGGTAGAGTGTGCACATAAGCCCTCTCTTGGCGACCTCCAATGGATCAAGTAGTTTAAGCGAGCCAGAAGCCGCGTTCCTAGGGTTGGCGAAAGGAGGATCCTCATTGTCTTCACGCTCTTTGTTCAACCTGTCAAAAGACTCGTACGGCATCAAGACCTCACCACGTATCTCGAATTCCTCCGGCCATCCGGTCCCTTTCAATTTTTGGGGAATATCACTGATCTTCAGAGCGTTCGCCGTCACATCATCCCCGACGACACCGTCACCTCTTGTCAAAGCCCTGAACAGTTTGCCGTTCTTGTAAGTCAAGCATATAGCCGTTCCGTCAAACTTCAGTTCGCATGAATATGTGAACCTCACATCTCCCAGGTCCTTTTCGGCACGGCGCACGAAGTCCTCTATCTCTCCGATGTTGTAGGTGTTGGCCAAGGAGAGCATCGGGTACTTGTGCGGGTAATGTGCGAATTCCTTACGGACAGCTGGTTCGGCGTTAACTCCCATGCTCTTGTCAAGGTCACTGCCGACCTTCTGGGTAGGGGAGTCAGCAGTCAAGAGGTCTGGATATTCCTTCTCCAGATTCTCTAGCTCACGCATCAGACTGTCATACTCGAAATCGCTCATCGTCGGAGCGTTGTCCACATAGTACCGTCTGCTGTTCTCCCGGAGGGTCTTCCGTAGTTCCTTGACACGTATTATGGCCTGCTCGTGATTCATATCAGCATAAAAAACTTCTAAAGAATACAAATTTAACGAAAAATGTCGGGTTTCCGCTCAAAACAACCAAGAAGTTGGCCGAATTTTCACCTTGAACTACTTTTTGAAAAATTAAAACTGTTTCTTAAATTTGCGCCTGGTTTTACGAACATACAAATTTCTAAATCATTCGTATATGAAAGATTCAATCATCATTCTGTGCGGCGGCGGCCCTGCACCGGGAATGAACACCGTCGTGTTCTCAGTCGCCAAGACTTTCCTTTCAAACGGCTACAGGGTCATAGGACTTCACGAAGGCTACACCGGACTCTTCCGCAAGGAGGCCCGCACCGAAGACATCGATTTCTTCAAGGCTGACGCTTACTTCAACAGAGGTGGCTCTTACCTTCAGATGAGCCGATTCAAGCCGACCAACGAGGATTTCGAGCAGAATTTCAACCTTGCCCTCTTCCAGGACAACAACGTGAAGCTTCTCGTGACCGTTGGCGGTGACGACACAGCCTCCACGGCCAACCGAATCGCAAAGTTCCTTGAGGCCAAGAACTATCCGATCCACAACATCCACGTTCCTAAAACGATCGATGACGACCTTCCTTTGCCTCACAACGCCCCTACCTTCGGATTTAATTCCGCGAAAGACGAAGGAGCGCACATCGCACGCACCGTCTATGAAGATGCACGCACATCAGGCAACTGGCTTCTCATCTCCGCTATGGGACGAAGCGCCGGCCACCTTGCCCTCGGAATCGGCGAGGCTACCCACTGCCCGATGACCATCATCCCTGAGATGTTCAACAAAACCACGATCACAGTTGACAAGATCATCAAGCTCACCCTTTCCGCAATCATCAAGAGAAAGCTTCTCGGCATCCCTTACGGAACGGTCGTGGTTGCTGAAGGTGTCTTCCACGACCTTGAGCCAGAGGACATCAAGGCCACCGGTGTACACATGACCTACGATGAGCACGGACACCCTGAGCTCGGCAAGATCTCCAAGGCTGTCCTCTTCAACGACATCCTTGAGAAGGAGTTCAAGAAGATCGGCATGAAGGTGAAGACCCGTCCTGTTGAGATTGGTTATGATGTACGCTGCCAGGATCCTGTAGCTTACGACCTCTCTTACTGCACAGAGCTTGCCCTCGGAGTTTACGAGCTCTTCTCAAAGGGAGAGACCGGATGTATGGTCTATGTGGACGAGAACGGCAACGCTCAGCCTCTTTACCTGAAGGATCTCCAGAACGCAGAGGGTAAGATTCCTCCTCGCCGCGTGGACATCGAAGGCGGAATCGCCCGCAACTACTACGGACACATCTGCCACTACATCACTCCTGCCGACTACGAGTCCGCGAAGGCTTACGTCGCGAATCCAGAGGAGTACGACTTCAAGAAAATCCTTAATTGGTAATGGTTGAATATGTAAGGCTCAGTTAATTGAGCCTTAACATCAAACAATCATCCAATGATACTTCAACCTCGATTCGGGTTTCCGGGTCGAGGTTTTTTATGCCGAGAAATCCGATGGCTTCTTTGGGGATCCGGATGGATAGTTTTTCGTGCGGGACGCACTTCGACTCTCCACCAGCGAAATCACAGACGAACAGCCAAGTCTCGGAGTCATCACCGCGAAGGAACGCGAAATGCCTGTCAGGGTCGAAGCCCGGCGAGTTATAGTTGCAATAGCAAAGGTCGAAGGTCATTCCGGAAGCCACCGCCGGGACAGACACAGCAATATTCAAAAACCTCCTCCACTTTTCAAGAAGCACTGTCTCATCAGAAGTAAGTCCCTCATTTTTATGAATATATTCAATCAGTCTTCCGATTGACGGAATCCTCCACCAATCGAATATGGTTGTCCTGCCGTCACGGCCACTGAACCCCTCCGCATCCATTCCGCGCTCACCGATCTCCTCCCCAAAATAAACCATGTACGGGGCAGTGTTCAAGAATATACCCGCACCCAGCGCCGCGAAAGTCCTTCGGGCGTCTCGACCGAAGAAATCCGAGGCGAAACGCTGCTCGTCATGATTCTCCAGAAAGTTCAACATCCTCGGCTGCAAATCACCCAGAGACTGCCAGTTCCAAGTCATGCTTTTGGCCGTGCCGTGGCCTTCCACTACAGACCTGACGGAATCATAAAATCCAGATTTGTCATACAGGAAATCAAAGCCAACTTCGCGTGTGTATTTGACATACAGTTCTTTTTGATAAACTTCAGCTATAAATATCATTCCGGGAAATTCACTTTTCACCTTTTGAATAAGCCACTTAAAAAACTGCCATGGCACCATCTCGACCATGTCACAGCGGAATCCGTCCACGCCTTTTCCGCACCAGAAGCGGACAATCTCGTACATCTTGTCCCACGTTGATGTGTGGAAATCGCAGTAATTCAGCCGGATTGTCTCATACCAATCGTTGACGGACGGGGAAGGGGAGAAACAGTTCCCCGAAGCCTTCGCCGGATTCTCGTAGTAGGTCTGAACGTCAAATGGAAGCCTAAGGGCTTGACCAGGATAGTAATAGAAATCATTCTCAGGTCTCCAATGGACAGTCGGATCGTCACCTGCACCTAACGGCTTTATCTCGGGATATGCAAGACCTACCTTGCCGTAATCCCGGGACACGTGGTTTGGAACGAAATCGATGATGACCTTAAGCCCGGCATCGTGGCTCCGCTTCAACAAAGCCTCAAACTCTTGCATTCTTTCACACGTATTGTCAGCGAGATATGGATTGACATCGTAATAATCTGTGATTGCATACGGAGATCCAGCGGCTCCTTTGACAATCTGACTGTCAGAGGCAGGACAGCCTTCGGCCGAGGTCGTTGTGGCGTGCCGGATCACCCCTGTGTACCAAACGTGGCTGACTCCCAGTGATTTGAAATACGACATTGTCTCGGAATCAAACTCCGAAAACTTTCCTTTTCCCCATAACCTCGGGAGAACCTGATAGATGATCATTTTGCCCATAACTAAAATCCGATCAAAGCCTTGCTTTTGTTCCTGTCGATGAATCCCGTAAGCCCGTCAACCTTCAAGACCTTGACGAACTTGCCGTCATATTCACACTCCAGTCTCGCAAGAGCGTCAAAATCAATCATTCCCGAGCCGGCGTATTGATCAACGGAAAGATAGCCTACTCCCAGAGAGGTGATGTTCTGGAAGAAATGCGTCCCCTGACTCGGATCTATGCGGAAGCCATCGATGCCATATTCAACAACCATCCTGGCAGAAGAGATGTCAGTCCATGACACAGGCACGCCAAGCGTTGGGATGGATGAGCCCCATCTTCCTGGCCCTACAAGGAAATAAGTCTTGCCTTCTGCACTCATCCGAGAGTTGATTTCAGAGACCTCCTGAGCCATAAGCTGTGTCTTCATCTTATCAAATGAGTCCGGAAGTATAATAACTATCCGGGATGATTCAGTAAAAAAGCCGTTGCCCAAGGCATTGTCACTGAGAATCAATCTATTGGGAACAATAGCCTCTGCATCTTCAATCGTGGATGTCTGAGAACCAATCCCACTGGACACAGGACGGACTTGAAGGAGCTTCAGGTCCGCTGCGGCTCCTCCCGAAGATTTGACCGGATCAACTGCAAACTCAATCTCTACCTCGCTCATCAACTCCTCCCGGCATATTGACATAATCTCCGACAGTGCCTTGGCAAGAGGGAATCTGTCATATTGGAATATCCCATCGAAGGACACTACCCTTGACCCACGGATTCCTGTTCCGGGCACCATTCTGTCATCCAAAGCATTATAGGTCGAAGCAACTAGTTCAGGATGATCGTAGCTGTTCAATGCATCAGAAACAGGAATCCTCCTCAAATTGACCCCATCGTTCTTAGAAATCTTAAATGCTGAGGGGCTTAAGTCAAGCACAAACATTTCATTCTGTGTGTCCCTCTGCGCTAGTTTCGGGCTGGATAGCTGAAGAATCTTTTTGGGGTGGAGAGGATCCACACGTAAAGTCCGCCCTCCGTCCACAACTGTTTTACCCAAGCCAAAAGCCACATTAAGAACCCCATCAGAAGCTTTCTCAGCCCCAAGCGGATAAGAGTTCAAGGACCTTCCAACTCCAGACATCATGGGATAGAAATCGTGTCCGTGAGCCGTTCCGCAGATAGTCTGTACAATCACAGCCATCTTTTCTTCTCCCAAAAGGTTGCCGCTGGCTTGGATGTAATTGCGACTTCCCTTGAAATAAGTTGAAGCATATACACTTTTGATAGCTTTACCCAACTCCCTAAGCATCCTGTCCTTGTTCTCGACAGGTGGGCACATGTAAGTGGCATATACTCCGGCAAACGGCTGATAATTACTATCTTCCAATTTTGAGCTTGACCTGACTGCCAAGGGGCAATCAACAGTGGCAAGGAATGCTTTAAGGTTTTGAGTCAAGTCCTCCGGAAGAGTTGACGCCACAAATTCAGAGAGAATTTCGTCATCGGACAGTTCCGCATCGATGACGTACTGAAGCCCATTGTCAATGATGAACTTGTCGAACCAGTCGGTAGTCAGGACAACAGTCCTCGGAATAGAAACAGTCAGGCCCTCGTATTTATCAGTCAATGAATGTTTTTGAATAAGATGGTTGAGAAACGCCAGCCCTCTTGCCTTGCCTCCCAAAGAACCCTCTCCAACTCGTGAGAACCAATAATAATCCTCATACGAATCCTTATGAAATTCAGTGATGATTCCTTGGCCGATGCTCCTATGGTAACGATGAATATTGTCTAAAAGGAACTCCCGGAACTCATCAGCGTTTGTGTGATGCTCAGCCCTGAAGGTTTCCGCCAAGTTAAACAATCCTCTGGCATACAACCACTTGGAGAACATATTTCTGGACATGTTGCTCATCAGAACGTCATCTGGAATGTCATGGATGATCTTCTCCAGTTGGGAAAGGCTCGCTGCCCTTCCGCATTCATTGCCGTTATAATCCCTGAACACAAAGTCTCCGAAACCGAACTCTTCTTTCATATAATCCTCAAGTTGGAGGAAAAGCGTGCTTGAATACTTCTTCAAAAAGCCGACACCCATTCTCACAGCGATCTCCGCCACGCTACCTTGAGAGGATTGAAGCAAGACCGGCATCAACTGATCATATTCACGGATCATTTTGACCAGATCAATTCCTGCGTCAAGTTTTTCCGTTTTTGGATCATCCCCTTTATGATAGACCATTCCAACATCGGAAATTACCCCAAGCAAGTTACGCCTATACTTTCCGAAATATGCTATCGCCTCCTCAAGACAAGTGGCAAGGAATATCTTAGGCCTGGATCTCTTACGGTATTTCTTTTGATCCTCGTTTAGGGACTCGGTCAGAAACTCCTGGCTTTGAGTAAGGATAATCTTGTATAACTCAGGCAGATAGTTCGAGTAGTAACGAATGGAATCCTCTACAAGCAAGATGCCTTTGACACCCACCTCAAAAACATCGTTCTCAGCATTGGCCGCATCCTCCAGAAGCTTTACAATGGCAAGAATCAGATCAGCATTTCCATGCCAACTAAAAATAAAGTCAACGCCATCGTGAGAAGCTTCCAAAACCCTCTGCCTGACGGCCTTGGAATAGTGAATAAGAAGAATGAAAGGAATCCTGCGCCCTTCTTGCTTAAGTTGTGAAGCGAAAGGAAATATTCCTTTGTCCTGCTCATTGTACATGCAGATGACCATATCAATCTCCGCATCGCTGCAAATGAGATCTTTTGCTTCTTCCGAGGAATTAGCCCAAATGAATTTAGGTGGGTTACTCAAGTTAAGATCTCTGTACTCATTTCTCACTTGATTCTCAATGCGTCCGTCCTCCTCAAGGGCGAAAGCGTCGTAGTTGCTGCAGATCATCAAGATCTTCCGGATCCTGGAGCGCATCAAGGATTCTTCATTCATTTGCTTCCGTTTTTTTCTAACGAACCGCAAATTACGAAAAATCCTCTGAATATTCTTGGAATTTATGGACAAGATTCACTGCAGAAACCGCTTTTCACACCCGGCGGCGGAACTCAGCGATTGTTATCGCAGTGGCGACAGCGGCGTTCAGAGACTCAGACCCCTTTTCGCCACGAGGCCAGGAAGGGATGAAAAGCCGGTCAGTCACAAGTTTGCCGACTTCGGCGGAAATACCTTTAGACTCGTTACCTATAACTATGACGGAAGGGGAGACCATACCAGTTGACAGTTCTTTGGAGTACATGTCCTCACCATCCAGAAAAGTACCGTACACATTGCCACCTGCGGCGGCGACAGCGCCGCAATAGTCGCAAATGTCGCAATAATGGAACTTGACTCTGAATATCGCCCCCATCGTGGACTGCACGACCTTGGGGTTGAATATGTCAACCGTGTCCTTTGATGCGTAGACCGCATCTATTCCGAACCAGTCTGACGTACGGAGGATGGTGCCTAAATTGCCAGGATCCCTGATTCCGTCCAAAGCCAGAAACAACCCCTTGACCGGCACACCGTAAATATCCACGATCTCAACGTCTGCTGGTTTTCTGACGATAGCCAATGCCGGAGGAGGGGAGGAAAGGAGACTAAGCCGCGCCATCGACGCAACGCCGATCTCGTCAGCCCGATAAACCCTCTCGACCTCGAATGACGATTTCAACGCCTCTGCCACCATTTTTTCCCCCTCCACAATGAAAAGTCCATTCTCATCCCTGAACTTTTTCTGTTCAAGAGACTTGACGAACTTTATCTCATTGTGGGATATAGGTGACTGCATTGCTTAGAATCCGAGAATCTTCAACATGGAATCAGCACTCTGCTCCGGAGCGAAGACCCTTGTCGTGATCTTGCCGTCCTTGTCCTTGTCGATGAGGATATGCTTAGGGGAAGGCTGGAGGCAGTGCTTTACTCCGCCGTAACCCGATATGGCCTCCTGATAGGCTCCCGTGTGGAAGAATCCAATGTAGAGCGGATCCCTTCTGTTCTTCATCACAGGAAGGAAGATCGCGTTCGAGTGTGCCTCGGAATTGTAGAAATCCTTGCTGTCACATGTAAGTCCACCGAGAAAGACACGATGATATTCCTCATTCCACTTGTTGATAGGGAAGAGGATGAATCTCTGGTGAAGTCCCCAGGTGTCAGGAAGGCTCGTCATGAACGAGTTGTCGATCATGTACCAGCACTCACGGTCGTTCTGCTGCTTGACATCCAGAACTTTGAATATGGTCGCTCCGCTCTCGCCGACAGTGAAGTTGCCGAACTCCGTGTAGATGTCCGGGACCTGCACGCCGTGGGAGTCGCATACAGACTTGATCTGGTAGACAATCTCCTCGATCATATACTTGTAGTCGTAGTCAACGGCAAGAGAGGTCTTTATAGGAAGTCCGCCTCCGATATTCAAGGAGTCCAGATCAGGGCATATCTGTTTGAGGTCGCAGTATAGGTTCAGGCAGCGCGCCAGCTCGTTCCAGTAGTAGGAGGTGTCCCTGATGCCGGTGTTGATGAAGAAATGGAGCATCTTCAGCTTGAACTTAGGGTTTTTGCTTATGCCGTTGCGGTAAAACGGTATGATGTCCGAGTATCTGATGCCTAGGCGTGAAGTGTAGAAATCGAATGACGGCTCCTCCTCGGACGCTATGCGGATGCCAAGTTTTGTAGGGACTTCGATCAGGTCGTCGAGATCCTCCAGTTCGTTCTTGTTGTCAAGCACCGGTATGATGTTGTGCCATCCGCCATTGAGCATATCGGAGATGTTCTTGATATACTGCGGTCTCTTGAATCCGTTGCAGATGATTATCAGGTTCTTGTCCACAAGTTTGTCAGCCTCCAGCTTGCGGATGAGGTCCAGATCGTAGGCGGATGATGTCTCAAGGTGAACCTCGCTCTTGAGCGCCTGCTCGATGACGAACTTGAACTGTGAACTCTTCGTGCAGTAGCAGTAATGATGGTCTCCCTCATAACTGACCTTGGACATAGCGTTGCGGAACATTCTCTTGGCCCTATGGATCTGTGAGGTGATCTTCGGGAGATAGGTGAGTTTCAACGGTGTGCCATATTCCTTGATGATTCCCATCATGTCAATGTCATTGACAAAAAGATTGCCGTCTTCAACCCTGAATTCGTCCTGTGGAAAATCAAATGTCTGATCCACAAGATCGATGTACTTGTTCTTCATCCTAAAATAACTGTAAACCTATAATGTTCGACATAAGTAATGAACCGCCGAAAATGCCTAGTCAGGCTTTGGCGTGCAAATATAGGTACGAAAATTAATATTTTGTCCCGATTTTGAAGAAAAATCAGAAAGGGTTGCTATTTTTGTAGAATATGATGGCTAAATCCTCGGTCTTTCATTTAGCGGCGATCATTTCCGCCGTACTGTCTCTGGGACTCTCGTGCAGCACCACGCGGGTTTTGGAGGATGGCCAGTATCGGCTGGCGACCAACAAGGTTGAGGTGACGAACGACCGCAGGTTCAACACCAAAGAGATTGAATCCTACATCAAGCAGAAGCCGAATTCCTACATTGTCTTTGGATGGAATCCGTTTTTGAACATCTACAACTGGTCAGGTAAGAACCCCGACAAAACGGTCAACAAGTTCATAAGAAAGATTGGAACAGCTCCTGTGGTCTACCAACCCTCGCAGGTCGAGGCCTCCGTGGAAAACATCAAGAGGCATCTTGAGTACAAGGGATACTATGGGTCTGAAGTGCGGAGCGACATCAGGATAAAAGGCAAAAAGGTTGATGTGACATATTCAGTGTCCCTTGGGAAGAGATTCAGGATAGGGAAGTTGACCTATTCTCTGCCGGAAGGGGAGTTCCGTGAGGATTTTCTTGCCGACACTTCCTCCATTTCCATCAAACCGGGGGACTTCCTCTCGGAGGACGCGCTTGAGAAGGAGACAGAACGTATGGCCTCCGCACTCCGCCGCAAAGGCTACTTCGGGTTCACGAAAAACTATTTTTTGTTCGAGGCGGACACACTCAATTCCAGCGACTCCGCCGCGCTTTTGATGATGGTCAATGAATATACCAGAAACCAGACTCCTGAATATGCCCGTCCGCACCGGAAATATTCCTTGGGCGAAGTCTCGATTTCATACGATAAAGATCTAAAATTCAATGACAAGGTTCTTAGGAATATGTGTACCCTCCATCCCGGAGACCAGTACGATGAGAGCGAGGTGAACACGACATATTCCCGCCTTTCCGCCTTGAGGATGTTCAGCGGTGTCAACGTCTCCTTGAATCCCGGGGACTCCGGCATAGTGGACTGCGACATCAATCTTACCCGCTCCAGAATGCAGGGCTTCAAGGTCAATCTTGAGGGATCGACCAACTCCACAGGTTTGATCGGTATCTCGCCACAGCTCAGTTACTATCACAAGAACATTTTCAACGGCGGCCAGTGGCTGAATCTCGGCTTTCTTGGCAACTTCCAGTTCAAGTACAACGAAAGTAGCGTGAAATCCAATGAATTCGGCGTCTCCGCCAGCCTTAGTTTCCCTGAATTCCTCGGATTGCCGAACTCGATGTTCAAAGGATCGTCCGTCCCCCGCACCGAAATCAGCGCCTCTTACAACTACCAGAACCGCCCGGAGTACACCAGGAATATTATCTCGACCTCTTTCGGTTACTCCGGGTCGTTTCGCGGCGGGAAATTCTTCTATCAGTTCTACCCGATCCAGGCAAAGATCGTCAGGCTGACGAATCTGGACCCGAACTTCTACACCACGCTTTCCGGTAACCCGTTCATGAGGGATGCCTATCAGAACCACTTCGATGTCGGCTCCGGCCTTGTGGCCTACTACACGACCAACACAGCCTTGGCGCCAAAAGAGACTTATGAATATGCCCGGCTGCAACTCGATGCCTCCGGCAATCTCCTTAGCCTGTTCAACGAGGCCATGAGAAAGGATGAATACGGCTCCAGACTAATCTGGAACACTCCATATTCCCAGTACATACGTACAGAGTTCACTCTCGGCAAGACCTTTGTCTTCGGCAAGAACGGCGGTCAGGCATTGGCCATGCGCCTTCTTGGCGGTGTCGGCTATGCCTATGGCAATTCATCCACACTTCCATTCGAGAAACAGTTCTACAGCGGCGGAGCCAACAGCATGCGTGGCTGGCAGGCCCGCGCTCTGGGTCCTGGCAATTCCCAAGCCGACACGACATTCGTGATTCCGAGTCAGACCGGTGACGTGAAACTGGAAGCCAATCTGGAGTACCGTTTCCCTATGTTTTGGAAACTGTGCGGAGCTGTCTTCACGGATGTCGGCAACATCTGGACCCTAAAAGAAACCGACGGAGATGACGGTTCCCATACCCACTTTGTTCTAAAGGACCTTGCCAAAAGCCTGGCAGCCAACTGGGGACTCGGCATCCGTGTTGATCTTAACTTCTTAATCCTCCGCCTAGACATGGGCATGAAAGTCTATGACCCATCCTTGGACACCGAGCGCTGGCGCGCCCCGTACAGATGGCTCAAGAAAGACGGCTACTCCATCCATTTCGGTGTCGGATACCCATTCTAAGAATTAATGACTATTTGAGTCGCAGCGCGCAGACGTTCTCAACGTGCTGGGTGTGAGGGAACATATCGACAGGCTGGACGGCGGTGATCTCGTACTTTTGGGCGAAAAGGGCTAGATCACGGGCCTGGGAGGCCGGGTTGCAGCTTACATAGACCATACGGGCAGGGGAGGCCTCAAGGATGACCTTCGCCACATCCGGATGAATGCCGGCTCTTGGCGGATCCAGAATGATAACGTCAGGTTGACCGTGCCTCTTGATGAAATCTCTGCTCAGGACATCCTTCATGTCCCCGGCGAAGAACTCGCAATTAGTGATGCCGTTCGCGACCGCGTTCACCTTCGCGTCCTCGATAGCCTCAGGGACATATTCAATACCGATCACCTTGGCCGCCTTACCAGAGACGAACTGAGCTATCGTGCCGGTTCCGGTGTAAAGGTCATAGACAATCTCATTGCCGGTCAGCTCAGCAAAATCCCTCGCTACAGAATAGAGTTTGTACGCCTGCTCTGAATTAGTCTGGTAAAAGGACTTCGGTCCGATGCGGAAAGTCAGCCCCTCCATGGTCTCACGGATGGTCGGCTCTCCTTTGTAGAGAATGCACTCCTGATCACCTATAGAATCATTCAACTTATTGTTGATGATGTAGTAAAGAGAAGTGATCTGAGGGAACGCTTCAGCGATGGCACCGAGCATTTTCTCCCGATCCTCACGGTTCTCGTAGAAGAAACACATGATCACCATCAGATCACCGGTGTCGGTGGTGCGGATGAACATATTCCTGACATACCCCACGTTCTGGCGGATGTCGAAGAAGTCCAGACCGTTATCGACAGCATATCTCTTGATGAAAAGCCTGATGTCATTCGACGGGTCTTTTTGCAGGTAGCAACGCTTGATGTCCAACACCTTGTCGAAGAACTTGCCAACGTGGAATCCAAGTCCCATACGGTCGTTCTCCGGTACGTTTTCGATGTCCTCGTCCTTCAGCAACCACCGTTTCGATGAGAAAGTGAACTCCAACTTGTTGCGATAGTACCGAGTCTTGTCGGACGGGATTGTCGGACGGATCTCCGGCACGTTCAGATGGCCGATACGTACCAGCTGGTCATAAACCTGCTGCCGCTTGGCCTCAAGTTGCATCGGATAGGGGAGAGGCTGCCATTTGCACCCTCCACAGACTCCAAAATGCTCGCAGAATGGCTCCAGACGGTCCTTTGACGGTGTGACGATCCTCTCTATGAATCCCTCATAGTAATTCTTGCTCTTTTTTGTGACCCGGATGTCAACAACATCGCCAGGCACAGCGAAAGGCACAAACACCACCACTCCGTTCCAATGTGTAAGCGCCTTGCCCTCGGCGGCACAGGCCTCGATCGTAATGTTCTCCAACAGGAGATCTACTCTTTTTCTTCCCATAAATATTCCCACTCGCCGCAACCGGCAATCATTTTAATTGTCAAACTGGTGGAACAGAGACTGAGAGATGTTGATCATGAAATCACCCATAGCCTCAAGCTCAGCCAACATATCAAGGTAATAATTGATAGACAGGAATTTGTCCGCTTCCTTCTCTATCTGTATAATGCCTTCATCACGAAGCTTGTCACGTGTCTCATTGATGACATCCTCGGCCTTGTAGGCATTGCTGATGTCCTTGAGTTTTCCGTCTGCGGCAGACCTCATGTTTGAGACCATAACAGAAAAGGCTTGGTTAACCTTGCCAATCAATAAGTTAAGCTTAGCGATGGTCTCATCGTCAAAATCAAGCTTGTGCACATGCAGGCGGTTCAGGAGACGGCTGATGTTCTCGCAGCTATCGCCCAAACTTTCCAATTCACTGATCACTCGATAGATAACTTTTACCTCACGAGCCTCATTATCGTTCATGGACTCTGATGTAAGACTATTCAAGAAAGCAGCGATCTCATATTCAAACCTATCCGTGACCTCTTCACACTTCACGAGTTTCTGCCGATATTCCTCAAATCTGTCAGGATCTTTCTCGTTCAGAGCTAGTTTGACGTACTGAAAGCCATCTTGCGCTGTTGTGGCAAAATTCAGAGTCTCCTTGTACGCCTGCTCAATCGAGATGGAAGGCGTTCCGAAAAGCCTACCTTTTCCGATGAACTTCAGATGAAAATCGCCCTTTTCAGGTTCCGGCTCTTTGATCCACATAGTCAACAAATTAGCAAACGGCTTACGGAACCAGACCAGAACCAATGTCGAAATCGCATTGAACAAGGTGTGGACGCAGGCGACGCCGAAAACAGCGGTCATCCGCGAATCTAACCCGAATAAGGACACTAGTCCAAGATTGATCTTTATGAATATGTTAAAGAAAATCAGCACAAAGACAGCTCCGGCCACATTAAAGACAGTGTGGGCGAGAGCGGCTCTGCGGGCTTGAACCCCGGCATCGCTTGCAGCGATATTCGCTCCGATCGTGGTTCCGATGTTCTCTCCAAGAACCATCGCGGCGGCCATCGGGAACGGAAGCCACCCAAGATAGGCCAGAACCATAGTCAGAACAACAGTGACGCTGGATGACTGAAGGAGGAAAGTGATGACAACACCTATAAGCATGAATATCAGAACCGAACCAACTCCGTGCGAAGCCAGTCCAGTAATGAGAACTGCAAGTTGCGAAACAGTGTTAATCGCTGGTACAGAAGACTTTATGTAGATCAAGCCAACAAATACAAGTGATAGGCCAAGAACAGCCTGACCGATGTTCTTGACAAGAGATTTCTTAGTAAGAGTCATGGCAAAACCGACTCCGAGCAACACGAAAGCCAGTACCGTCACGTCAAGCCAGAATCCTGTAGCGGCAATTATCCAAGCAGTTATGGTAGTTCCGATGTTGGCGCCCATAATCACGCAGATCCCTTGCTTCAACGATAGTGTCGCGACACTCACAAGACTAGCCACCAAGATTGTCGTGGCGCTTGAAGACTGGACAACGGCTGTGATTCCGGCACCGGAAAGAATCTGCTTGAACGGAGTTCCTGAAGTCATCCATTTCTCAAAACGCCTGAGCCGATCACCGCAGGCTTTCTGAATCCCTGAACTGAGCATCTCAAGTCCGAAGACAAAGAGAGCCAAAGCGCCAAGAAGAGTCAGTAATTGTAATATCATATCAAAGGGTAGTGTTTATCGGATAGCCAACTTAACATAATCCAAATTGTGTAACAAAACAGGCGAGCGCTCTATACAAGCGAAGCGATTGATTCTGAGTCGAATTTCTCTGGCGTGAATCCTTGATTGAAAGTTGCGCCTTCACCGAGAATCTCAAATCCGGCAGCCGTCGCCATCTCATTAAGCAACCTGACACTAGCTGACGCCCATGTGAACGATCCGAACGCGAAGAATCTTCTGTTCTTGACCAGTCGGTCGCAGATCGCTTCCATCAATTGACGTACCGGCGGCAATATTCCATTATTATAGGTCGGTGAGCCAAGAATCACCGTGTCATACTTGAACACGTCACGAAGCGCGAATGAGTAACTTTCATCATTTAGATTGTGAAGTGTGAACGGAATTCCACGCTTTTTCAAGGATGCAGACAAAGCCAAAGCAGCTTTCCCGGTGTTGCCGTACATTGAGCCATAAGCCAGGCAAACTCCATGTTCCAGAGGCTCATAACGGCTGAGTTTGCCGTACAACGAGACGACCTCAGGAATATGCTTCTCCCAAACGGGGCCGTGCGTGCTGCAAATCCTGCATATTTCCAATCCGCCAAGCTTTTTGAGAGCTGCCTGGACCGGTGCGGCATATTTTCCGACGATATTCGAGTAATATCTTGTCATCTCGTCATGATATTCATTGAATATTCCTGACTGCGAATCTATTACGCTATTGGGAAACGTCTTGAACGTGCCAAACGCGTCTCCGGAGAACAAGGTCTTCTCCTCAGGACACCAGGTGACCATTGTCTCCGGCCAGTGAACCATAGGGATCATGAAAAACTCTAGGCTGGAACATCCCAACGAGAGAGTCTCCCCTTCCTTTATCACATGGATGTTGTCCGTAAGACCTTGGTAGCCCTCAATCATCGGAACCGCCTTGGCGTTTGTAACTATTGTACAATCAGGATATTCATTTCTTATAACACTTTGGAGAGCACTATGATCAGGCTCCATGTGATTAACAATCAGATAGTCTATCTTCCTGTCCCCTATCTCAGACTTTATGTTGGCCAAAAATTGATCCTTGAACGCTGCTGCGGCCGTGTCAATCAAAGCAATTTTCTCATCCACAACCAGATAAGAATTATAGCTAATGCCAAAAGGAAGCGGCCACTGCCGCTCAAATAATTTAGTCTGCAGGTCATTCACACCCACAAAACGGATTCTTTCTGATAGTCTCATCGTGTTCAAATTAGTTCTTTACTGACATCGGCACAATACAGACCGACAAGTGAATTACAAATTTACGAAACTTATTCCGCTTTTTCTTAAATTTGCGTTCGGTAAAGCCGAAAAATAGCGACTAAGCCTTATTAACATTAATGTTATCCTTATAAACATTATTGTTTTAATTATTAATTTAACGAATTTTAGACAAACATGCCAGATACTTACCAAAGAATAGGTCAAAGTGCGATGCTCCCCCCGCTTCCGGAGAGAATGAGGCCGAAAAAATTGTCTGAATATGTCGGGCAAAGACATCTCGTAGGCGAAGGATGCATCCTGAGGAAGATGATTGAGAACGGAAATCTGTCCTCGTTCATCCTTTGGGGACCTCCGGGAGTCGGGAAAACCACGTTGGCAGGTATAATCGCACAGACATTGTCGCGGGACTTCTACACTCTGTCAGCAGTCAGCTCCGGAGTGAAGGATGTCCGAGATGTGATTGAGAAGGCCAAAAGCGCGTCAGTGTTCTCCAACGGAGCAGCCCCGATCCTGTTCATTGATGAGATCCACCGTTTCAACAAGGCCCAGCAGGACGCCCTTCTCGGAGCCGTTGAGAACGGTACGATTGTTCTGATTGGCGCCACGACAGAGAACCCTTCGTTCGAGGTGATCACCCCGCTCCTGTCCAGATGCCAGGTCTTCGTGCTTAAATCTCTGGAAGCCAACGATCTCCAAACTTTGCTGGACAGAGCTCTGAAAGAAGACGTTCTTCTGAAGGAGAAAGACATCGAGGTGAAGGAAAACGAGGCACTGTTCCGTTACAGCGGAGGTGACGGCAGGAAACTTCTTAACGCGCTCGAAATCGTTGTCGATTCTTTCTCCGGGAAAGAATCCCACATCGTCATTGACAACAAGACCGTCACGGCTTGCATTCAGGAGAATCTGGCGATTTACGACAAGGATGGAGAGATGCACTACGACATCATCTCGGCCTTCATCAAATCCATCCGAGGGTCCGACCCTAACGCAGCGGTCTATTATCTGGCCAGAATGCTTGACGGAGGCGAGGATCCTTTGTTCATAGCGAGGAGGCTATGCATCTCGGCTGCCGAGGATGTCGGACTTGCCAATCCGAACGCCTTGCTGCTGGCGAACTCATGCTTCCATATTGTCCACCAGATAGGCATGCCAGAGGCAAGAATCCCGCTTTCCGAGGCGACAATCTATCTTGCAAGCTCTCCTAAAAGTAATGCAGCATATCTTGCGATAAATAAGGCTATTGAAACCGCACATTCAGACAACCGCGCGCCCGTTCCACTGTACCTGAGAAACGCTCCCACAAAACTGATGGAAGAACTGGGTTACGCTGATGGCTACAAATATGCACACGACTACCCTGGCCACTTCACCGACCTGGAGTTCATGCCATCCGGACTCGAAGGCACTGTCTTTTACGAACCAGCGCAAAATCCTCAAGAAGACAGGTTGAAGGCCTATCTTGAGGCATGCTGGCCCAAGTACTACTCAAAAAAGTAATATAGTTTACTAATTTTTCATTAAATTTGTGACTCAAAATATAGCAAAAAATGATAACAGAGATCCTTATCCTGATTGCAGGGCTTGCACTGGTCGTTCTTGGGGCCGAATGGCTTGTTGACGGATCATCCACAATCGCCAGGAAGGCCGGACTCAGTGAGTTCGTGATCGGACTGACCATTGTCGGGATAGGCACGTCTTCTCCCGAACTGGTCGTAAGTCTCACCGGAGCCTTGAAAGGCAACGCTGACATCGCTGTGGGCAACATAGTAGGCTCGAACATATTCAATGTTCTCTTTATCTTGGGATTCACGGCATTGATCCGACCTATAGCGATGACCCGGAACAACGTGAAAGTTGACATACCTCTTAACATTTTGGTGACAGTGCTTCTGATAGCCTTCGGGATGCATCACTCCTTGTTCGGTATAGGTGAGCATGATATATTGTCAAAAACCGAAGGATTTGTATTTCTGGCACTTTTTGCTGCATATATGTATTGGTCCTTCAAGTCTGGAAAGGTTGACGGAGAAGAACAGCCCTCAGAACCGGAAAACAGGAAAACCTGGGTTGCGGCATTAATGATAGCCGGAGGCCTTGCGGCCTTGATTTACGGTGGCGACAAGTTTGTGGACAGTGCCACACAAATTGCCAAGATGCTTGGCATCAGCGACAAATTCATAGCCGTCACAATACTTGCCGGTGGCACATCATTGCCAGAACTGGTCACCTGCGTTGTGGCCGCGGCGAAGAAAAAGGGACAGTTGGCACTCGGAAATATCCTTGGCTCCAACATCAGCAACATTCTGATGATTCTTGGCATTTCCGCTGTAGCTTACAGACCGTCGCCAGGGGCACCCTCTGGCCTTTCATTCAGCGGTATGTCATTCATGGACCTCGGCATTCTACTTCTTGGGGCAATCTTAATTTGGGTCAGTGCCTTCACCGGAAAGGGTCGAAAGCTGGACAGGGGCGAAGGCTTCGCCTTCCTCGCATTCTACGCATATTACGTCTTCTGGTTGCTTAAAAATATGTAAATGAATATATTAAAAGAACAATCAATATGAAATTCAAACCAACAAACTACCAGTTGATGAATGTGGGCACTGGGAGATTATTCCAGGATGCCGGTTGGTCATTGGCAGACCCTGAGACATCCGCACCGTCATTGGTAAGAGCAGTGTACGAGAATGAGAAGTTCACTCCTCGTGATGACCTCAAAGGACTTTACAGATACGCTGAATGGCTTCCGATCAACAGAACGCTTAAAAATTCGCATGCCCCTGTGACCTACAAGAGCAAAGGGCTCGCTGAGCTTCTCGGAATGGATAACCTGTACATAACCCTGTCCGGGTACGTTCCCAAGCGTGGCGCCAAGATGGAGACCTGCTCTTTCAAGGAGACAGAGGCGTTCTCCGTCTGTGCAAGGCTGCCGAAGAACGACAAGCACATCCTTGTGGTCCAGTCAGCCGGCAACACGGCCAGGGCATTCGCCCGTGTGTGCTCCGACAACGACATTCCGATTGTAATCTGCATCCCTAACGACAACATCAGCGATCTTTGGTTCCTTAAGAAGCTGAAATCATGTGTCAAGGTGATCGCGACACCTAACGGAACGGATTACTATGATGCCATAGCCCTCGGCGAAAAACTCTGCAAGGATTCCCGTTATCTGGCCGAAGGTGGCGCTAAGAATGTCGCCAGAAGAGACGGCATGGGTACCACGCTTTTGAGCGCGGTGGAGACAATCGGAAGGATTCCTGACGCTTATTTCCAGGCTGTCGGCAGCGGAACCGGTGCGATCGCGGCTTGGGAGAACGCATGCAGGCTTGCCAAGGACGGTCGTTTCGGTGAGAACAAGATGAGGGTTTATTGTGTTCAGAACGCTCCGTTCACACTCATGTACGACTCATGGAAAGCGGGTTCGAGGGATCTCGTGCCGATCACCCCGGAAGAGTCCAGAAAGAGCGCGGAAGTGATCCTCGCAAAAGTTCTTTCCAACAGAAAACCTCCATACAGCCTTGCAGGCGGTCTTTTCGACACTCTCAAGGAATCCAACGGTGACTTCTTCAAGGTAACAAACGATGACATCGTCTATTGGATGCTCCAATTCTTCAATAAGGAAGGGTACGACATATTCCCAGCCGCGGCATCAGCAGTGGCCGCTTTGAAGAAAGCCCTTGACAAGGGCACAGTCAAGAAGGATGAGACCGTGATGCTGAATATTACCGGAGCCGGAATGCTTAACGCCACCAGCAAAGGTTTCGAGATGAAGAAGCCGGATCTAATTCTCAGCACAGAACTCTCCGCTGAGGAAGTCATCGCCAGTGTTGACCGGCTGTTTTAGTTTGTAATATTTTACAGCCTCTTTTGGGGCGGCAAACAACTGACTTTCGAATTTTGCACGTTACCAAAATTTTGAAATTCATTTTTTCTACTGCTTAAGAAGCTGTTTTGATTTGTTTGTTTGAAGGTTTGATAGTGAAAAACTTCAGGTTCGACCGCTTCTTCCAAGGAAGATAGCGGTGCTATCTGACTGAAGAAGCGGGAAGAAAATGAAGATTTTTTCACCTCAAAGAACATTTCAAATAAATTAAAACAGCTTCTAAAAATGTTATCGGAGAATGAACAACATGTATAACAAAGATGTTTAAATTGATAACTAATCTGTTTCAACACCTATAAAGCAATAATATATAATCAAACTTGAATTATAGAACTGAATAAGTACAGTGTTCATAAAATAAAAATTCCCTAATTATGGTAACGTGCAAAATTAGGGAATTTTCTATTTTTGAACGACTATCCAGTATCGGATAAAGCGGTTCGATAGTCATCATGTCGCTTAGACAAGCTCAGCGACCGAACTAAGCAAGGTCGCTGACGTAACCCAACTTTATTCCTGGCGAAGCGGCTCACCGGAAACAAGACGCTCCTTCGACTCGACAGGATTAGAGTAGATGCGGAGGAAGATATCACGTAGCTCGGCACGGTTGAGACGGCGCTCAACCTTGTCCAGCCTATGCTCGGTATATTCAGTGAACTTCTCTACATCCTCCGGAGTATAGAGTTCAGCATATTTGTAGCAGTGATTTACAAGGTCGTAGGCGATGTAGTTAGTCTTCCAAAGCTGATAGCCTGCGATGATCCTCTTGTCAATGGCATGCCTGATGGACTGATAGCGGTCATTTTTATCACAACGTGATGCCATCTCGATCTCGTCTGGAGTCAGAGGCAGACCGAAGTTAAGATGAACGTTGCCTTTCTGCTGACGAATGCCCATAACGATGCTGTGAAGATCCTCGGTGCGTGTCTTGACATACTTCTGTGTCCTTGAGATAAGGATCTCACGCGCCTTGCGGACATCGCACGGCTCATATTCATAAGAGATGCTGAGAGGGACGATGTTCAGTTCGGAGAAGTTCTCCTTAAATGACTTCGTTCCGCTCATATCAAGCATTTTCAGCAAGCCCTGCTCCGTAGTGTCAATTCCATCCTTGGTACGTCCCTGCCTCTGAGCCAACCAGATAGACGACTTACCGGAAGTAATGGTTTGGCGAATATACTTTGACAGAACCTGTGAGGACAAGTATAGTTCTCTCGCGGAAATCCCTCTAATCACCCTAATCATCCTATTGGACCTAAGAAGGTATTCAACCGTCTTGCTCTGCTTGATCAGGTTGTCTCCGACACAAATCTCGGTCATTGGTATGCCGTTCTTAAATAGAACTTGCTGAGTGATGGCTGGATCAAGGATAATGTCCCTATGATTAGACATCGCCAAAAACTTTCCTTTCAGTTCCTTGATGTAGCTGATGCCGTCGTATGAGAAATTATGGATAGTATGCTCCATAACCCAGGTGACAGCTTTGTTCATCACAATCTCTTGAAACTCATCAATATTATGAACACTTTTCAGGGCGTTCCTGAGATATGTGACCGGCTCGTCAGGGAACAGATATTCGGAAATCGCCAAAACAGCGGGATGATTCGCGACCTTGTTCAAAGCCTCGACAGCCTCAGCATCATTGTAAGGACAGATGCTATCAAATTCAGATGAATCAGCCATAATCAATCATCATTTGTAATCTTTGCAAATTTAAGCAATTTACTTAAAATTAGCAAAGACTTGTAGCCAACTCTACGCAAAGGGCTTAAGCATCATGACGGAAAAGCAGCGAGCTGTCGCCGTAACTCAGGAAGCGAAAACCATGACCAAGAGCATAGTCATAGATGGTCTTCCAATCGCCACCGACAAACGCGGAAATCAGTAGAATCAGGGTGCTTTCCGGCTGGTGGAAGTTAGTCACCAGTATGTCAACCAACCTGAAACGGAAGCCCGGCACTATGATGATCCGCGTGCCGACTTTCAGCTCATCAAGACCTTTCCCCTCCAGAAAGGCAATGACTGCATCCAAAGAATCTTCAATAGAATATTCATACTCACGCTCATAAGGGGCCCATTGGTCCACATCCTCAGGCTTACCTTTCTCGATGCAGCTCACACCGACATAGTACAACGACTCAAGCGTGCGGACAGAGGTCGTGCCGACCGCTATCAGCTTGCCTTTATTGGCTCGGATGCGCTTGAGAAGGTCAAGAGAGACAACGAACGGCTCCCTGTGCATCGGATGATCAGCCACATCCGAGCTCTTGACAGGAAGGAAAGTGCCGGCTCCGACATGAAGGCAGACATTCTCACAGTCAATGCCCTTTGCGGAGATACTGTCCAAGACGGACTGAGTGAAATGCAATCCTGCTGTAGGGGCTGCCACGGATCCACGAATATGTGCGTACAGAGTCTGGTAGCGTTCAGTGTCAATAGATTCCGTCTCACGATTCAAATACGGAGGAATCGGGACAGTGCCGCACAGTTCAAGTACTCTGGAGAACGGGATGCCTCCCTCCCATAGAAACTCCACAATTCCCGTCTCACCATTACGCTCGACAAGGCTGACCTTCAATCCCATCGCGGTGATAACCTCATCACCATCAGGATTATACAAGAAAAGAACGTCATTCTTCCAGCGCTTGGCGTTTCCTATGACACACTTCCATCGGCAACGCTCCGTGGCGGCGAAAGCGGTGTTATATTCAGGAGGATCGATTGGCTCAAGACAGAAAATCTCTATGTGCGCGCCGGTTTCCCGCTGAAAATGTAGCCTCGCAGGCACAACCTTGGTGTCATTGAATATCATAAGGGAGCCAGAAGGCAGGAGAGAGGGAATATCCTTGAATATATACTCGCTGACATTGCCGTCCTCATAGCGCAGAAGTTTTGAGGCGTCCCTCTCCGCAAGCGGATACTTCGCTATCAGCTCGTCAGGAAGATGGTAGTTGTAATCCTCAATTTTTATCGAAGGTATCATCTCGTTGAGATTTAAAATTCCATACAAAGTTAACCTAACTATAAGAAATATCAAATTCTCGAATAGGTCCGTTATCTAAACATTTTAGTATCCAAATTTGATTTACATATCTAAATTTAATAGTAATATTTGTAAACTACAAGCAATTTTATAACTCTGGTTAAATATGTATAATAAGGAATTTTTATCGAATGCGAATTTCATAAGTAATTTTGTCAATATTAGATATTTATCTAGACTTAAATAAATTATTGATTTAAGTTAGGGCGTAAACTTTCACCGCAAGTAGATATTTCACAAAAATCATAGAAATAGATTCTCGCTCAACTTATTAATAACAAATAATTTATTATAGTTTAGCTACATTAGTTTCTAATTAAGTTACGCTTTTCCCCTAATCCATTTTACTTTTGTAACACCGAGTTTGGTGTTGATTTTTACATCCGATTGTGTTAATTTTGTATACAAATCACATTTGTAATGAAAAACAGATTGCAAAGATTTTTGGACGCTGAGAACATCACACAGTCACAACTGGCGGAAAAACTGGGGGTGGCCAAGGCCAGCATATCGCATATTCTTGCTGGCAGGAACAAACCAGGGTTTGACTTCATTCAGAGCATAGCGCAGTGCTACCCTGATTTGAATCTTGATTGGCTGATAGCAGGCAAAGGGAAAATGTTTAAATCCCAGACCATACAACCGGCCATGGAGTTGCCTATGCCTACCAATATTAAAGAAAGCGGCCAATTATTCGATTCTCAAGAGCCTGGTCTGTTCCCAGAAATGACGGAACAGCCTGAACATCAAATCCAAACAGGACAAGTCTCCCCTGCCGGATCCAAACCTGTTCAACCAAGGATATCGAAGATTCTGGTTTTCTATGACAACGGGACATTCAAAGAGATAGATTGACAGTATATTTCGAGGAAATCCTTTCAACGTTCTGATGTTTTTGTCTAAATTTGTTGTCATTAACTGGAGGGCGGAATATATAACGCGACACTGGTAAAGCATCAATGAATATGTACAGACAGTTCATAAGGCCAATCTTATTCAAATTTCCACCGGAAACGGCACATGATCTCACATTCAAAGGGCTTAAGTTTCTTCGGCATATTCCTTTTGCGGGAAGGCTGTTGAAGCTGATTTACAGCCACAAGACTCCGTCACTGTCAAGGAACGTGTTTGGGATCGACTTCCCGTCTCCGCTCGGTCTTGCGGCCGGCTTGGACAAGAATGGAGAATTGTACAACGAACTCTCGTGGTTCGGCTTCTCATTCATAGAGATCGGCTCCCTTACCCCGGAAGCCCAGCCTGGTAATCCGAAACCGCGTCTGTTCCGGCTTCCGCAGGACAATGCCATCATCAACCGGATGGGAATCAATAACAAAGGGATACGAAACGCAATCCAGAATATTCAAAAAGACCCTCCGAAAACAATACTTGCAGCAAGTATAGCAAAGAACAGCACAAGCGCGTCTGACGAGGACACAATAGCCGACTACAAGAAAGGCTTCTCTTTCATGTACGACTTTGTGGACATGTTCACCATCAATGTCTCTTGTCCTAATGTTCATGGTCTCCAGAGCCTTCAGGACGTTTCCTACCTTTCAGACATACTCGATCCGCTGCTTGACCTTAGGATCTGCTACGACACTTACAAGCCGATTCTGGTCAAAGTCTCTCCAGACATACCATCCGAGGAGTTGGACGAGATACTGAAATACTGCATGCAATCCGGGATTGACGGAATCGTGGCCGGTAACACAACAAGATCACGTGACGGGCTTAAGACTGACAAGGCAAGAATTGAGAGGATTGGAAACGGTGGACTCTCCGGGGCACCTTTGTACGAGAAGAGCCTCGCTATGGTCAAGCATATTCATCAGTTCACGTCCGGCAGGCTGCCAGTGGTTGGGGTGGGAGGAATAATGTCGCCGGAACAGGCAAAGGAAATGCTTGAAGCAGGAGCTAGCCTGATTGAGATTTACACAGGGTTCATATACGAAGGACCTTCATTGGTGAAAAAAATCAATAAATACTTGGAAGCCACTCTCCAAAATAAAAACTAACGGAATATGACAAATGCATCAATCTGCACTATCGGGGATGAGATTCTGATCGGCCAGATAGTAGATACTAATTCATCACAAATATCATGCGCTCTCGAGGAAATCGGAGTGAAAGTTACCCGCATGCTTTCTTTCGGAGACAACCATACCGAGATTGTCAATAATTTAACGAATGAACTTACTCATAATGAAATAGTCATCTCAACCGGAGGCCTTGGCCCAACCAAGGACGACATCACGAAAGCAGCGCTGGCTGAGATTTCAGGAAGCAAAGGCTATGTTACCAACAAAGGGCAACTGAAAATGGTCCACGAGATTCTTCACGCCAGAGGTCTCGATGTCCTGGACATCAACAAGGCTCAGGCTCTCGTTCCTGACACTTGCGAAGTTATTGTCAACCACCTTGGCACGGCACCGATTATGGTGTTCCGCTTTCCGCGGGAAAGGTTCGGTCACGCTGCTACTCTCTATGCCCTTCCAGGGGTCCCGTTCGAGGCCATCGGAGCTATTCCGGATGTTATCAAAGATGTGAAAGATCACAACGACCTTACTGACATATTCCATAAGTGTGTGATGGTCTTTGGCTTGGCAGAATCTGCCCTTTCCAGGGAAATCGAATCTTGGGAAGACAGTCTGCCGAAGGACATGCACCTTGCCTACCTTCCAAATCCATTGACAGGAGTACGTCTCAGGCTATCCATCTACGGAGGTTCGAAAGATGAGGAGGAAAGACGTATAGACGGAGCCTTCGCGCGACTGAAGCCGATTCTGGGGGACAAGATATATTCATACAAAGACGACACCTTGGAGAATGCCGTAGGGGCACTGCTGCGTGGCACGGGAATGACCCTCAGCGCAGCGGAATCCTGCACCGGCGGCAAGATTTCTTCATTGATCACCTCCGTTCCCGGGGCTTCTGAATATTACCTCGGCTCCGTCACCTCCTACGCCATAGCGATAAAGGAAAAAGTACTTGGCGTGCCTGATGCGACTATTTATGAATATGGAGTGGTGAGTTCCGAAGTGGCCACTGCCATGGCCGAAGGGGTAAGAAATTTAACCGGGAGTACCTACGCTGTTTCGACCACAGGATTGGCCGGCCCCGGAGGCGATGAGCACAACCCGGTAGGCACAGTATGGATAGGAATCGCTGGCCCAAACGGCACAAAATCGATAAACAAAGTCTATAAAAACGACAGAAAAAGAAATATAGAGAGATTTGCGGCCTCCGCGCTCGATGAACTCAGACTATTCATCCTTAATGACCGTAAATAATTAGCAATCAATTGCGGTAACAGAAATGTTTATTCAATAAACATTTCTGTTACCGCTAATTATATTGCCTTTGAGCGATTATTTATCAGCCTTTTCGCTCACTTCATTGAAAACTCTGAGGAAATTCCTGCCAGCCACCTTTTCAATCTGGCCATCGGTATATCCTCTTCGAGACATCTCATCAAAGATCACTCTGATTTTTGAGACATTTTCAAGTCCTACCGGTGTTACCTCAATCCCATCAAAGTCAGAACCTATTCCCACACTGTCAATGCCGGCGACTTTCACTGCATGGTCTATGTGATCCACTACATCTTTATAAGAAGGTCTCGGCAGAGCCGCCATCTCATCCTGAACGGCATTCCATGCGGCAGCCTTTACCGGGTTCAATGGATCACTGATCCAATCCTGCTCCGTCCAACTCTTCGATTCGAGGCCGGAATCCGACAAAGTCTTAGCGAACGCATCCGAAAGAAACACAGGATAGAAATTGATTTGGATGACACCGCCCTTGTCAGCGAGAGACCTGAGCATCTGATCGGACATATTCCTTCTATGATGTGCTAACGCACGGCAGCAAGAATGAGTGGAGACGATTGGAGACTTGGAACACCTGAGCACATCGTAGAATGTCTCGTCCGAAGCATGGGCGATGTCAATGATCATTCCGAGACGATTCATTTCCGCTACCACTTCCCTGCCAAACGGGCTTAATCCGTGCCAGCGTTGCCCTTGAGCGGCAGAGTCCGCGATTTCATTGTCCGCATTGTGTGTCAAGGTAATATATCGGACACCAAGACGATGGAATACACGAAGGAGAGAAAGGGATTTCTGAATCGGCGCACCATTTTCCATGCCGATGAATATCGAGACAAGTCCCTTGGACTTGTTGCGCAGAGCATCTTCCGGAGACATTGCAAGCGCTGCTTGATCAGGATTAGCACCGACCTGATCATAAACTTTTCCAATCATCTCCAAGGCATGACGCGTGGATGCATCAGGAGTCATGTCCGCAGAAGTGTACAAGGCAAAGAATGAAGCGTCAACCCCACCGGTCTTAAGCTTCGGCAGATCGACATGCCCCCTTTCATTGTCTATTCCGATGTCGCGCCCCCTCATCATCATCGTCGGGGTGTCGCAATGAGAATCAAGTACGAACATTACTGACGAGTGACTGAGGCGTTCTGAATCTTCACTATCTTGATTAGTGGATCACCTGAGTAGCAGACACTCGCCCCCTTGCCAAGGTCAAGAGACAGATTCTGGCCAGGTGTCACGGTCAGTTCTGCCCCGTCAAGCGAGACATTCACATCATTCACACTCATCGTCACAGCGTCAATCTTTGACGAACCTCCTTTGCCAGTGACAGCCAATGTGTTTGCCTTTCCGGAGAGGGAGAGCCTCGCGCTGCCTGCCGTGCAGACTGACGCAGTCTCACATTGCCCATTGATGGCAAGGTCGGCAGAACCGGAATTGTTGACTTCAAGAGTCTTGGCTGAATATTCAAGAACTACGCTGGCGCTTCCGTCGGCATTGACGGTGACTTTGTCCAGCGTCTTGACATTAAAGGTAGACAACTTAGACTTTTTGTTGACGGAGATCACCGCCGAGTTTGCGTTGACATTCAGATTTGTTATGCTTGATGACCCGGTAAGACTCAGTTTAAAATCATTTGAGTTCAGACTACTACTGGAAGAAAAAGTGCAATTATCATTCAATGTAATAGCATTAAGCACCGGAACATAAACTGTGGCTTCAAGTACAGGTCCATCCGAGTTCTTACCCTTGAATGATTTCTTTACTTCTTTCGGAACTGATTTCTCATCTATGCCAATGTACAATGTTCCGGCTTTCACATAGCATTGGATGTAGCTCTCAAGAGCATCGCTTACCTTAAACTTTGCATTGTACCCATCTCTCTCTATCATCGTGACATTGAATCCGTCTGAAACGGAGATGGCATCGAACTCGGAATACTCATGCTCGATAGTCCGTGTCTGCGCCACGGAAAGAGCCGATGTTAAAGTTACAATAACGATAGCGGTAAACAAAGGTCTGATATTCATTTGGCTTAAATATTAAAGATTTTCTAATTATCCAACTTCCCCATCAGGGACTCCCATTCCGCCGTCTTGTGGTCAAGCTCGCGTTTGTCCTCAAGGTAGGTTCTAGTAAGCTCCATGATGTCGTCTCCAGTTCCTGGATTGGAGAGAATCCTTTCGATGTCCTTCATCCTCGCCTCCACCTTGCCGATCTCAGACTCGAGGAACTCCACCCTGTGACGTATTCTGCGTATTTCCTTTGAATCGTTTCTCCTTTGCTCGAATTTCTTCTGGGCAATATCCTTTTTCGAGGCGGGACTCTCTACGGTCTCAATGACTTTGGCATCGGCCGCGTCCACTTTGGGAGCAAAACGTCTCTCAAGTTCCTGCAGGTTCTCTATCTTCCTCTCCTCCAAGAAGTCATGCACGCTTCCAAGATGTTCCTTGACCTTCCCGTCACGGAATTCGTACATCTTGTCGACCAGCCCTTCAAGGAAGTCACGGTCGTGTGAGACCACAATCAGCGTACCATCGTAAGCTTTCAAGGCCTGCTTAAGGATGTCCTTGGACTTGATGTCCATATGGTTTGTCGGCTCGTCAAGCGCCAGCACGTTGTATGGCTGAAGCATGAATTTAGCCATCCCTAGACGCGCGCGCTCTCCACCAGAAAGGACGCTTACCTTCTTATCGATGTCCTCACCACGGAACAGGAACTGCGCAAGGATGTCACGAAGTTTGTTTCGGACATCTCCTACTGCTATGTTGTCAAGTGTCTCCCAAACTGTAAGATTTGGATCAAGGATATCCTCTTGATTCTGTGCATAATACCCAATAGAAACATTGTAGCCGATCTTGGCCTCTCCACTGATAGGCTGCAACTCTCCCGTTATCACACGCATAAGCGTGGTCTTTCCCTCACCGTTACGTCCGATCAAGGCCACCTTCTCTCCCCTCCTAACCTCAATATCGGCGTTTTTGAAAACAACCTTATCCGGATATCCTACTGTCAGATCCTTGCCTTTGAAAACAATGTCTCCGGAACGTGGAGCCGGGGGGAATTTTACAGTAAGCGTGACGTTATCCGTCTCGTCAATCTCCACTCTTTCAAGCTTTTCAAGCTGTTTGATGCGGGACTGAACCTGATTGGACTTGGTCGGCTTGTAGCGGAAGCGGTTGATGAAATCCTCAGTCTTCTCGATCATCTTCTGCTGGTTCTCGTAAGCCGCCAACTGCTGAGCAAGCCTTTCCTTCCGCAATTCGACATACTTGCTGTACGGAACCTTGTAGTCATGAATATGACCGAGCATGATCTCGACAGTACGGTTTGTGACGTTGTCCAGGAACCGCCTGTCGTGGGAAACAAGCAGCAAGGAGCCGCGGTGACCTTTAAGATAATCCTCAAGCCATTCGATTGACTCGATGTCAAGGTGGTTGGTAGGCTCGTCCAAAAGCAGGACATCAGGTTCTGACAACAGGATCTTCGCCAGTTCGATGCGCATATTCCAACCCTGGCTGAAAGTCTCGGTTCTTCTCCCAAAATCCTCATCTTTGAATCCCAATCCAAGAAGGGTCTTCTGAGCCATCACCTCAGGAGGCTCCGACTGGCTCATCGCCATCGCATCAGTAAGATCATTAAGGCGGTTGATTAGCGAGAGATATTCATTAGACTCGTAATCAGTCCTTTCCGCCAACTGGGAGTTCACACTGTCGAGTTCCGTCTGGATCTCTGTGATGTGGTCAAATGCGGTCAAGGTCTCCTCCATCACGGTTCTCCCTTTGTGATGCTCCATGATTTGGGGAAGATAACCGATGCGCAGGTCATGGGGTTTGTCAATGCTTCCTGAAGTCGGAATCTGAAGGCCGCATATCAGTTTCATGATCGTGGACTTCCCCGCTCCGTTCTTGCCCACAAGCCCTATCTTGTCCTTCTCACTGATGTGAAAATCGATGTTATCCAATAAAGTGTAGCCGCCATAGGCCACTGTCAACCCATTGATTGAAATCATTTCTTAGCCTCCTCATTAATCTCTTCCACCTCGTCTTCAGGTGGAGCCGGCTTGCAACACATCACGCAGACCTCATACAAGATAAGAAGCGGAGCCGCAGCGATCAGCATGGACATCGGGTCAGCCGGGGTGATGATGGCAGCAATGCAGAGAATCACAACGATGGCATGCCTGCGATATTTTATCAGGGTATTTCTGGTGACTATCCCAAGTTTCGATAGGATCACAACCACGATAGGAAACTCAAACACAATTCCAAACGCCAATACAGTTGAAGTAAACATTGAAATGTATGAAGTCAAAGATATTGTGTTCATCACCTCGTCACTGATCTTGTAGCCCATGAAAAAGTTAAGCGAGATCGGCACGATAAGATAATAACCGATCACAAGCCCAAGATAGAAAAGAAACGAGGCCGAGAAAAAAGCCCCTCTGACCGCGCGTTTTTCATTCCTATAGAGAGCCGGTGCGATGAACTTCCATATTTCGAAACAAATGTAAGGGAAGGAAAGGATGAATCCCAGTTCAAACGCGACACGAAGATGGACAAAGAATTGCGCTGAAATCTCCAGATTGACCAGGGACATCTGGATGTCGCCCATCTTCAACCATCTGTAAATGAAGAAGTCGCTTCGAGTCGGAGCCAAAATGATGTCATCGAAGACCAGTGACTTGAAGCAGAAGACAATGACACTGACAAGCGTAATGACAAGCACTGAGCGGAACAAAGTTCCCCTCAGCACCTCAAGATGGTCCCAAAAGGACATCTCAGCGTCTCCGGCCGCCATTATTTATTATCAATCTTCTCGATTTTGTCAGGAGTCTTGGCCGTGGAATTGAGATCCTTGTCAATGTCACTGATCTGGTTCTCAACCTCATTCATGCCTTGCTTGAAGCTCTTGACACCTTTTCCAAGGCCCTTCATGAGTTCAGGAATCTTTTTTCCACCAAAAAGGAGAATGATGACAAGGGCGATGATCACCACCTGCCAAGGACCTACAACGCCCAAAGGAACTATAAAAAACATAATCTAAAATTAAATTAATGTGTTATCAAAATCTATCTGTCGTTTATGTGAGCCTCAATTGCTTTGACCAACTTTTCAGGGCAGCGTACCGGTCGTCCGGTCTCCTTGTTCAGGAAGCCGAGCGAGACTCTGCCCTCCACGCAAAGTACACCGTCTTGATTATAAACCGCCTGCCTTACATAAAGCTTAGCCATCGGCACATCATCGATCATTGCTACAGCACGGACCACATCCCCCATCCTGGCCGGATACCGATAACGGCATTCTACAGTAACGATCGGAATGGTCACGCCGTCCTCCTCGCATTTCTCTATCGGATAGCCGCAATCGATCATCAGGCTGTTCCTCGCGCACTCAAAGTATCGGATGTAATTCGAGTGATGTACGATGCCCATCTGGTCGGTTTCGTAGTATCGGACTGGGAAAGATGTCTCAGAATATACCATAACAAAAATGTTTACAATTACAACAAGTTTGTTTTACTACTTATTTTTCAATGCGGCGAGAGCTTTTTCGTAGCTTTCTATCTTTGATAGGCTGTCTGCCTCCTTCTTGCGCTCCAAAGCCACGACTTTCTCAGGAGCATGGGCTACAAAGCTTTCATTTGACAGTTTCTTCCTCACAGATTCAAGAAAGCCACGCTGATGTTCCAGCTCGGTCTCGATCTTCCTGATCTCCTCCTCGACATCAACGAGCCCCTCAAGCGGAACAAAGAGTTCTACTGTACGGACAAGCAATGAGACACCGGCTGCATCACCGAAATCAGCAACATTCTCCACCGAAGAGATGTTGGCAAGCTTGGTAATCACAGGAAGCATATTCATTGGAAAATCACCCTTTACTTTCAAGGCCAGACTCTCCTTTGGTGAGAGGTTCTTCTGCTGACGGATTCCACGGATTCCGTTCACAGCCTCCTGGGCGATTCCGAACTCTTCGATGACTTTTTCATCGGCAGAGCCTGCCTTAGGAGTTGGTTGGTACATGATGGTCTCCCCTTCCTTACGCTCAGCCATGGACTGCCAAAGTTCCTCCGTGATGAACGGCATCACTGGATGAATCATCTTCAGCAACTTTTCAAAGAATATGATGGTGGCGTCATACGTTGCCTTGTCGATGCTCTCACCATATGTCGGCTTGACGGACTCAAGATACCATGCACAGTACTCATCCCAGAAAAGCTTATAGATGCTCATTAAGGCATCTGATATTCTGAACTTGGAATAATGGTCCTCGACCGAAAGAATCGTCTGATTTAACTTATTCTCGAACCAATTTACTGCCAAGTCATTAACTTCACTTTGCTGAAGCTTTTCATCAACCGTCCAGCCTTGTACAAGACGGAATGAGTTCCAGATTTTGTTACAGAAATTTCTTCCCTGCTCAACCTGTGACTCATCATAGAAAATGTCGTTGCCGGCTGACGAGCAAAGAAGCATGCCAATCCTCACGGCATCGGCTCCATACTTGGCGATGAGGTCAAGTGGATCCGGGGAGTTGCCGAGGGTCTTTGACATCTTCCTGCCAAGCTTGTCGCGGACGATTCCCGTGAAGTAAACGTTGCGGAAAGGGATGTCGTTCATGAACTCGTCCCCTGCCATGATCATCCTGGCGACCCAGAAGAATATGATATCCGGACCAGTAACCAAATCATTTGTAGGATAGTAATAAGAAAGATCCTTGTTCGGCACGCGCTCCGGATGTCCAGGTTTCTGAGGATCGAACACGGAGATCGGCCAGAGCCAGCTGGAGAACCATGTGTCGAGCACATCGTCATCCTGCCTGAGGTCAGCGGCTGTTAGAGACGGATTGATCTTCTGAGCAGCGGCAAGAGCCTTCTCTGGAGTCTCCTCGACGACAATCTGTCCGTCAGGAAGATAGTATGCCGGGATCCTCTGTCCCCACCAAAGCTGACGGGAGATGCACCAGTCGTGGGCGTTCTCCATCCAATGACGGTAGGTGTTGCGGTACTTGTCAGGAATAAACTTTATCTTGCCGGACTCGACACTTTCAAGAGCCTTGGCCGCAAGATCTTCCATCTTCAGGAACCACTGTGCGGAGAGCTTAGGCTCGATGACGGCATTGGTTCTTTCTGAATATCCCACCGGTGAGGTGTATTCCTCCACCTTGACAAGATTGCCGGACTCCTCCAACATCTTGACAATCTTCTTTCTGGCATCAAAGCGATCCTCTCCGACCAGAATCTGAGCCTTCTCATTCAGACGCCCGTGGTCATCGATGATGTCCAAGACAGGAAGATTGTGGCGAAGGCCAATCTCGTAGTCGTGGGCATCGTGTGCAGGAGTTACCTTTAGGCATCCTGTTCCGAAATCCATCTCGACATAGCTATCTTCAATGACGGGAATCTCTCTATTAATCAGAGGAATAAGCACTTTCTTACCTTTCAGCCAATGATGCCTCTCATCGGCTGGATTCACGCAAATCGCAGCGTCAGCCATGATTGTCTCCGGACGGGTTGTGGCAATCACAAGATACTTGTCGGTCGGATTGCCGTTGCCGTCGGAAACATAATATTTAAGGTGATAGAAATGGCTCTTGGTGTCTCTGTGGATGACCTCGTCGTCACTGATCGCAGTCAGAGCGACAGGATCCCAGTTGACCATGCGCACACCTCTATATATCATCCCTTTCTTGTAGAAGTAGCAGAATGTGGCGATCACAGCGTCAGAAAGCTCAGGCTCCATCGTGAACCTCGTGCGGTCCCAGTCACAGGAAGCACCCAACTTGCGAAGCTGATTGAGAATGATCCCGCCGTGTTCCTCTTTCCACTCCCAGGCATGTTTCATAAACTCCTCACGGGTAAGGTCTTCCTTTGATATTCCCATACCCTTGAGCTTGGCGACCACCTTGCTTTCCGTGGCGATGGAGGCGTGGTCGGTACCTGGAACCCAGCAGGCGTTCTTGCCATCCATCCTGGCCTTGCGAATCAACACATCATTCAATGTGTTGTTCAGCACGTGGCCCATGTGAAGGATTCCCGTCACGTTTGGCGGCGGAATGACTATCGTGTAAGGCTCTTTATCATTTGGTTCAGAGTGGAAGCATTTATGCTCGGCCCACCATGCATACCATTTGTCTTCAACTTCCGCCGGATTGTACTTTGCGGAAAGCTCTTTTTTCTCGCTCATATTCTCGCTTATAATATACAAAGTTTACAAAGATAGCACAATTTTCACTAAATTTGCCTTAAAAATACACACATACTATGGAAGAGAAGAAAGAAATAAGTCTGGAAATCCGTCCGGAAGTGGCAAAGGGCACATATTCAAACCTTGCAATAATCACGCACTCGCACAGTGAGTTCATCATCGACTTCGCCACCATCCTACCCGGATTGCCAAAGCCCGACATCAGCAACCGTATCGTGATGACTCCGGAGCACGCAAAGAGGCTTCTCAACGCCTTGATGGATAATGTCACAAAATTCGAATCTCAATTCGGTCTCATCAATCTCGGCGGAGGACAAGCCCAACAAGGCGGCACATTCAACCTCGGTGATCTCCCTCAATTCGGTCCTAACGGAGCCAAATCATAATGACTGATCTCAAGGACATCAAGGCATTCGCGTTCGACATTGACGGCGTGATGACGGATGGCGGGATACTCGCCGACCTTGAAGGGCAGCTCTACAGGACTTTCGATGCAAAAGACGGTTTCGCCGTAAGGATGGCCTGTTTGAACGGATTTCCTGTCGGAGTGATCACAGGAGGACGATCACAGAGCATCAGGGCAAGGTTCAACTGCAACGGCATCAAACCTGAGGACATCTATCTTGGCTCAAGGAACAAGATCGAAGACTTCAAGGACTTCTGCAAAAGACATCGCTTAAAGCACGAAGAAGTGATGTACTTCGGTGATGACATCCCGGACATAGAGGTCATCATGGCTGCCGGAATCGGAGTCTGTCCAAGTGATGCGGTCGATGAAGTCAAGGAAGCGGCTGACATCATCTCCGGTCGTCCTGGCGGAAAGGCCTGCGTGCGCGAATATATGGAAAAGACGATGAAAGCGCAAGGACGTTGGGTCTTCGACGCGATAGCCTACAAGGAAAAATTCTAAAGGTTTTCTGAATATGGACACTCACGGGAAGAGAATAATTCTGGCTTCAAACTCACCTCGCCGACGCGAATTGCTTGCGGGACTTGACATCGACTTCACTGTGGACTCTGGCACATCGTTCATAGAGGAATATTCCCTTGACACCCCGCATGTTAAAGTGCCCGAATTGATGTCTGAGGGAAAGTCTTTGGGCTTTCATAGGGAACTTGGACCTGAAGAGATTCTCGTCACCTCGGACACGATGGTCCTGTGCGGGGCCGAGATTCTCGGCAAACCTAACGACAGGGCTGACGCGGTAAGGATGCTGAGACTGCTTTCCGGACGTGAGCATCAGGTCATAACAGCCGTGACCATCCGTGACCGCCACAAGGCAAAGACTTTCTCCGTCACTTCCGATGTCCATTTCAAAAATCTGTCCGACAATGAGATAAACTACTACATCGACAACTTCAAGCCTTTCGACAAGGCCGGTGCCTACGGCATTCAGGAATGGATAGGCTACATCGGAATCACCAGAATCGAGGGATCGTTCTACAATGTGATGGGCTTCCCTACACAAAGATTCTACGAGGAACTTCAGGATTTCTTGAATCAATGATTAAGTCAACTCTCCAACAAATCTTGCCAAAGGCTTCAACAGCATCGCTTGCATTTTGTGCGATGCTTGTGTCGCTTGTGTGCGGATGCAACTCGGAGACATTTGTCGATCCGATCAGACCATCTGTCAGGGATCTTACTGTCGCGGAAGACGGAGACTCAGCCAAAGTGCGTTTCAAGACAGATGATTGGCGTGTGTATTCTGTCCGTGTCAACGGTGGCGATAGTTGGTGTTCTGACCCCAGTTCCGAAATTACTGAGACTGTTGATGGCAAGACGAAACTGATGATAAATGGGTTCACGATGTTCTACAAAAAGTCATCCGAACGGGAACTGACCATGTTCTTCCAGCCAAACTTTTCTGATTCAGACATTAAAGTTGATGTAGCCATCGCCTCTACATTTGAATATGATACCTTGACAGTAACACAGCCTCGCAGTTCAGGCTATGAATTGGAAAGAATCGAATGGAACGAGCCGGCGGTAAGGACTTTCCCCGAATATGAGAAAGGCTGGGGACCCCTGTCTTACAAGAATGAGAGCACCGACACATTGCGTGTCAAGATGAAAGCGTTTGCCGGAGCCTCCAGGCAGGTGACTTTCTCGGACGATTCCGGATTCGGGCTTTATTGCGGAGACTTCAGAGTACCAATACCTGACGGAGCACTGAACGATGAAGCACTCGGTTTCAACAAGCAAGAGACTGCCATCTATAGTTACGACTCAAATGAATACACGCTTGAGGATGACAGAGAAATTACAATGGAATTTCCTCCAACCGGAAAATTTTCTCTGTACTATAACATACTTTGGAACATTGACACCTACTCTACCTGTTACTCCATGTTCCTCAGAAACAAGGCCACGGGCAAGATTGTGGAGATCAAAGGAAAGTTTTCGAGCAAGTCTCCAAATGGAGTGTTCACCTTATATGTTGAGAAGCGATGAACGCAAGGATATTCATAAAGCCCATTCTGACAGTTGTGGCACTCGCCGTCGCGCTGACGGCAGCCGGGCATCCGGCGGACAGTTCTAAGGTCACGCACAGGATCGGCGTGAATGTCCGCCCTGCCTACATTCTTCCCACACACCGGTTTTTCAGAGGAGAAAACGCTCTTGGAAAGCGGTTGGACAAGAGCGGTTCCGTGCACCTGCAATATTCATTCTCATTCCCTTCTGACAGCCGCTACGGCAGGATGTTTCCGACTGCCTACCAAGGGATAGGGGTGGCGTGGAACACTTTCTTCGACAAAAACGAGATCGGCAATCCGGCCGCTGTCTATGCGTTCCAAGGAGCCACACTGGCGCGATTGTCACCTAAACTATCGTTGGACTATGAATGGAATTTCGGACTGTCTTTCGGATGGCATCCCTACGATCCTAACGGAGACCTGTACCCGGAATTCCCCAACGAGCGCAATCTGGTAGTCGGCTCAAGGGTGAACGCCTACATCAACTTCGGAGTGCTTTTCAAATGGGACATGTCCCCGGATTGGTCAGTGTCGGGAGGAATTGATCTGACTCATTTTTCCAACGGCAACACAAGTTACCCCAACGCAGGAGTCAACACCGTCGGCCTTAGAATAGGAGCGGCAAGGTATTTCGGTCCAGAGCGAAGGACCAACCTGACAAGATCCGGACGTTCGTATGAATATGACAACGTAAAACCATACAGAAGAATGACCTATGATGTCATCCTCTATGGAGCAGCCAGGGCAAAGGGTCTCATCTGGGAAGACACGCCATATATCGCCGAAGGTATGTTCGGGGTCATAGGCCTGAACATCAACCCATTGTACCGTGTGAAAAAATTCTTCAGGGCCGGAGCTTCGCTTGATGTCCAGTACGATGAAAGTGCTAATGTCAGTGATCATGTTGCAGGAATAGGCGATGATGGCAACATCAAATTCTTTCGTCCCCCTCTTGGCGAACAGTTAGGGGTCGGCCTCTCCATTAGGGTTGAATTTGTCATGCCAATCTTCTCTGTCAACATCGGTTTCGGACGTAACGTCATCTACAAAGGAGACGAACTTAAGGGATTCTACCAAACTCTTGCCCTAAAGGCAGACATCTATAGAAATCTGTTCCTTCACATCGGCTACAAGCTTCACGATTTCCACGATCCAAACAATCTGATGCTCGGACTCGGTTGGCGCTTCGGAAACCACAAATCTCACTAAAACAATTATGATGTCAGACTGGGTAAAAGACACAGAGGGACACGCGATTATTAAGGTCCTTGCAGCATTTTGGCTGGTTGCGTTCATAGGGCTAATACCGCAAGGTTGCGCCAAAACAGATGGCGGAGACAATAAAAGGATGCTTGAAGCCCTCGACAGAACAATAGCCGAAAGGGACATCTATGAAAGAATCAAACTTGAACGGATAGACTCGATAAAAGCGGAAATCAGGCCGGGCATCTCTGACAGCCTGAAATACGAAATCTATGACAGACTTTTCGATGAATATTACCAATATGACATCGACTCTGCCATATTCTACGCGCGAGAGAAACTCTCTTCTGCTAAAAGATCCGGATCGGGCCGGCATCGCAACGACGTGATCATCGATGCGGAGATGGACATCGCCTCAAGGTATACCCTTTCAGGCATGTTTCTGGAGGCTTCGGACATCATGAACGACTTGGAGCCTGAATCCATGCCAAGGCACCTAATGTTGAGATATTTACAGATCTGCAACAATTTGTACGGGAACATGGCTAGATTGTCCGACGATCCTGTCATCAAGCAGGATTACATCAAGAAACGGGATTCTTTCAGGAATGAACTGTACAGAAATCTAAGCGATGACGACCTTTTCAAACTCTACGTCTGGTCTGACATTGAGATCGACAAAGGCAACCCGCAGCCAATCCTGGACTCTCTACTTACTGTCCGTTCTTCCGGAGTATTGGATGTACACGAAAGAGCGATAGTCAGTTACATCGCATCAATCGCGTCACGCATGTGTGGAAGGGACTCCGAAGCCATCGGTCTCCTCGCGGAAAGCGCAGCCTATGACCTACGGACACCGGTCAAAGAATACAAGTCTCTCTACGAACTCGCCGGGGTTCTGTACCGCGAAGGCGACATCAAAAGGGCCTACCGTTATGTGAACCAATCGATAAGGGACGCCATGGCCGCCAACGCCAGCATAAACGTGCAGGCCATAAACTCTATGTTGCCTCTAATCACCGAGACCTATGACATCCAGATGCACAACAGGCGCAAACAACTCTACGTCATATTGTTTGTCATAAGTTCCATGCTCCTTTCGCTCGTCATCGCGGTGCAGTACATGATCAGAAGCCACCGTAAAGTGGCTGTCGCCAATGCGAGACTCAAGGAATATGTGAACCTCCTCCAAGAATCCAATGACATCAAAGAGCAATATTTGGGAATATATCTGGATATGTGCTCAGACTACATTGCCGGTCTGGAGAGATACCGATCCAAACTACGCAGGGCGGCGAAGGATGGAGGCTTCGGTGAGGTGATGGAGAACCTGAAGTCCACCGAGTTCATCGACAAGGAATTGGAAGGCTTCTACGTACGATTCGACGAATCTTTCCTGACCCTGTTCCCAGACTTTGTGGAACGGCTGAACTCCCTTCTCCAGAAAGACAGGAGGTTTGATGTGAGAGGTAAGAACGGAATACTCACGACAGAGCTACGGGTAGCCGCGCTGATACGTCTTGGAGTCACCGATTCCACAAAAATCGCCCACTTTCTCAGAAGGTCGGTATCCACGATTTACAATTACCGTGTCAAGATGAGAAACTCAGCCGCTTCCAGCCGTGAAGACTTCGAGAAGCAAATCATGAGCATTGGAAGGATCTCTTGAAACCACTACTATTTTTAGCCGAATATAAGACATAATCATCAACATTTCAATACTTTACATTTATATCTAACTACTAAAACAGTACCATAGCTTTGCCATGATGCCGATATTGGTTTTCTTTGCGAAGAATAACCAATGGAATATTCTTTTTTGTTTATTAAAACTTTTTAAGGACATGAGCAGAACACACTTCCTTTTGTGTTCGATTGCCGTCTTGCTGTTTCTGACAGGACTCAGCGCATCCGCGCAGGGACTGCCGTTCAACGGAAAGGTGATCGACAAGACAGGGCAGCCTGTAATAGGGGCCGCTGTCGTGAACACAGGTGACCGTTCGGTCGGGACAATCACCGATGTGGACGGAACTTTCACCTTGACCGCCGCCAAAGGTGACATTCTGGAAATTTCGTCACTGGGTTACACGACGACCAAGGTGACGGTGGGCGAAAGCGGCGACATCACAATCACTCTTATGGAGGACACGGAATTCCTGAGCGAATCCGTTGTCGTGGGCTACGGAACCATCAAAAAGAAAGACCTGACAGGAGCGGTCGCATCAGTTTCCGACAAGGATCTCAAGGACTCTCCGGTAGCGAATGTCGGGCAAGCGCTCCAAGGAAAAGTCTCCGGCGTGTACATTCTTGACTCCGGAAAACCAGGAGACAACGTCACGATGAAGATCAGAGGGCTTGGCACTATCAATGACAGTGATCCGCTTGTGGTCATCGACGGGGTTCCGACTGATTTGGGACTGACTTCGCTCAACACTGCGGACATCGACAGGATTGATGTGCTGAAAGACGCGTCCGCCACGGCCATCTACGGATCACGAGGCGCCAACGGTGTGGTGATGGTGACCACCAAAAGAGGATCCAACGGAGACGGCAAGGTCAGCGTCAACGCCAACTGGGCGATCCAGAATGTCACTTATATTCCGGAGATGCTTGACGCCGCGGGCTATGCGGCCTATTCCAACGACATGTTGAGCAACGCCGGACTGGCCACTAATCCGGCATGGAGCAATCCTGAGACTCTCGGCAAGGGTACGGACTGGATCAATGAGATCCTTCACACCGGAAAGATGCAAAACTACACGGTAAGCTATTCCGGTGGAAACGAGAAAGCCCATTACTATATCTCTGGAGGATTCCTTGACCAGAAAGGAATCGTCAAGACAGTCGGCTACAGAAGGTTCACATTCCAGAACAACAATGACGCACAAGTCCTGAAATGGCTGAAGTTCTCCAACAACATCACATTCTCGGCAGACGTGAAGGAGAGCGGTTCATATTCAATCTCCAGCGCGATGAACGCCCTGCCAACGCAGGAAGTCAAGAACGCCGACGGCAGCTGGAGCGGTCCGGAGGGAACTTCCTATTGGTATGGAGATGTCAGGAATCCGGTTGGTCCTCTCTACACCAACTCAAACAAGACCAACGGATACAATTTCCTCGGAAACATCTCGGCGGAGTTAACATTCACGAAGTGGCTTAGATTCAAGAGTACTTTCGGCTACGACGCCAAGATGTGGTTCAACGACAACATCTCGTACGCCTATGACTACAAGCCTTCAGCGGTGGAGGAGACCACACGTTACCAAGACTCTAACAAGGCCTTCACATATCTTTGGGACAATTACTTCACGTTTGACCAGACATTCAACGGAAAGCATAGTCTCAATGTGATGGCAGGTACATCGGCACAATGGAACGACACTTCGGGGATCAACGCGACCAAGGCAGGATTCCTTTTCTCCAACGTCCACGAGTTCGACAACGGATCCGTCAACAAATCAATCGGCGGTGCGTCAAGCGACTGGGCTATGATGTCCTTTATGGCCAGACTCAATTACTCTTATGGCGACAGATACCTTATCACGGCCACGATGCGCCGCGACGGCTCCTCCAGATTCGGGCCAAACCACAGATGGGGCAACTTCCCGTCAGCCTCAGCCGCCTGGAGAATGTCCAAGGAGAATTGGTTTCCCAAGAATATTCTTGTAAATGACGCGAAACTGCGCGTCGGCTATGGCGTGACCGGAAACGACAAGATCGGTTCATACGCCTACATCCAGACCTACAACACAGGCACTTATATTTTCGGCAGCGACATCGTCACCACCCTCATTGCAAAGTCCATGGCGAATCCGTCAATCCACTGGGAGGAAGTGCGCCAGGCCAACATCGGTCTGGACCTGTCTATGTGGCAGTCACGTGTCAACCTTTCGGTCGATGCCTACCTTAAGAACACCGCTGACATGCTTGTCAAGGCTGCTATTCCTATTACATCAGGCTACGAGGACACCACAACAACCTACACGAATGCCGGCAAGGTTCGCAACAGTGGCTTCGAGTTCACCCTCAACACAATCAACTTCGACAGCACAGGCGACGGGTTCAGATGGGAGACATCGCTGACAGCGACATGGAACAGAAACAGGATCGTAAGCCTTAACAGCGACACGCCGCTCTACCAGAACGAGACAGGCGGAGCCTACATCACGATGCAGAAGAACGGCAAACCTATCAATGTGTTCTATGGTTATGTTACCGACGGGATATTCCAAACTCAGGAAGAAGTTGACAGCCATGCGTTTCAGGAGAACTCCACCGCACCGGGCGACATCCGCTTCAAGGATCTCAACAACGATGGTGTGATCAACGAGGAAGACAGGGCAATCATCGGCAACCCAAATCCCGATTGGCTGTTCTCTATGACGAACAAACTCTATTTCAAGGGGTTCGACCTCACGGTTTTCCTTCAGGGCGTAACCGGCAACGAGATATTCAACGCCGTGTGCATCGGCAACGAAGGAATGGCCAGCGCGCACAATCAGACGGCTTCCGTAAAGTACCGCTGGACTGGCTACGGAACCAGCACGAGCATGCCGCGCGCCGTCTATGGAGACCCGAACCACAACGCCAGAATCTCAGACAGGTTCGTGGAGGACGGCTCTTACCTGAGGGTAAAGAACATCACTTTAGGCTACACATTCCCTAAGGCTCTTCTGAAGAAGGCGAACATCGACAGCGCGAGGATATTCCTCTCCTGCGAGAACGCTCTGACCCTGACGAATTACTCCGGCTTCGATCCGGAGGTTGGCATCAACGGAATTGATTGGAACATCTACCCGCTGTCACGTACTTTCAGCCTCGGTCTCAACTTTAATTTCTAATGAATATGAACAACTTAAAGATCACAATACTTGCTTTGGCAGGCTTGGCGATGACATCCTGCTCCGGATTTCTTGACAGTTTCCCGTCCTACGCCGTGGATCCTTCCGTCTCAGTCACTGACTCCGTCGCCATTGCATTGACTAACGGATGCTACGTGCCGCTGCAATCCTCAAACCTTTACAATCAAAGAATATGGTCACTCGACATCATCGCCGGCAACTCCGAGGTCGGTGCAGGTGGCGGTGACGATGGAATCGAGACCATCCAATGCGCCAATTTCGCCGCTGACGCGTCCAACGGATTCGCTCTTTACATCTGGAGATCGCCTTGGGTCGGAATCGGGCAGTGCAACACCACGATAGAATCCATTCTCGGAGAAGGCAACCAGACCAGCGACACCATCAGAAATCGTTCGCTCGGTGAGGCATATTTCCTCAGGGCTCACTATTACTACATTCTCACACGCCTGTTCGGAGGCGTCCCGCTTGTGCTCTCCCCGCACAAGGCCAACGAGTCCACGGATGTGGCAAGATCCTCTCTTGCCGAATGTTACGCACAGATCATCAGCGACTGCAAGGCCGCCATCGATCTCCTGCCCGAGAAAAGGACATATTCAGGAGCGGACTACAACCGGGCCAGCAAGGATGCGGCACTGGCCATGCTGGCCGACGTCTATCTGACATACAATCCGTCTGAGCACTACGCAGAGGTTCAGAATCTCTGCTCACAGGTGGAGGCTTTGGGCTATGACCTGAGCAAGTGTGATTTCTCCGACAATTTCGGAGAGAAGGCTGAGACCAGTCAGGAGGCCTTGTTCACGGTAGGATATTCAGGAAGCACCCAGTACGACTTCTGGGGCGGAAGCAACCAAAGTTCATGGCTTTCCACCTTCATGGGCCCGAGAAACTCGGGTATGGTCGCCGGATCATACGGATGGAACCAGCCTACCGCGGAATTCATGAGCCAATGGGAAGAGGGCGACCTCAGGAAGGACGTGACCGTCTTCTACAACGGATGTCCGGCCTTCGACGGAATCGAGTACAAGTCCTCTTGGTCCAACACTGGTTACAATGTCCGTAAGTTCTTGGTCACCAAATCATACTCGCCGGAATACAACACAAATGCGGCGGACTTTGTCGTGTACCGTTTCGCGGATGTCCTGCTGATGAAAGCCGAGGCTTTGAACGAGCAGGGCAAGACGGACGAGGCCGCGGAACCTTTGAACATCGTAAGAAAACGCGCAGGCCTCAATCCGATTCCTTCCGGGAAGACACAGGACGAAATGAGGGAGATCATCATCCACGAGCGAAGGATGGAGCTTGCTTTCGAGGGACACAGGTGGTTCGACCTCATCAGACTCAACAAGGGGCAGTACGCTCTTGATTTCTTTGCCGGAATCGGCAAGAAAGCCACCAAGGACAGACTGCTTCTGCCTATCCCTTTGACAGAGATGGACTCCAACAATCTGATGGAACAAAACCCTGGATATTAATAAACAAGACTGGATAACACAATGAAAAAATCGATAATGACCGCCGCGGCAGCGGCACTCTGCCTGGGCATTGCATGTTCCTGCTCGGAAGAGGATTACAAGACTGTCGATCCATCCGCCGGGAATACTCTTGAAATGTCCGCTTCCGGATCGGAGATCGAACTTGACGAGAAAAAAGCCGGCAACGAAGCTTTGGCGTTGAATTGGACGACCGGCACCAACAAAGGCACCGGCAACGCCATCTCCTACACTTTCGAGATGGCTCTGAAAGACTCCGACTACGCCTCCGGTTACAAAGAGGAACTCGGCAGGAAGGCATATTCAAGGACTTGGACGACGAAGGAACTGAATGACTTCCTCAAGTCGAACTTCGGCGCCCAAAGCGGTGTGAAGGCTTCTTACAAAGCCAGAGTTACCGCTTCCGTGGCCGAATACGACGATTTGGATCAAGAGTCCTCTGTGGAGTTCACAGTGACTCCTTACGAACCCGTCAGCACGACACTTTACATGATCGGAGGAGCCGCACCCAACGGTTGGTCCGCAGACAACGCCACCGAGCTTACACGCACATCCACCGGTGTTTTCTCATGGGCAGGAACACTGAACGAGGGGGAACTCAAGTTCATCACCACTTCTGGACAATTCTGGCCTGCATACGTCAGGGACGGCTCGGACGCTACGGGAAAGACACTTAAGTACTTCTCAGAACAGCCGTCAGATGCCCTTGACCTCAAGTTCAACATTCCTGAGGCACGAGGCTACAAGATCACCGCAGACATACTCAACCTGACATTCACACTTGAAGAGGCGGATGTCAACAGACCGCCTTACGACGCCATCTACTTTGTCGGTGACCCGACCGGCTGGTCATTCGTCAGGATGACCCAGGATCCTGTCAATCCTTTCGTGTTCCGTTACGGGACCGAGTTCACCAGCAGCGGGGAGTTCAAGTTCGGCACATCCGACGGCTCATGGGAAAATATGTACAAGGCTGCGGAAGACAACGCTTCCATAGGCAACACAGGCGTGCAGTTCGTAAAAGGCTTTGACCCCGATCCTAAATGGAAAATCAAGGACGAGGAAACCGGAAAGGCCTATAAGATCGCCTTGGACATCACTCCGGGAAAAGAAAGCATGAACTGCGTTGAGTTCGTCCCATACGAATCGCTCTGGCTCATCGGTTCAGCCGCCCCTCACGGATGGTCGCTGGATGACGCCGCATCCGATGACAAATGCAGACTCAAGGCAGACGAAGACAAATATATTCTTACATGGACAGGAGATCTCTCCGCAGGCGAGATGAAGATCAGTTGCGACCTCAATAGGGAGTGGGACGGATGCTGGTTCATGCCGACGTCAGCCAACAAGCCGTTCGACACTGTCTCCGATGGAGTCATCTCGTTCGTGGACAGCAAGAAGGACTCCGGAGTGGACCGGAAATGGATTGTTGAGAACGCCGGCAACTACACAATCACTGTGAACCAACTGGCGGAGACCGTCACCATTGTGAAGAACTAACGTAAGAAACCATGCGTTACAGAATGTTTACAGAATTAATCTTGACAGGCGTCATGCTTCTTACAGGCGCCTGTCAGAAAGAGAAAGGCTACACTGGATTCGTGAAGCCTACCGAAGAGGAGACCGTGATTTCAGTCAGCACCGACAAGGCCGCCTACAGACCGGGCGAAACAATCAGATTCACCGCCTCTGCGAATCCCGGAGCTGACGTGACTGTCAGATACATGCATCTTGGCAAGGTGGTCAGTGAACAACCTCTCAATTCATCGGAATGGAGCTGGACCGCTCCGACCGGGGACTACAAAGGGTACATGGCCGAGGTTTACAAAACCACATCGGTCGGCGAGAAAATCCTTGGGACTGTCGGAATCGACGTGTCAAGCGACTGGGCCAGATTCCCGCGCTACGGATTCCTGTCCAGTTTCGATGTCATGAGCGAAACCGCTGTCAACAACATCATCGACAACCTTAACCGCCACCACATCAACGGAGTACAGTTTCAGGACTGGCATTGGAAGCACCACTGGCCGTTGGGCGGGACTCGTGACAACCCACTTGAGACCTACAAGGACATCGCAAGCAGAAACACGTCCCTGACAACCCTCAAGAACTACATCTCTGCCATCCACAGCCACGGAATGAAAGCCATCTTCTACAACCTTTGCTTCGGCGTCCTTGACGACGCGGCGCAGGATGGGGTCAAGGAAAGCTGGTACATATTCAGCGACAATGGCAGAAACAACAAGGACATGCACGCCCTGTCCGCTCCTTTCAAAAGTTCGATCTACCTTGTCAATCCTGGCAATCCACAGTGGCAGGAATACATAGGCGAGAAAACCGACGATGTCTATTACGTATTGGGCTTTGACGGCTATCAGATTGATCAGTTGGGATATAGAGGCACAAGGTACGACTATGACGGAAACACGGTTGACCTTCCGGCAGGCTACGCTTCCTTCATAAATGCGATGAAGTTAAGGCAACCAGCCAAGGATCTTATAATGAACGCAGTCTCGGGTTATGGCGCTGAACAGATCGTCGGAACCGGGAAAATGGCCTACGCCTACGATGAGATGTGGGGAAATGAAGCAGAATTCACCGATCTCAAGACCCATATCGAAGACAACAACCGATTCAGTGATACCGGAATAAGCACAGTCTTCGCCGCCTATATGAACTACGGCAAGGCCGGAAGCCTAGGATCGTTCAATGCCCCTGGTGTCATCCTTAACGACGCAGTGATGTTCGCGCTTGGAGGCTCACATCTGGAGTTGGGCGAACACATGCTTTGCAATGAATATTTTCCCAACAGCAGCCTGGGCATGACAACCGAGCTTCAGAACGCCATGGTCGCCTATTATGATTTTATGACGGCCTACGAAAACCTGCTCCGTGACGGAGGAGAGTTCAATGACGTGAACGTCACTTCGACTGACGGTAAGATCGACATTAAGCCTTGGGCTCCGGAAATAGGGAAAGCGATAACTCTTTGCAGAAAAGTCGGCAATCGTCAGGTAATCCACATTCTAAACTTCACACAAGCCAACTCTCTGAGTTGGAGGGATATGGATGGCACTATGCCAGAGCCGACACTGATCAGCGAAGCATCGGTTGACATCAATGTGACCGGTAGGATCTCCTCTGTCTGGATGGCTTCGCCCGACATTGACGGAGGCGCGTGCAAGAATTTGGATTTCAAGCAGGACAACGGAACTGTCCACGTCACTATGCCATCTTTGAAATATTGGAATATGATTGTTTTGGAATATGAATAGAAAAACTTTGATTCGCGTCCTCGCGGTGGTTTTCGCCTCTGCGCTGACTCTTGGAGGCACGGCATACGCCGGAAACTCCTATGACGGTCGTCCGACCGTGGAGAAATCCGAATCCTTGATTTCCCCGAACAGCAACCTCAAACTTGAGTTCAGACTCCAAGACGGAGACAAGCCACGTTACAGGCTGTCCTACAAAGACAAGATTGTAGTTGATTGGAGCCGTATGGGATTCCAGTTGGATGACAGCGGTCTATTCGATTGGTTCGAGCTTGCTGATACATCCAGAAATTCCGTAGATGAGACCTGGAATCCTGTCTGGGGTGAGGAAAGCACGATAAGAAACCACTATAACGAACTGGCCGTCACTTTGAGACAGACTTCAAGCGACAGGCGCATGGTGGTCAGGTTCAGGTTGTTTGACGACGGTCTCGGATTCAGGTACGAGTTCCCGGACCAAAACAATCTGGTGTATTTCGTGATAAGTGATGAACTGACCGACTTCGCCATGACCGGCGACCACACGGCTTGGTGGATTCCGGGTGACTACGACACACAGGAATACGACTACACCAAATCCCGCCTGTCAGAAATCCGTGGATCGATGGAAGCATCCATCACAGACAATCTCTCGCAGACCTCTTTCTCCCCTACCGGAGTGCAGACATCGCTCCAACTCAAGACCGACGACGGAATCTACCTGAATATTCACGAGGCGGCTCTCGTGAACTATCCGGCCATGCATCTGGATCTGGATGACATGAACATGGTGTTCCACGCTCATCTGACCCCGTCTCCCACCGGAGAGAAGGCATACATGCAGACACCATGCACGACACCGTGGAGAACAGTCATTGTCTCTGACGACGCCCGTGACATCCTCGCATCACGCATCACATTGAATCTCAACGATCCTTGCAAGATCGAAGACACCTCGTGGATCCATCCTTGCAAGTATGTCGGTGTCTGGTGGGAGATGATCACCGGCAAGAGTTCGTGGGCCTATACTGATGACCTCCGCAGTGTCCACCTTGCGACCGACGACCTGACAATGGTTAAGCCTAACGGAAAGCATGGAGCAAACACGGCCAACGTCAAGAGATACATCGACTTCGCCGCGGAAAACGGGTTCGACGGCGTGCTTGTTGAAGGCTGGAACATCGGTTGGGAGGACTGGTACGGCCACATGAAGGAAGACGTGTTCGATTTCGTTACCCCGTACCCGGATTTCGATGTGAAAGGGATAGAACGATACGCAAAGGAGAAAGGCGTGAAGATGATTATGCACCATGAGACTTCGGCCTCACCACGCAACTACGAACGTCAGCTTGACACCGCCTACAAGTTCATGAGGGAGCATGGCTACGACGCCGTCAAATCAGGCTACGTAGGTGACATGATCCAGAAAGGGAACAACCACTACAACCAGTGGATGGTCAACCATTACCTGTACGCCGTGCGGAAGGCCGCCGACTACCACATTATGGTGAATGCTCACGAGGCCGTACGTCCTACCGGACTTTGCCGCACGTACCCGAACCTTATCGGCAATGAGTCAGCGAGAGGCACCGAGTATCAGGCGTTCGGCGGGTCCAAACCGTTCCACGTCTCCGTCCTTCCATTCACCAGACTCATCGGAGGGCCTATGGACTATACCCCAGGAATCTTCGAGATGAACATCTCCAAGATCAATCCCGGGAACAATTCTCACGCAAACTGCACGATCGCCAACCAACTCGGCATCTATGTAGTGATGAGTTCCCCTCTCCAGATGGCAGCCGATCTCCCGGAGAACTACGAGCGCTTCCCTGACGCATTTCAATTCATCAAGGATGTGGCCATAGACTGGTCGGAAAGCCGATATCTGGAGGCTGAACCCGGGGAATATATCACAGTGGCGCGCAAGGCCAAGGACACAGGCAAATGGTTCGTCGGCAACGTGACCGGCGAGAAGGCGCACGAGTCCGTAATCAAATTCGATTTCCTTGATCCAGGCAAGACCTACATCGCAACTATCTACGCAGACGCCCCGGACGCGGACTACAAGGCCAATCCTCAAGCCTATACCATCCGAACGATGAAATGCAAGAGCAAGACAGTCCTCAAGCAGAAATCTGTCGAAGGTGGCGGATTCGCGATCTCATTCGAAGAAGTCAGTGGGAAATAACCAACTGACTGCCAGGCAGAAAAGAAGCCGTCTTTGGCTCATTCAGACCAAAGACGGTTTCTTATTTCTTTGATATCAAGCTTATTACCAATCACGACGTATACTAATGGCAGAGTCGTGATTGATTCGCTTATGCCTTTATGAAGTTAAGGGCAATTTCGAACTCGGTTGTGGCTTTCCATAGATTAGCCAGATCAGACGGCTTCTCAAGACCAAGGATAGGTAGGACAGACTTGATTGTCTGAGCAGTTTCATTCCCAGCCTGAACCAACTGATCAAGAAGTGTGTCAAGTGTCGGAAGAGCAGGAAGAAGAGCCTCCACTATCGGGGCGCAAAGAGCCTTGTCCACATAGATCTTAAGATTATCACCGTCCTGTGAATATTTCAGTTCAATGCCTCTGCTCAGCATCTTCTGAAGTTCCGTGTTGAGAGCATTGACATCGACACCATATTCCTTAAGTTTTGACAGAAGTTCCATTATTGAGGACAGGTCTATGCCGGATTCGTCAGTTCTGGTGCCGCTCTCAGAGTCTGCCGCGTTCATGATGGCTGCGACATTAGGGACAATGTAGATGGAATTGCCGGTGGCATACCAGAATGCAAGATTGGCCTTGGGCGAATCCAACCATTCAGTATGTTTTTTAGGCGTGAAATTGTAATAACCGTCCTCTGGTCCCGTGACAAATGAAAGAATACCTGACGGATCATCATCATCGGTTCCCAATTCCGGCCAGTAACGAGCCATAATGTTGCCGGTCTCGTCAAATGTCACCTGATCAAACACCTCTGCAAGGATTGAGCTGCCGATGATATTAGCAAGAGAGATCATTGGCGCGAGCGTCTCACCGACACCGTCAGCCATTTTCCAAGTAATCCGAACAGGAGTGCAGTCTTCTGGATCAGGACCAACATTCTCGATGTACCTGCACTTACGCACAAGGTTCCAACTTCCTTTCAATGAAGCGGTCATGGCAGATGAAACATACGTGGTAACACCAACAGAGATTGTGCCTTCCACCGTTGCATCACCTTCAACCGCGACTGTGTAGAACCCCGAAGATTCAACGCTGCGCAAAGTCGCAGCGATTGATGGAGGTGTTGTCAAAATCTCTGATCCTGAAAAATGGTAAGTGTTCTCTCTTCTTTTAAGAAGGTCAACATTCACCTTCACCTCTGAAAATCCTGGAACAGCACCTGTCAGGGTCAGTACTGCATTATCCTCTCCACCAGCAACAAGCTGGACGTTACCATAGGTGCAAGGAACTTCATTTACAGAGATTTTTGCATTGCCGCTTTCTACGGTGATCTGCTCTACCGGGAGCTGCTTCCAAGTGTCGTCAATCTTGTCCTTCTGACAGGCTGTCATGGCGAAAATGGCCATTGCAAGTGCCATCGCACCAAAGAATCTAGTTTTCATAATCTATCAGTATAAAATATATCCGAATGCAAATTAACACCTTTTCAACTGAATATTCAAAAAAATGTCGCAGTAAAACGTTACCGCGACATCAAATGCTTCAATTCATGCGTCATCAATCATTGTCGGTCTTTTCCTCATCCTTAGGCAGGACAATCGTCCGAAACCGCTTCTGGCGACGTTCCCAACGCTCGCGGGCGAACTGCTGCATGTCCGTGGCCTGGTCGTTCTCATCGATGATCTCAAGGCCTAAGATAGTCTCGATGATGTCCTCAAGTGTGATAATGCCCTGGAAGCAGCCATATTCATCAATGATGAGGCCTATCTGCTCGTGCTTCTTAAGAAGCTCCTCCCAGATGTGGCCGCAAGAGTCGTCCTCTCTGAAGAATGAGATCGGACGCTTCAGGTCCACAAGCTTTTTGTCGAACTCATCGTCCGCAAGCCCTTCAAGAGCGTCACTCAGAAGGATATAGCCCGTGATATACTCTGGAGAATCCCCATAAACCGGGATTCTTGAGAAATGCAGGTAGGTGTCGTTCTTGTAGAAGTTCTTCAAGGACATGTTCTCCTGCGCCGTCATAGCGACAATCCTCGGGGTCATCACATCGCAGGCCTTGACATTGTCCAGCTTCATGATGTTCTGGATGACCTTGTTCTCGTCAGAGTCGATTACACCTTCCTCGGCCCCGATGTTCGCCATCGCTGTCACCTCTTCCCTGCTTACGGTCGCCTCGTCATCATCCTTGGTCATAAGTTTAGTAATCAAACGCACCATGACAACAAGCGGCCACATCAACACAGTCAAAAGCGAGATGACAGATGTCACAAAGCCCATCAGATTCTTCCAGTAGGAAGTCCCGATGGTCTTCGGAACGATCTCCGAGAAGATCAAGACCAACAGAGTCGTCAGAGCCGAAATGATTCCGAACCAAGTACTTCCAAACACGATGGTAGCCTGACGACCAACCGCTGCGGCACCCAACGTGTTGGCGATAGTGTTCAAGGAAAGAATCGCCGCCAGAGGTCTGTCCGGATCAGATTTGTACTTAAGAAACTTTTCCGCGGGTCTGTACCCTTGCTCCTTTCTCATCGTTATGTAGGAAAGCGGTGTTGACATCAACACCGATTCCAGAAGCGAGCATAGGAACGAAACACACAGCGTCCCCACCATATAAAAAATCAGCAGAACCATATATGATTTCAGTTAATAAGTACAAAGATAGCATAAATTTTCTCTTTCCTATCAAAATACTGATACTCACCACGCAAAAATCCCGTAAGTTCACAAGTCACACATACCAATAGGATTCACTCTCGTGTCAAAGAAATATCTTAGGCATTGTGAGCAAGAATGCCATGAATGCTGCCGAGCAGATGCTCGATTACGGTTGCAAACAGCCGATAGGAACCACATAAATGCCATCCTCCGGACGACGATATGCATAGTCTCCTGTGGCGGTAAGTATCATTTTGAACGCTGGTTCCTTCATTTTTGATGTATCAATCTGATTGGACAACGCAGTCAATGTGGCTGCCCCATCGTTGATTAATGACTGCCCACCTAATTTGATCTCAATAAGTCCGTAGCGTCCGCCGCGCAAATGTATCACAGCATCACATTCCAGACCGCTTTTATCACGGTAATGATATATTTTCCCGTTCAAGGATTCAGCAAACACTCTCAAATCCCTTACGCATAAGGTTTCAAAGAAAAGTCCCATAGTGCGAAGATCACTTATCAAATCCTTTGGCCCTATCTCCAGTGCCGCTGTAGCAATAGACGGATCTACAAAATATCTGGTATCTGAGGTGCGTATGGCAGTCTTGGAACGAAGATTCGGATTCCAAGCCGGCATATCTTCAATCACAAATATTTTTCGAAGTGCATCTAGATAGGAATTTATGGTGTTCTCATCTAGACTTGAGGCATCATTGTTCTTCAAGTCCTCACGCAAAGTGGCAATGGAGGCTTGGGTACCTTGATGACGCGCATAAGAGCGCATAAGGCGACGCACCTTTTCAGAGGCACGTTTTACCCCATCGACTTTTGAGACATCCTCCTTTGTTACAGCATCATAGTAATCAAAAGCCTGCTCAAGAGCTATCTCGTCAGGGAGCCCGACTGCCATCGGCCATCCTCCTCTGCATATCAAAAAAGCGATGTCTTCAAGATTCAGATCGTTCTTTGCGAAAATTTTAGCAGGAGATGTGAACAAGTCTGACAGTCTTACAAGACCATTTGACTCACCAGATTCGAACAGGGTCATAGGGCGCATCGTAAGCCAAGCGAAACGACCTGTTCCTGAATGCTCCCTCTCCTCTTCAGCCTCTTTGTCCGGAACCGCGGAACCAGTTAGAATGAATTGTCCCATCCTACGGCGTTCATCCACAGTGTAACGTACTGCATCCCAAAGTTTTGGCACCGTCTGCCATTCATCGATAAGCATCGGGGTTTCTCCTCTAAGAGCCTCATCAATGTCTATTTCCAAAAGACTTTTGAATTGCTCCTTCACATCTTTTCTGGCCAAAAGCACCTTGCTTGCGGCTATTTCTTCAGCAGTAGTCGTCTTGCCGCACCACTTAGGGCCCTCTATTAAAACGGCACCCTTTGCCTGAAGTTTCCTTTCAAGAAGAGAATCCAATATCCTATGCCTATATCCTTCCATAACGTATAATGCTCTTTCTAAGGCAAATATAGCACAATAATATCAAAATTCAGTAATTTGGCGCAAGTTTGTTCAGTAATTTGGCGCAAAATCATTCAGTAATTTGGCGCCAATGTTCTCACATCCGAATAGTCAAGTCAAAAAAACACCCGAAACGCTTTGCGGCAGCATCTCGGGTGCGGGGATTTGTTATGTTCGTTCGTTGTTCGAGATGTTCAATATGGCTTCGTTCTTGCAATCTTCAGTCGGTTGACACAATTACATCCACGTGGTGTGCTAGAACTTGAGGGCAAGTCGTCCTAGGACGGTTGTACCGGCCATCGGGATGAAACCTATCTGATAGTAGCGGTTGTCGTTAGGATGACCTCCGGAAGCATAGATTGCGGAATATACCCAACCGGAGGTGGCGACGTGGGCGTTGAATATGTTGTTGACATCCAGACCGAGGGTGATTCCCCTCAGGAAGCCACGGAGTTTGATTAGGTAATTGAAACTTACGTCTGACAATGAATATGCCGGGAGTGAGCGGTCCTTGTTCTGGGTGTTGTCAAGGTACTGGCGGCTCACGAATGAAGTGTGCCAAGTGGCCTGAACTCCATTTACATTGAATATCGCAAATCCATTGACGATGGCGGATGGGGAGAACGCCAGAGTCGAATTGTCATAGTGAATGGTAGTAAAGCCTGATTCCGCGTCCCAATCCTCCACGACCTCATCAAAGTCCTTGATTTTGTTTGAACTAAGGGCAGCGTTCGCCTCTAGAGTAAGCCACCTTGTGACATCAACTCCTGCTGTCAATTCCACACCGGCACGATAAGAGTCCTTGATGTTCGTTGTCAGGTTCTCTCCGATTTCGCTTTGCATTCCAGTCTGGACGAACTGGTTCACATAGTCCATAAAGTAGAAGTTGGCACCGGCGCGGAAAACAGAACCGGAATACTGGTAGCCCAACTCGTAGTCGTTGACATGCTCAGCTTCAGGGTAAGGATAGTTGTAATTGTCAGTGAAGTTATTACGTTCCGGCTCACGGTTGCTCATCGCCACGGATGCATAAGCCCTGTGGTTGCCGGTCTTATAGCTAAAGCCAAATTTCGGATTGAAGAAATTGTAATTCTCGTCAATGTCAAGACTCTGGTTCTTATATGTACCGTCTTCCTGCTTGACAAACTTGTCGTTGATTCCATCCGTGGTGTATTTCACATGCCTGAACTGAAGATCAGCAAAGACTGTGAAATGCTCTCCGAACTGCTTTGAAGCCTTGACGAAGCCACTGTAGTCATCCTTTCTTGCGTCCGAATCATAATACTTGTATCTGCCGTTGTCGAAATCGGTGTCGTTCAATCCGGCAAGAGCCGGATAATGCTTTACGACATCAGGGTTGGAAACGTAGGTCAGGCAGCCGAAATGGTTGCCCCGGAACATCTGGGCGGACAGACCTCCAATCACATCCCATCCGTAGTTGTTATAATTGATGTTATAAACAAAACCTGCTGCGTTCTGCGACAGACCTTTCTGTCGGATAAAATCGGACAGAACCGGCTTTCCCTTCTCATTCACCAAATCAAAACCGAACTTGGACACCTTGTTGTCCGGTCTGAACTCATCGTAGTAGCCATAGCCATAGGTGTAATGAAGAGACAAGGTTGTTTTCAAGTTCTCGTTGATGTCCCAAGCGGCAGAGAGTATGTTGTGGTCCTGCCAGAAGTTGTCCGTGGTCTTTGGCCAGTAACTGCCGTCGTTCAGGGTGTAGCGGGTCGTCTTGTAGTTTTCTGGATCCATTGACTCATAGAGAGAGTTGAATCGGCCCAGGCCGACACGGTACATATCAGCGTATGTCTTGATTCCGGTCTTCTTGCCGTAGGTACCATCCATAATAGACAGATCATTCGTTCCTGCGGTGACACCGCTCCAAGCCTGGCCTGTGTGCTCGTAGTTACCGATGTTGCGGTAGCGGATGATGAAGTCGCGGCCAATCCAACTGAGACCGGCATACCAAGAACCTGACTTGCCTGAGGTCCCGTGCACATAGCCATCTGTGCCAGTTGTATGGAAGGCGGCATCGGCGACAAAATGATTCCCAAGCAGTCCTGTGGACATCGAAAAGCCTGTGTTGTAGGTGTTGTAGCTTCCATAAGATGCGTTAAGTTCCACGAACGGATCGTAAGAAGGAGCCTTGGTGCGAAGGGCAACCGAGCCACCGAACGCACCGTCACCGTTGGTGGAAGAACCGACACCACGCTGGATCTGCACCCCGTCAAGCAGAGCAGAGTAACTGTTCATGTTAGCCCAGAAAACACACTGATCCTCAGGAGAATTGAGCGGAACACCATCAAGGGTGACATTGATTCTGGAATCCCCTGCCCCTCTGATGCGCATGTAGGTTGTTCCTGTTCCTATTCCGTTCTCGCTCCAAGACAGCACACCAGGTGTTGTGGAAAGCAGGAAAGGCAGTTCCTTACCAGTTCCGGAAAAGTTCTGAAGTGCCTTACGGCTTACGTTCGCAACCGCATAAGGGGCGTTCTTCTGAGCGCGGACACCTCTGACAATGGCCTCATTGAGAATCTCGGCCTTTGTGGTGTCCGGCTGGCTTTGAGCGTTCAAAGCCTGTGGAGTCATCGCGGCAAGTGCCGCTGTCGTAAATAAAAAACCTCGCATAATGTTTTGAATATTAATGCAAGGGGCTGCTGGTTACGGCAATCTGAGACATCGCTTCCCTTCGGCGGCATTGCCCGCATCAGGTTCATTGGGTATGTTCTCAACCGGGCAAAAAGCCCAGTACCCCCGCTTGTTATAGTATTTCTTATTTCTTCTCCACCAGACGCACCTCATAGAGCCGCTTCCAACACTTGCCGGTAAGGTAAATCTTGCCGTCCTTAGGGTTGTAAGCGATTCCGTTCAGCACATCCGTGTTGGCGTCACGCAAAGACTTAGGCAAAAGCCCGCTGCAATCTACAGTTCCCTCGACTGTCCCGTCGGAAGGATTGATGATCACAATCATGTCAGTCATATAGACGTTAGCCCAAATCTTCCCGTCTATCCATTCCAATTCGTTCAGCATCCGCACCGGGCGCCCGTTCATCTTGACTGTCAGCACCTTCTGCTGCTTGAACCTTTCATCCATAAAGTACAGCCTTGCAGAGCCGTCTGACGCGATCAGGCTCTTCCCGTCCGTAGTAAGTCCCCACCCCTCATGCGGGTAGCTCCATGTCGATTTGTAGGACAGAGTTTTGGCGTCATAGACAAAGACAACCTTATTCAGCCAAGTGAGGATGAATATGTTATCATTCAACTCAACAGAGCCTTCGAGGAAATATTTCTTGTCGAAATCAAATCTTTTCAAGGCTTTACCTGTTGTCAAATCAACTTTACGGAGAGTCGATTCGCCATATTGTCCTGTGGTCTCGATCATCTCCCCGTCCAGAAAGAAAAGCCCCTGGGTAAACGAAGTCTCATCGTGAATATATTCCTTCACAACCTGAACCTTGTACTGGCGCACCTTTGCATCAGCGCAAGAAGAGAAAAGCAGTGCCAACATGGCACACACCGTTCCTACGAATATATTCACTAATCCTTTCATTTGCATTCTCCTTAAATCCACGGAGTCAGCCTCCGCAGGCGTATTACCTTTTCTTTTCCCTATAAGCCATCGCCGCCTCCACGAACTTCACGAAGATTGGCTGAGGGTTCTCAGGCGTGCTCTTGAGCTCAGGGTGGAACTGCACTCCTATGAAGAACGGATGCGTCGGGATCTCGACGATCTCCACCAGCCCAGTGTCCGGATTCTTTCCCGTGGCCTTGAGCCCCGCTGCCTCCATCCTTTCAAGGTAGGCGTTGTTGAACTCATAGCGGTGACGGTGTCTCTCCGAGATCATCCCGCTGCCGTAAATCCTGTAAGCCAACGAGTTCTTGTCCAGTTTGCAGTCGTACGCCCCAAGCCTCATTGTACCGCCCTTTATCGTTGTGCTCTTCTGTTCCTCCATCAGATCAATGACCGGATTGGCCGCGTTCGGGTTGACCTCCGCAGAGATCGCATCCTTGATTCCAAGCACATCTCTGGCGAACTCGACCACACACATCTGCATTCCCAGACATATTCCGAAGAACGGCACGTTATGCTCGCGGGCGTATTTTATTGCAAGAATCTTGCCTTCCAGTCCCCTCTCGCCGAATCCAGGAGCGACGAGGATTCCGTCCATATTCCCGATCTTCTCCTCAAGGTTGGAACTGTCAAGGTGCTCGCTCTGGACCGTGTGGACATTCACCTTGCACTCGTTGGCGGCTCCGGCGTGAACGAACGACTCAAGGATTGACTTGTAAGCGTCCTGAAGTTCGACATATTTCCCGACAAGGGCAATATCAACCTGATGTTCAGGGTTATAGAGTCTGTCAAGGAATGACTTCAGATTCGTGAAGTCTGGCTCCGGAGCGGAGATTCCGAAATGATTCAGAACCATCTCATCAAGATGCTCGTCCTCCATATTCAGAGGCACCTGATAGATTGACGGAGCATCAATTGATTGGATCACATGACCAGGCTTGACATTGCAGAAAAGAGCGACCTTGCGGCGAATCTCAGGAGTCAGTTCCATCTCGGTACGGCATACGATGATGTCCGGATGGACACCGGCCTGCTGGAGCATCTGGACTGAGTGCTGGGTTGGCTTGGTCTTGAGTTCCTTGGCTGCGCGAAGGTAAGGGACCAGAGTAAGGTGAATGCTGATGAGGTCCTCGTCAGGGAGTTCCCACTGGAGTTGACGGATGGCCTCCACAAACGGCTGAGACTCCATGTCGCCCACTGTTCCTCCTACTTCTGTGACGATCACGTCATATTTGCCGGTCTTGCCAAGGAGCAGCATCCTGCGCTTGATCTCGTCAGTGATATGAGGTACAATCTGTACAGTCTTGCCAAGATAGGCTCCTTCCCTCTCCTTGTTGATGACAGTCCAGTAGATCTTGCCGGTCGTCACATTGTTGGCCTTGGACATATGCACACCCAGGAACCTCTCATAATGGCCAAGGTCGAGATCGGTCTCAGCTCCGTCATCCGTCACGTAGCACTCCCCGTGCTCGTAAGGGTTCAATGTACCCGGATCGATGTTGATGTAGGGATCGAATTTCTGGATGGTGACCCGCAGCCCTCTGGCTTGAAGAAGTTTGGCCAACGATGCGGCTATAATGCCCTTTCCAAGGGATGAAGCGACACCGCCAGTAACGAAAACATACTTTGTACTCATATTCTTTTCTGCTCTTTACTGGACTACAAATTTATGTCAAAAATGTCATTACAGAAAATTTTTGTTTATTAA
>DJQB01000019.1 GCA_002439875.1 Bacteroidales bacterium UBA6397
TTGATTTCTTGGCTTATGAACTCAGCATCCGCCTGAGCGTGTTCCAAGCCTATGACATTTCCCGAATCATCTATACCGAAAAACAGACTGCCGCCCTTAGTGTTCGCAAAGGCGGAGATGCTTTTCAGCCAACTCTTTGTTTTCTTCTTCTCTACAGATGCCTTGAAATCGTAGGTCGAGCATTCTACGTTCAGTATTTTGTCAAGTGTCATATCCATAAATATCATTGTCTTATACAAAGGTACGTTTTTATTCTATTTCTTCCGATACTTTCCGTGCGAGACGTTCTCTAGTTGGCCGTTGTCGCACCAGCGGCGGATGATGCGGGCGGCGGTGCGTGGGTTGATGCCGAGGGTGGTGGCTGTCTCGGTGTAGGTCTGACGGTCGAAATCGGACGGCAGGGATTCGAGGAACTGGCGTTGCTGGAGGGTGGTTCTCGTGGTGGTGGCCGAGGAGGCAGTTTGAGCGGTGTCGGCTTTCGGGAGGGTGAGGAAGACGTGGGCGTTGTGGCGGAGGATCACGGAGGCCATCGTCATCGCGCTTTGATAGTCGGTGTCAAGGCAGGTCATTCTGTCATTGATGATGCCGTCCTCCATTATGCGGATGGCGGAGAGGATCATCGCGAGGCGGAACGTTATCAGGCCGAGGCGGCGGACGGAGGCGACGAACTCGTCCCCGCAGCGGTCGCTGTATTCTGTCTGCCAGGCGGAGAACCTTTCGTTGAAGTCGGTGGCCTGGGATGACGTGAATGAGAAGCGGATGTCATTGGACTTTTCGAGGATTGTGTGGAAGTCGTGGAACTCCTGTCCGAGTCTCTGGAAATGTTCGTCAAGGGTGGTGTCGGTGTGGGTGCTGAACACGTCGTTCCATACGAGGCGGAGTTCGAGGAAGTAGAAGATGAAGCGGCTGAACAGGCCGTTCTCGGCGTCGGTGATGAGATTCAGGACCTGCCTGGGCGTTCCGGTGAGGAGCGTGGAGAGGCGCGGATTCTTGATGTTCACATATTCACGGTCCTTGCGACGGATGTAGGAGATGGTCTCGTGGTGGAATGCCTTGCGGAAGCCGTCGGAGTAGTTGCCGTAGTCGGAGCCGAAAGTGTTGGCGAGGGTGTCGCCCTCGGTCTCGAACATCAGGCCGGTGCCATCATTGTCACCAAGGACTTGATAGACTGCGGTTGCGGAGGAGTTGGCCGGAATGAAGAGCATACGCATCGGGGGTTCCTCGGGCTTCTCCATATCGACCTTCTTCTTGCCGGCGGCATTATATTCCGCAAGTTTGTGCTTGTATTCGATGGTCTCCGCCTCGTTGATTTCACGGAGGCGGTCGTGGATGGGCTCGACGATGTAGCGGCAGAGGGCGAGGCGGCCTTTGCCTGAGGATGCCTTGGCGGTGACGAAGAGGAACAGGTTCGGATAGACGATGCGGTCGGCATAGACTCCGAAGACGTGAGGGAGACAGGCGGAGATGACGGCCATCGTGCCGAGGATGAGGATGTCAGCGTCTTCCGGGGAGTTTGACTTGGACACTATCTTTTCGAGGAATGAAGGAAGCGAGCCTTGCAGGTCGGGAGAGAATGCCGGGAGGGGCAGGTCTTCGTCAATATTGACAATATTGTCAGAATGCGCGGCATTGACAGTTTGCGCAGATTGAGGGTTGAAGGCTTTAGCGGACGAATTCCGTGAATATGCGCATTGTGCGTATTCTGTCATTTTTGTCGATTTTGCGCATTTGGCTGTGGTGAGATTGATGCCGTTATCCTTGGCGAGCTGGAAGAACGTGCGGATGGTTATGCCTGTGCCGTGGGCGTTGAGGCAGCGGTCGTATTGCCTGTCGCATTCCTCCGAGGTGTAGCCGTCGTTGAAACGGCTAATTCGGTGATAGATGGAGCGTCCGCTTTCTCCGAGGGCATCGGAGAGGGCGAATCCGAGGTCACGCCAGTTTGAATAGCCTACGGTGATGTCTGTGCGCGTCGATTCTATTCGCAGTGTGATGAGTTCGATGTCGTCTTTTGGTTCGGGATGTGAGACTTGCGGTTCAGGGACTTGTCTGATGTCTGACGGGAGCCAGTCCGAGGGTATGAATGTTTCTTTCTGCATTGTATTATCTGTAATTCGGGTTTATATATGCGCCAGGGTCGTGCGGAAGGAAGCAGGCTCTGGCGATGTCCTTGCCGGACTTGTCGGGTTCGACGCCGTAGGCTTTGGTGATATAGCCTGCAACTGCCCGGAAGTAGTCTGAATGGGATGTCTGTCCCCTGCTGATTTCGATTATCCATTTGAGTCCGTCTCCAGAGGGACTTCTGAAGAGCAGCGCAGTCTCGAAGTAGCGGTCTTTCAGAAGCCTCACGAACAGCCCCTCAACATCGGGGATGTGGTCGAAGTCGATGCAGAGGAGACCAGATTCGGTGACGCAGCTGGCGTTGCTACGTGATGTGAACTCGCCGCTGAAGGTGGCGTAGTCGAAGTTGGCGGCCTTGTATATTCTTGCCCTTGACTTGTCCGCTATGCTTCGGAGGGTGCTGGTGCGTTCCTCGGCGTAGCGTCCGGTGATGTAGTTCCAGGCATCGAGGACGGTTATGCTCTTGTAGGGGCTGATGTTTGTTATCGGTGCCTTGTAGAACGAGAACTTCGGGCCTTTGGAGGTCGGGAGCGGTGGGATGTTCTTGTACTGGTGGTTCTCTCCGTCAAGGTTGAGGTTCATCTCACGGTTCAGTGTGGCGAGGAGTTCCTGCCCTGTCTGGCGGTAGTACATCGAAGCAAAGTCAAGCGTATCGCCGTCGGGGATCGCCCCGCTGAGGTCGTGATGTCGGGCGCATTCGTCGGAGAGGCGTTGTTCGGGATGGAGTTTGTCGATGCGAACTTGGAGTGTCCTTTCGCCTCCGGCGTAGGGGTTGCGGACGGTGCCGCAATCCCTGCCCGAGACTCGCATAACGGTTTCTCCAGGATAGAACTTTCGGAGGATGTGGCAGTAGATGTCCGCGCCCCATAGGGTGTGCCTCAGCACCGTCTGCCTATTCATCGTCCTTTCCATAGCGTTCGCGGATGTTGAACATTACATAGTTGTCTTTCAGGAGCCGTTCTATGTCGTGACGGAAGTAGTAGATTTTCCTGCCGATACGGGTATAGGGTATCGTCCCGTTCGAGCGGAGAGTCTGGAGGGTGCGGGGGCTGATGTGGAGCCTCATCATCACGTCCTGGCCGTCAAGGAGGGTGTCGAGGATGTCTCCATTCTGCGTCCTTTGGCTTTGACATTCACGGATTTCATCCTCGGTCATCTTTCCTCGCCTCAGGAGTTCATTCTGTATGAACGGGCATTTGCGCAGGATCTTCGAGTACGGCTCGGCGAGGTCGGCGGCCATCTGAAGGATGATGTCGCCGATTGGCTGCGGTTCACGGCGTCTCATAGCTCTTCTCTTTGGGCGAAGAGTCGCATCGCCTTGTCAACGTCTATGACTATCTTCCTGCCGTTCTGGATGATGGCTTCCTTGAGGAATGTGTTCTTGTACCTCTGTGCCGTAGCGTGGGAGCAGCCGAAGATGTCCCGTATGCCCTGAAGTCCGTAGACGTAGTGTGCCGTCTTCTGTTCGTGCTGCCTGGGCTTGTCTGTGTTCAGTCCTGCTATGAAGGCTTTGAGGTCAGCGACAGTCAATGCCGCTATTGGTGTCGTGTCATCGTAAAACATCTCTTTACACTTTATTGGTTTTTACTGATGACTCAACCGGTTGGGCCGTTATTGTTTTTGATATATCCGAGGCAAAGGAAAGCATATTCCCGATGCCGTCAAATAGGTGATATCCGTGGTTTTACAGCATTGTGGTTTCCTTATGGGAGTGTGGTAATATTCAGTATCATACGGTATGGAAAGAGCAAGGCCACTTGACACTTTTCATCGATAATCTGAGAAAGTGTCAAATGGTCGATATGGTTTGGTATGTTATTGTCTGCTTTAGTTCGGGAACTCGTCAGTTCTGTCCAATGAGGTGTAAAAGGAGTTCCCAGAGGAGTGCCGTGTCACGGGTGCGGATTCTGGTTCGGTCGGAGGAGAGGATGAGGAGGCCGTCGTCCATCCAGTTATATATGGTCTGGCGGCTGACTTTCAGATAGCGGGCGAATTCGGCCTTCTTCATTTCGGGATGGAGGTCGGCGATGTCACGGAGTCGGGATATGTCCACGGAGGTTATGCCCACCTTGCGGAACGATATATCCACGAGGTTGTGGAGCGTTATGTGGCTGTAGCCTCTGTCGGAGAAAGTCTGGAGGAACGGCAGCAGCCTGTCGATGTCAAGGCGGAGTCCGAGGAGGGCTTTCAGCATAAGGGAGGTTTCGGGGTGGGCTGGCATAGGCTGGGTTATTTCTTGAGGTTTTCGTCAAAGAGGCTCATAGCGGCGGCCTTGGTCTTCTCGGCGATGTCGATGTAGGGGCGCATGGCCTTGTAGTCCGAGTGGCCGGTCCATTTCATCACTACCTGAGGAGGAATGCCGCTGGCGAGGGCGAAGCAGATGAATGTCCTGCGCCCGGCGTGGGTGCCGATGAGCGCCCATTTGGGGTAGGTCTCCTCGACTTTCTGTCCGGCGCGGAAGAATACCTTCGTGATGGGGGTGTTGAACCCGCAGAGCTCGCAGAGGTCTTTGAGGTAATAGTTCATATTTTGATTGGCGATGACAGGCAAAGCAAGACCTTTAGGAAACGGTTCATTTTCATATTTCTTCAAGATTGCTTTTGCAAAGCTGTTGAGGTCAATAGGAAGCCTGTCATTTGTTTTCTGGGTAGTCACATAGAGGCAGTCGCCTATGATGTCATTTCTCTTGACTTTCGCCATATCAGAGTATCTGAGAGACGTGAATGCGCAGAAACAGAAAAGGTCTCTGGTCTTTGCCAAGGCACCAGCTTCGTGAACTGTCTTTTCGTATTCCTTGCCATCCATATCCTTTAATGTCACTTTTGTGCCGTTTGCTGGAATGTCATAATGATACAGACGAAGCAGTTCTTCTTTTGTCAAGAAGATAACGGGTTTTTCAAGAACTTTGAATTTCGGTTGGAATCGGCTGATGGCATCTTGCTGACATAGACCTTTTCTTATTGCCCAATTGAGAAACCATTTGAGGTTATTGAATTGTTTCTGAGCGGTTTTCTCTTCAAGGCCGTCGGACATTCTCAAGAATCGGACAAATGCCTGAAGCCCCTCTTCATTGAAGTCTTGATATGAACAGTCTTTCTTGAATCTTTTCAGGCGTTTGGCGAAGGTGCTCCAGTTTTGAGTCGTGGAACTTGCCCATTGGCATGCAATGCTTTCTTCTTTCACAAACTGATCAATGTCATCAAAAATGGTCTTGACTTTGGAGTATTTCTCAATGTCGTCAGGTTTGATGCCTAGGGCTTTTTTCATCTCAAGACGAAGTTCGTCAGCGGTTGGCATCGTCTTCACTTCATTAATGTAGTTGGTGAAGTGAGAAAGAAGATTGAATATGTCTTTGTTGATTTCTGTGGCGGATTCTCCTTTTGAGTTTACATATTTTGCTCTGCTGACCCTGGAACCGTTCCAAACTTCCGGCAATACGCTGTGGCCGATTGTTGGAAAGAATCTTTTCTTGAAGATGATGACCGACATCTTGATTGGACATTCTCCAGCTTTATTCGGATGAGTGTCGAGGTAGAAATTTACTGCCGCCATATCAGAGTTTATTTTGTTATCAGTTCCATTATTCACGAACAAATTTACGAACAATACTTGATATATCAAAATAAACTTCGCTGAACTATGTGATAATTTATGTTTTGATTTTCAGATATTTATAAATAGTTCGATATTCAGTTAAATTATAACTTTAATCCCTCCCTCTCCGCCGAGAAATCATCGCAAGTTATTCTTTCACAGAAACTTGTGATGATTTTTCTTTTTGATGGTGAATGCATGATGAGAGATCCGGAATTTTGCATATCGCCAAAAAGTGTTAAATTTGTAGTAGAGCGGTAGTGTGCGTCGGGCAATCGTCGTCCATGTGAATGCATGCTGTGGCTTGACTGAGCGAACCTTATCTGCGAATGATCATGAGACATGGATTTAAACTGCTTTCGGTCTTGCTTCTGATCTTCTGCCCGATTGCGGCCGAAGGGCAGAAACTGGACAGGGGGATAGACCTATCCTCCCAGCCTTGCTTCATCAGGAAAGGCACATGGATGATCGGTGGCGGAGCCAGCTACATGCTGCACAACAACGACAATTCCCGTCTGCTTGTCGTCAACGGCATCAACTCGACCGGCTACACGCTTTCTGTCAGCCCGGCATTCTGCTACATGGTCAAGGACAACATGGGAGTCGGCATCAGAGCCGGCTACAAAAGGAATATGTTCAAGTTGGATTCCGCTCAGATGAATTTCGAGGACATTGACCTGTCTCTGTCCGACTACCACAAAATCAGCCATGCATTTGAGATTCAGGGAATAGGACGCTACTATATTCCTGTGGGACAACTCAAGAGACTTGGATTGTTCAATGAGTTGCAGCTGGCATATTCTTACGGTCAAGGAAAGGTTCTGGACGGCCATGGCAACAAGGTGAACGCTACTTATGAGACATCTAACTCGCTGGGAATAAACGTTTGTCCTGGCTTTATGGCCTTTGTCACGAACAGACTTGCGATAGATGTCAGCGTGAACATGCTGGGACTGCATTTCGACTGGACGGACCAGAACCATAACCGTGTGGCCGATGGGGAGCGCAGTGTGACACTCATTAATTTCAAGGTCAACCTGCTCGCGGTGGGTTTCAGCCTTTATTATTATCTGTAGCCTATGAGACGGATTGCTTTGACATTCATGATGGCTCTTTTCAGCCTGTGGCTTGGGGCCGAGGATAAAGGTGAAGGCTCATCTGACATCCAAAGGGGGCCGGACCGTGTGTTCATGCCTAAAAAGGATTTTTCCGCGGGTGTGCAGTTCTCCTATGTGGATCTGTTCAGCAAGGACAGTGAGTACCTTATGCTGCTTCAGCATCTTGATGCGAACGGATCTTTGATGACTTTCGCCCCTTATTTGGATTACACCTACAAGGATAATCGCTCAGTCGGGGTAAGGGCAAAATATTCCTCTGCCCAAGGAGGAATTTCCAATGCTGACTTTTCCATGCTGAGTGATGATCTCTCTTTCTCTTTGAGCGACATTGAGGCTGACTCGCGCTCGATTCAGGCTGAAATATTCCATCGGGCCTATGCGCCACTGGACAAGAACAGCCGTTTTGGCGTGTTCACTGACATCTCATTGGGATATTCCTACACAAGGACTTCGTTCTCCTATAATGAAGAGAGTTTGGATTCCTATTCGGCAGCTAACAGAGTCAAAATCGCTGTTCATCCGGGACTTATGGTCTTTGTGACGAACAGTATCAGCACTCATGTCTCGATTGGCATCGGAGGAGCGACCTACAACCACATCGACTATTACAAGAATGGAGAGATTGTGGGCACAAGGGATTTCTCGAAGGTCCGCTTTATGCTGGACATCCTTGACATTTCATTCGGATTAAGTTTTCACATTTAGGTTATGAAGAACAGATTCTCTGCCATATTCATGGTGCTTCTTGCCACCGTGTCCTGCATCAAGAATGATATTCCTTACCCTGATGTGGACGCTGAGATTGTAGGCCTTCAGGCCGAGGGGGCCAAGTCCGTCAGCATCGACAAGGATGCCTGTGAGGTACTGATCACGCTTGAAGAGGCATCGGACATCCGAGGAGTGAACATCACAGAGGTCTCTTTCAATGAGAAGGCTGTCGCTGCCTCGGCAGAATTGACAGGTGTCAGGGACCTGTCCTCGCCATTCAACGTCACCTTGAGCCTTTATGAACGGAACTTTGATTGGACGATCAAGGCCGAACAACCGATAGAGCGTTACTTCACAGTTTCCGGCCAGTCAGGTGATTCAATGATTGATGCGGGCAATAGACGGGTGACATTCAAGATTCCGTCCTCGATGGATTTGAAGAATCTGAACGTGGTTTCCATGAAACTAGGGCCGGAGGGTGTGGCGAAATATTCCCCTGATGCCGCTTCAATCCACGATTTTACTAATCCTGTGGTGGTGAAGGTTTCCTATCATGGCGTTGTCGAGGAGTGGACAATTTCTGCTGAAACAGTCGAGACCTCCATTTCGATGACTGGAGTTGACGCTTGGACAAGGGTCGCTTGGCTCAATGCTTCCGGAATTGAGGGTCGTGACAATGGATTCCGTGTCAGGAAGAAGGGAGAAACCGATTGGAGAAACGTTGCGAATGTTACTTCCAGGGGTGGCACGTTCAGTGCGATGGTAGAGGGACTTGAACCTTTGACTGAATATGAGTGTTTTGCCTTCAGCGGAGACGAAGTCACTGAGGTGGAGATGTTTGAAACCGAGGCTGAGGTGCAGCTGCCGAACGCGGGATTCGAGACATTCAGCAATGCTGAATCCTCCAAATATTTTTCGTTCTACGATCCGGCATCTTCGGATCCAAGTCTCCAGACCAAGTGGTGGGGATGCGGCAACAAAGGCTCTACCACAGTCGGCTCAAGCTATGCCATAACAAAACCGGATGACGCGGAGAAAGTCGAGGGAAAATATTCATTGAAGATGGCGTCGCAGTACGTGATCATCAAGTTTGCCGCGGGCAATGTTTTTTCTGGTGAGTATGTCGATAATGTCGGATTTTCAGGTGGGAAAATTCGCATGGGACGTCCATTTTCCCTTCGTCCTAGGAAATTGACAGTATGGCTGAAGTACAAGAGTGGGAAGATCCAGCAGAAGACTCTTGGTGGCTATCCTGATGATGATGTCGTCAAGGTCGGAGACAACGACAGGGGAACCGTCTGGGTGGCGCTCGGAGACTGGAACCCTAAGGAATATGGCGGCACGGCAGACTGCCCTGTCGAGGTGAACACCACGAAGAAAGAGACATTCTTTGACTCCAAAGGCCCGAATGTCATAGCCTACGGCAATTTTGTCACGGATCATGACATGGAGTGGACCAAGGTTGAGATTCCTCTTGAATATGTCTCCACATCCCGTCGTCCTACCCACATCATTGTCTCCTGTGCCGCCAGCATGCTGGGAGACTACTTCACCGGCAGCCCTGACTCAATCCTCTGGGTTGATGACTTCAAACTGGATTATTAGCACTTGGAAGTCCCTGCCTCTCGCCAATGAACGATTTGAAAGCTCTTATGTGTCAGGCTTCCGTGCTGTTGTCACTGTCGCTCTTCATGCCAGTGACCGTCGTCATGGCGAGCGATTTCTATTTCAAATGTCAGGACGTTGAAAGCGGCTTGTCACAGAATTCTGTCTATGACATAATTCAGGATTCGTATGATCGGGTCTTGACCGCTACCGGAGGCGGGACAGGTTTCATCCTGGGGCGAACTGCTTCTACTCATCCGTGGCGGAGCGCGGAAGGCTCATCTTTCCGTCGGCCTGGGACATAAGCGAAGCGGCGGAGCTGTCAGGCGCGAGGCGGAGGGGCAGTGTGTCCTGTCAAGATTAGGACGTCGACCGCCAGTACGGCGCCACGTGTCTTCCGGACAAGGCCGCCGAGGCGACAGGAGTCAAGGATGACCTGCTGGAAGTGCTGGGATGTAATCATGAGATGGTCGATGATGTCCTCACGATGGCCTACTTCCCGTTCAATGACGATGACACCGTGGAGTCATATGCCGTCAACCGAGGCGGTGCCGGCCGAGGACGGTTCCGTGTTGTGATAGATCTTGATGTAGGCGGAATCCTTAAGGGAATCGATGTCAAGGCTCCGGGCGTGGACGGAATGTGGTATAAAATCCTTATATTAGCGGAAAAATTCGAAGGGAATGAAGATAGTGTTTCTGGATGCCGGCACGATGGGTGCATCATCGTTTGCTCCCATTGAAAGGCTGGGAGAACTTACGGTGTGGCCGGACTCCACCGTGGATGAAGCCGTAGGGAGAGTCGGAGACTGCGAGGTCGTGATCGTCAACAAGATCAAAGTCGATGATAATCTTCTTGATGTGGCTCCTAAGCTCAGGCTTGTCTGCGAGGCCGGCACCGGAATCAACAACATAGATGTGGAGGCTTGCTCCAGGAGAGGGATAATAGTCAGAAATGTAGCTGGCTATTCCACGGACTCCGTTGTCCAGGAAACATTCATGCATATTCTTAACCTTCTGGGCAACGGGTCCTATTTTGATGAAGTGGTTAAGTCAGGAGTGTATTCCAGAACCGGGCTTTTCACCAATTATTCGCGTCCTTTCATTGAGATGGCAGGCAAGATATTGGGAATCATCGGCATGGGTGCCATTGGAACAAAGGTCGCTAAGATCGGGGCCGCCTTCGGAATGAAAGTTATCTATTTTTCAACTTCCGGTACTGGCCACAACAGAGACTATCCGTCCGTGCCTCTTGAACTTCTTATGCGGGAGTCGGACGTGATCTCTGTCCACGCACCTTACAATGAGCGCACCGCCGGCCTTGTCGGCGAGAAGGAACTGAGGATGATGAAGCCGAAGGCGGTCATTGTGAATATGGGACGAGGCGGAATCGTCGACGAGACCGCGTTGGCCAAGGTGATAGACGAAGGAGTCATCGGTGGCGCCGGCTTGGATGTCTATTCCGTAGAGCCGATTCCAACCAGCCATCCGCTTCTTCACACCCGGCATCCTGAACGCCTTAGTCTGACCCCTCACATCGCCTGGGCCAGCGTCGAGGCCCGTGAGCGTCTCATCCAGTCCATCGCCGACAACATCGCGAAAGGTTTTTAACCTTTTTCGGTCGCTGAGCTTGCGGAAGCGTACAGAATATCTTGACGCTTTACGTGTTTGTTTTGTGCAGATCCTTATCTGATGTGCGCGATTGAATATACCGGCGCGATCTTCTCAAGGCGGTTGCGGCCATAAAGGCCGTCAAGTTCGGCGAGGAATATGAACTCGGAGACTTTTACACCATACTCTTTGCCGTCAACGTTAATCTTAAGAGCGTCAAGGGCTTTGGCTATTCCTTCGGCGGTGCCTCCTGTGGCGAGAACGTCATCGATGATGGCGACCTTGAATATTCCGTCCTCAGCCTTGCCGGCCGCGATGTCGGATTTACGGAAGTAGAGGTTGTCGGGACCATATTCCTTCATTATCTCTATGCTCTGCAGGTCATCGCCCGAGTGAGGCAGTTTGCCCTTCTTGCGGAAAGGCACGACGTTGGTCACGCCGCTGTCAGATGTGAGGAGCGGTGCGCAGAACAGGAACGCGCGGGCCTCTGGGGCGGCCACGGTAGGAGCCGTCACGTGACTGCCGATCTCGGCTATCAGCTTGGTGAAGACTTCTTTGTCCTGCATGAAAGGCATTATGTCAACGAAATTGATCCCCTCTTTGGGAAAGTTCTGATAGAATTTCAGTGTCTCTTCAAACATGGCTGTTGATAACTTTGTGAATATTATGGGGCAAAGGTATGGACTTTCTCTGACATTTTTATTAATTTTGTCCTTTAAAATTCATAAAGGAACAAGTCAAATTCCTTAATATTTATGTCAAACAAATCAATCATCGCCGCCGCAGTCGCAGCGCTCGCCTTTACTCTAGGAGCGAAGGCTCAGACCAACCTTCAGACCTTCTACGATTTCGGTAAGGACCGCGGTCACTTCACAACCACCCTCGAGGGCTTCTATGGGGACAAATGGGGCAACACATTCTTCTTTGTTGACCACGACTACAACTCCAAGGATGACAATGACAAGACCTACGCGCCTAATGGAACTTATTTAGAGATCGCGCGCTGTCTCAACTTCTGGCAGAACACGAAATTTGCTCCTTTCAGTCTTCATGTCGAGTACAATGGAGGTGTCTACAACGGCTACACCATCAATAACGCCTTCCTCTTCGGCGTCGACTGGTTCCTTCACAGCGATGATTTCAAAAACACGTTCAACCTCAAGGCTCTCTATAAGACCATTAATTACAATGGAGCCAAACACGCTGACGGAAGCAAGTTCAAGAGCGAGATTCCTCTCCAGCTCACCGCTGTCTGGGGAATGCAGGATCTTTTCGGTGTGACCGGACTCCGTTTCTCGGGATTTGCTGATTTCTGGTGGGAGGACCACACCGTCTGCCCTTACGTAAGCGACAAGAAGGCCGGTTATCGTGATTGGACAAAGGCCGAGGACGCCCATTTCGTCTTCCTCTCCGAGCCGCAGCTCTGGTACAACATCGGCCAGCATTTCGGAGTTGACAACCTCAATGTCGGCACAGAGATCGAGCTCTCTTACAATTTCGGAACCGGGAAGGGATTCTTTGTGCGTCCTTGTCTCGGCGCGAAGTGGGTTTTCTAGTTCAACGACACTTAACAATCCAAGACAATGGCAGAGACAAAAATTCAGACCGCCGAGCCTAAAGGCTGGCTGACCAAACTGTTCGGATTCGATCCGTCCACGATGAAGGTCTCCACGGAGATCGTGGCCGGCATCACCACATTCCTCGCTATGTCCTACATTCTCGCAGTCAACCCGTCAATTCTGGCTGACTGTGGAATGGACAAGAACGCCCTCTTCACCACCACGGCTGTCGCCTCCATCCTCGCGACCCTCGTGATGGCATTTTATGCCAAACTTCCGTTCGCCCTCGCCCCTGGCATGGGTCTGAACGCTTTCTTCTGCTACACGGTGTGCCTCGGAATGGGCTACAGCTGGCAGTTCGCGCTGACCGCCGTCCTTATTGAAGGCATAATATTCATAATACTGACTCTGACGAGTGTACGCGAAGCGATCGTGAACGCCCTCCCTCTGTCGCTGAGAAAGGCGATCGGGGCCGGCATCGGTCTGTTCATCGCCCTCATCGGTCTGAAGAGCGGCGGAATCGTCGTTGACGATCCGGCCACCCTCGTGAACCTCGGCGACATCACCAGCGGAGCCGGACTTCTCTCCGTCATCGGCATCGTCATCACCGGAGCCCTCGTGATCTTCAATATTCCCGGCGCCCTTCTGATCGGAATCATCGCGACCGCCGTCATCGGCATCCCGATGGGCATCACCCAGTTCCAGGGATTCGTTGACACTCCTCCGTCAATGGCTCCTATCTTCTGCCATTTCGACACCGACATGTCCCAGATCTTCAGCCTTGACATGCTTGTGGTTGTGTTCACATTCCTTTTCGTGGACATATTCGACACGATCGGAACCCTCGTGGGGGTCACCACAAAGGCGAATATGACCGACAAGGACGGAAAGCCGATCCGTATGAACCAGGCCTTCATGGCCGACGCGATCGGTACGGTCGCAGGAGCCTGTCTCGGAACCAGCACGGTCACCACTTACGTTGAAAGCGCCTCAGGCGTGGCCCAGGGTGGCCGTTCAGGTCTCACCGCGTTTGCCGTTGCCGCCTGCTTTGTTCTGGCGTTGTTCTTCGCTCCGATATTCACCGCCATCCCTGGCTCGGCTGTCTGCCCGGTGCTCGTCTTCGTGGGACTCTTCATGCTTAGCCCGATCAAGGACATTCCGCTCGACGACTTCTCCGAGTCCATCCCTGCTTTCCTCACGCTTATTCTTATGCCGATGACATATTCCATCTCCAATGGTATTCTCCTTGGCCTTGTGTCTTACGTCATCCTCAATGTCTGCACCGGAAAGGCAAAGAAAGTGGGTTGGTTTATGTATGTTTTGTCAATTTTAGTAATTCTAAAATTTATTTTCCTTTAATTGTTTGATCCGTGGTGAATTAACAATGAAGTTGCGTCATTGTTAATAACTTTAGCGATATTTTTTGCCCATAAAGCGGAATTATCTGCTATCTTTGTGGAAGTCGGTTTGTCTCCCGTAAAAAGGGACGGACCGACTTTGTGACCGACAAAACTACTTCTCAATACTTTAGATATAACTGAATATGGATGTGACTGTACGCAAGACCAACGGCTCCTATGAAGAGTACGACAAGGTCAAACTGATGAACGGCATACGCGAGGCTTACAAGACGGCAGGGGAGGAATGCCCTGAGGCTGTGGTTGTCTCAATAGCGGAGAATCTCTACATTTACGACAAGATCACAAGCCGTGAGATCAGGCGTCAGGTCGAGGAAAGTCTGATGTCAATCAACAAGAAAGTGGCCGTGGCGTACATTGAGAAGTTCGATGCTGGTCTTGATCTTAGGAAGAAGCGTGACTTCATCCGTGACTACATAGCTGCCTCCAATGCTGCTACCGGATCAAAGTTCGATGCGAATGCCAATGTAACTCGCAAAAACATCGTAACCCTTGGGCAGGAACTCTACAAGGAAAACAACATCAAGCAGAACCGCTACATCATGAAGGACAAAATCAAGTCCCTTTATGGTCGTTCGCTCGCCAGCCAGTACATCAAGGATCTGGAGAGCCACGTCCTATACAAGCACGATGAGAGCGGCACTCCGGGCTACCCTTATTGCGTGGCCATCACGATGTACCCGTTCCTCGTGGACGGTCTGATCAAACTCGGAGGGGTCTCTGTGGCCCCTACCGACCTCAAGTCGTTCTGCGGCGAGTTCATCAATCTGGTATATTCAATCTCATCCCAATTCATGGGAGCGGTCGCCACTCCTGAGTTCCTGATGTACTTGGACTATTTCATCCGCAAGGACTATGGTGATGACTACCTTGATCATCTTGAGGAAGTTGTGGAGATGAATGCCAAGAAGAGAACTCTCGTAAAGGTCATCGATAATTATTTCCAACAAGTAGTGCATTCCATGAATATGCCGGCGGGCAACCGTGGTTATCAAACTGTGTTCTGGAACATCAGCTACTTCGACGAGAGCTATTTTCGCGGCGTGTTCGGTGACTTCCGATTCCCGGACGGCACCGAGCCTAAGTGGGAGACCCTTTCCTGGCTCCAGAAGCACTTTATGAACTGGTTCAACAAGGAGAGGAACCGTTACATCCTGACCTTCCCTGTCGAGACGATGGCGCTGCTGACCGACGGCAAGGACGATTTCATCGACAAGGAATATGCCGACTTCACGGCTGAGATGTGGTCCAAAGGACACAGCTTCTTCTGCTATCTGTCCGACAGTCCGGACAGCCTTGCGAGCTGCTGCCGCTTGAGGAACTCCATCACTGAACTTGACAAGGTCGATGAGTCGCACAACCACACCACACATCAATACTCAATGGGGACAGCCTCTGTCTCAACCGGATCCAAGTCTGTGATGACCATCAACCTGAACAGGCTTATCCAGCTCGCCACCAGACGTTATTTCCTTGAGAAGAAGGGTCTTGTTGTGGATGGCTCCAAAGCTCTGACAAGAGCTGACTATGACAAGAATCAGCTCTATGAATATATCCGTGCTGCCGTGACCGAGGAGACCGAGAGGGTGCACAAGTACCAGAAGGCCTTCAACGAGATCATCAAGGATTTTCTTGCCGCGCATATGCTGGATGTCTATCAGGCCGGCTTCATCGACATGAAGAGGCAGTATCTCACAATTGGAGTTAATGGTTTGACTGACGCCGCCGAGTTCCTTGGGCTGACCATCAGCCCGAACCCGGAGTACAACGAGTTCGTGGATGTCATTCTGGAGACTATAAACAGGTCCAACAAGAAAGACAAGACTTCAGACACGATGTTCAACACCGAGTTCGTTCCGGGCGAGAACCTTTCCGGAAAGAATTATAAGTGGGATCAGAAGGATGGATTCTATGTCTCCCCGAAGCACAATATGTACAGTTCGTACTTCTACAATCCGGAGGACGATTCTCTGTCAATGATCGACAAGTTCAAGCTCCACGGCAATGAATATGTCAAGCACCTTGACGGTGGCTCGGCTCTTCACATGAATGTCGCTGAGCATTTGTCCAAAGATCAATATCGTCAGTTACTCAAGACGGCTGCACACTATGGCACCAACTACTTTACATTTAACTGCCGCAACACTGTCTGCAACGACTGTGGGTACATCAGCAAGGACACCCTTGAAGTCTGTCCTAAGTGCGGAAGCCACAATCTGGACTATCTGACCCGTGTTATCGGTTACTTGAAGCGTGTCTCATCGTTCAGCGAGATGCGTCAGGTCGAGGCCGCCCATAGATTCTACAACCATGACGGCGTGTCACAGAACAAAGAGGAGACTCCTAAAGCATGATCAAATATGTTCCTGAGATGACCTCGGTGGTCATCGAGGAGATTCCCGATAGAGTTACCTTGGCGGTTGACATCAGTAACTGCCAAGGTAATTGTTTAGGCTGTCATTCGCCCTTCTTGAAAACCGATGTCGGTGATGAACTGACTGAGGAAGTGATTGATTCTCTGTTGGCTGACAATTTTGGAGTGGACTGTTTTCTGTTCCTTGGCGAGGGAAAGGATTTGGATTCTCTGCTGAGATTGGCCGCTTACGTTCGCTCAAAGGGGCTTGCCGCCGCCTTGTACTCGGGAAGGAGGGAGGTGGAGAACGAAATCTTCGAAAACTTTGACTACGTAAAGGTCGGCCCGTACATAGAATCCTTCGGCCCGCTGAATTCCAAGACCACAAACCAGCGTCTGTATAAAGTCGCTCACGAGGCGCATTCCTATTCATTGACGGACATTACATCCCGCTTCTGGCATCGTGGTATTGATCCTAATACTGACTAATTCGGGCTTTTCATTCGAGGCGGTTTTCAATTAGCCTTGAATAGGACAATGTGATGGTCGGAGGGAGGGGTAAAACGACAAAGGATTGGAACTTTCGTTCCAATCCTTTGTCGGGATGATCCGACTCGAACGGACGACCCCTACGTCCCGAACGTAGTGCGCTACCAACTGCGCTACATCCCGATTGCCTTTGCAGGACTTGGCTCGAAAGGCAGCCTGTGGAGACTGCCTTTCGATATTCCTTTAAGCGAGTTTGTTGATGTAAACTGCGATGCCGCTCTTGAGATTGGCAGCCTTGTTCTTGTGGATGACCCCAATCTTGGCGAGTTTGTCAATCATCTTATAGACCTTTGGAGCGCCGTCTTCGGCAGCTTTCTTGTCTGTTGTGTTACGAATCGCGCGAATCGCGTTCCTCGTCGTCTTCGCATAATACTTATTATGCAATCTGCGCCTCTCGCTTTGGCGATTGGCCTTTTTTGCTGATGCGTGATTTGCCATCGTTTTTATTTTTTAATATTTAGTAGTGGGTAGGAGAATCGAACTCCTATTGCGGGAATGAAAATCCCGAGTACTAACCGTTATACGAACCCACCAAACTAGGTCTTTACCAAAAGGCGCCCACCAAATTGGGATGCAAATATATGGATAATTTTCGACCTGACAAAATAATTCAGTCGTTATTTGTACTCTTTGGCGTCATTTCCGTCCTTATCCCATTCAAATGAGTACAAAAGGGACTCGGTCTGCCTTAGGTACTGTCGCTTGTCGTATTTCGGAGCATAGACCCAAGCCTCAAGCACAATGATGTCCTTGCCGTCCTTGCTGTAGAAAGAGTGCGAGACAAACGGACCGCCCATGTAGTCATTATATACCTCCCACAGGCCTCTGGTCTCAACGAAGTCAAGATCGTGATACTTGAGGAACCTGATTCCCGGCTTGATGAATACACTGGTGGTCATGTATGAGTTCTCGGCTGTGCCCGGGACATACTCCTTGAGAAATGCGTTGCGTCTGGCGATGATGTTCTCTTCAGAGAACGGATTCCGGCCAACCGCTGGGTATTTATAGATGAACACGCCTTGCGTGCTGTACTGTTTCTCATCCGCGATCCAGATGAAATCGTCTGTCACTTTCTTGAGGCTGTAGCCTATAGGGAAGTGGATGCGTCCGCCGACCATCCTTGCCACGACATCTCCAAGCCTTGTCTCCTCGTAGAGCAAGGTGTTGGCTATCACTCTGTTCCTTTCGGCCTGCTCGATAGCTCCGGTGATATTCTCTCCGTTCCTTTCCAAAACTGACATCGCCGAGTCCGCGCACGAGGCGTTGACCTGGATGACACACTGCGGATGAGCCCAGACATCAGTCCTATAGACAACTCCCTGCTTGGCGACGGTCGAGTCGATGTTGAAGATCACGATGTTCCTGTGGAGTTTGAACATGTCTGAGAACGCTCCCGGCGAGAGGTTCACCAATGAGTATAAAGGCTCCCTTTGCGGCAGGTACTCGCAATCCCTGGCCAAAAGACTTCCGATCTCGTTGCCGAGGTTCCCTTCCCAATTGTCCTTGCCTATGACCACTATGACTTCACCGGCCTTTCCTGAAACGTTGGGAAGCAGTGGCTTTGTGTTGTTTCTGCACGAGAAGGTGCTGACCAGCGCCACGATGCAGAGGGCAGTCTTGATTGTCTTTTTCATCTCTGTGTTGTTTTTCTGGCTGCAAAGTTACGCCAAATTTCTAAAAGCATCAAATTCCACACGATTTGAACACTCCCGTTGCGTTAATGCAATATATTGATGATCAGTAATGAGTGTTTCTATATTCTCTTTTAGTCGAAGTGACTTCCACTACCGTATCAGCCGTGCGATGTCGTTACCGAATGCCAGAACCATCAGCGACAGCAGCAGGAACATACCTATGATCTGCGCCGCCGTGAGGAACCTGTCGCTTGGTTTGCGTCCCGTGATCATCTCGTAGAGGCAGAACACTATGTGTCCGCCGTCAAGCGCCGGAATCGGCAGAAGGTTCATCACCCCGAGCATGATGGAAAGCAGGGCCAGGATATTCAGGAATCGGTACCAGTCCCATGTCGCCGGGAAAACCTGGCCGATGGCGATGAAACTGCCCACGGACTTGTAGGCCTCCGTGCTTGGCGACGCCACCAGTTTCAGATCCCGCAGATAGCCGCCGATGGTCTCGAACGTCAGTTTGAATCCCGCCGGGATGGCACTGGCCAGAGAATATTCCTTCGTCCTTACCCCCGGAATCTGCATGAAGACCCCGATCCTGCCTGCCGTGTCCACCTGAAGCGGAACGGAAAGCGTGTCATGACCTCGGAGGATAGTGGCTGTGACGGTTCCTCCGCGAACTTCCGAAAGATACTTTCTGGAATCCTGCACGAATGGGGTGCCGACGCTGTCCAAAGCGATGATCCTGTCATCGTGCAGCAGACCCGCTGATGAGTTCCTCGAGGAACTCATCACAGAATCGATCACGAATGGCACCGCAAGGTCGAACACCCCTGGAGTGTTGAGCACCGCCCCTATCTTCGAACGATCGATGTAAAGATCCACCGTGTCATTGTCCCTCAGAACCGTGACCTTGCTGACATTCCTGCGCGCCAGGTCAGCCTGAAGCATCCCGAAATTCTCGGGAACATATTCATCCATCCTGATGATGTGGTCGCCGTTGCGGAATCCGAGCTCGACACCTAACTCATTGGTATATATCTGACTGCCCTCGTTGCTGATGTAGGCGCTTCCCCAGATGTCCATAATTCCTATGTAGACGAGGATCGCGAAAATGAAATTGTAAAGCACACCGCCGCCCATCACCAGAAGCCTCTGCCAGGCTTTTTTTGTTCTGAACTCCCACGGCTGCGGAGCCTTTTTCATGGATTCAAGATCCATGGACTCGTCTATCATTCCGCGGATCTTGCAGTAACCACCCAGCGGAAGCCATCCGATGCCATATTCAGTCTCCCAATCCTTCGCTTTCGGGAATATCCTGGTGAACCATTTTCCCTTGGTGCTGAACAGCTTGGTCCCGCCCGCGTCGAAGAAAAGGAAAAATTTGTCCACCCTGATCCCGAACAGTTTCGCGAACGTGAAGTGCCCGAACTCGTGGATTATTATAAGTATGGAAAGCGCAAGAATGACTTGCAGAATCTTCATCAGAACAACCATCTTCAACCTTTCTTTTCGATGCCCTCAATTTTCTTTTGGGCCAATGAATATATTTCCTCGTTTGTCTTGAATATGTCCTCGACGGATGGCTCGTTGATGAATGGGGCGCATTCGATGCACTCTCCGACCACATCAGTGATGTCATAGAACGAAATCCTGTCGTGAAGAAACGCCGCCACCGCCGCCTCGTTCGCCGCGTTCAGGGCGCAAGGGATATTCCCGCCCCGCTCCATGGCTTTGTATGCCAGCGTCAGTGCCGGGAACTTCTCCGTGTCGGGCTTGAAGAACGAGATGTTGCCAAGTTCGGCGAAATCCAGTTTCTTGTTCGCCAGCGGAAGTCTCTCCGGGAATCCGATCGCGAACTGTATCGGCTCGCGCATGTCCGGACTTGCGAGCTGTGCGATGACGGCTCCGTCCTCATATTCAACCATGGAGTGGATGATGGATTCAGGGTGCACGACGACGTTGATCCTGCTGACGGGGGTGTCGAAGAGCCATCTTGCCTCGATCACCTCGAAACCTTTGTTCATCATTGTGGCTGAGTCGATTGTGATTTTCGCTCCCATACTCCAGTTCGGGTGCTTCAAGGCCATGTCCTTTGTCGCGGTACAGATCCGTTCCTTGTCCCATGTCCAGAAAGGACCGCCCGAGGCTGTGAGGTGGATCTTATGGATCGCGTTGCCCTGGGCCGACAGTAGACACTGGAAGATAGCAGAGTGTTCCGAGTCCACCGGCAGTATCGGCGCGTTGTGTTTCCTGGACATCTCCATCACGATCGAGCCGGCGGCCACGAGGGTTTCCTTGTTGGCAAGGGCTATGACTTTCCCGGCTCCGATCGCGGCCATCGTAGGGGCGAGTCCGCTGAACCCGACCATCGCCGCCACCACGATGTCCACCCTGTCACTTGCCACAAGTTCGCAGACGGACTTCATCCCGGCGAACACCTTCGTGCCCGTGCCGCCCAACGCGTCCGAGAGGTCTTTGTACTTCGTCTCATCGCAGATGACCGCGTTGTTCGCGTCAAACTCTCTGGCCTGTCTGGCCATCAATTCCCAACTGCCCTTGCAGGTAAGCAACTCGACCTCAAACAACTCCCTGTGCTCCCTTATCACCTCCAGAGTCTGCCTGCCTATGGAACCGGTCGAACCGAGTATCGCTATTCTTCTCTTTTCCATCAGAAACTGATATATTTGGTGGGGTCCACCGCCTCTCCCTTATGCCACAACTCAAAATGAAGATGATCCCCGTCGGAGAGAGACCCAGTGCCGCCAAGTATCGCGATCGGTGTGCCGGCGGTCACCTTGTCCCCTGTCTTCTTCAGGAGTTTCTGATTGTGCTTGTAGACCGAGATAATGTCCCCCTCGTGCTGGATTCTAATTGTATAACCTTCGGTGTCGGTCCATCCGTCGGAGATCACGGTGCCGTCCAGGACGGACATGACCACCGAGTTGTCCGGGGCCGTGATGTCAATGTAAGGGTGAAACGTCTTGTCGTAGCCTTGAGAGACCACACCTTTAAGCGGCGTGAAGAAGTGCATGCCTTCGATCGGGAGCGACCTTGAGGAATTGGACTTGATGTCGAACTTGTCTTCCTCGGTAATTTCTTTTCTCAACAAGGAATCTTTTTCCGCAAGAGCTTTCATGTCGGAGGCTGTTGACGAGACGCTCCTTCTGACTTCCATAAGGCTGTCGATCCTGAGAGGTTCCCGGCCGTCAACAACCCTGCGTAGGTTTTCGGAATACAACTCCCATCTCGTGATGACATTCTCCAGAGAGTCTATCCGGATGGCGTTATGGATCGCGTCATGCTTTGTACGGGCGTCAGGGTAACCGGGGATCAGGGTTCGTACGGGGGTGAACGCTATGATGCAGAAGATGACGGAGATTGTGACCACGATGACAGTTATAGCCGTGACGAGTATTCCCATCCTTGTGAATTTTCTGGACCACAACTTGTCATGTGTGTCATCATCCACTATTGTGAATCTGAGGTTGTTGCTTGTGCCGCCTTTTTTCTGTCTGGACATAAGATTTTGACTTGAAAGCCTTTTTCGTTAACTTTGCGGATTACATGGACAGAATCATCGGCATAGATTACGGACGCAAGCGCGTTGGAGTCGCGGTCAGCGACCCGCTGGGTATATTTGCCTCAGCCCTGGACACGGTTCCGGCTGCAAAGATAATAGATTATCTCAAAAAATATGCTCAAAAAGAGAACATAACCCGTTTTGTGGTCGGTTATCCGATGAACATGAACAACAAGCCATCAGAGGCAGCCGCCGACGTGGACATATTCCTGAAGAACCTCGCCAAGGCTTTTCCGGGCATTCCGGTGACCCTTGAGGATGAACGCTTCACGTCTGTCCTGGCCCATAGGGCCATGGTTGACGGAGGAATGAAGGCGAAGGATCGCCGCGACAAGACTTCCGTGGACAAGATCAGCGCCGCTATCATCCTGCAGGGCTACCTTGACAGGACGAACAGAAATTAAAGGTTAGAGTTATGATATTACCTATTTATTTGTACGGGTCTGAAGTCCTCAGGCAGAAGGCTGCCCCGGCGGATCTCTCTGAAAAGGAAAGCATCACCAAACTGGTCGCGGACATGAAGGAGACCCTCGCGAAATCGGAAGGCTGCGGACTGGCTGCGCCTCAGGTGGGCGAGAGCGTCAGAATACTGATTGTGGACGGGACAGGGATGACGGATGTCTATCCCTACCTCTCCGACTTCAAGAGGGTGATGATCAACCCTGTCATTCTTGAAGAAAGCGAGAAGACTTGTGAATATTCCGAAGGCTGCCTCAGCATCCCTGGAATCTACTGCGATGTGGCAAGACCGCAGAGCATGACCGTTGAATATTACAATGGTGATTTCGAGAAGGTTACCGAAACTTTCGACAAGTTCGCCTGCCGTATGGTGCAGCACGAGATGTCTCATTTGGACGGAGACTTGTTTGTGGATCACGTCTCTCCTATAAGGAGGAAGATAATTTCGAAAAAGTTGATGAACATCGCAAAAGGAAAGGTTTTTGCAAGGTACGCCACGAAAATTAAATAATCAAAAACGCTATGGGTGCATTTCACGCGTATGACATACGCGGAGTCTATAATGTTGACTTCGATCGTAACACCGCCTATAAGGTGGGCTATTTTATTCCGGAACTCCTTGACACAGATAAGGTTCTTGTGGGTCGGGACTGTCGGCTCTCGTCTCCGGAGATCCACGAGTACCTTGTGAAAGGAATCACCGACGCCGGTGCTGATGTCTATGACATAGGTCTCAGTACGACTCCTATGGTCTATTTCGGTACTGCCAACTACGGATTCAAGGCGTCTGTTCAAATCACTGCCTCCCACAATCCTAAGGAGTATAACGGAATGAAGGTTTCCAGGGAGAATGCTCTCCCTGTCGGCTTGGATTCCGGCCTTGGCCAGATTAAGGAATGGATTGATAGCGGTAGGCCAACGCCTGTGGCTGAGAAGAAAGGACGGGTGATTCCTAAGGATATTCATAAAGATTACCTTAATTTCCTTTTGAAGTTCAAGGGTGACTATTCGGATGTCAAGATTGCGTTCGATCTTTCCAACGGAATGTCAAGTCTTTATGCCCGTGAGATTTTCGGTGATGAGCCGGCTTACATATTCGAGCAGATGGATGGGAACTTCCCTAATCACGAGCCGAATCCGTTGATTCCTAAGAATGTGGAGCCTCTTCAGGCTTTGGTGAAAAAGACGGGTGCGGATGTTGGCGTTATCTACGATGGTGATGCTGATCGTGTGATGTTCGTTGACAACGATGGTAAGTTTGTCTCTCCGGACCTAATGATTGCGGTTCTCGGCCATTATTTTGTCGATGAGAGACACGAGACTGGCACAGTCCTTCAGGACATCCGCAGCTCAAAGGCGGTAGGGGAGTATCTTACCCCAATGGGATGCAAGATGGCGACATGGAAAGTCGGTCGCGCCTTTGCTGCCAGGAAGCTTCGCGAACTTGACGGTGTTTGGGGCGGAGAACTTGCCGGTCACTATTATTTCCGCGACTTCTTCTACTCGGACAGCGGATTGCTGGCTTCCATTCTGATCCTGAGGGTTGTGGCAGCCATGAAGAAGAAAGGCATCACGCTCCACGAACTAATCGGCAAGATTGCGCGTTATCAGAACTCAGGAGAGATAAACTTCCGTCTTGACGACAAGAAAGGCGCGATGGACGCTGTCAAGGAATATTTCACCTCTAAAGAGAAGCCTACCGCAGAGATGGATTTTGATGGCTATAGGGTAGAGTTCCCTAACTGGTGGTTCAACATTCGTCCTTCCAACACAGAACCTTATTTGAGATTTATCTGTGAGGCCACTTCGGACGCGCTCCTTGAGGAAAAAGTTAATGAAACGAAGAATCTTCTTATTGAAAGATTCAGTGCTAAACTGTAGGTAAACCGATGATTCTTAGGAGACTTTTGGTCTGTGCGATTGTGCTCGCCCTGACTCTGATTCATTATTCTTTGCCAGTTTTGGCGCAGGACACCACGATAAAGACGAAAAAACAGGCGGAGATTCTGGTTCCAAGGATTTCCAGAGAATCAGTGCAGTCATTGAACCCTGATAGGGCTATGGCATTAGACACGATTGACACGGCTGATCCTCACATCAAAATTCTTCTCCTTTCGGACAACACGTGGAAGTATTTCAAGGATCCAAGCTACGCTCGTGACCGCAAGATATTCAATGAATATTGGACTCACGATTACCCTGATCCTTACCACGTCTCGTTGGATGAACTTCCAGACGAGATTGCCCTTTGGATAGTTGATACTCTCAGCGAGTACAAATGCCCTCATCAGAATGATGTCTATTCAAAGTTTGGCTACCGCCACAGGCGCCGTCATCAGGGTGTGGATCTTCCTTTGCAAACGGGGACTCCGGTCTATGCCGCTTTTGATGGCAAGGTCCGCATGGCGAAGCGTTACAAAGGCTATGGTAATCTCGTTGTCATACGGCACGACAACGGACTTGAGACATTTTATGGTCATCTCTCCAAGATCTATGTAAAGGATGACCAGTGGGTGAACGCCGGAACGATCATCGGTCTCGGTGGTTCGACTGGCCGCTCGACAGGTCCGCACCTTCATTTTGAGACACGCTACAAAGGCTATGCGTTTGATCCTGAGTGGCTGATTGATTTCCATTCGGGGACGTTGAGACACAGACTGTTCGTCCTCAAGAAGAAGTACTTGAACGCCAACAGCAAATATGTTCCTGAGAGCGAGCAGGAGGAGATCGACATCCTTGAGGGCGACACCAAGGACAAGGAGGAGGCCGCCAAGAAGGTCGAGGCCGAGAGAAAGGCCGCTGCCGCCGCCAAGTACCACACAATCCGTCAGGGCGACACCCTCGGCGCGCTTGCAAGGAAGTACCACACCTCTGTCAAGGCTCTCTGCCGTCTCAACGGCATCAAGGAGACCACCACTCTGCGTCTTGGCAGGAAGCTTCGTGTGAAGTAGCTACGATTATCTGTCACAGACCTTGTCGAAGAGACTTGGGTGGGTGCCGGGACCACAAAGGGGAGACGCAAGAAATCGCGTCTCCCCTTTGTGGTCCCAGTAGGGCATGATCCTACGACCCCCTGATTATGAGTCAGATGCTCTGACCAACTGAGCTATGGGACCGGATGCCGCCCGGCATGCTTGACCAGACAACCTGCCAAAGTTACCAAACTTTTTGAAAATGGCAAAACTCTTTTTAAGGCTTGTTACTAAATTTTAAGCATTTTGTTTTTGAGCATACATATCCCGGGAAAATGATTAACTTTAAAGATTGTTTGTTATAAGAGCATAATTTAACTGAAATGAAAAGGACTCTTTTTGTTATTCTTGTCATGCTTGCAGGACTAGTGTCCTGCAGATACGATGACTCGGAGATCTGGAATAAAGTCAACGGGAACGAAGCCAGAATAGCGGTTTTGGAAGAGCAATGCCGAGGGTTCAATCAGGATCTGCAGACATTGCGCACGATAGTCAATGCGTTACAGGGTAATGACTACGTGACAGGCGTGGCGGAGGTCATGAAGGACGGGGCTGTTGTCGGCTACACGATCTCATTCAGCAAAAACGGCACGGTCACCATCTACAATGGCAAGGACGGCCATTCTCCTGTTATCGGCATAAGGCGGCACACCGACGGGAAGTATTATTGGACCATGGATGGAGAGTGGATCTATGACGGTTCCGGAACCGGCAACCGGATAAGCGCCGGAGGAACCGTTCCGGAATTGAAGATAGAAGACGGTTGGTGGTATGTGTCTTATGATGGAAAGGAAACCTGGACGAAATTGTCCAAGGCGACAGGAAACGATGGAGACTCGTTTTTCTCAAGTGTGGTTGACACCGGCGACGATGTGACTGTCACGCTAGTGGACGGCACTGTGTTCAAACTTGCCAAGAAGTCTTCTGACTTGGGCATACAATTCCCGGGGTACGGAACGTTTAAATTCAATGCGGGGGAGACAAAGTCTGTTGGATATGAGATCTCTAACGCCACTGGAATCGTTGTGGTCAAGGCGTTTTCGCAGAATGGCTGGACTGCGTCAGTCAATAGAATCAATGACACTAAAGGGGAGATTGTGGTGACCGCCCCGTCGCCGTTCACTAACGGCGAGGTTGTCGTGCTGGTGTACGATGATTCGAAGACCTTGGTAAGGTGTCTGGATTTTGTAGAGGGCAGCGTCATAACACCTGAAGGCACATATTCAGTGCCAAGAGGAGCTGGAGAAATCTCGGTCGTTGTGTCATCTGACGTGGACTATTCCGTGGCTGTTCCTGAGAACGCCGCATCCTGGCTTAGATATTCCGGATTGAAAACAAGGGCAATGCGTCAGGATGAACTTGTGTTTCATTGCGACAGGAATGATGGAGAAAGTGCCAGAAGCGCTGTGGTTGGAATCATAAGCAAGGCTGCCGGCATTCACGAGAAGGTTGTGATTTTTCAGGAAGGGATAGTGCACACCCTCCAGACCCATTCCGTCGGAAACGGGATAAAGATAGTGATAATGGGAGACGGCTTCACCAAGGAAGACCTTACGGCATCGGAAGGGGAGGATATGTCGTTATTTGACAAATGGGCCGACAGGACAATGGAGGAGTTTTTCGCCGAAGAGCCTTACAGCTCATTCCGGGACAGGTTCGACGTTTATTCTGTAGCGGTAGAGTCGGACGGGAGGAATTTTGACGGTGGCACGGCATTTTCCAGCAAGTTCGGAAATGGAACCTATGTCGGGGGCAATGACAGCAATGTCTGGAAGTACGCCTTCAAGGTGGATGGAATCAGTTGGCTCAATGTCAGAAACACACTGGAACTGGTCATCCTGAATTCCTCGAAGTATGCAGGTACAACCTATATGTGGTCGGACGGCAGGGCGATAGCCTACATCCCCATTGTCAACTACAACACAGCGGACTTCGGCAAGGTACTCCGCCATGAGGCCGGCGGACATGGCTTCGCTAAACTGGCAGATGAATATTTCTACGAACAGACTATAACCGAGAGCCAGGTGAAAAGCCACAGAGAGTGGTTCTCCAAATATGGTTTCTACCCTAACGCCGATGTCACGAACGATCCTCAGGAAGTCCATTGGGCGCATTTCCTTTCAGATCCACGCTATTCAGGACAGGTGGGAATCTACGATGGTGGCCTGACGTTCAGATACGGTGCCTACAGACCGACAGACTACAGCATCATGAGGCACAATGCAGGTGGATTCAATGCCCCTTCTCGTGAGGCCATCTTTAAAAGAATCATGAAGCTGTCTGAGCCAAGCGGGTGGAAATATGATTTCGAGACATTTGCGGCCTACGATGCGGTCAACCGTTCGGCCGCGTCACAGGCTTACTATAAAAATCAGATTGAAGGCCTTGAGGATGAGTTATTCGTCCCTCTCGCTCCACCTGTCTTAAGGACGGAATAAATACATCAGTACTCCTTCACGCCGTTCTCGGCCATCCATCCGAGCAGGGGCGTGTCGTCGAATCCGGCCACGCCTTTCAGGAACACATTCACGCTGAATCCTGTCTCCTGGCTGAGCCGGAAGACGTTCTTGAGGGTCTCAAGGACACAGAATTCCGCTGCGATTCCACAGACTGTGACCTCGTCTCCTGCTAGGAACAGATTCTGGTTTGAGGCGGCCGCGCCCGCCAGCGCCCCGTATTCCTCCCTGTCTTTGTCAAGTCCTTTCAGGATGAATCTGACCATTGTTTCCTCCAGTCCGTCCAACAGACCGTCGGAAAGGCTTGCCCCGGAAGTGTAGTGAACACAATGCTCGGGCCATTGCCCTCCGTTTGACTTGAATGAGCAATGATCCTTCGGATGCCAGTCCAGCGTGAAGTACACTCTCTCGAACCGTTTTTTGATCGCGTTTATCTCCGGGATGATCCTTTCAGCACCCGGCACGGCCAGCGATCCGGCAATAAAATCCCTCTGAACATCCACAGCCAGCAAAATCTTTCTTCCAGTCATAATTGAAATGTTGATAAAACGCTGTTTGGTAGAATGATAGCCCATAAAAAAAAGCACCCGCAACCCGGCGAGTGCTTTCCCGGCTCCTCAAGTAGGACTTGAACCTACGACCCCCTGATTAACAGTCAGGTGCTCTAACCAACTGAGCTATTGAGGAATTTTGTCAACCTTTTTCCTTTTCGGTTGTTTGTTCCTTTCGGGAGTGCAAAGGTACAACAAAAACTGATTAATGCAAATTTTTTTGTGGTTTTTTTTGTGTACCTTTGTGAGGATTTCTCGGAGGAGGAAAATGGACATAGACTTGTTTTCAGAGATAGTCAAGGACTTGATTCTTGACAATGATGAGGTTACGCTGCCTGGCTTGGGGACTTTCGTCTCCGAGGTGATGCCTTCGACTTTTTCAGACAAGGGCTACACGATTAACCCTCCTTACCGCAGATTGTCTTTCAGGCAGCGAGGTCCGGAAGATGACAGGCTGCTAGTGGAGTTCTATTCCAAAACCAACGGGATTGATCCGGAGACTTCCTGGAGGATCCTTTCTGAGTTTATCTCGGGGTTGAGAAACACGCTTCAGACCAAGAAGGTGGTTGTGTTTCCCGGGCTTGGGCGTCTTCGCGCCACGAAGGAGAACACATTTTTCTTTATCTCGGACGAGGATTTGGACATATATCCTTATGGGGTCGGATTGGAGCCTTTGTCGCTCAAGACTCATGAGGAGACACCGGACGAGGTCGCGCGGAGTGTGGCGGCGCTTCGGGAACTGGTTGAAGAGCCGGTGACCCCGGTGGAACCGGTCACAGATCCTGCCGAAGGGACCGAAGATGTGGCGAAGAAGGAACCGCTTCGGCAGACTCAACGGACTGAAGAAATTATCCCGTTTCCAGAGAGTGATGCCCGGCGACCGGACGAGGAGGAAACTTTACCGGAGAAAACGGAGGGACAGCATGTGCGGAAACGGCGTGGTTGGATGGTGGCGGCGATCGTGGCCGCATGCGTGGCAGGAGTGGTTTTGCTGGCGCTGGGAATATTCATCCTTCTTTCCCATGTCGCTCCGGCGTTCATCGATTCGATCCTCTATACCCCCGAGGAATTGAGAATAATAAATTATTGATGACTATGGAAAAGGTTAATGTCCCAGACAACAGATTCAGCATGGACATAACGATCCCGTGCTACGACACGGATGCGTCGTTCCATCTGAAACCGGCGGCTTTCATGGACCATGCTCAGGAGATGGCATACCTGGCCGCGAAGGCCCTGCATTTCGGCTATGAGGATCTTCGTAGACACCACACGGCATGGGTGCTCTCAAGGATGCGGATGGACTTTCTGGCCCCGCCTGTGTGGACGGATGAGACAACCCTCTACACCTGGCACAAAGGACTTGACGGACTGTTCTTCCTCCGAGACTTCGAACTCAGGAGACAGGGGGACACAAATTTTAAAGACAAGTCCGATGTTTTGGTCGCATGCACATCCTCGTGGATTGTAATGAACGTTGAGACAAGAAGGCTGGTGCGGAGCGATGAAGTTCTGAATATGGTCCCGGCGACGACACAGTGCCTTGACCATGCGATTCCGACTCCTTGCGGAAAGGTCGTGATGCCAAAGGGAGTCCCGGTGGAAGAGGTCGGATGCCATAAGGCAGCGTATTCGGACATCGATGTCATAGGGCATACCAACAACGCCCGTTATGTGGTCTGGGCGATGGACAGCATTGACTACGGCGAAGTGGCCGCCAACCCTGTCAAGAGCATCAGTGTCAACTTCATCAAGGAGACAAAGCCGGAAGAGGTCGTAAGGATATTCAGAAGTTCAGTGGAGGAATGCGGACGCAAGACATATTTCATAGAAGGTAAGATTGAAGACAAGCCGTGCTTTTGCGCGCGGATAGATTTTTAGTTGATATGCGAGATTTGTTTTTAGGGGCTGGAATAGCCCATTCGATTCTGGTTTTCGCGGTTGTGATCGCGATCGGACTGTATCTTGGCAAATTCAAGATTAAAGGCATCTCCATTGGCTCCACGTGGATTCTGTTCGTGGCTATACTCTTGAGTCATTTCGGCCTTAGGGTGGATGCGACAGTGATGAATTTTATGAAGGATTTCGGGCTGATCCTGTTCGTCTTCTCGATCGGACTTCAGGTCGGTCCCGGGTTCTTCCACTCATTCAAGAAAGGTGGACTCCTGATGAATCTTCTGGCGGTCGCGCTTGTACTTCTTGCTGTCCTCGTCACCGTGGCTATCCATTTCATCACGGGGGAGGATCTCAAGACTATGGTCGGCGTGATGTCCGGCGCCGTGACAAATACTCCGGGACTCGGTGCCGCACAGCAGACGATGGCGGATTCAATGCGCGCGGAGAATTATCTCGCGTCAGACATAAATTCGGCCACCTCCGGACTTGCGTCCGCCTACGCCGTGGCCTACCCGTTAGGTGTACTTCTTGTGATCGGGCTTATGATGTTCTTCAAGGCGCTCTTCAAGGCGGATCTCAACAAGGAGAAGGAGGCTCTTGACAATGAAGATAATAATGATGATGTGGCTAGACGTATGCATTGCGAGGTCGAGAATCCGGCCATATTCGGGATGACTGTCAGAGACGCGACGAAAGGTCTGGGCAACTCAATAGTCATTTCCAGAATCCTCAGGAACGGGGTTATGTCTGTTCCCGGGCCGGATACAATCCTTAAAAAAGGCGACAAGCTTCTGATTGTGACTTCCCAAAAAAACGTGGATTCTCTTAGGATCACATTCGGGGAGGAGGTGCCGATGCATCTTCAAGACTGGGAGCAGATGGATGCCAAGTTGGTGAACAGAAAAATCACTGTCACCAAGACGAACCTTACTGGCGTTACGCTCAGAAGCCTCAATGTCAGAGCTAATTACGGAGTGAGCGTCACCCGTGTCATCAGAGCTGGAGTAGGTCTTGTGGCAAGACCGAACCTCATCCTCCAGATGGGCGATGTGCTTAGGGTCGTCGGTCCGGAACTCGGAATCGAGGAGGTCGCCAAGCTTGTCGGCAACCAGACATCGAGTCTGAATCGTCCGAACCTTATACCAATCTTCTTCGGAATAGCCTTGGGTGTTATCTTCGGCTCCCTTCCGATCACCATCACAGGCATCCCGCAGCCTATCAAGTTGGGTCTCGCCGGCGGCCCGCTCATCATAGCGATACTGTTAGGCTATTTCGGTCCGAAGTGGAAGATCACGACCTATACTACACAGAGCGCGAACCTTATGGTCCGGGAGATGGGAATATCCTTCTTCATGGCGGCCGTAGGCCTTGGAGCGGGGCAGAATTTTGTCAGTTCGATTCTTAATGGCGGTTATTGGTGGATTCTTTACGGCGCTCTCATCACATTTATCCCGGTCTGTGCGATCGGAATTATCGCGAGGTTTGTCTGCGGGCTCAATTTCTACCAGATCTGCGGTCTGATCTCCGGAGGCACGACGGACCCCGCAGTCCTGGCATTCACGCAGGGTGCCTACGGGACGGATTACCCATCTGTCAACTATGCCACTGTCTACCCTCTGTCCATGTTCATGAGAGTGCTTGTGGCTCAGTTGCTGATTCTTGTGGCAATAGCCTGATGCCATGTTCGAGTTGATCTATCCGGCAGCTCCGGCGGTGATCCTGCCTTTACCGTCCGTTGACAATCCAGGGGAGTCTCCACGCACATATGGGGAGATGGTGCCTGTCGTGGAGGAGAGTGGTCTGGTCGTCGGCCAGGCGACGAGGAAGGCGGTGCATGACGGCTCAAAACTTATGCATCCCGTCGTTCATCTGCACATAATCAACAGGGAGGGCTGTCTCTACATTCAGAAACGCTCGATGAAGAAAGATCTTCTTCCGGGGTGCTGGGACACGGCGGTTGGCGGTCATGTGGACTATGGCGAGAGTTTGGAGGAATCTCTTTACAGGGAGGCATCCGAGGAACTCGGGTTCCGGGATTTCAATCCGGTTTATCTTAAATCCTATGTTTGGGAGTCGGCGCGCGAAAGGGAACTTGTCAATGTCTTCGCAACGGTCGGCGACTTCGTCTTGAAACCGGATCTTGATGAAGTCTCGGAAGGACGTTATCATACGATGTCCGAGATCGAGTCTCACCTTGGCATGGGATTCTTCACTCCGAATTTTGAGCAGGAATTCAAATCAATCAAAAATATTTTATTGGCATTGCTCTGATGGACAATCAAATCGACAAATTCATAAAAGACCAGCTTTCGGTCTGGCCGGTGGCGGCCGAGAATTACCGTAACCTCAAGAAAGCCGAGGTGAAGCACATTGAGGTCGGCGGACTGAAGGTGACCGTTCAGTATAATCCGTGCAGGAGAATCTCCTCTGAGGCCGCTTTGGACAAGAAGTCCATCAGCGAGAGACCATGCTTCCTTTGTCCGGAGAACCGCCCGGCGGAGCAGACCGACATCGAGTTCGAAGGACGCAAAGGGCGCAGATACCGTGTGACATTGAACCCTTATCCGATTTTTCCTTCGCATCTGGTGATTTCCAGCTTCGACCACACACCGCAGTCAATCTGGCACCGCTATCAGGATCTTCTCGACTTCGTCAAGGAGAACAATGAATATCTTGGGTTCTACAACGGTCCTCAAAGCGGGGCTTCGGCTCCGGACCATATGCATTTTCAGGCGTGTCCGCAAGGTCTGATGCCGCTTCAGCGCAGAGTTGACGAACTGCTTGACACGAACGGGGACGAAACTTTGGAATTCCTGACGAATGTAAAGGAGGCAAGGCTCTTCCATCTTGACGAATATGCCCGCGGCGTTTTCGTGCTCCGTGGAACCACGGCGAAATCCACCGCCAAGTTGTTCTACAGGCTTCTGGACTGCGCTCCTGTGCCGGAAGACTCTGATGAGCCAGGAATCAACCTGATTGCTTGGTATCATGGAGGAGAGTATCGCACGGTTGTGATGTTCAGGGAAAAACATCGCCCGCATAATTATTTTTCCACGGCGTCTGACCACTTGGCGATGAGTCCGGGATGCGCGGACATGGCCGGAATTTATGTCGCTCCCGAGAAAGAGGACTTCGACAAGCTTGATTCAAAACTTCTTTCACAGGTTGTCGATGAGGTGGCCGCAAGCGGAGAGACCGAGAAAGAGATTATCTGGAGGCTGACCAGAACCCAAAATAGGCTGGAGGTTGGCATTATGTCCGGTCAAGAGATTGAGTTCGAGGTGATTTCGGACGGAGCCGGAAAGCAGAAAGTGGAATATTCAGATGGACGTATCTCCTACAACGGGGTTCTTTACGACGAATTGGTCTTCGAAGCCCAGACCGAGGCCACAATGTTCGCCGAGCCGTCGTTCATCCTTTACGGGGTGACCATCGGGGTGGATTTCCATTGGGAGCGCAAGGTGACGCAAAAGTTTGCGGGAACCTTGAAATTCATAGTTGATGGTGACAAAGTCACAGCAGTGAACATCGTAGGAGTTGAGGATTACCTTCTGAGCGTGATTTCTTCGGAGATGAAGGCCTCCGCCGGTCTTGAGTTCCTTAAGGCTCATGCCGTGATTTCCCGTTCCTGGGTCATGGCTCAGGTGGAGCACCGTAAAAAATCGGCCGGCCCGGTCGCTGAACCTGTCGAAACGACCTCGGCCACGTCAGACGCTTCGAAGGTTGGTGAGCGTTGTCGAACCACAGGCTCAGCGACCAACGAAGAGGAGTACATCAAATGGTTCGATCACGATGACCACACCCTATTCGATGTTTGCGCGGACGATCATTGCCAGCGTTACCAAGGTCTCACGATGGCTGTAGGTGACACCGTCCGCAAAGCGATAGACCAGACATGGGGGCTTGTCCTGACATCGGAAGGCGAGATCTGTGATGCCCGTTTCTCTAAGTGTTGTGGAGGCCGCATGGAACTGTTCAGCACATGCTGGGAAGACAAGGACTATCCTTATCTTCAGCCGCTTCCGGACACTCCTAACTGGAAGGAAGGCGGTGATGTGTTCTGCGACACCAAGGACGAGAAGGTCCTCACTCAAGTGCTTAACGACTACGATCTGGAGACGAAGGACTTCTACAGATGGACCACTGAATATTCAAGGTCGGTGGTTTCCGATCTCGTCCGCAGACGTTCCGGAATCGATTTCGGCACCATCCGCGACCTTGTTCCGATCGAGAGAGGCCCGTCCGGCAGGCTCAAGAGACTGAAAGTGATCGGGGACAAGAAGACGATGGTCATCGGCAAGGAACTGATCATACGCCGCTGGCTGTCGGAGTCCCATCTGAAAAGTTCGGCCTTTGAGATAAAATGGGTTGGCGACAGGCTGATCCTCAACGGAGCCGGTTGGGGACACGGAGTCGGCCTCTGCCAGATCGGAGCCGCCGTGATGGCCAGCAAAGGCTACACGTTCGATCAGATTCTGTCACATTACTATCCCGGCAGCATATTGGAAAGACGATAACATAATTGACACATAATGAGTAATTTCACTAAACGTAACCCTTGGATGTGGATTCCGACCCTTTACTTTGTGGAAGGACTTCCATATTTCATAGTCAACACAATCGCTCTCGCCATATTCAAGGATCTTGGTGTCGACAACGGCACATTGGGACTTGTGACGACCGTAATCAGCCTTCCGTGGCTGATAAAACCATTTTGGAGCCCTTTCGTGGACATATTCCGCAGCAAGCGTTGGTGGATTCTCTCGATGCAGGTTCTGATGGCGGTGTCCGTGCTTGCGGTCTCGCTTCTTCTTCCGGTGTCTTCATTCACTTTTGTCCTTGTCATGTTCGTGGTGGTGGCATTTGCCAGCGCGACGCATGACATAGCGGCCGACGGTTTCTACATGTTGGCTCTTGACGAGAGGAGACAGTCTGCTTTCGTGGGAGTCAGAAGCACTTTCTACAGAATAGCATCGGTTTTCGGGCAAGGAGTGCTTGTCGTCATGGCAGGCGTGTTCCAGAGAAGGATGGGAGATATTCCGAAAGCATGGAGCCTGGTGCTTCTTGTCTCCGCCGTGATCCTTGCGGCGACGGCCCTCTATCATTTCTTTTCGATTCCCCGCCCGGCAGAGGATGTTGATTGCCGGGACAGGAAAAGCGCCGCCACGATATTCAAGGAATTCGGTTCGTCTTTCGTCACGTTTTTCAGTAAGAAAGGGGTGTGGGTTGCAATCCTTTTCATGATGCTTTACCGCCTTCCGGAAGCCCTGTCTGTCAATATGCTATACCCTTTCTTCAAGGATGCCACGTCCGATGGCGGACTTGGACTCTCGACTGATGCCTATGGACTGGTCTATGGCACGTTCGGAGTTGTCGCCCTTTTGGCAGGCGGGATTATTGGTGGGGTGTTCGCGTCGCGCGTCGGCTTGAAGAAGGCTCTGTGGCCGATGGCATTGAGTCTGGCCCTGCCGTGCGCCGTATATCTTTATATGGCTGTGGCCCAACCTTCAAGCCTTTGGACTGTTGGAGGTTGCATCGTGTTTGACCAGTTCGGCTATGGTTTCGGTTTCACGGCGTATATGCTTTATATGATGCAGTTCGCGGACGGCCCGCTCAAGACTTCCCACTATGCAATATGCACGGCGTTCATGTGGCTTTCCATGAAATTGCCGGGGTTGGTCTCTGGTTACCTTCAGCAGTCACTTGGTTATGTCGGATTCTTTACACTTGTTATGATATGTTGCATTCCAGCTTTCTTAGGCGTCTATGTTGCGCGCAGGCGTTTATCCTGATTTCTGTCTTTTCCGTCGCTCAGGTACGTCTTGGGATAGAAGTCCTGGAAGGTCGTGGCTTTGAGGGACTTGTCGGGAAAAATGTCGGCCTTGTCACAAATCCGAGCGGCATTGACCACAACCTCCGCTCCACAATAGACATTCTCAACGAGGCTCCCGGAGTCAACCTTAAGGCACTCTTCGCTCCTGAGCATGGTGTGCGTGGCGATGCTTACGCAGGCTCGCACGTTGAGGATTTCAAGGACGCCAAGACTGGCATTCCTGTCTACTCGGTCTATGGCGCCAACCGCAAGCCGGGCAAGAAGATGCTTGAAGGATTGGACATTGTCGTCTATGACATCCAGGACATCGGCAGCCGTTCCTACACATTCATCAGCACCCTCGGTCTTGTGATGCGCGCCTGTGCTGAGAACAACATTGAGGTTATGGTTCTTGACAGACCCAACCCGTTGGGTGGCAACAAAATCGAGGGATGCCTCGTGGAGCCGGGCTTCCATTCCTTTGTCAGTGAATTCAAAATCCCTTACATCTACGGTCTCACGGTCGGCGAGCTTGCCATCCTGCTGAACGAGGAAGGGCTGAACTGTGGCGAGAAAGGCAACGAGGCACCACTGAAATGCAGACTTTCCGTCATTCCGATGGAAGGATGGACAAGGAATATGCTCTATCAGGACACGAACCTTCCTTGGGTGCTCCCGTCCCCGAATATTCCTTATCCTCAGTCCGCCGTGAACTATCCGTCATCCGGCATTGCGGGCGAGTTCCAGGGCTATCTTAACATCGGCATCGGCTACACGCTTCCGTTCGAGGTGTTCGCGGCCGAATGGATTGACGCTGACGCGCTGAAGGCCAGACTGGACAGCTACAACCTTCCGGGCGTCGCTTTCCGTACAATCCATTTCAAGCCGTTCTCCGGCAGCCTTCAAGGAAAACTCATACATGGAGTTCAGTTCCACTACACTGACTATGAGGCCGCCTGCTGCACGTTGACCCAATTCTACGTGATGCAGGCTGTGAACGAACTCTATCCGGACAGGAATCCGTTCGCCCTATCGAAAGGGCGCAACAACATGTTCGACAAGGTCTGTGGTACAGATTATGTAAGAACGGCTTTCGGAAAACGTCTGAAGGTAGAGGACATCGCTGACTACTGGTCAAAGGATGTCGAAGCCTTCAGGAAGCTTTCCAAAAAGTATTGGATCTATAATTAACCACTTAACACCGGATCATCATGAAGAATATTCTGAATATCGCCCTTGCGTCAGCTGTTGTGCTGGCCATGTTCGCGGCTCCCGTTGATTCATATTCACAGGAAAGACGCTCCTCGGGCTCGAGGGGCAACACCACTTCCTCCCAGACGAGATCTTCGTCCAGAGGGTCATCGTCCAGAAGTTCTTCTTCCACAGGGAGTTCCGGATCTTCTTCCACAAGAGGCTCGAATTCTTCTTCTACGAGGGGTCCGGGTTCGTCCATGTCCAGGAGTTCTCGGGACAACAATCGCAGGAGTGGCTCCAGTGTATCAAGGAGCTCTCAGGACAATAGTCGCAGGAGCGGCGGTTCTGCTTCTGTGAGAAGTTCATCTTCGGACAGGTCCTCATCGTCAGTCAGACGCTCGTCATCCTCGTCACGTTCTTCGTCTGTAAGGGAGTCGTCTTCAGCGACGAGAAGTTCCAACGGCAGGGTGGCAAGGCGGATAGGTTCGTCTTCGACCAGAAGCACATCTGCGCGTGCTTCGGTGTCTGACACCAGAAGGGAACAGTCACAAAGGGTAGGCAACGCCACCAGAGACGGTCTGACATCTTTCGACCGCAACGCCCATGGCGGGAGAGATGTCATGAGGGAAAGCCGCAGCGATTTCATGAGGATCGGCGAGGACAGGAATGTCCACAGAATCCCGCCGCGTGAACGTGACTTCATGCCATACGACCGTCCGAAGCATTTCTGGGCGCACGACCACCATTGCTACGGCTACAGGGTCCACAGTCTCCCTCCGCGTTACAGGAGAATGACCTACTGGGGAGTTGAATATTGCATCTATGATGGAATATATTACCGTCCGTACGGGGACATATTCGTTGTCTGTCGCCCTCCGTTCGGAGTTTGCATAGACCGAGCCGTATCGGATCTGGTGTTCGCCTCGGTCCGCTTCGCCTACTACAACAACACCTACCGGATGTACCGCGCCATCGACTCCAACAACCGGATCATCGAGGAGCAGAACAGGATAATCGCTCAGAACAACGCCACAATCGCAGCTCAGAACAACGAGTTCGCATTGAACTCGACGAGGGCCAACAACGCCTATTCCCTTGCGGACAGGCTGGGGCTCGTCCAGAGTTACGCCTACGCCAACCAGCCGTACTACTATCAGGACGGAGTCTTCTACATCGTCAACTCAAACGGTCAGTATGAGGTCATAGTCCCTCCGTCCGGCGCCTTGGTCGAGGATCTTCCTGACGACTACGACACGATCACGATGGACGGGATGGACTTCTACAAGGTCGATGACACGGTCTATCGGCTGACCCTTGTGGAAGGTAAGCCTTACCTTGAGGTTCTCGGGCAGATGTACGGAAAACTGGCTGACCAGTACAACTATTATTCGAACAAGACTGCCTCCTACAACAGTCTTTACTAACAAGTTACTCGTAATGGACAAACTCAAGCAACTATTTGAAAAATACACAGGTCAGAAAGTGAACGATGCGGAGGAACTAAACTCCTCCGGAAGCAACAGGAGATATTTCCGTCTTAAAGGCGGGAATATCTCTATTATTGGTGTCATTGGAACGAACCGCGATGAGAACAACGCATTCGTCAGCCTTAGCGCACACTTCCTCAGTAAAGGAATTAAAGTTCCTAAGGTCCTGGCTGTCAGCGAAGACAGAATGCGTTACATTCAGGAGGATCTTGGTGATGACCAGCTCTATAATGTTGTCACTCAAGGACGTGAGAGCGGTGAATATAGCTCTTACGAGTGCCGTCTTTTGTGCCGGGCCATGGAGATGCTTCCGAAACTCCAGTTCAAGGGAGCTGAGGGACTGGACTGGTCGGTCTGCTTCCCGGAACCAGAGTTCAACGAGAGGATGATTCTCTTTGACCTGAACTATTTCAAGTACTGCTTTCTGAAGGCTACAGGATTGGAATTTAATGAAGTGCGGCTCCAAGACGATTTCGAGAGGCTCAAGGTGGATCTGATGCAGGACATGGGCGACACCTTCATGTACCGGGATTTCCAGGCTCGTAACGTTATGATGAAGGACGGAGAACCGTACTTTATTGATTTTCAGGGAGGACGCAGGGGACCGATCTACTACGATGTGGCTTCTTTCATTTGGCAGGCTAAGTCCCGTTACCCTGAGAACCTGCGTAAGGAGATGATACAGACTTATCTGAGAGCATTGAAAGGCTACACAGAGGTCAACGAGGAACATTTCAATGAACGGCTCCGCCTGTTCGTTCTATTTAGGACACTTCAGGTACTGGGGGCCTATGGTTTCAGAGGCTATTTCGAGAAGAAGCCTCATTTCCTGGCCAGTGTTCCTTATGCTTTGAGCAACCTTCGTCGTCTTCTCCAGAAGCCTTTCGAGGATTATCCTTACCTGAACGAGATACTCACTAAGCTTACGACGATGTCTCAGTTCAACAACATCGCGGAGGACAAACGTCTAGAAGTCAGGATATTCAGTTTCGCCTACAAAAAAGGTATCCCTATTGACACGACCGGTAACGGTGGCGGCTATGTGTTTGATTGCCGGGCAATCAATAATCCAGGAAAGTACGAGCATTATCGTCAGTTTACCGGCTTGGACAAAGAAGTCATCACTTTTCTTGAGGACGACGGTGGGGTGACAAAATTCTTGAATAATGTCTATGATCTAGTTGACAATCATGTCAAATGCTTCATCGAACGTAAGTTTACTCATCTTCAAGTCTGCTTCGGATGCACCGGAGGCCAGCATCGTTCCGTCTATTGTGCGGAACATCTGGCGCAGCATTTGGCGGACCGATTTGACATAAAGATTACTATTTCTCATAGGGAATTAGACATTGAGAAGATTCTGTAGATGAAAGCGATGATTTTCGCAGCTGGTCTAGGCACAAGACTGAAGCCAATCACTGACACACTCCCGAAAGCCTTGGTTCCTATCGATGGAAAACCGCTTCTATACCAAGTGGTTACAAAACTCAAAAATGCAGGGATTTCGGATTTTGTGATCAATGTGCATCATTTTCCGGATTCGATCATCGGCTATGTCCACGAGCAGGAAGATTTCGGCGTGAACGTCAGCTTCTCGGATGAAAGGGACTTCCTTCGTGAGACAGGAGGCGGGATCAAATTCGCCCGTCCGTTGCTGGAAGGCGGTCCGTTTCTTGTCCATAATGTGGACATCCTGTCTGACTTGGATGTGAACTGGTTCATCGGGCAGACCCGTCCGGACGCTCTCTCGAATATCCTTGTCAGCGACCGGAAGACTCAGAGATATTTCCTCTTCGACGATGACATGAGACTTGTCGGGTGGACTAACCTTGCTACCGGAGAGGTGCGGAGTCCATACGGGAACATTGATCCCGCAAGGTTCCGTAAATACGCCTTCGCAGGCATCCACTGCATCTCTGACGGCATATTCAAAGTCTTTGATGAGGATGGATGGGGCGACCGCTTCTCGATAACTGACTTTTATATTCAGGAATGTGACAGGCATCCGGTCTATGGCATCGTGCCGCAGGAACTTCGTCTGATTGATGTGGGTAAGTTTGAGTCCTTGGCGGAAGCTGAGGAATTTGTCGGAAACACACTTAAAAACAACTAATATGGCAAAAAGCAAATTTTGGTCCGAGTTCAAGGACTTCGCGATGAAAGGCAATGTGATCGACCTGGCAGTCGGTGTAGTTGTCGGCGGCGCTTTCGGTAAGATCGTCACCTCGCTGGTAAACGACATCATCATGCCTTGCGTCGGAGTGCTCATCGGAGGTTTCGATTTCACCAACCTTAAGATTGTCCTTCACAAGGCTGTCCTGGAAGGAACCGAGGTGATCAAGCCGGAGGTGACACTGAATTACGGCAACTTCATTCAGGAGACGGTCAATTTCCTGATCATCGCATTCAGTATATTCCTTGCCATCAAGGGATTGGCTAAATTGCAGAGAAAGAAGAAGGAGGAGCCGGCCGCTCCCGCCACACCTGCACCTAAGCCTGAGGATGTGGTTCTTCTTGAGGAGATCCGGGATCTTCTGAAGAGCCGGAAATAACACGGTCCTTGTACGCCATAGGGGAGCATCCTACCGCTTCCTTGAAATATTTACCGAAGAAAGACTGGTTCGCGAAATGCAAGGCCTCGCTGATTTCCTGAACGGTGTAGTTGCCGCTCATGAGCATTGTCTTGGCGTCCTTGATGACAAAGTCGCGGATCCAGTCTTTAGCGTGTTTCCCTGACTCCTTGTAGATCATCTGTGCGAAGTACTTAGGGGAAATGAAAAGCCGCTTCGCATAGAATTTTACGCTGCGCTCGAAAGTGTAGTTCTGGCCGAGTTCGGTAAGGAAGCGTCGCAGAAGTTCATTCCTCCTCCACTTTGTCACAGTGTGGCTGACAATTTTCTCGTTCTGTATGGCAAGACGTTCAGAAAGATAACTTGCCAGCATTATATATGCCCCTTGGAGTGACTCGGCCTTGAAGATGCCGCTGTCGAACAGGATGATGTTCTTGACTGTCGAGAAGAAAGACAACATCCGCTGACCCTCGGAATCGGTAAGGTGAAGGATTTTCGGGTCATAAAGCGCGTCCCTTAGATACCTTGCGCTGCTGTATGTGAAATTCATCAGACTACTGTCTGGCAGTATGGCGACGGAAATAGCCTTGAAGTCATCCGTGACCGATATGCTTTCCACTATGTTGCCGAGACTGATCATTATCACGTCGTTTGCCATGACGGTGTAGTCGTTGCCGGAAATCCTTGCGTGGCCTTCTCCGTCCACACACATGAAAATCACCGTGAATCGGATTTTGGCAGGTAGGTCAGGAAATGAATTGAAAATTGTTCCCCATTGATAGTCAATGTTATCGTTGAGAAATAGTTGGCCGTCATAGACTGCCAGACTTGGGAAACCGTTGAGAAGTTCGATGTCGAAGTTGTTTATTTTCCTGAACTTGTCCATTTCGTGTGGTGATTTCTAGTTGTCTTTCTTGAATATCTTGTAGCCTATCGCCGCTACGGTGATGCTCATCAGCGGGCTGATGATGTTGAAAAAGCAATATGGAAGATAAGTAAGGGTTGGGACACTGAGGATTGTAGCTTGAGTCATTCCGCAACTGCTCCAAGGGAATAGGGGAGAGGTGACTGTCGCGGAATCCTCAACTGAACGGCTGAGCAGCCTGTCCTCATAGCCTTCCTTGTCGTAGATGTCCTTGAACAGGCTCGATGTCAGGATGATGGCAAGGTATTGGTCGGACACGATGCCGTTCAGAGCCGTACCTGTCACTACTGTTGAAGTCACAAGGCTGACCCTGCGTTTTGCCATCGGGAGAATTATAGAGGCCAGGTGGTGAAGCATCCCGCTTGCCTTCATGGCGGCTCCGAAGCACATGGCGCAGATTATCAGATAGACAGTGTTCAACATTCCGATCATCCCCTTGGATGCGACAAGCTGGTTGACTTCCGGATTGCCAGTCTCGACTGAGACGGAGTTGTAGATTGTCTCGATTGTGCCAGTGAACAGAATCTTGGCCTGTGATCCTGTCCCTGATATTCCGGCACCGATTTCTCTAATTATGTCCGGTTGGAAGATCAAGGCTGCAACCGCTGCAAGCAGGGTAGAGAGACCTAGGACGATCAGTGCAGGCAACCGCCGCACAATCATTATCGCTGTCAGCGCTGGGACAATCATAAGCCAAGGAGTAATGTTGAACTTGGCTTTGAGAACGTTGGTATATTCATTGACTAAGTTAGCATCGTTCCCCGTGTGAGAGAGCCCAAGGATTAGGAATATGATCAAAGTGATCACGATGGACGGTACTGTTGTGTACATCAGATAACGGATGTGTTTGAACATCGGGACTTTGCTCATAGAGGACGCCAATACCGTGGTGTCTGACAGAGGGGAGATTTTGTCCCCGAAATATGCTCCGGAGATGATTGCTCCTGCGATCACTCCATCACTGAATCCTTCAGCCTTACCAATTCCCAAAAGTGCTACACCGATTGTGGCTATTGTGGTCCATGAACTACCTATCATGACCGAAACAAGGGCGCAGATTACGCATGCGGTAAGAAGAAACACTTTGGGACTTATGATTTTGACTCCGTAGTAGATGAATGTCGGGACTATTCCACTCATTGTCCACGTGCCAGAAATTGCCCCTATAAGAAATAGTATGACAATGGCTGTCGTCACGTCGCCGATGTTGTTCTTTATCTCTTCCTCAAAGACTTCCCATGGAACTTTGAACAGCCACATCGCTAACCAAATTGCGATTCCGGCAGAAAACAACAACGCAACCTGGCTGGCTCCGAGTATTGCATCACTCCCGAAAATGCTGATGTTCAATGCTAAGAACACTATCAAAACAAGAATAGGAATCAAGGAAATCCCCATCCGGTACATAGTGATTTTCTTCATTATATAAGTCCGTTTTCAAAATCGAGCGCAATTTAATCTTTTTTTTTGCATTTTTGCGCAAGAATTAACTTGACCCGGATTTAGTTGTCTAGTAAATACAAATGAAAAATATGAAACAGATGAAAAATTTCAAGATTGTTTTGGCACTTGCGGCCTTGGTTGCCGCTTCGCTGTCTTCTTGCTCCAAGCTTGATGACGGTAATGAATGGCAAGGTACACCGAACGCTCTCGTGACAGTAAAGACAAATGGAGCGGACACCTATTTCCAACTCGATGAGAAAACCACCCTTGAACCTAAGGGATGGAGCAATCCTTTCAAACGTGAGGTAAGGGCGTTGCTCCGCTATGAGGAGGACAAGGAAGCCAGCCGCCTGTACTCCAAGACAGTAAAGGTCGTTTGGATTGACTCGTTGCGTACGAAACCGGCTGTTCCTTATGATGATGATTTTAAGAACTCTAAGGATGACGGTGGACTGTACATCTACGATGATTGGGTGACATGCTGCGAGGATGGTTATCTTACCCTTCACTTCGCATCGTGGTTCGGCCAGAGCTATTCCATGGAAAAGAAAGTCCACTATCTCCATCTTGCTATTGATCCGGAGACTTTGGATTTGTACCTTAGGCATGACAGGAACGGAGACAATGAATATGGAGCCCCAGTGGATGGCTTCATAGCCTTTAAGATTGATGATCTTCTTCCTAATGTCAAAGATGGTGAGACTTTGACATTGCACTGGAAAGATTACGATGGAGACAGGTCTGCCAAGGTGAAGTATTCTTCGCGTTTTTCCTTACCATCGGAATCGCAGGTTATTGACTGATAAACGGATTACCTTGCCTGTTCGGGATGGGAACGCTGACTGGAGACATAGAAAGGACTCTTGTCGAACAGGCAAGGAATGGTGACCGTACCGCGATGAAGCAGATTTACGACTGCTACTCAAGGTATCTTGCGGCCACTTGTTCCCGTTACATTCCTAATGATGGTGATTTGCGTGATGTCCTTCAGGACAGCTTTGTTAAGATTTTCTCGTCTTTGGGTAAATTTGACTTCCGTGGGGAAGGCTCTCTTAAAGCTTGGATGAGGCGGATTACCGTCAATGAAGCATTGAAGTTGATCCGTCGGCGGAAGCGATCTGACACCGTTGAGTACAAATGGGATCTTCCGGACAAAGAGGAGGAAGAAGAACCTGATGTAGAGAAAGTCCCTCCTGAAGCTATCCAGAGAATGATTCAAGCTTTACCCGAAGGCTATAGGACGGTGTTGAACCTATATGTCTTTGAGCAGAAGAGCCACAAGGAGATAGCGGAATTGATGGGAATCTCTGAAAGTACATCGGCTTCCCAACTTCATAGGGCGCGGGCTATTTTATCAAGGCAGATACGAGATTACATGAAAAAGATGGAGGCAACATTATGAGTGATAATGATTGGCTAAAAGACTTGGAACGCAAGATGAAAGACTACGAAGAACCCACACCTAAGGGACTGTGGGAGGACGTGGAGTCATCTCTTTTTCCTAAGGCAAAACGTAAACCGGTCATTGTCCCGATTTTTTTGCGCTCAATGGCAGCGGCTGCTGTTGTGGCTCTAGGTGTCCTCACCGGCCTTCGTTATTTTGATTCAGAAACAGACATTACGTTGGACAACTCACAGGGAATCTTGGCCTTAGATCAGCCTTCTTCAGTCATTCCAAGAGTAGGCCAAGATTCTTCTGTAGAGTTATTGCTGCCCGAAACAGATGCCATGACACCCTTGGTTAACAGTAAACTTATGGGCAAACGTTCCTCCACTCATCTTGTAGCACAGGCGCACAGTCAGGTGAGTGCAGAAGAACCATCTCAACCAGAGCCTGTCCTTGAAGAGGAAAATGTGGATGTCTCTCCTGAAGTTCCAGACAACAAGGGCGTTCAGAGAATAGTCTCAGATCGCACCAATCACCCTGATCATGAAGGCGAGGATTGGTCAAACTACATTTCTTCCGCGGAAGAGTCTCGTGGGAAAGTTGCGAGGAAGGCTGTTCTGGAAATGTCTTTTTCAGGAACATCCACTGACTTCCAACAAGAAAGTGCTTATGACCTCCAGATGTTTTACCGTGGGTCCTCCCCTGCATCAGCTCCTGGTCTGACAGGGAAAGCTGGAGGTGATGATATTGGGGATGGCGCAATGATTCAAACCAGAGTAGCAGCACCTTCTAAAGCATTGAACTCAACAACGGTCGTCTCTAAATCAGACCATAAACGTCCTGTCAGGCTTGCTTTGACTGTCAACTATCCTTTAAGCCAAAGATTCGGGATAGAGACGGGTATCGCATTTACGACTCTCCGCAGTACGTTTTCTAACGAAGCCGGCAAAACAGTCTCGCAGACTGAGCAGACGTTGAGGTACATTGGAGTACCACTCAACATATCGGCATTACTTCTTGACTCTAAAAGGGTTTCTCTCTATTTGAGCGCTGGAGGAATGGTTGAAAAGTGTGTCTCCGGCACTCACGAGACATCTGACTTGCTTTCCGGAGTTTTGCAAGGGGAAGTGGTGAAAACTAAGGTGAAAGACAAAGGCTTTCTGTGGTCCTTGAATGCTTCTGCCGGCATTCAAGCCAACATCTCCAAGACTTTTGGCATCTATGTGGAGCCAGGCCTAAGTTATCATTTCGACGATGGATCGGATCTTCAGACGATTTACAAGGAACGCCCATTGGACTTCATGATGACTTTCGGAGCAAGAATCTCATTTAAATAATGCGTAAGCCTTAGTCTGACATATTCAAAGTCGTCATGATTTTTACCTATATTTTTCAACGGTGGCGTCAGCCATCGTTTTTTTTTGTTTTAAATTGGAGTTTTTATTAAATTATTTGATGTAAAATTGAAAAGATATTCATATATTTGCCGAAATGTTGAATAAGTATGCTTTGATATGAAGGGTAAAATTGAACGGCAAAGGATAATTAAAGAAGTCATCAAGGATAACAAGATTTCTAATCAGGAAGAGTTGTCCGTGTTCTTGAGGCAGCGTGGACTTTGTGTTGCTCAGGCTACCCTTTCTAGAGACATCCGCGAATTGAACATGACGAAGATTCATGATGGCAACGGCTACTGCTACAGTCTTCCCCAGTCTGGAATGTTGCGAAGCACACTACGTGATTCGTCCATGAACTCTGAAAGCATTGATAGTGTTGAGTTCTCCGGCTCGATGGCGGTAATCAAGACCAGACCAGGCCATGCCGGGATGATAGCTTCAATCATTGACGAAAACCATTTCTCTGAAGTCATGGGTACCCTTGCAGGAGATGACACAATTCTTCTTGTGCTGAGGGAAGGTTCCTCGCATGATTCCGTAGTCGACTCTCTTTCTGAATTGTTCAAGGGTATTGGCAATAAAAGGGTAAATTAGAAATAAAATAAACGAACTTCAAACAATGACTCAGGACGAATTGACTGTTGAGGTCGCTTCGGACAAGCACCTTATTTATGTCGATGAGATTCTAAAGACTATAGAGGATGCGGCTAAGGTTAGGGGCACTGGCATCGCGAAGAGAAAGCCAGAGTACGTCGCACAGAAAATCAAAGAGGCCAAGGCGGTGATTGCACTTAAAGGCGAGCGGTTCGCTGGCTTTAGTTACATTGAGACTTGGGAGCACAAACAGTATGTTACGACCTCAGGACTTATTGTGCATCCTGATTTTCGTGGTCTTGGTCTTGCGAAAAAAATTAAGGATTTGACTTTTTCTTTAGCGCGCACACGCTGGCCTCACGCAAAGATATTCAGCCTCACAAGTGGCGCCGCTGTGATGACGATGAACACGCAGTTGGGCTACAAGCCGGTGACTTTCGCGGAGTTGACCAGCGATGAGGCTTTCTGGAAAGGTTGTGAAGGCTGCATTAATGTTGATGTGCTGAAGCGCACTGACAGAAAGTATTGCATCTGCACCGGAATGCTCTTCGATCCGGAGGAACACCTTCCGGCAAAGATTCCTCAGGAAGTGTTGGAGCGCATCCGCAAGATAGATGACTCCGAAAATGACAATTAACAAGATTGATGAATATGGAAAAGAAGAAAGTTGTAGTTGCCTTCAGTGGCGGCCTAGACACATCTTTTACAGTGATGTACCTCGCCAAAGAAAAAGGCTATGAGGTTTATGCCGCCTGCGCCAACACTGGTGGATTCAGCACAGAGCAACTGAAAGACAATGAAAAGCATGCCTACGAACTTGGGGCTAAGGAATATGTCACCCTTGACGTGACAAAGGAATATTACGACAAGAGTCTCCGGTACATGATCTTCGGCAATGTGCTGAGGAACGGCACGTACCCGATCTCGGTTTCCTCCGAGAGAATATTCCAGGCCATGGCCATCGCCCGCTATGCTAAGTCAATCGGAGCCGATGCCATCGCCCATGGTTCTACGGGTGCCGGCAACGATCAGGTCCGCTTTGACATGACGTTCCTTGTGATGGCTCCGGGAATTGAGATCATAACCCTCACGAGGGATATGGCCCTTACACGCCAGTTCGAGGTGGATTACCTCAATGAACACGGATTCAAGGCTGATTTCAAGAAACTTAAATATTCCTACAACGTCGGTCTTTGGGGAACTTCCATCTGCGGAGGCGAGATTCTGGACTCTACCCAGGGGCTTCCTGAGGAGGCCTACTTGAAGCAGATCACCAAGGAGGGCTCCGAGATCATCGAGATCGAGTTCGACAAGGGCGAGATCGCTGCGGTGAACGGTGAGAAATTCGCTGACAAGGTGGCTGCCATCCAGAAGATCGAGTCCGTTGCCGCTCCGTACGGCATCGGACGTGACATGCACGTCGGGGACACGATTATCGGCATCAAGGGGCGTGTCGGTTTCGAGGCGGCCGCTCCGATGCTGATCATCGCAGCCCATAAGTTCTTGGAGAAGTTCACACTCAGCAAGTGGCAGCAGTACTGGAAGGATCAGGTCTCCAACTGGTACGGAATGTTCCTGCACGAGAGCGAGTACCTTGAGCCTGTGATGAGGGACATCGAGGCGATGCTTCAGAGCAGCCAGAGGAACGTGACAGGCAAGGTGACGATGGAGCTTCGTCCTTGGTCGTTCTCCACCGTCGGCGTGGATTCCCCTTGCGACCTTGTCAAGACCAAGTTCGGTGAATATGGTGAGATGCAGAAAGGCTGGACCAGCGAGGATGCCAAGGGCTTCATCAAGGTCACATCCACCCCTCTCCGCGTCTATTACACCGCCCACAAGGACGAAGGCGAGCGACTGGAAAAGGAACTGTAGCCGGCGGCTGTTGAATAGTGAGATAAGTTTATAGTATTGATGAATTTAAATGAGTATATACGTGTCGGGATTGTGGGAGCCGCAGGCTACACTGCAGGCGAGCTTCTGCGAATACTGGCCAATCACCCGAATGTAAAAGTGGTCTTTGCGCAGAGCGGAAGCCATGCCGGTGAGCCGGTGTGGTCGGCCCATCAGGATCTGTTGGGGGAGACTGACCTGAAGTTCAGCGCTGACGCTCTGGTGGAGCGGACCGATGTGATATTCCTTTGCTCCGGACATGGAAAGTCAAAGGGATTCGTGCATTCTCTGCCGGAAACCTACAATGGAGCCATCATTGACCTCAGTAATGATTTCCGCCTTGCGGCCGATGCGGAGGACTTTGTATATGGCCTTCCAGAGGCGTTCAGAGACAGGATTGTGAAAGCCAGGCACATCGCCAATCCGGGATGTTTCGCGACCTCGATCCAATTGGCACTGTTGCCGATGGCAAAGGCAGACAGGCTGCCGGAGATTCATGTGACAGGAATAACCGGTTCGACAGGTGCCGGGCAGGCTCCGTCCGAGACAACGCATTTCAGCTGGAGAGCCAACAACCTTTCAGTCTATAAGGCGTTCACCCATCAGCATTTGGGTGAGATAGGGGAGACCCTCCACGCTCTCGCTCCGGGTTATGAGGGCGAACTGAATTTCGTCCCGGTCAGAGGCGATTTCACTAGAGGTATTCTGGCTTCGGTCTATTTTGACTGCGACCTTTCCGAAGAGGATGCCGTGGCCTTGTACAAGGATTACTACAAGGACGAGCCTTTTGTCCATGTCATTGACACGAATCCGGACCTCAAGATGGTAGTGAACACGAACAAGTGTGTGCTGAATGTTCGTAAGCACGGACGTAAGCTTCACGTTGTAAGCATTATCGACAATCTCGTCAAAGGCGCTTCCGGTCAGGCCGTTGAGAACATGAACCTCATCTTCGGCCTTCCCGAGGACACAGGACTTCATCTTAAAGGCACCCGGTTTTAATCAGAAATCATATCATGAATTTATTTGACGTATACAGCCTTTTTGACGTGACACCCGTCAAAGCCAAAGGCACCAGAATCTGGGACAACAACGGCCGGGAGTACCTTGACCTCTACGGCGGCCATGCCGTCATCTCAGTCGGCCACTGCCACCCGAAATATGTGGCCGCCATCACCGGTCAGCTGAACAAGATCGGCTTCTACTCCAACAGCGTGAAGAATCCGCTTCAGGTCGAACTCGCCCGAAAGATCGGAGATCTCTCCGGCCTTGAGGACTACTCCCTCTTCCTGATCAATTCAGGAGCGGAAGCCAACGAGAACGCCCTCAAACTGGCCTCTTTCCACACCGGAAAGGATCGGATGATAGCATTCAAGGGCGCCTTTCACGGAAGGACCTCCGGAGCCGTGGCCGTCACCGACAATCCGAAATATTCGGCTCCCTTCAACTCTCACCACAATGTCACTTTCCTGCCTCTGAATGACATAGAGGCCGTCAAGGCTGAGCTTGCCAAGGGAGATGTGGCCGGTGTGATCATCGAAGGCATCCAGGGAGTCGGAGGAATCGTCATCCCTGATGACCAGTTCATGAGAGACCTGCGCCAGGCCACCAAGGATGCCGGTGTTGTGCTGATCCTGGACGAAATCCAGAGCGGCTACGGCAGAAGCGGCAGATTCTTCGCTCACCAGTGGACCGGAATCAAGCCGGACATCGTCACGATGGCCAAGGGAATGGCGAATGGCTTCCCGATCGGCGGAGTCCTGATTTCTCCTGACTTCGAGGCCACCAAGGGCATGCTAGGCACGACTTTCGGCGGCAACTACCTTGCGATGGCCGCCGCGAATGCCGTCGCTGACATATTCAAAGAAGAGAATCTCGTCGCGAACGCCTTTGAGGTTGGTGAATATCTCAAGAGCTCCATCCCCGCATCGAAGAGGATCAAGGAGGTGCGTGGCCGCGGTCTGATGGTCGGCATCGAGTTCAATGAGCCGATCGCTGGGATCAGAGGTCGCCTCCTCTACGAAAAGCACATATTCACAGGCGTCTCCGGCAAGAACATGATCCGCCTTCTTGCCCCGCTGACCCTCACCAAGGCGGACGTTGAAATATTCATTAACGCATTGAAGGAAGTATTATGAGAAGTTTTTTTCACGTAGGCGACATAGGCGACCTCGGCAAGGCGCTTGAGGAAGCGAAGCAGGTCAAGGCGACACCATTCGCGTGGCAGGACCTGGGCAAGAACAAGACGATCATACTGATCTTCTTCAACAGCAGCCTTCGCACCAGGCTGAGCAGCCAGAAAGCGGCCTTGAATCTGGGAATGAACGCGATAGTGCTCAATGTCAACGGTGACAGCTGGAAGCTTGAGACCGAGATGGGCGTGGTGATGGACGGCGACAAACCGGAGCATCTGCGCGAGGCGATTCCTGTCATCGGAAGCTACTGCGACATCATCGGTGTGCGTTCCTTCGCCGGCCTGAAGGACAAGACCTTCGACTACAACGAGACCATTCTCAGGCAGTTCATTGAATATTCCGGCAAACCTGTCATCAGCCTCGAATCGGCCACAGTCCACCCGTGCCAGGCCTTCGCTGATCTCATCACAATCAATGAATATAAAACCGTGGCCCGTCCGAAAGTGGTACTGACCTGGGCTCCCCATCCAAGGGCTCTGCCTCAGGCCGTGCCGAACTCGTTCGCTGAGTGGATGAACGCTGCCGACGTGGACTTCGTCATCACCCAGCCGGAAGGCTATGAGCTTGACCCTCGGTTCGTCGGCAATGCCCGTGTTGAATATGACCAGATGAAGGCCTTCGAGGGTGCGGACTTCATCTACGCCAAGAACTGGTCCTCCGTCTCTCACTATGGCCAGATTCTCAGCCAGGACCGCTCATGGACCATTGGGGCAAGGCAGATGGCCGTCACCAACAACGCCTATTTCATGCACTGCCTGCCGGTGAGAAGGAATATGATCGTGACCGACGAGGTGATCGATTCCCCTCGCAGCATCGTCATCCCGGAGGCCGCCAACCGTGTCGTCTCCGCCCAGGTCGTGATGAAGAGGATGCTGGAGGATCTACAGTAATTTTTGAGGAATATGATAAAGGATTCATTGAATATAATTAAGGTCGGGGGAGCCATTGTGGAGAACGAGGAGTCTCTTAAAGGGCTTCTGATGTCGTTTTCAAGCCTTAGGGGCAGAAAGATTCTCGTGCACGGAGGTGGCAAGATCGCGACCGAGGTGGCCGCAAAGTTGGGCGTGGAGACCCAGATGATCGATGGCCGCAGGATCACCGGCGCGGAGATGCTGAAAGTAGTCACGATGGTCTATGGCGGTCTTGTCAACAAGAATCTTGTGGCCCGTCTGCAAGCACTCGGAGTCAACGCAATAGGCCTTACCGGAGCTGATCTGAACTTGATAATGAGTGTCAGAAGACCAGTCCGGCCGATCAATTTCGGCTACGTCGGCGACATCAAGTACGTCAACGCCAAGGCTCTGGAGAACCTTCTTGAGTCTGGAGCCGTGCCGGTTCTCGCCCCGCTGACCCACGACAAGGAAGGCTCTATGCTGAACACCAACGCCGACACCATCGCCTCGTCTGTCGCCCAGACCCTCGCCTCTGTCTATGACGTGACCCTGACATATTGCTCGTCCACCCCAGGCGTGATGAAGGACCTGGGCGACCCTTCGAGCGTGATCCCGACCATAACCAGTTCAGATTTCGCCCCGATGGTCGCCGACGGCACCATCTCTGAAGGCATGATCCCGAAGCTCCAGAACGCCTTCGAGGCCATCAACTCCGGTGTCTCCCGGGTCGTAATCACCTCAGCCTCTGCCCTTGATTCCGGCACCACGATCATGGCCGACCCTGAGACCGATGACTGAGAAAGCGGCAAATGTTATGGTTCAGCATTTTGCGGCTTTTCACTTATTCCGCGAACTTGGCAGTCAGAGGTCTTGTTTAATTACTCATTGTGCTGACTACTTGGCGATAAATATCCATCGTCCAATAATGGGTGGCATTTGTTTGTACAATAAAGAGATAGGTAATTTACTTATTCCGGATTCGTGTTTGACGGCTTTCATATTCTGATGCCGTCATTATGGTCTCCAGATATTTGTAGCACTTCTCTTCATTCCAACCAAGGATTCTGATTTTGTCCTCTACATATTGTCTGAAGTCGACTTCCCTCTTATCTTTCGGATACCGGTAGATCTCCGGCTTGATGTGTCTGTAAACTTGCTTTAGGATTTTCCTGTCAGCTTTTGTCAATGTTTTGTCCTCTTTAAGATCGGCTTTTATTTTAAATCGATATAGTTCCGCCTTGACTTCAGGAGAACATGAACGGAAAACATCCATTTGCCTGTCCACTTCCATTTCGATCAACTTACTTCGTTTCAGTGTGTCGTTGATGTGAAAGTCCTTAGGCTCATTGCTAAATGAGCTTGTTATACAGATCATTGTAAGAATGATACTCAATATTATCTTCTTTTTCATAATCATAATCACCAAGGTTGGTTAATGCATATGCCAGTACAAGGATCGTTTCCCCATAGTCCACACCCCTCAACTTCTGTGCATTTGAAGTTATTGTTGTCTGAATAGCATTCCTCATAACGTTTCTGTTTACAGTAAATGTCTGTCCTGCATTCGCATGGAGGAGCAACTTCAGATGTGTCAGTATATGCGGTATCAATTGGGATTGTATCAATAAGACCAGTGTCGATATAGTGTCCTCTGGTTTGAGCAATCGTTTCTAAGAAGAATGACTTTGTCCTTTCTTCCTCAGTCATCCATGACTCCAAATATTCATATACATGATATTCGTCCCATAAATATTCTTTCTGCATTTTCGCTATCCATAGCTCGGTCATTGCTTTTAATTCGGATTTACCCTTTTCAGTATCAAAATGATAAGGCTTTAGAGAGTTGATTAGTCTTGAGTATTCTTTAAGTTCAGAATTACTTAGGATGCCTTGTTGTTTAACATTATCTAGTTTTCCTTTCCAAATTCGGATTTTTGACACCCCAGATAAACCGACATAAACAGCTTTTTGCCTATAGAAAGGTAAAGAGATAAAGTCAATCCTATCGGAAACCTCATAGAAGGATAAATTTTCTTTGGCCCAATTGTCAATGTTTGGATCGCAACTTAGCTTTTTCTCCTTTTGACAGGATATTATGACTATCGACATCAGAATGACAGTCACAAGCAGGTAACTTGATATACGCATAATGTTAGATGTATTAAAGATGAATAGATCCTATGATTGGAATCCTAGTGTTAGAAGGAGTCCCATTTGTTGTAATAATTATTTCTTTGTAAAAATCTCCTGGTGAATCTGTTGCGTGATACTTTATCTTTAGGTTAGTTGATTCATGTGATGGTATTATCTTAGTGCAAGATAACTCAATACAAGAACAAGATGCTGCAATTTGATAGACAATAATGTTCGAAGTACTTGTATTATGTAGTCCAATCTGGCATTCTATAGTATCACCTTTTTTTAATTTTCCTAAATTTACTCGGAGACTGTCAATTTTTAAGGTTGATATTCTTTGAATACTCTTTGTGCCGAAATCTTCGGTTGTAATACTATAGTATAATGGATTATTAATGAATCGTTCGTCACTAAAGATTCTTTTTTTGATTCTATTTGATTCTTCATCATTACCGATTTTGTCATATAATCTCGCCAACAAGTAGTCTAAATATAGATTATGACTGTTCTTTAAACATGAAAGTATGAAATTGATGTCATTGTTAATATCGTTATAATAGTCTGATCGTAGTTTATTCTGTATCAGATATAGTCTATTAACTAGCGTGGTCAACGAACTGTCTTTTTCTTGATAAGAACTTAAGTTTGAGTGAATTGTTTCGTACCTTAAATATTTTGAAATGTCTGCCAAATCTTGGCATTTGTCTGTAATGCCAATGATTTTACTTTGTCTGACAATAATGACCAGAGGAAGATTTTGTGGATAAAATAATCGATATGCATTTAGATTTTCTTGTATGGAGAAATCACAGAAAACATATTGAATTGGTTTTTTGTACTCTATTCCTGAAAACAAACTTGTTCCCTTTTTGTGTTTGATTTGTGAGTAAGTGCTTAAATCACCAGCTATTATTACATAGGTGCTATCTGAATGCATTGACTTAGATATGGCTGTATCAAAGTTCATACTATCAAGCTTGTCTTTCGGTGGAGAGCATGATGTGGCAATCTCCCATACAAGAATAATAATTGCGAATATGTGATAATTAAAATTCATATTTATTACCTCAATAAGGTTATCAGCAAAGATATAAAACGTTTTTTATATTGCAATGATGTTTACCAAAAATTGCAGCGGAAAAGTAAATCAATACAATCAACGAGTTTTTTCATCGCCCAGACCCTCGCCTCCGTCTATGATGTGACCCTGACATATTGCTCGTCCACCCCTGGCGTGATGAAAGACTTGAACGACCCTTCGAGCGTCATCCCGACCATAACCAGTTCCGATTTCGCGACGATGGTCGCTGACGGCACCATCTCCGAAGGCATGATCCCGAAACTCCAGAACGCCTTCGAGGCCATCAACTCCGG
>DJQB01000018.1 GCA_002439875.1 Bacteroidales bacterium UBA6397
GTCTCGAAAAAAATGCGTACCTTTGTGGTTTGGTGGCGTGAAATGTGCAGTCAGGAGCGCCGGAGATTTTGTAAATATAAAAACGTACGTGATAATTATGTTGTTCCAAGTTTTGCAGGCCGTTGGCCTGGATTCCGCGGCGGCCGAGATGGCCGAGGATATGGCACAGGGAGCCGCACCTGTGGCGGATCTTGCTCCTCAGCAGGTTGAGCAGTCGTTCTCTCTTATCGAGATGGCTACCAAGGGCGGCTGGCTGATGATCGTGCTGGCGCTTCTGTCGGTGATCGCCATCTACATATTCGGAAAGAAGTGGTGGATGATCCACAAGGCGGGGCAGGTTGACAAGAACTTCATGAGGGACATACGCGACTATATTCATGAAGGGAAAGTGAAGTCGGCGGTTTCGCTCTGCCAGAAGTATGACTCTCCGGTGGCCCGCCTCGTCGAGAAGGGGATCGAGCGCATCGGCAGGCCGCTTGCCGACATCCAGACATCAGTCGAGAACATGGGCAACGTCGAGATCGCAAGGCTTGAGAAAGGGCTTCCGATGCTCGCCACCATCGCCGGCGGAGCGCCTATGATCGGATTCCTCGGAACCGTGCTCGGTATGGTGCAGGCGTTCTTCAACATGGCGAACGCGGGCAACAACATCGACATCACACTGCTTTCCAGCGGTATCTACACTGCGATGATCACCACAGTCGGCGGTCTTATAGTCGGCATCCTCGCCTACTTCGGCTACAACTATCTGGTTGCTCAGATCTCCAACCTGATGTTCATGATGGAGAACGCCACCATCGACTTTATGGATCTTCTGCACGAACCTGCAGGCAACGAGGAGGAGAAATAGTCAATGGCATTCAAAAGAACCACAAAGGTCTTGTCGGAAACGGCTATGTCTTCGATGACTGACTTGGTGTTCCTGCTGCTGATCTTCTTCCTGATCACCTCGACACTGGTCAATCCGAACGCGCTGAAGCTCCTGCTCCCGAAGAGTACGGGACAGGTTTCCGCCAAGCCTACCGTCACTGTCTCGATCAAGGATTGGGGCGATGACACCTACACCTACCATCTGAACGGGAGCGAGACCCCGGTACAGTACTCCGAATTGGAGGACGACCTTGTGGACTTGCTTCAGACAGAGGAGGATCCGACATTCTCGATCTATTCTGACGAGAGCGTGCCGATCAAGGAGGTCGTGTCGCTGATGAACATCGCGAAACGCAATCATTACAAGGTAATCCTAGCGACACAGCCTGAATGATGAAACCATATCTTCGTGACAGACAGAAGGAGGCAAAGGTCTCCACGGTAGCCGGGATCGTGCTTACGGTCGCGGTTCACGTGCTTGCATGCCTGCTCTGCGTGTTCACGGGGATGAAGTACATCTACCCGCCGCCACAGGAGCAGACTTTCCTCGTGGATTTCAGCGAGGACGAGCCGCAGCCTGTCAAGCGGCAGAACAGAGGCCGCCAGCCCCAGGCCGAGGAGATCGACAAGACAAAGCCGGTGGAACTGATCCAGAGGAGCGAGTCCCCTCACAAATCAGAAAAGGCGAACAAGACGGCTGAAGCGAAACCAGATGATTTCGGGGATGTCGAGACACCGGTGCAGAAAGAGGAAATCAACAAGAACGCCCTCTTCCCGGGGATGAGTAAGAAAGACTCCTCGAATGCTCCACATAGTGCTACAGATCCGAAAAACGAGTTCAAGGCCGGTCATCCTAAGGGGAACACATCCAACGGCAAGTCCGAGGGTACGCCTAACGCGAGGCTTAAAGGGAGAAACACATTGGGAGCGATTCCAAGGCCGGCATATTCAGAGCAAGACTACGGTACTGTCGTGGTGGACATCTGGGTTGACAACTATGGAAACGTGACGAAAGCTGTTCCGGGAGGACAAGGGACAACCGTGAACAACTCCAAACTATGGGCTGCGGCAAGGGCGGCGGCCTTGCAGACACACTTCAACCAAAGCGCGGACGCGCCGGCGTTGCAGCAGGGAACGATAACATATGTATTTAAACTTCAATAAATTTATATTCAATTACTTATTTATTTTAATGGCGTGAGCCAAAGACATTATGGAAGAAAATTTCAATGGTGGTGAGAACCACGAGGAGCGTAGGGATTACGCTGCGGAAGGACCAAAAGCAGGTTATTCATCTGAAGGCAGGAAACTCAGACCGAGAAAGAAGGTAGTGCCTGCCGCTTCATCCTCCGTTGACGGAGAGTACAAGTCTTATGACAATCACAGGAGCTACTCCAGCGACAATCGCGGCGGCTACGGTCAGCGCGGCGGTTACCAGAGCCGTGGAGGCAACAGCAGAGGAGGATATTCATCAGACCGCAGAAGCGGTTATGGAGACCGCGGCGGTGGCTATGGCCAGCGCAGAAGCTACGGCGACAACGCTGAAGGCGGAGAGAGAAGAACTTCATCTTACGGACAGAACCGTCCTTCTTACGGTGACAGGCCGTCTTACGGACAGCGCAGAAGCTATGGGGGCAACAACTACGACGGAGGCGAGAGAAGGTCATCCTACGGCCGTTCATCATTCGGCGAAGGTCGCCCTTCATACGGAGACAGACCGTCTTACGGACAGCGCAGAAGCTATGGCAACAACGCCGAGGGAGGAGAGGAAAGAAGACCATCTTACGGACAGAACCGTCCTTCATTCGGTGAGGGACGCCCATCATACGGACAGAGAAGGAGTTACGGCGCCAGCAATGAAGGCGGAGAGAGAAGACCGTCATATTCAAGAAAACCAGCCGCCGGACACGGATTCGGCCCTAAGCAGGGAGGTTTCTCAGCAGGCAGAGGCGCCGGGCATCCGGGACCTAAGAAGTTCGGCCGCAAGGATGAGCCGCACTTCACTGAGGCTGATGAGGCTGGAATCAACCAGATGCTCTCAAGGAAGCCACAGGTTGACACAGCATTCTCCGACAACGACAATGTTCCGACACCTATCAAGGAAGAGATCCGTCTCAACAAGTACATCGCGAACTCCGGGGTATGTTCACGCCGAGAAGCCGACAACTTCATCCAGGCAGGCGTTGTGACCGTTAACGGCGAGGTTGTTACCGAACTTGGAACAAAGGTAAACGTCCTCAACGACGACATCCGCTTCAACGGAGAGAGGCTCAAGGGCGAAGAGAAGGTTTACATCGTGATGAACAAGCCGAAAGGATTTGTCACCAGCGCCAGCGACCCTCACGCCGAGAAGACCGTAATGGATCTCTTGAAGGGATGCAAGCTCCGCGTGTTCCCTGTCGGAAGACTTGACAAGAACACCACCGGCGTGCTGATGTTCACCAACGACGGTGAGATCGCCGAGCAGCTTACGCACCCTTCCTACAACAAGAAGAAGATCTACCAGGTGATCCTCGACAAACCGCTTGAGGAATCCGATAAGGAGAAAATCCTCACAGAAGGCCTTAACCTCAACGACGGCAACATCAAGGCGGATGAGCTTGAATATATCGACGCGGACGACCACAGGAAACTCGGCATCGAGATTCACTCAGGCAAGAACAGGATTGTAAGGAGGATATTCGAATCCCTCGGCTACGACGTGAAGGCGCTTGACAGGGTTTACTTCGCCGGCCTCACCAAAAAGGGTCTCAAGAAGGGCGAGTGGAGATACCTCAGCGAGGGCGAGGTCAATGTCCTCAAGATGGGGGCCTATGTCTAGTCCGGAGAAACACACTGAACACAGAGCTGGATTTGTCAACATCATCGGTAATCCGAATGTTGGCAAATCCACGCTTATGAATGCCCTGGTCGGCGAGAAGCTGTCCATCGTCACTGCAAAGGCGCAGACCACCAGACACAGGATCATGGGAATCGTCAACACCGACGACTGCCAGATTGTCTACTCGGACACTCCCGGCATGCTCAAGCCGAACTACCGTCTGCAGGAGGACATGATGAAGTTCGTGGACGCCGCCATCGGTGACGCGGACATCATCCTCTACGTGACGGACGTGGTTGAAAAGAGCGACAAGAACAGTGAATATGTTCAAAAACTCCAGAAGTTGGACTGTCCTGTGGTGGTGGTGATCAACAAGATTGACATCAGCGAGCAGAAGAAGGTGACCGATCTGATCGCCTACTGGCAAGAACAACTTCCTGAGGCTGTGATTATTCCGGTGTCGGCGAAGGAGAGGTTCAACCTTGAGAGCGTCCTGAACGCCGTGATGAGCAAGCTTCCTGTCGCGCCGCCTTGGTTCGACAAGGATCAGTTCACTGACAGGAACCTCCGTTTCTTCGCGTCTGAGATCATCAGGGAGAAGATTCTGGAGAACTACAGCCAAGAGGTGCCTTACAGCTGCGAGGTGGCTGTGGAGGCTTTCAAGGAAGGTCGTGAAAGGTACGAGATCAGCGCTGTCATCTACGTGATGCGTGATTCCCAGAAAGGGATCATCATCGGCAAGGGTGGCGCGGCGTTGAAGAAAGTCGGCACGGAGGCAAGATTGGAGATGGAGGACTTCTTCCAGAAGAAGGTCTTCCTTCAGCTTTTCGTGAAGGTCAATCCGGACTGGAGGGAGAGCCGTAAGGAACTCAGGAAGTTCGGGTACGAGGAATAGCACAGTCCGCAGAAAACGACTACTGGCACGGAGGAAGATAAAGGATAATCAACATTAACAAGGAATATTCAAGTATGGCAAACGACGATTGGGATGACATTGAGACTCCGGAAGGAGGCAACGAGGACGAGGAACTGAACGAGGCGCCGGTCGACGAGACTTCGGCGAAATCTTCAGGAAAATACGACAAGCTGCTGAGTTCCGACAGCAGAAAGTACAAACTTTCGGGAATGTTCCGGGACTGGTTTCTGGACTATTCCTCCTATGTCATTCTGCAAAGGGCTGTGCCACACATCGTTGACGGGCTCAAGCCAGTGCAGAGGCGTGTGCTTCACGCGATGTACAGGATGGATGATGGAAGCTACACCAAGGTGGCGAACATCGTCGGACAGGCGATGCAGTACCACCCGCACGGTGACGCTTCCATCCTGGGTGCCCTTGTGCAGCTCGGACAGAAAGGTCTTCTGATCGACTGTCAGGGAAACTGGGGAAACATCCTGACCGGTGACAGCAACGCCGCGCCACGTTACATAGAGGCCCGTCTGAGCAAATTTGCCAAAGAGGTTGTCTTCGATCCGAAGATCACAAACTGGATGACATCCTACGACGGACGCAATCAGGAGCCGACTGAGCTTCCGGTCCGTTTTCCGCTTCTGCTTGCGCAAGGGACCGAGGGAATAGCAGTCGGAATGGCCTCCAAGATTCTTCCTCACAACTTCAACGAACTCATCGACGCCTCGATCAACATCCTTCAGGGCGAGGACTTCACAATCTACCCGGACTTCCCTACCGGCGGCTCCGCAGATTGCAGCAGCTATAAGGACGGAGCCCGTGGCGGCAACGTGAAGGTGCGCGCCAAGATCGAGAAGATCGACAAGAACACGGTTGCCATCACCGAAATTCCATACGGAAAGACCTCACACGTCCTCATAGATTCGATCCTTAAGGCCAAGGACAAAGGCAAGATCAAGATCAAGAAAATCGAGGACATGACAACCGAGAAGGTCGAGATTCTGATCCACCTTCCGAACGATGTGTCCCCGGACAAGACGATCGATGCTCTCTACGCGTTCACCGACTGCGAGTGCAACATCGCCCCGAACGCCTGCGTCATTGTGGACAACAAGCCGCAGTTCCTCTCCGTCAAGGACATCCTGATCTATGACACCAACCACACGAGGGATCTCCTCAAGTGGCAGCTTGAGATCAGGCTCGCCGAACTGGAGGACCAGTGGCACTACACCTCCCTCGAAAGGATATTCTTTGAGAACAAGGTCTATAAGATTCTGGAGCAGAACCAGAACAGTTGGGAGCAGCAGCTTCAGGACGTGTTCTCCGAAATGAAGACCTATCAGGACATACTCCGCCGGGAGATTCTGATGGAGGACATCGAAAAACTCGTGGAGAAGCCTGTGCGCAAGATCTCGAAGTTCGACACCAAGGCCATCGATGAGAAGATAGCGGCCATAGAGGCCGAAATGGGCACTGTCAAAGACAACATCGAGAACATCACCCAGTTCACTATCGACTGGTTCAAGATGCTGAAGACCAAATACGGCAAGCCTTTTGTCCGTCAGACCGAAATCTCAGCTTTCGAGAGCATCGCGGTCACCAAGGTTGTCAGCAACAACGCCAAACTCTACGCCAACTACGAGGAGGGCTTCGTCGGACTGTCGCTCAAAAGAGACGACAACGGCACGTTCGTCTGCGACTGCTCCGACCTTTCCGAGATAATAGTAATCGGCAAGGACGGCAAGTACCGCATCACCAAGGTCACGGACAAGGCGTTCTTCTGGAAGGACCTGCTCTACGTCGGCGTGTTCAACAGAGGCGACAGCAGAACCATCTACAACGTCATCTACCGCGAGGGCAAGAGCAGCGTCTCCTACGCCAAAAGGTTCGCGATCACCAGCGTCACCAGGGACAAGGACTACGACATCACCACAGGCGAGGAAGGCTCCAAGATCCTTTGGTTCAGCGTCAACCACAACGGTGAGGCCGAATCTGTACGAATATACCTGCGTCCGCGTCCGAAACTGAAAAAGACGCAGTTTGAATATGATTTCTCAACCCTTGCGATAAAGGGCAAGGCCTCAAGGGGCAATCTGGTGTCCAAAAACCCTATCGCAAGGATCCAGCTGAAATCCAAGGGCGTGTCCACAATCGGCGGCAAGGACATCTGGTACGACGCTGACATCCAGAAGCTCAACGATGAGCAGCGAGGCCGGTACCTCGGCGAGTTCGGCCCTGAGGACAAGGTTCTGGCGATCTTCAAGGACGGAACATTCTACACGACTTCGTTCGATGTGTCCAACCGCTATCAGGGCGAGGTGATCAAGATTGAGAAGTTCGATCCGAACAAGACCTACACCGCCCTCTACTACGACGGGGCTGCCAAGGCGTTCTACGTCAAGAGGTTCAGCTTCGTCCTGAGTGACAACACTCCGCTGTCGTTCATCGCTCCGGGAGCGAAATCCTACCTTGTGGACATTTCCGAAGACAGACATCCTCAGTTCCAGGTGGTCTTCGGAGGCAAGTACGAACATCGTGACCCGGAGAACATCGATGCTGAGGAATACATCGGCAAGAAAGGTTACTCCGCCAAGGGCAAGAAATGCCACCAGTACGACCTCAGCGAGGTGAGGTTCATCGAGCCTCTCCACAAGCCTGAGGACGGCATTGAGGACGAGCCGCTGGACATCATTGATAATGTGGAATCCGCAGAGTCACAAAGCGATACAAACTCCGACGATGCTTCAACAAAAGACGGCGATCAAACCAGCGCCGCCGACCTTCTCGGCTCCAGCGACATTCCGGACATCGGCGACATCGACGAACCTACGCTTTTCTAAACGCTGACATATTCAAAATTTATCAAAAGCCCTTCATGGCCTCGATAGACGGTCGTAGCAAGTTGAATATGAAAGACATCTCCCTGATAGGTTTTATGGGTTGCGGCAAGAGCAGTGTCGGGAAAATCCTTGCGACACTGCTCCCTGAATGCCGCCTGATCGACCTTGACACCTACATTGAGGAAAAGCAGGACAAGGATATTCCCGAAATATTCAATGAATATGGTGAAGCGGCTTTCCGCCGGATGGAACGCGAGGCCCTCGAGGAGATATTCAGTGACCACGCCCGTCCCCGCGCCATCCTTTCCCTCGGAGGCGGCACTGTGACTTCCGAGCCATGCCGTCAGCTGATCCACCGGCACACCGACTGTTTTTATCTCCGCGCCTCCACCGACACCCTCCTTGGCAACCTCGCAGGCCATTCCGCAGGCCGACCGATGCTCAGTTCCGTCCAGCCGATTCGCATCACGGAAATGCCCAACGAACAAGACACCCTCCACCACCGCATCGAATCACTGATGCAAGCCCGCTCTCCACAGTACCTTGCCACCGCCCACCACATCATCGACATTGACGGCCAGAGTTTCGCCCAAATCGCCACCCAGATCAAAGAGACCGTGGAGTACAACATTTTGAATATCAAACAATAAGGCATTCGCCTTTAGTTAATATCGGCTAAAGGCAAATCATTATTTCGGTGATACTCAATCAGTTGTCCACCACGGCTAAAAAAGTTGTGAAACACATCCTACGCTGAAAGAGAACTATTAACACGATAACGGACCCAATATCTGTGGTTTGGGAAATATTCATTATATTTGGGATTGTAACTCATACACTTTGCGGCTATGGAGGAGAAAAGGATTAAGAGATACCCGATCGGGGTTCAGACTTTTGATAAGATTATCAAGGGAGGATTCTTGTACATTGACAAAACAGGCTACATCTATGAATTGGCTCATAACTATAATTATGTGTTTCTAAGTCGCCCGCGTCGATTCGGAAAGTCATTGCTTTCCACAACACTCCATAGTTATTTCGCTGGGGAGAAAGAACTGTTTGACGGTCTCAAGGCGGGAGAGTTGGAGAAGGATTGGATAAAGCATCCTGTGTTCCAATTTGACATGTCAACGGCTAAGCACAGGAGCGAGCCTGAGTTGTTGGAAGAACTGGATAAGAAACTATTTGTGTATGAGAAGATATATGGCCGTGGAGAAAAGGATGTCAACATCAACCAAAGGCTTGAGGGAATTGTGCAAAGGTCTGTCGAACAGACCGGTGAGAAAGCCGTTATAATCATTGATGAATATGATTCCCCGCTGCTGGACGTGATGAACGATCCGGCAAGGCTTGCGCCTATGCGGCAGATCATGCGGAACTTCTACAGCCCGATCAAAAGTCTGGATCCGTACCTGCGGTTCGTGTTCATCACCGGAATCACCAAGTTCGCGCAGCTGAGCATATTCAGTGAACTCAACAATCTGATGAACATCTCGATGCTGCCGAAATATTCGGCTGTCTGCGGCATCTCACAGACTGAAATCGAGACTCAGATGAAGGATTCTGTCACAGATCTGGCCTCCGGGCTCGGAATCACTTACGGGGAGGCTCTCGAAAAACTGAAGGAAAACTATGACGGCTACCACTTCTGCGATGAGTCCGAGGATATTTATAATCCTTACAGTTTGATAAAAGCTCTTGACACGCAGCGCTTTGGAAGTTATTGGTTCGAGAGCGGCACTCCGACATTCCTCATCGAGAGAATGGACAGGAATCCGATAGATGAGATGGAGTTGGACAGCATGACCGACATCCCGGAATCGGCTTTCGACATCTCGCCCGAACTCTGCGATGACACACTTCCGATGCTCTACCAGGCCGGCTACCTGACCATAAAAGGGTACGACCAAAGGACAAAACTATACACCCTCGGCTACCCGAACGAAGAGGTCAAGATAGGCTTCACGGAATGCCTTCTCGCCCGCTACAACAGCAAACGGATGTCCGGGAATATGTTCGTGGCGAAATTCAGCGCCGCACTGAACAGAAACGACATCAACGACGCCCTCCAGCGGATGCAGTCATACATGGCTGGAATTCCTTATGACTTGGAGAACAAGACCGAGAAGCATTTCCAGACCATTATCTATCTCGTTTTCTCCCTGCTCGGCTACTATATTCGCAGCGAGGTGAAATCCGCCATCGGTCGGGCGGACGCGGTCTGCCGCACGCAGGACTGCGTCTATGTCTTTGAGTTCAAGGTGGACAGCTCCGCGGAAGTGGCCTTGAAGCAGATTGACGACAAAGGGTACCTTATCCCTTACAAGTTTGACACAACCAATGCCGCAAACAAAATGCGCCTGCTGAAAGTCGGAGTGAATATCTCAACCGAAACCCGCACCATCGAGGGCTGGAAAATAGAAGAGACATATTACTAAATGAACTCCTCGCGCTCCTTGATGTCTTTGATGCGGAGCTGGAGGGTGGTGTTGCCCCGGTAGTAGTTCTCGACGATGGAGTAGCAGATGTCGAACGGGTTGCCGGCCTTGATGTAGTCGTAGAACTCGGCCATGTTGAAGGCGATGGCGGGGATTTGGTGGAACGGCTGCTTCTCGTCGATAAGGTCCAGCTTCATGTGTACGCCGCCGGCGCCCACCTTGCGGCCGTTACCGCCGTCGGAGACGTTCTCGGTCAGGAAGACCGGGTTGGTGTTGCCTGGGCCGAAAGGCTGGAACTGCTTCAAGAGACGGAAGAATTTCGGAGTGATCTGGCTGAACTCCAGTTTGGCGTCGATGTCGGTCACAGGGGTCAGCATCTCGTCAGTTATCTTTCCGGAAATAAACTTGTCGATTCTGTCCACAAACTCTTCCAAGTTGGCCTCTTTCAATGTCAAGCCAGCGGCGTAGACATGCCCGCCGAAGTTCTCCAACAGATCGGCACAGTTCTCTATAGCCTCATAGAGGTCGAAACCGGCCACACTTCTGGCGGATCCTGTGATGAATCCGTTCGACTTTGTCAGCACAATCGTCGGCTTGTAGAATGCCTCCACAAGGCGCGAGGCGACAATCCCGACAACGCCTTTGTTCCAGACTGGATTATAAACTATTGTCGCTGCGTCAGTTGACAGGGCCGAGCCGTTCTGGACCATCTCTAGAGCCTCCTGTGTGATCTCACGATCGATGCTCTTGCGGTCGTTGTTGTTGTCGTTGATCTTCTCGCCTATCATTGTGGCGGTGTGGTCATCGGAAGCGGTCAGAAGCTCCACGGCCAGACGGCCGGTCTCCATTCTTCCGGCGGCGTTGATCCTCGGGCCTATCTTGAACACGATGTCGTCAATCGTCAGATGGCCGAGTTCCAGTTTCGAGAGCGTCGCCATCGCGTGAAGACCCTTGCGGGGATTCTCGTTCAGCTGCTTGAGGCCGAAGTGGGCCAGAACCCTGTTCTCCCCCACCATCGTCACAAGATCCGCGGCGATGCTCACCACCAGCAGATCCAGCAGCGGAATCAAAGTCTCGAACGGAATGCCGTACTTCTGTGAATATGCCTGCACAAGCTTGAAGCCGACTCCGCAGCCGCTAAGGTCATCGAACGGATAGGTGTCATCCTCACGCTTGGGGTCAAGTACGGCCACTGCCGGCGGAAGCGTGTCCTCCGGAAGGTGGTGGTCGCAGATGATGACGTCTATCCCCTTCGTGGCGGCATATTCAACCTTTTCGTTGGCCTTGATGCCGCAGTCCAAGGTGATGATGAGCCCGAAACCGTTGTCTCCAGCCCAGTCGATGCCCTTGTAGGACACACCATAGCCCTCGTCGTAGCGGTCCGGGATGTAGAAATCCACCTTGGAGGAGTACCTTCTGAGGAATGAATATACCAACGAGACAGCGGTCGTGCCGTCCACATCATAGTCCCCATAGACCAGAATCTTCTCCTCTCTCGTGATCGCCTTGCGGACCCTTTCCACGGCCACGTCCATGTCCTTCATCAGGAACGGATCGTGAAGGTCATTCAGGCTCGGACGGAAAAACGAGCGCGCCTGCTCGAAAGTCTCGACCCCCCTCTTGACAAGAAGGTCAGCGAGAACCCGGTCAATACCCAGTTCGGCGGAAAGTCTTCCCACCTTCTCCGGATCAGCCGGCTCCTTCAAAATCCATTTGCGCTCTTTTCCCATAATAGACAAAGGTACGGATTTAATTTCAGAATGTGAATTAAAAGTAGTATTTTTGCATATTCGGGCCGTAGGATCGGTCTTATTGTTTTGAATATTAAAAATTAACGATATGGCAAACATCGAACTCAGCGAGCAGGAGAGAATCAGACGAGAGTCTCTCGCAAAGTTAAAGGAATTGGGCATAAACCCTTATCCGGCGCCTCTTTATCCGGTCAACGCGACCGCCAAGGAGATCGAGGCAGGTTTCGACCCTCAGAAGGGCAACTTCCAGGAAGTCTGCATAGCGGGCCGTCTGATGTCCCGCAGAATCATGGGCGCGGCCTCGTTCGGCGAAATCCAGGACTCAACAGGCAGGATCCAGATCTACGTCAAGAGGGACGAGATCTGCCCTGGCGAGGACAAGACGATGTACAACACAGTCTGGAAGAAGCTGCTTGACATCGGCGACATCATCGGGATCAAGGGATTCGCCTTCATCACCCAGACCGGCCAGCTCAGCGTCCACGCCAAGGAACTGACAGTCCTGAGCAAGTCCCTTAGGGTTCTCCCTATTGTCAAGGAGGTTGACGGCGTTGTCTATGACGCGTTCACAGATCCTGAGCTCCGCTACCGCCAGAGGTACGTTGACCTCATCGTGAACCCTCAAGTCAGGGACGTTTTCGTCAAGAGGGCGCAGATCATCGCCACGATGAGGGAATACTTCAACGCTGCCGGCTGTCTTGAGGTCGAGACCCCGATCCTCCAGCCTATTCCTGGAGGAGCTACCGCCCGTCCGTTCATCACCCACCACAACGCCCTGGACATCGACCTTTACCTCAGAATCGCCAACGAGCTCTATCTCAAGAGATTGATTGTGGGCGGCTACAACGGTGTCTACGAGTTCGCCAAGGACTTCCGCAACGAGGGTATGGACAAGACCCACAACCCTGAGTTCACCTGCATGGAGATCTACGTGGCCTACAAGGACTACATCTGGATGATGGACTTCGTGGAGAAGATGCTCGAAAAGATCGCCCTCAAGCTGCACGGCACCACAGTCGTGAAGATAGGTGACAAGGAGATCGATTTCAAGGCCGGCTACCGCAGGCTGCCTATTCTTGAGGCCATTAAGGAATATGCCGGTGTGGACGTGAAGGGCATGGGAGTCGACGAGCTGCGCGAGACCTGCAAGAAGCTGAATGTCGAGTTCGAGCCTTCGATGGGTGTCGGCAAGCTGATCGACGCCATATTCGGAGAATATTGTGAGAAGCATCTCGTCGAGCCAACGTTCATCATCGACTACCCGGTCGAGATGTCTCCGCTGACAAAGAGGCATCGTGAGGATCCGACCCTAACGGAGAGGTTCGAGTTGTTCGTCTGCGGCAAGGAGCTTGCGAACGCATATTCAGAGCTCAACGACCCTATCGACCAGCTGGAGAGGTTCGAGGAGCAGGCCGCCCTCAAGAGCCACGGTGACGACGAGGCGATGTTCATCGACTATGACTTCGTCCGCGCCCTTGAATATGGAATGCCGCCTACCTCCGGTCTCGGAATGGGCATCGACCGTCTGACCATGTTCATGACCGGCCAGACAACCATCCAGGATGTGCTATTCTTCCCTCAGATGCGTCCGGAGAAGATCGTGAAGAGCGACAAGGGCGCGGAGGCGACAGAGGAATAAAATGGAATATCCATATTTAGAATATTCCTTTTACCCATAATATCGCTCAACCATAGGAAGTTTTGTAAGTGAGAAGATCATATTTAGATGTAACTTATGACAGGTAAAGCAAAACAGACTGTAAACGGGAAAGCATTTGAATATGCCTTAATAAGACAATATGACACAACTCTGTCAGCGAAAGGCATTAACTGCGTCTCAGATGGAGAAACGTTCCGCTACGCAAAGCAGTGTTACCTGAGCCTTTCTGAGCAAGAACGGAGCGGTTTTGACACAGCTGCCTTTCAGACCATAGACACAATGCTCCACATTGAGCCAGGATTTCTTCGGAACAATGGGGAGTCAGACATCCTTTACATCTCCTTAAACACTGATGCGGATGGAGAGAATGGGGATGTCAGAGATGTTCTATTCCGCAGGTTCAAGCCATATTGGGAAGTCGGATTCTCGGCAAAAAATAATAACGATGCTGTCAAACATTCAAGGTTGAGTGGAATTTTGGACTTCGGCGAATCATGGGTTGGCGTTAAGTGTTCCGAAAAGTATTGGAATGAAATCGAACCGATATTCATATTTATTAAAGAAGCAACTTTAGCTGGACTATCATGGGAGGATCTAGGCAGGGATAAAGTCGAAAAGGTGTACTTGCCTTTATTAAAGGCATTCAAATCTGAACTCATAAGGATTAATGAGTCCAATGCTTCCATTCCACAGAAATTGATTCAATATCTGATAGGGAGCGAACCATTTTATAAAATAATCAAGGATGACGCTCACAATCTAGTGATTGTTAAAGCATTTAACATTAATGGAGAACTCAACAAACCAGCAAACGGCATTAAGGCTCAGTACACGACCCCAAGACTCAATCTTCCCGAACGGATTATAGAATTTGACTTCAAAAAGGGTTCTGAAAATACGATGCACATGATTTTGGATGGAGGATGGGAGATATCTTTTCGAATTCACAATGCAAGTAAAAAAGTTGAGTCATCACTAAAGTTCGACATTAAACTTCTAGGAAATCCTCCTATACTGTTCTCACAATATTTATTCAATTGAGTATGAATCTTATAAGTCTATTCAGTGGGGCGGGGGGTCTAGACAGAGGCTTTCATAATGCCGGATTCAAAACGGTCGTAGCCAATGAATTCGATACGAAAATATGCCCCACATACATGGCTAATTTCCCCAACGTGAGATTAATAGAAGGAGACATCAGGATCATCGATTCTAATGAATTCTCAAGAGATATTAAAGGAGAAATTAGTGATATACACGGAATTATAGGGGGACCACCTTGCCAGTCATGGAGCGAAGGGGGAACTTTAAGAGGAATTAATGATGCTCGAGGTCAACTGTTTTACGAATACATCCGAATCCTAAAAGATGTTAATCCTCTTTTCTTTGTAGCGGAGAATGTTTCCGGAATGCTTGCACCAAGGCACAAAATGGCGGTGAACGGGTTCATACGCCTATTTGGTGAGGCAGGTTACGATGTTAACCTTAAAATGCTTAACGCTAATGATTTTGGAGTTCCGGAAGATAGGTATAGGATTTTCTTTATAGGTTTCCGCAAAGATTTACATATCAAGAATTTCAGGTATCCAGAACCACTGACGGAGAGACCTGTTCTTCGAGATGCGATATGGGATCTAAAAGATTCTGCCATTCCGGCAAAAGAAAAGAACCATACTAACGGCGACAGTTGCATTGTCCCTAATCATGAATATTATGTCGGCGGCTTTTCTCCTATTTTTATGTCAAGAAACAGAGTGCGAGGTTGGGATGAACCTGGCTTCACGGTGCAAGCCAGTGGAAGGCAAAGCCAATTGCATCCACAAGCGCCCAAAATGGTAAAGATTGATGCTAATCATCATGCATTTGTCAAAGGGAAAGAACACCTGTATAGACGGCTGACTGTTCGGGAAGCCGCCAGAGTTCAGAGTTTTCCTGATGATTTCATTTTTCTGTATGAAGACCTCAACTACGGGTATAAGATGATAGGAAACGCTGTCCCAGTAAATTTAGCTTACGAGGTCGCAAAGAGTATCAAAACGGCCCTGGCAACCTACTGACATTGATTAAGAGATCCCAAGAATGAGAATCGAGAACATAACATCAGCGCAGAACCAGAAGATCAAGGAGTTGCTGGCGCTTCAGGAGAAGTCGAAACTGAGGCGGTCGGAAAGGTTGTTTGTGGTCGAAGGCCGCAGGGAACTCGGCCACTGTCTTGACGCCGGATTCGTTCCGAAGACTCTGTTCATCTGCGGAGAGTTGCTGACAGAGGAGGAACTGAACGACATTCTTGGCAAGGCGGAAAGGCTGAACCCGAAAGTCGGTGTCGTCCAGGTTCCGTACGAACTCTACGGCAAGATAGCCTACAGGGGCGGCACGGAGGGTGTCATCGCCGAGGTGGAATTCCGTGACAGGACTTTGGACAGCCTGAGGCTCAGCAAGAATCCGCTTGTCATTGTGCTTGAGAGCGTGGAGAAGCCCGGCAACCTCGGAGCCGTCCTCAGAAGCGCGGATGCCGCCGGAGCGGACGCCGTCATCATCTGCGACCCTCTGACCGACCTCTACAACCCGAATCTGATCCGGGCCAGCATCGGGGCCGTGTTTTCCAGACAGGTGGCCGTCGCCTCCTCCGAGCAGACCATCGCCTGGCTCAAAGACAAACATATTCAGATACTCACCGCTCAGCTCCAGGACTCTTCCCTGTACTACGACACTGACATGAGGAAGCCTACCGCCATCGTGATGGGCACCGAGTCCACAGGCCTGACCGACATCTGGCGCAAGGCCGCCGACGCCCACATCCGCATCCCGATGCTCGGCGACCTCGACTCCCTCAACGTCTCCGTCTCCGCCGCCATCCTCCTCTTCGAAGCCCTCCGCCAAAGGCAGTGAAGGCATCCACTTCAGAACAGAATATTCTGGCTTTATTTCCTCCTAGTGAGCGATAAATACAGCGTGTCCGGGATTTACTGCAGAATTGCAGTAAATCCCGAATGCCGCTTGTCCAACCAAATTTTCTCTGTGCGCATAATAATCAAACACACGCACCGGCGCGCGGAAAGATCAGCCTGACGCACGGTGGAGATGTCAAGAGATTGCCGGTGAGCGGGAATGTCATTTGGACGCACGACCGATCGTTAAAAGGTTTCTGGTGAGTGGACATGCACCTTGGACGCACTGACAGGCGGAGAATCCTTGCCGGGAACATAAAAGTAATGCGAGGATGGCTGGATGTCATCCTCGCATTATGTTTATGGAATATTATGCGTCAGTCCGTAACGTCTTCCTCGAAAGTCCAATTTTCTGGAAGGCAGAGCGCCGTTTTAGTAGCGTCAAGTAATCCGCTTCTTATATGCAGTTTGCCTGTGCCGTTTTTCGCTGTTCCAGTCAGCCAATCGGTGAAAGGGCTATAATTTGTGTCAAAGTCTTGGAAATATAGAGTAACTTCATCTATTTTTTTGCAACTCATGAACATCCCGGCGCAACACCCCTTGGCCATTTTTTGGGCCATCAACTTTGGCGCTTTAGTTAGAGAGCTGCAATTAATGAACATTCTATAATAGCAATTCTCTTTAAGTTCTGTCGCAGGAAGCGTTTCCGGGCCGTTTTCCATATTTTTACAACCCGAAAACATCTGCTGGTAGCCGGATTTCCTCACTTCTGTTGCCGGCAGCGCCGGCGCTTTTTTCAGAGCGGTACAGCTATCAAACATCCGCTGATAACTGCCCTCATGAACCACAACAGCTTTGAGTTCCGGAGCAGAAGATAAATTCTCGCATCCGTTAAACATTGCCTGATAACAATAATCAGCGAGCGTTGTTGCCGGAAGTTTTGGTGCGGCAGTAAGTTTTTTGCAGTAAGAGAACATTCCATCGCAGTTATAACCAACGCCATTATTATTAGTTTTAAAAGTTTCGATGCAAAGGTCTGTCACCTTTGACAGATTGTGGCACCCATAAAACATTTCTTGCATTCCGTATGCATAGACAGTTTTGGCTGAAATCGTCGGCATTGCTTCAAGTGAAGTGCAGCCGTGGAACATTTTATTATATGCTTGGTATGGAACCTTTTCAGCAGGCAAATCAGAGGCTTTCTGCAATGATTTACAGCCGTAAAACATGGATTGATAGCAGTTCTCTGCAAGTTCTGTCGCTGGAAGTGCAGGGGCAGATTTCAAGCTGGTACAGCCGTAGAACATCCGCGCATAGCAGCCATCTGCAAATTCTGTGGCAGGAAGTGCGGGAGCAGTTGTCAGGCCGGTACAGCCGTAGAACATACTATCATAGCATTTGGATGACAAATTCTTCGACGGGAGATCCGGAGCTGAAGTCAAGACTGAACATCCGTAGAACAACTTTGAAAACTTAGCGTCTTTGGTTTCAACCGTCGCATAATTTTCCCAGTCAATGAGAGTGCGGATGTCACCTTTGCAACTTACCGGCACATTGTTTTCAGTAAAACTGATTGTAGTGGTTATGTTGCTGTAACAAGTTCCACTTGTATTCTTATTCTTATTATTTCCCCCACGAAGCCTCAAGTTTCCCTTTGAGCCACCGAATTCCACTTCAGTGTTAGCCTTAACACTTTGCCAATCGGAATCTCCGACAGAATAGTAGAGATAAAAGAAGTCTTGCGAGATTTTGAATTTCTGTGAGGATTCCGCAGTGAATGTGATGTAAGGATATTCTCCTCCCTTCACCTCGCCGAGGCTGGTTACACGATTGCGCTTGATTGTCAGAGGCTTATTCGAGCTTTTGCAGGTGTTCTGTCCGTCAGAGGCAGTAAAGGTCAGGCTGAAACTTTCCATTTCTGCCGGGAAAATGGCGATGTAGTAAGTCTTGCCGGCCTTGATGTCACCAGATATGGAGACGCTGCTTGAAGGTTTCTCTGTGACCTTGGCCACTACTGGCAAACCTTCGTTGTTCATGGCGATATTTGCTGTTCCTGCAAGCGCGGCTGAACTCGTGCCCGTGAGGGTGATCTTCTTACATGAGACAGTAGGGGTCAACTTCACAAAGCCCACTATATTCTTGAAACTCAGATTTGTGCTTCCCTCCCCGGTGGTACCCATCATCAAGGCCGCCTCCGGGTCGAATGAGCCGGACACTGCCGTCTGTTCACTTTTCAGAACCACTCCTTTCAGGGTTATAATATTAAAGGCCTTGTGAAAGGTCACGTCCTCCTGATAAGGGTAGAGAGCCGTGTAGCTCGTCGCCTGGCTGGCTCCTTCGCTCTCGAACTTGCCCGTTGTGGTGCCGACGCCATTTGTCAGAGTAAACTTGACATTCTTTCCTTCACCGTCTATCACCGTGATTGCGTCATCCTTGGTCCAGTTGATGAGTTTGCTGTTTTTCGAACTGATTTCGGCCTTGGTGCCGGTGTTCTCCTGATCGGCTGTCAATGTCACAATGGTGTTGCCGGACGGGGTCTTCTCTGGAGAGCATAGGTTTTCTTTGGCACAGCCTGCAAGTCCGAGCAGGGCCGCGAGTGCCATTGTCGCTTTTGTGATTGCCTTCATGATTTCCTGCAGATTACCAATTGTATGTTTCTTCTTCCAGACTTTCAGTGTTCATACTGTTGCTGATGAGCACGCTTTGTCCCAGTTCCACGTTCAGGACTTCCACGACGGGAGGCGAGTAAGGTTTAAGAGAATTGATTTTCATTTGTAAATTAATGCTTTAAATAATTTTACAAATATACCCCCCCCATTTGGATTTTGCAATAGTTTTTATTGTCTGACCGTCGATTTTTTACCTTGCCCCCCAACTGTGCGCTAGAGTAGGGATGTATATAGCTGTTTTCACCCATGCATAGGCACCCCATCCCGTTCCGGCATCCCTCCATGCCTTATACAGCCATCCGCATGTTGCATATTACACAAGGCCGCTGACGCCCACATACGCATCCCGATGCCCGGTGCTCTCGACTCCCTAAACGTCTCCGTCTCCGCCGCCATCCTACTCTTCGAAGCCCTCCGCCAAAGGCAGTAGGATAATTCCACCTCTGAACAGTATAATTTCAACAGGTCTATGACCTTTTCGGGATTTATTGTAAATTTGCAGTAAATCCCGAAAGTCACTAATCCAGCCATATTTTCTCTGTTCACATAATAGTCCTTTCCACCCACCGGTGCGCGGAAAGGACAGTCTGACACACAGTGAATCTGTCAAGAGATAGTCGGTGAGTGAAAATGCCATTTGGACGCACGCAAAAAAAAAGAAAAATCCAATCTTTGCACATTATTGACACCGCACTGTCGCTTCGACAAGCTCGGCGACCGGAGACTAAGCGACAGTGTGATCAACGACCTATATGTTCCGGGCCGCAGCCTCTATGCTCTAGAAAACGACCTCGGACATGGCCTTGAGGTCGGGCTGGAGGCCGGTCATGATGGAGTAACCGGTTAGTGCTTGGTACAGAAGCCAACGGCGACCGGAGATGTAGGTACAGTCGGCGGAGGTGAGTTTCATTCTTGCCTCCTGGTCAAAAGACGGGGTCTTGTAGTTCGCCTCAAGGATGACCTTTCTCTGGCCGGAATCCTCTCCGGCGAAATCATCGGCGGAAAACTCAGCGATCTCCGGCAAGGCCATCGGCAGGGTGTAGATCACAAGATCGCACTCCTTGACAGCCTCCTTGAAATCAGAGATAGGATCCGGCAGGAAACCATATTCAGACATAGCTCCCGCTATCGCTTGCGCCTTTTCAAGGGTCCGGTTCATCAGAATGGTGGCGAATCCAAGCTCGGCGGCGGCCACGGCGGCGGCCCTTCCCGCTCCCCCGCAACCGACCACAAGGGCCTGAGGCTGACGGTTAAACGTGCGGCTCAGCGTCATCAGAAAAAACTGGTGCATCTTCACGAAAAACCTGTCTCCGAAGTTGCCGATGAATTCCTCCACTATGCCCGGGAAATATGCCTCCACGACAGCCGTTACGACGCCTGTGAAGTCCGAATTGTACGCCTCTATGCCATTGGAGCCTTTCACCAGAAGGTTTGTCGCCCCGATGCGGGCCGCTGGCCCCGAAACCGCTCCTACGCCTTTACGGGCCAATTCCAAAACTTTTGAATATGCAAGTTCCTTAAATGGAGCGGTGACATTGACGGCGGCATATTCATCAAGAAACCTTTGGAAGGAAGCCTCAAAATCAGCGCCCTCAATCAGGTCGTATGAATATTCACCGTCTTTCTCTCCTTTATACGCCGCCTCGAACAGCGCCGGACTGCCCGACCCTTTGATCGGATCGCCTATGAGACCATATTTCGCCATATTCTTAAATTCGTTTGAGATGCAATATAATTGTTACTTTTGACAGGTGCGAAGTTAGCAAACCGCAGGGCATTCTGCAAATCATTATCGTCCTCTGCCTCGTCCTCTGCCTCGTCCTCTGCCTCACCTCTTCCTTTTTATGGGAATACGGAATTTTTTGACTAAATTGCAATGGTTTGGGCCGGCCATCGCGGCAACGGTTCCGCGCGAGATGATGCGTGGAATCATGGACGTTTGCCGCGAGGCGGTTCAGCCAAGGCGTATTTTAACATAACTAAACGACTTAAGATCATGTCACTGAACAAAGTAATGCTGATCGGTAACGTTGGAAAAGACCCGGAAGTACGTTACCTTGACGGAAACAACAACCCTAATTCAGGAAACACTAAGGTGGCGACGTTCACCCTCGCGACTACTGAACGTTATCGTGACCGCAATGGAGAACTTCGAGAGAACACGGAATGGCACAACATCGTGGCCTGGAGGAATTCGGCTGATGTGGCGGAGAAATACATCCGCAAAGGCACTCAGGTTTACATTGAGGGCAAGCTGAGGACTCGGTCGTGGACAGACCAGACGGGCAACAAGAGGTATACCACGGAGGTCACGGTGGACAATCTGCAGCTTCTGGGCAGGAAATCGGACAATCCTGGGGCGCAGGACGGCGGACAGGCTCAGGGAGGATACCAACCACAGGGGCAGCAAGGTGGCTACCAACAGCAGGGTCAGGGGTACGGGCAGCCGGCCCTTCGACAGGCTCAGGGACCGGTCGGAGGCTCAACTCAGGGACAGGTCGGGAACATCGCTCAGCAGCCGACTTATCAGCAGCCGTCGGTCCAGCAGCAGACACAGCAGCAGACACAACAGCAGACTCCGGTGAATCCGATCGAGGTCGCCGCGGCGGATATGCCACAAGATGACCTTCCGTTCTAATTTTCAAGAATATACAAACGAATAATATCAGATATGAGTTCAAAACTTGACGTAGTCCTTGGCCTCCAGTGGGGAGACGAAGGGAAAGGTAAGATTGTGGATGTGCTTGCAGGCCGCTATCCGGCCGTGGCAAGATTCCAGGGTGGGCCTAACGCGGGACACTCCCTGCATTTCGACGGCAAGAACTTCGTGGTGCGCAGCATCCCTTCGGGAATATTCCGTGAAGGCTCCACCAACATCATCGGAAGCGGTGTCGTTCTGGACCCGATCACTCTGCGGGAGGAATGCGCGAACGTGGAGAAAATGAACATCAACCCGAAAGAGAAACTGTTCATCTCCAAGAAGGCCAACCTCATCCTTCCTACCCACAGGCTTCTTGACGCCGCCTACGAGGCCGCAGCGGGTAAGGGCAAGATCGGATCCACCCTCAAAGGCATCGGACCAACCTACACCGACAAGATCAGCAGGCACGGGCTGAGGGTCGGCGACATCCTCGCCCCGGATTTCAAAGAGAGATTCGAGAAACTCAAGGCCAGGCATATTCAGTTACTCTCAGACCTGCACTTCGAGTGCGACCCTGCCAAGGACGAGGCAGAGTGGATGAGCGCCATCGGGTTCCTCAAGGGATTCAAACTCATAGACTGCGAGTACTTCGTGAACAAATGGCTGGAAGACAAGCCTATGCTTGCGGAAGGAGCGCAGGGTTCAATGCTTGACATCGACTACGGTTCCTATCCATTCGTGACATCATCCTCCACCACAGTCGGTGGGGTCTGCACCGGACTTGGAGTCGCCCCGTCAAAGATCGGACACGTCTACGGAATATTCAAGGCCTACTGCACCCGTGTGGGCAGCGGCCCGTTCCCGACAGAGTTGTTCGACGAGACCGGAGAGAGGCTCCGCCAGGTAGGACACGAGTTCGGAGCCGTCACAGGCCGTCCCCGCCGCTGCGGGTGGCTGGACCTCGTGGCGCTGAAGTACACCGTGATGATCGACGGCGTGACCGACCTAATCATGATGAAATCCGACTGTCTGGACGATTTCGAGACGATCAAGGTCTGCACTTCCTACAAGGTGGACGGCAAGGAGACCGACCAGGTTCCGTTCGACATCGCCGCTGAGATCGAGCCGGTTTACACCGAGTTCCCGGGCTGGAGGAAAGACCTCACCGGAATCCGCAAGGATAGCGAACTTCCACAGGAATTCAAGAACTACATCAAGTTTATGGAAGATTATCTCGGAGTGCCGATCAGCATAATCTCCCTGGGCCCGGACCGCGAGGCGACCATCGAACGATAAGAGAACTCCTTTTTCTTACACACAAGGCATCTATATGTATGAGAGCGTATAATCTGGGATTCATCTCCGACAAGGACATCTACGGACACGTGCAGGACACAGTCCGCCTTTATCGGCGCAGCATAAACCTGAGCGAGTTCAACGAGAACATCGTCGATCCGATAAAATTGACCTTTGACGCAAAGGTTTACAGAAAGTCTATGGAACAGGTCATCTCGGAGGAGTGCTCCCGTCAGATTGACAAGTCAAACACGAACCGCATCGGCTATTTCCACCAGCAGCTTTTCAACTACGCGGGGAACGGATGGATTGTTCCGTCGGCAGGTTTTGATGTGGAGAACCACGAAAGGCACATCTTCGTGGAAATGAAAAACAAGCACAACACAATGAACTCCGCATCTTCACAGAAAACTTACATGAAGATGCAGAACAAACTGTTGGAGGATGATCAGGCCACCTGCTGGCTTGTCGAAGTCATTTCCACCAAGTCAAAGGATGAACCGTGGAAGGTATCCATTGATGGCCGGCCGTTCCAGCATAACAGGATTCGACGGATGTCTATGGACAAGTTCTACGAACTGGTGTTCGGTGACAGGACTGCGTTCTTCCGGCTTTGCGAAGCTCTGCCCGACATTATTGAGGATGTTGTTTCAGACAATAAGGAATTACTCTGGCAAAATTCTGTCTACGAGGAACTGATGAGTTTCAACCCGGATGTGTTGAAGAGCCTGTACCTGCTTGCGTTCTCTACCTATGAGGGATTTGATTCTCTCTGCCAATACCCCGGATAGAAATGAGTTGTTCTGACACAAGAATATCCCCGAACAATTTTGCGGATGTCATGGGGGTGTCCCGATCGACCGTACGCTATTGGGTGGATTCCGGAAAATATGTCTTGGAGGACGATGGTGACGGTCCTTGTTTTTTGATGAATGATTTGAGAAATGTCCCCGAAATTTCCCAGATGCTGTCCGGCAAATGGGACGAGGAGATGCAGACCAAGCCATCCAGACAATACTCTTCCGTTGAGCTTTTCGCCGGGGCGGGAGGATTGGCCTTGGGCATGGAGCTGGCAGGGTTCAAACACGTTCTTTTGAACGAGTTTGACCATAACGCCTGCGAGACATTGAGAATGAACCGTCCCGACTGGAACGTGGTCGAGGAGGATATCCACACCTTGGATTTCACTGGCCTGAAAGGCAAGGTGGACTTTTTGTCGGGAGGCTTTCCTTGCCAGGCGTTCTCCTACGCAGGGAAACGCCTTGGATTTGAGGAAACCAGAGGCACCCTGTTCTTTGAGCTTGCGAGAGCGGTCAAAGAGATTCAGCCGAAAGTTTTTCTGTGCGAGAATGTCAAGGGACTACATGAGCATGACGGAGGACGCACTTTGGAGACAATCACCAACATCATAAAGGAGTTGGGGTACTCATTGATCCCTCCTCGCGTCCTGAAAGCGGTCATGTACAAGGTTCCTCAAAAAAGGGAAAGACTGTTTCTGGTCGCGGTCAGGAATGACTTGGCTGACAGGGTCTCTTTCGTGTGGCCGGCTCCGTACAGCCGCGTCATGACCTTGCGTGACGCCTTCTACGCAGGAGATCTTTATCCAGTGGACGTACCGGAAAGCGAATGCCAGCAGTACCCGGAGAAGAAAAGAAAGGTGATGGATTTGGTGCCGATGGGCGGGGACTGGCGGGACTTGCCGGAGGCTGTGGCCAAAGAATATATGAAAGGCAGTTACAACCTCGGAGGCGGCAAGACAGGAATGGCCCGGCGGTTGTCTTTGGACGAACCAAGCCTTACCTTGACGTGCGCACCTGCACAAAAACAGACTGAACGCTGCCACCCAACAGAGACCCGCCCATTGTCCGTCCGTGAATATGCCAGAATCCAGACATTCCCGGACGAATGGAACTTCTCCGGGAACTTGTCATCCAAATACAAGCAGATAGGTAATGCGGTTCCAGTCAATCTGGCCTATGCCATGGGACGGGCGCTCATCCGCCTGATGAACCAGATAGAGAAACTCTGAATAACACTATAGACTGAGCGTCAAGCCGATTGCCCAATGCTTGAATTCAGGCCAGTGTAATCTGTGTCCATGATGTTCATCGGGGAATATTTCGCGTAGACTCCAACATCCTTGAAATTGAGCTGGAACATCAAATCGACAGTGGCGAGGTTGCAGTGCGCCCTCTTGTACTTGTCCTTCTGCTTCTCATCGTTCAGTCTGTACTTGTTGACAATCGAACTGTATGCGTTAAGGTTCACGACAGGGCCGATTGTAAATCCGAAACCAGAGGCGACATTGCAACTATACGTGATTGGGAACGTGACGCTGAACACCTTGGGTTTTGAGACTTTGGGATCTGAGTGTTCCGGCCATTCAACATTAGGGTGAATGATTCCCTCATCATCTTTATACATCATTCCCTTGGTCATAGAGAAGTTCTTCCAGCTGAGACCGACACCATAAGAGAATAGATGGCGGCCCGAATCGGAGCGAAAATCGTTGGAGCTGAGATCCAAGAATATCTCATAGGATCGTTGGGTCTTGAAATTCATAACGTCCGAATCAGTTGAAATCAACGCAAAACCGAAATTGCCAGGATTCAGCATCTTGTTCCAGTCCACAGGCTCTTTCTTCAGCCTGCGGATTACTCTTGCTCGAACCGCATAGTTTGACCGAATCAGGCGAATAAACAACAACCAGAGAATCCGACAGATAATTCAGATTATTACCATCCACGTTGACACGTGGACGAATCTGTGCGGAAGCCATTGACGCACATACGAGCAACATTAATGCGAATACTATTATCTTTTTCATATCAATTTCACGCTTCCGATCTTGTATTTCCTTCCCCAGAGCCTACAGAAGGCATCCTAAAGGGTGTCCTCTGTCTTCCATCGACCCCTTAGGACCAGAAACGCTTCTGTGAGAAAGTCCACGATCATCGTTTGAACTTTTCACTAAATATAAACGAAAAGACCGGGAAAATGTAACATTGTCGCGGTGGTTTTTTTGTCTGTTCACTCCATCCCGTTTGCTCGGTCAGCATGATCACTTCGATGCTTTGACAATCTCAGCAACCACAAGATTAGTGACCAGGGGGGGGTATCCTTCCTTTTCGCAAGGAAAATATATACCTAAATTTTCCTTACAAAAAGGAAAGTCTTATATTTGCAAAAAATAATGAATATGGAACTTCGCAGAACCTTTCAGTCAATCATCGCCTCGCATCAAGAAGAATTACCTTTCAATGGTTTGGTAGCAAGAAATCTGTCACTTCCTGTTTCCGGAGAGGATATAGTCACCGTAACAGGAATACGTAGATGTGGGAAATCATCTTTACTGCGACTTACAATAAACAAACTGTTATCATCCGGCATTCCAAAAGAGAATATCCTGTATGTGGAATTCGATGACGAACGGTTCTCCTCAATGCAGGCTTCTGACTTTGATGACATACTTCAAGCATATCGAGATATGCACCCGGAAAAGCCACTGAAAGATGTGTACATGTTTTTTGATGAGATACAGCTGATAAAAGGATGGGAGTTATTCGTACTTAGAACCTATAAAAACTACTGCAAACATATATTCGTCACCGGAAGTACGGCAGAAATGTTGTCTGAAGAGATGGCTTCCGCCTTACGCGGGTGGCCGGACGAGTACGTTGAATACCCACTTGACTTCAAAGAATATCTCAACTTCCGTGGTCTTTCTCCAAATCCTTACACAGAAGATGGCGCGGCAATCACAAAATCAGCATTCAAGCATTATTGCGATGAGGGGGGATACCCGAAAGCCGTCCTTACGGAAACGGAAAGTGAAAGGACAAAGATTCTTCAATCCTACTTCAACACAATGTTGTTCAGAGATTTGATCGAACACTATGAGATAAGGACATCCCCATCAGTAGTGAGGTATTTTCTGAAGAGGGTATTCGAAAATCTGACAAAGCCAACGAGCGTGAACAACATCTACAATGAACTGAAATCCGCAGGGATGAAAGTAGGTAAGGACTCACTCTACAATTGGTTGGACTTCGCCTGCAACATTTACCTTCTATACAAGGTTCCGTGCTACACAAGATCTGTACTTAAAGAGACCACATTGCCGTCAAAGTACTACATAGCGGACAATGGGCTGAGACGAGGGGTGCTTTACACGCAAAGTTCAGACGAGGGAAAAGAACTGGAGAATATCATATTCGCGTTCCTGCACCGTTCATTGGGGAGCGATGACAAGATCTTCTATTATCACGAAAATGCGACCGAATGCGATTTTCTTATCCAAAAAGGAGAGGACATCCACGAATTGGTTCAAGTATGTTGGGAACTGACAGCCGAGAACCGTTCACGCGAAATAAAAGGCCTTACAGAGGCGGCAAGGGCAACAGGTTGCCACAATTGCCGGATTATCACATACGAGCAGGAGGAGACTATCCACGAAGATGGATTGACAATATCAGTCGTTCCTGCCTGGAGATTATAAGATAGCCAAAACAGCTGAACGTTGGCTGCGGGACAAAGTAAGCTGAAAAACATCTTCAATCAGCCCAGCAAAGCAGAGTTAGTAGAGCCCTCCGTTGATGGAGATGACCTGGCCGGTGATGTAAGAAGAGTCCGGAGATGCGAGGAAACCGACAAGGGCGGCGACCTCCTCCGGCTTGCCGAAACGACGGGCCGGGATCTGAGCCTTGAGCGAAGCCTCGTCAAGACCTTCGACCATATCAGTCTCGACGAAACCCGGAGCGACTGCATTGACCGTGATCTTTCTCGGAGCAAGTTCCTGGGCCAGAGCCTTTGTGGCTGCGATCAGCCCACCTTTGGCGGCGGAGTAGTTCGTCTGGCCCGGCAGACCTTTGAGGCCGGACAGAGAGGCCATGTTGATGATGCGCCCGTTGCGGTGCGAGACCATTGGCTGGAGAAACGGACGTGTGACATTGTAGAAACTGTTCAGATCCGTGGACACCACCTTAAACCAATCCTCCGGCTCAAGCCAAAGCATAAGGTTGTCCTTCCGCACACCGGCATTATTCACCAGCACCTCCACATAAGCATCGGGATGGCTTTCCTGCCAATCAGTTATCGCCTTGACGGACGCCTCGGTGTCAGCGACATCGAACTTCAGCAGTTCACCGCTGCCGCCGGCATCCTGAACCAGACGCAAAGTCTCCTGCGCCGCCGCATCATTCGAGACATAATTGATAATGACACAAAAACCCATCTGAGCAAGTTTCACACAGACCGCCCGGCCGATTCCCCGGCTTCCTCCGGTCACAAAAGCATATTTCGACATAAGATATTCAAAATTGATTTCAGTGCAAACATACGCAATAATTCTTCATCGTCATAAAATGATAATCATAAAATGACGATGAGGTTGCAATTTGCCAGAAAGCCCTCTTATATTCTCAAATGAAAATTATATCTTTGCATACATATAAAACTTTCATAGATGGTCAACAAAAATCCAGATTTCGAAGCCTACGAACGTGTTGCAGAGCCACATAAGCGAGAGAGGGTCTCTGTGTGGCGTACGGCTATTGGTCTGCAGGACGTGGATGGATTGAAAGTGTCAGACTATCTGAAAGAGACGGCTGTAAGACATATAGAAGGAGACATCACCATTGATGATGTGCGCGAACAATTAAAGTCTTATTATGTAAACAAGACAACGCACGACAATGGCGATGCAGAGAAGGAAGAAGCGGACCGAGTGGCCGCCAACATCACCAAATTATTGAGTGAAAAGTCATTCTCGTTCACTGCATTGGAGTTTCTGAATATTCACAGGCACTTGTTCGAGGGTATATTCAAACATGCCGGTGAAACTCGTCCTTACGACATCAGCAAAAAAGAATGGGTGCTGCAAGGTGATACCGTTGTCTATGGACGTGCCGAAGACATCATGATGGCTTTGGAATATGATATCAAACAGGAAAAAGATTTCAGTTATAGAGGACTGACAACGGATGAAATCATCGAGCATATTGTTGATTTTGTCACATTGCTTTGGCAGAACCATCCGTTCCGTGAAGGCAACACTCGTACAACCGCTGTTTTTGTCATCAAATATCTGCGTTCTATTGGTTTCAATGTAAACAATGATTTGTTTGCGGACAACTCATGGTACTTCCGTAACGCGTTGGTCCGCGCAAACTTTCGCAACCCATCCAAGGGGATTGAACCGGACCCCTCATTCCTTGTCAAGTTCTTTCGTAATTTGATGTTGGGAGAGCAGAACGAGTTGAAGAACCGCTATATGCTGATAGGATATGCAAACGTTGGCGAGTCGCCCACAAGCACCCCCACAAGTACCCCCACAAGCACCCCCACAAGTAATAGCTCCATATTGGAATCTTTGTCTGATACCGTCAGGCGATTGGTTCTTGTCATTGGACAAGAGGAAAGAAGCGTAAGAGAAATGATGGAAGCGGCTGGATTGAAAGACAGAAAAAATTTTCTTGAATATTCCCTTACTCCAGCCATCGCGGAAGGTTTGATCAGGATGAAATACCCTGATTCTCCCCGCCATCCTCGTCAGAAGTATCTTCTTACTGTAAAGGGGCTGGCGGTGTATAAGGGGATCAGTAAAGGATTGTGAAATCCTTGCCGAGGATCTCGCGGCAGGTGAGGACGGAGGTCATGGAGACACCCAGGAGGCCGTGGAGATTGAGGCTTTGGCCGGTGAAGAGGAGGTTTTTCAGAGGGGTGCGGGGAGACAGGACGGTGCGAAGAGGGGTTTCCCAATTATGGCGGATGCCGAAGGCGGAGCCTTGCGGAGTAGAGGTGAAGCGGGAATATGTCAGAGGAGTGCTGGTGGTGACACTCTCGATGGAGCCTTCCAGCCACGGAAGCCTGTTTCCGACCAGATCAAGGCATTCCTTTAACTTTCTCAGCTTTGTCGACCTGTATGATTCTTCAGACTTCAATGGAATATTCTCTTCTGAATCAGCAATGCGGTGACTGTACACCTCATCGTCATTGACGAAAGGCATCTGGCTCATCAGATCCAGATGAGTCACACCGCCATGCGGACCAGGGTAAAAATGAACCATGACAGACTCGGTGACTGACGGATCCTGATGCCAAAGGTCGATGCCTTCACGATGAATGAATATGTTCCCGTCGGTACATGCCGGGATCCCTGGTTTCAGACAGATGTTCGCGGTAAACACCCCGAAAGTGTTGTCCAAAGCGGAGATTCTCTCCTTGTAAACCTTTCGGAGGCCGTCAGAGACAAGTCCAACAGTCACAGCCGGATGAGCGTCAGAAATCACCCAGTCGGCCTTCAACGCCTCAGAGCCGTTCACCTCGACCTCGGAAACCTTGCCGTACACGGCTCTGATCGAAGTCACCTTGGCGTTGGTCCTGACATTGCCGCCCATAGAGGTGATGGAATCCACCATGCGGCTTACAATCTGATCGCCTCCTCCTTCCAGTTTCCAAGCGCTCTGGATGAATGAATCGTTGATCTGGGCGAAGACATATAATGGCAGGGATTCTCTCAGTTCCATCCGCATGAACGCCCCGCTGAGTACCTGACGCAGAAGAGGATCCGCTATCGTGGAGCGAAGATATTCATAGGCGCCGCGCCCCAGAAGGCCATTCATCTCGACGCTGTCGCCCTCAAAGATTTTGAATATGTCGTCCCCGACCTTTCGGAGGAAGCGGGCATATTCCCGAAGATTGTTTCTTTCAGCAGGAAAACGCTCCGCAAGCCGTTCCACAAAACGGTCATGCCCCGAGGCGAGCGGGAAGGATTGATCACCGATGACAACCTCATCAACGCAATCCGGATCAATTTGCCTCCATGGCAGATCCATCAATCCGAAATATTCAAAGAAAGGACGTAAGGATTGGCCTTCGCCGAGGCCTCCGACATAATGCAGTCCCGTGTCGAACACGCGTCCGCCGCGCCTGAAGGACTGAAGGCAGCCACCTGGTTTGGCGGCCTGCTCCAGAATCGTCACCTGTAAACCTTTCCTGGCCAGAATGTAGCCACATTCCAGTCCGCCAAGTCCGCTTCCTATGATGACGACGCTTTTCTCCACCTTTATTTTTCAGATAACATTCTGTCTTTCCACTCTTGGAAGAAAGCCGGACCGACAGGGTCGAACCCACCGTCCTCAGTAGTAAACAGTTGCACGGTAGAAGCCCTGAGAATAAGCCCGTTGTCTTTCTCGTTACGAATTTCGTAGTCAAAGCAAAGTTTGGCTCCCTCGGCAGGTTTCCAAGTGATGGTCACGAGCAGGGTGTCATCGACTGTCGCGGTGCGAAGGAAACGTACCTGAAGGTCGTAAATCGGGGCGTAGTAGCCGTGTTCGCCGATCTCGTGATAACTGATCCCGTAACGATGGCCGAAAGCCTCGCGGGCATCCTCAAGGTACTTGATGTAGTTCCCGTGCCAGACCATCCGGATCGGATCGACCTCGGAGAAACGGACTTTGACACGAACTGTCTCGCTGATGACCGGCATATTACATATTCTTGATTATCAATGTGGAGTTAGTGCCCCCGAATCCAAATGAATTGGAGAGGAACACATCGAAACGCCTGGAGATCCTCTCGGCCGGGATCAGGAGTCTCGCGGAATCCTCGTCGGGATTCTCGAAATTCAGATTCGCGGCGATGAAGTCGTTCTTCATCATGAGCATCGAGTAGATCACCTCGCTGGCTCCGGCCATCCACATCTCGTGGCCGGTCTGGGACTTGGTGCTGGTCACCGGCACGGTTCTGTCACCGAAAACCGACGCGATCGCCTTTGCCTCGTTGGCGTCCCCGACATGTGTGGAAGTGGCGTGGGCGTTGATGTAGCCGATCATATTCCTGTCTATTCCGGCTTGCCTGACCGCCATTTCAAGAGAGCGTCTCGGACCGTCCACATTCGGAGTGGAGATGTGGTCGCCGTTGCCGGAGAAGCCGTAGCCAAGCAGCTCGCCGTAGATCCTGGCTCCCCTTCGGACAGCGGACTCGTAGCTTTCAAGGATAACCGTCGCCGCACCGCCGCTCGGTACAAGTCCGTCACGGTCACGGTCGAAAGGACGGCTGGCCTTCTCAGGTTCGCTTTCCCTGACAGAGAACGCCGAGATGCCGTCGAAAGAAGCCACGGCATAAGGATGTACCTCCTGTGCGCCGCCGCAGACAACCATCTCCTGAAGACCGTGCTGGATCAGAAGCGAGCCAAGTCCGATGGCGTGTGAACCGCTGGCGCAAGCCCCCGACACGGTCAGGTTGATTCCCTTGAGCCTGAATATGCAGTCGAGGTTCATCGTCACTGTCGAGTTCATCGACTGGAAGATCGCTCCCGAGCCGCACATCATAGTGTCTTTCTTCTCACGGATGATGTCCACGGACTCTATCACGGGAAGTGCCGAGGAATCGTTGCCGTAAAGGAGTCCGACCTCGTGCGAGGCGAGATATTCCTCATCCACTCCGGCGTCGCGGAGAGCGTCCCTCGTGGCGCAATAGGCGAACTTGGCCTGCTGGGGCATGAACACCCTCTGGGAGCGGCTCAGCTCCTTCTTGAGGTCAGGGACTTCCACCTTGCCCGTCAGAGCGGAACGGAATCCGATCTCCTTCCTTTCCGGATCGAAGACTATCCCGGACTTCCCATCGTAAAGAGAATCACGGACCTCGTCCAGAGTCTTTCCAAGGCATGACCAGATGCCCATTCCTGTTATCACTACCCTATTCATAGCTTCTCTCAAAACAATTATCGACAGGATTTGAATATATCCCAAGGAATATGTCCATCAGCACCTCCGGCTCATCGACATCGTATTTCTCCAGTTTCTTCAGATGGTGCAGGAACCGCTCTTTCTGTTCCTCGGTGTATTTCCCGCCCTTGAACTCGTGCTTTCCGAAACGGATGTCGTGGGCGATGAAGTTGTTGGGAGTCAGCCTGTAGCCGGCGTGGATCCGGCGGTCCAGAAGTTTTGCGACCTCGCGGTTATATTCAATGCCGGGAAGTGCGTCGTAGACCATCAGGTCCTGCTCCGTGACCATCGGGCAGAACGTCAGATGCACGTCGCCCTTGAAGGAGGTGATGCCGGAAAGGATGCTTGAAAGGTCCTCGCCCTGCTTCTTGACGTATTTCTCTGACCTTGACTGGTAAAGTTCAAGAGCCTTCATGTAGTCGCAGGTCTCCCATTCGTAGGAGATGGAAAGCGGGACGATGTTCAGCTCTGAAAGGGCCCTGATCTTGTCCTCCCGCTTGCTGATTCCGAACATCTTGATGATTCCCTGGTCGGTAGCGTCGTTGCCGTCCTTGGTGCGGCCGTTCCTCTGGGCTATCCAGACCGACTCTCCCCTGTCCACGATGGTGTGCCTGATGTACTCGGACAGATGGACGGAGGATTTGTAAAAATCCTTCATGTTGCCACCTCTCTCCACCCTGAACATCTTGTTGGACTTGCCGATGTCGATCACCAGGCTGGAACTCATCAGATTGGCGCCGAAAGTGATCTCGGATGTCTGAAAGCCGTGGGCATGAAGGATGTTCTGAAGCACGGAGGCGTCAAGCATGATGTCCCTGTGGTTGGACACGAAAAGATAGTGTCCGGCAGGATCCAGATTCCCGATTCCGGAGACCGTGTAGGAAGACATGCTGCGCCTGACTATCTGCTCGTTGACGTACCACATTATCTGTTTCTGGAAGTCATACACGGTGCCGATGCCCCTCACAAGTCCACGCACATCCTCCACATTCCTGTCCGGGAAAGCGAACGAGGACAGGAGCGGGAACAAATCGTTGTCCGCTATGCGGTGCATCGCCGCCGGAATCTCCTCGTCACGATAAGGCCTTATGTCGTCAAAGATGGTTTCGTCAATCATCATTTCTTATTTCTTAAATCCACGAATTTAACCGGTTTACGGCTTTTTGCAGGAAAGAGGACTTTCTGGACATCATCTTTCGGGCAGACCTCAACATTAGGGGCCACGCGAAGCCTTGAGCGGAACCTGTCCTTGAGATCCTTCACGACATCCACTCCCGGATCATGGACCAACCCGACCTTCACGAGCACATCATCCGTCCCGGCCTCGGAATCCTGGACGTAAATGACATAGTTGGCTATGTAGTCCACATTGTCCAGCACATCATTGATGGCCGGCGGGTACAAGGTGGTGCCTTTGAGCTTGATCATATTGTTCTTGCGACCCACAAGCGGAGTGAGACGGTAGGAGTTCCTTCCGCACTTGCACTGCTCGACCTTCTTGGCGGCAATGTCTCCGGTACGGAAGCGCAGAAGCGGCATACCCTCCACTCCGAGGGTAGTGACTACAATCTCCCCCTCTTCTCCGTCAGGAACCGGAAGATTGTCCTCTCCAATGATCTCCACGATGATCAGTTCAGGATGCACATGTCCTCCCATGCCGTACTGGCACTCGGAGAAAGTGGCGCCCATCTCGGTTGATGAATATGTCGCATACAGATCCACGTCCCATTTCTCCTTTATCTTCGAGCCCAGCAGGTTTAGCGAAAAGTCCTGGTTTCTAAGTCCCTCTCCAATTCCGATGATTCTCTTTACGCTCGAGTTGCGATAATCGATCCCGTGATCTTCAGCGTACTGGATAAGGCGAAGAATAAATGAAGGAACACACATGACCGTGTCCGGCTTGATGCGCTGGATAGTGTCCCATTGAAGTTCAGGGACACCATTGCCCACACGGATGATTCCGGCGCCCAACTCCCTGATGCCAAGGAAATAGGCAAGCCCGGCCATAAAGCGCTTATCTATGGTGGTCATAAGTTGGACAACGTTGCCCGGGTGCACTCCGGCGCACTCAAATGACTTCTTTTCGTTGTACGCAAGCCTCTGGAGATCCTTTTCCGTGCAGCAGAACGTGACCGGATCACCAAGTGTGCCTGAAGTGGTGATGTAGTCAATCACCTTGTCCCTTGGGACACACAGAAAGTCCTCATTGTAGAGCTGAAGATCTTTCTTCTCCGTGAACGGAATCTTTACAAGGTCTTCAATATGGCGAATGGCGGAGACATCTATCCCGAAACGGGAAAACATCCTTTGATAATATGGCGAATTGGCCGCCAGATAGTCCAGAGCCTCGCGCATTTTTCCCTCCTGAAAGTCTTTGATGGCCTCCACTGACCGGAATTCAATATCCTCTGTCATCTCGATAATTTCTGAAAGTCGATTAATCTTGCGAAATTAGGCAAAAAGAGCGGTTAATCAAAATCTTATGATCGCCACTATCTCACGTCAAGGTATAAACCTTGTTAAGGTGGGCTATCACCAATGTCGTTGCGAATTTACGAAACGCTTTCATCTCAAAGTTGGTTAGAAGCATCCGGAAGGCACATTTTAATGAAAATCTTCTGCCATTGACATCGAGTTTTTCAGCCCGATCCAGCATTTGTGGGCATAGACACATCAAATGGCTGAAAGTGTTTTGTAAAATGTTGACCAAAATCCAGAGCTTCTTGTACCGAAGGAGAGCCTTAGGCCATATAGTACACAGGAAGGTCTTTCGGCGCACGTTTCTGACCAGCGAAATCCAATGTGCCGCCTCAGTTGACATCGCCCTGGCATTCTTTCAATGGTGTCGACTTAACCCTCTACGCCTGTCTCTCCAAGATCACCGGCACCTACGGCAAACGCACAACCCAACCGAACCTCTTAACATTCATCACAGCCAGAGCATCCGCCGATCGCCGCATCAAGAAATGGATTGATACCGGCAATATCGAGAGAATTGAGTCCGGGAAGTATAGAAAGTTGTCCTAAGGGGAAATAATCCTATGGCAAGTAGGCAAAAATCGGCCTTGTATATATCTGGAACCTATATTTTTAGATAAATTTTACCCGGATGTTTATTTGTATGTTTATATTTATTAACTTTGTAATCATACAGAGAGGATTAAGCCTCTATTATAAGGAATTATAAGGATTGTCATATGGCAGAGAAGAAAGAATTTCTGGAAGGGAGGAAAGCCGTTACCTTTTTGGACTTGTTTGCGGGCGCCGGCGGCATAAGCGAGGGGTTTATGCAGGCCTACACTGATGACAAGTACTATGATTTCATATTGGCGAGCGACATAAATGAAAACTGCGAGCTGACGCATCGCGTCAGATATAACGAGGAACTTGGCCTTAAAACCAGATTTCTCACTGAAGACATCATGTCTGAGACATTCCTTTCAGACTTGAAAAAGACGATAGGCCGAACATCTATTGATGTTGTGACGGGAGGCCCGAGTTGTCAGTCATTCTCCCTTTCCGGCCGTCGTCGTAAATATGACAAAAGGGACAACTTGTTTGAGCATTACCTGAAAGTGATTTCGGAACTTCGTCCGAAGTATTTTGTAATGGAGAATGTCAAAGGGATATTGACAAAGGACAAAGGCAGATTCAAGGACGAGATTATGAGAAGAATCCGTTCAATCATAGACCATAAGCAAGTTTCCCAATTATATTGCTATCTAAATGAGATGTTGGGACGAACCGCCACATCATTTGAGAAAAACTGCTTTATGCTCAAAGTTCGCTTGGAGATAGAAGATGACTCCAAAACTATTTCACTTATTGAGGAGTATTTTCTGATTCTCGAAGAACGGTTCAAAGAACTTACCAGAAATATTGACTACCGGATAAGCAAATCAGACTCACAGATCAGCACTATACGCCACGGTCTCAACCTGCTCAAACGCAATAATGAACGTCGTAAAATCCAAAACGCCATCATACAAGAGAAGGCTTTCTGTAATATTGACAACGATGCTTTCGTCCATCAGATGAATGACTTCGTCGAGTCTCTTGAAGATGATACCATAATCGGGAAAATTCTTCTATCTATAGATAATGTGAAGGAGTTCGGTGCATTCCGTGAAAAGGTTGAATCATTCAAGTCTATGATTGGCTTGTATGCGATGACACTTGATGAGAGTTTTGACGCATTAAGAGCTTATGCCCAAAAAGATGGTACTGAGAGTGAGTTTGAAAAGATACTTGACGGTATTCGCTTGTATAGGATAGAAAAGCCTATAGTTGTACTGTCATCAGACTATGGTGTTCCGCAAAACAGAGAACGTGTTCTGTTCATAGGATGCCGCAATGACCAAAAACTGATTACGGAAATCCCGGCTACAGTCGCCCCTGATGAGAAAGTAACTATATATGAAGCTATTTCAGATCTTGACTTCATCGGCAACGGTGAGACAAAAACTGAATATGGCAAAACTAGGAGGAATAAAGAACTTGACCCATTAATTCGCCGCAGAGCCATTGACGGCCCAACCGACACGGAATCAGAACGTCACACCTTTGCTGAGTGGTCACGGATTGGGCGCTTGCAACATCGGTTTATTTTTGAGTGTAAGCCCTTTTATGTCAAGACATCAGAAGAACTTGGAAATCCTATGTTCCACATTGAGCAGGAATTATTTAATCACCAAACAAGTTCACAGAACACTGATGTCAAAAAGCGTCTGGAAATCATCGCAAAGCACGGAGATTACGATGATGCGTGCAAGATTGAATTAAAGAAGAAAAATCTGGAGTCCAACAAGCGTAACTATACTGTACTTAATCCTAAAGGACAAAGTCCTACCGTCGTGACAATGCCGGATGATTTTATCCATTACTCTCGATTCCGAGCGATGACGGTACGTGAAATGGCAAGACTTCAATCTTTTGATGATTCTTTTGTGTTTCAGGGGAAAAGACAGACCGGAGGAGACAAAAGAAAGTCGGAGATACCTCAATACACCCTTGTGGGAAATGCCGTTCCTCCGCTTATGGCAAGGGCAATCGGAAACGCGATTCTAAAAGTTATAAGGTAGGCCTATGATACATATGCGCTCTTTTACTCCGTTCGAGAAGCGGAATATGGAATATCTGGTGAATCATAATGTGAAATTCACTCAGGTACAGATTACCGCGACAGGGTTGAAGAAATCCATCCTTGACGCCACGACTCCGATGAGAACATATTTCAAGGAGAATAATGTGCACGACTATGAACTTCAGTCTAAAGGACAGGAGCATAAGGTCACTATTCAAACACATATTCTGACCTCATTCGGAAGCATTGCGACTCAAACCTCCTTTTATCGTCCGGAGACCAAAGACGGGGATCCGCGTCTTTGGATTTACAGGCTGAAAGAAACAACAGAAGCAGATGATATCCACGTTATTATAGCAATGAATCCGAATGATCTGTATGTAATAAACATCACAAAGGTCGATATTGTCAAGTGCTGCGAGACATCTATAGAGAATCCTGTCAGGGACTTGGTTCACACTCTTTCTGATAGTGCAGATCAGGTGTCGGAAGAACTGCTCTCCCTTTTGATGGAATATCAGAATCGATGGATTGATACAGATTTGAATGCAGACACTGCAATCGGGCGTCAAGTTGAAGCCCTATTGGGTATTGATATGAACGATTCCCCACTTCCCGATTACAAAGGAATAGAACTGAAAAGTTTTAGAAGTCAGCGTCCAAGCATCCGCAAGAATCTGTTTTGCAAGGTTCCAGACTGGGATATAAGCCATCTGAAAAGCGGAGCTGAGATTGTTGATAAATATGGCTATCTGTCAGGAGGAATCAAGTCATATAGGAATACTTTAAGATGCAGTGCCCCTAACACTCAGAACTTGAGATTGAACATGAACTATCCTGACAATCTTCTGGAAATTGAAGAAGATGAGATTCGGGGAAATGACCAATTCAAGAAAGTAGCGGATGTGGCCGTATGGAGACTTCAGACATTACACCATTGCCTTCTGACAAAGCATCACGAGACATTCTGGATAGAGGTTGATACCCGTATGGGAGATAAAGGTCAAGAGCAGTTTATGTTCAATAAAATCGAGCATACTAGAAATCCGATAGTCTCCCAATTTGATATTCTCTTGGAACAAAGCATAATTACAGTTGACCTGCTTTTGGGCCGTCCGAAAGTCGATGCCATAAGCGGCAAGCCAAAGAAAGGTGGTGATGCGGTCAGTTTCAAGATAAAGAGAAATGCCTCCGGCTTGCTGTTCCCTGATAGTGTGACATATAAGTTCTGATTAGAATAGGCCACGGTCTTGTATAGATGGTTACAATCAATTGACAGCGTCCCGTCAACAATCGTTATCTACACATCCGCTGTGATGCCGAAATACTCGCCCCTATCGGCAGAGCGGAACCGGAAGACTATCAAACCAGTCCAGGAAGAGGGGAAACCAGTCGGCCTGGGTGGAGGAGACGCCGAAGCCGTGGCCGCCGGAGGGGAACTGAATATACTTGTGGGGGATTCGGGATGCTGTCAGGGCGTGGTCCATCACCACGGAATTGCGGTAGTCAACGGTAGGGTCATCAAGACAGTTCACCAGGAACACCGGCGGCATGTCCGACGGGATGTCCAATTCCATAGAGAGCTTACGCCTAAGGGAAGAATCTTTCCGGTGTCCACCTAGCAATGCCGTCCGGGAGCGTTTGTGGACGATGGTCTCATCGGTCATCGTGACGACCGGATAGACGGAGACGATGAATGACGGATGCGAGGATATTCCCTTATCCTCAATCGTTTCCTCGCCGCTGTTCAGAACGAGGTGGCCGCCGGCCGAAAAGCCCATCACCCCGACCTTTGAAGGGTCTATGGAATATTCGGAAGCCTTCCGCCGCACTTCCAGCACCGCGTTTCTAAGGTCATCCAACGCATCGGGATAATGATTCTGAGGGACTGCAATATTCCCGAAAAGGAAGTATCTCGTGCCGGCGTGGCGGTAGTGAAGGACAAAGGCCGTGAATCCGGCATCAGCCAGTTTCCGCGCCACTTCCGTTCCTTCGGTCTTTTTGGAAAGCCAATAGTAACTGCCTCCGGGACAGACAATCACGGCGGCACCGTTGGCCTTGTCTGGGTCAGGCAGGAACGCTGTCAGCTTGCGCGCATACGCGGAAAGGCCGAACATCAGCACGGTCATCAGTATCAGAATGGCTCGTCTCATGACTCCAAGTGGAAATGGATATTATCGGGTAGGCACGAGATATTCGATGCCAGCATGACGTTATCCTCATTTTTGTCGTAGGCATCCACCTGAATCTCCGGGTGCATCAAGGCGAATATCAAGGCATACTCACCCTGACCGCAGTCATGGATCTCAAAATGATTACCGGAAGGCGTCTCAAACAAGAATCCGGCATCTTTCACACGAGAGAGTGCCTTGCGGCAGCGGGATTCCACATCTGCTCCTTTGTAGAGGCACTTATACTTGACGTAAACTGAAAGATATTCAGGAGTTTCCAATTCGCGGCGGAGTTCAGCATAGCGGCTGACGAATAGACGGCGGCACTCCCTGGTCATCATCCGATAGTCTTTGGAGCAAGGAATCCTCGAACCCACCTCAACGTGAACACTCCCCTCGCGGAGCATGAAATCCGTCTTCGGAAGCACGTCATAGGCACCGTGAATATACATAGGAGTGATGTCAAGTCCGAGTTCAGCCGCGACATAGAACGCCCCCTTGTGGAAGCGGCCTATCTTGCCGTCAACTGTCCTCGTCCCTTCCGGGAAAATGACCAATGAATATCCTTGAGCGACCAAAGCGCGGATCTTATAAAGTTGAGCCTCAACCCCGTCATTCACTGGAATATAATCGGCCTTGCGAATTACATAGCCGTAGATAGGATTCTCCCACACCCATTCGTTCGTGAAGAATATCAACTTGGGATTCAAGGCCATAAGGCAGATCAGATCCAGATGCGACTGATGGTTGGCGATGATCACGGAAGGCTTGCCGAGATCGCACTCTCCGGCCTGCGTGAACCGGACTCCCGGCACGCGCCTCAACAGGAAGCGGGACATCCTTTGGATGAACTGATGGTATTTCAGTTTGCTCTCCTCAGAATCGCCTCTGAAAAGGAAATGGAGGAAAGTGTAAGGGTAGGCGAACAGGAACATCAGCAGCACATAGCCGACAAGAGCGTAGATTGAATATGCCAACCTTTTCAAAGTCAAAGGAATGTCCCGTTTGACTCCGTTCTTCTCCGTCAGCCATCTGAACATCACCGGAGGCAGGTAGTACGCCATCACCACAACGATGAACATTCCGATCACGGTCACCTCACCGAGCGAACGCATCGCGGGATGCTTGGCCAGAACCAAGGCTCCGATGCCGATGAACATTATCACGGCCGAATGGAACACGCTGTTCTTGTAGGTGGCAAGGCGTTTCTTCCCGTAGGCATATTCATAGACAAGCCCTTCGGTGATGAAGATCGTGTAGTCGTCGCCTTGCCCGAAGATGAATGTGGCGAGGATGATGTTGACGATGTTGAAGCGGATGTCCAGAAGACCCATCAGTCCAAGAATCCAGAACCAGCTGACCGCCAGCGGGAAGAAGGACAGAAGTCCTAACTCAAGGCGACGGAAGCTGAGACACAGGAAGATGAAGACCACAAGGCTGCAGATTGCCCCGATGTAGTCAAAACTCCCGGACAATACGGACACAAGGCGGTTGCTGATGTCGCCGGTGTCGAATACAAGCGTCCCGTCCATGCGCAGGGCATCCTTTATGGCGGAGCCTCTGGAAGCGTCCTTGAAGTAAACTTGATTGACAACCAGACATTTCCCGTCATCATTGAGGATATATGTGCCGCCGAATGACTCCTTCAAAGGAGAATCATCTACGGGAGAGACTGAATATTCAGTGGTCAATAATTCCGTGAACGGGCTGAACGCCGACTCCGAGAATCCTTGCCTCCGGCTTTCGTCAGCCAATTCTTTCAGAAGCCTTTCCGCGCGGCCTCCAGCCCAGAAAGCATTCCATCTGGATATCCTTTCGGCCTGGGTTTTCTCCGACGGAGCGAAATTGCCGGCCCCTTTGACAAAGGCCACACTGCCTTTCAGAGAGTCCAGCCTCGCCAGCAGTTTGTCGTTCAGTTCAAGCGCGGTCTCCTGATCCCGGCCTTCGGCGATGGCGTAGATCTGGTTGTAGCCGGACTGCTCCAATCCGCTCTGAAGCATCTCCAGGTCACGTTTCTGGCTCTGGGTCATGTAGTTGATGTTCCTCATGTCGGAATCGAACTCCGTCCGGCCGCTGAGGAGATACATCACAACCGTAACGGCCATCACGGCGGCAAGAAGCCAACCGTTAGAAGGAGCCTTGTCCTGAAGAATCCGTCCCAACTCAAGTGTGCCGCCGACATTTTTACGAGCCTTGGTGAAGACCGGCAGGAAGACAAGCACGAATATGATCGTTCCGGCCAGCATCAGCGAGCCGAACAGCCCCAGATCCTGCATCGCCACGGCATCCAGCCAGACAAGGCACAGGAAGGCGGCGATCGTGGTGATGTTGCCGATAAGCAGCGGCTCGACCATCTCCTTTAGGTTCTGCCTGGGACTCACACCCGATTTCAGACCGTCCATAAAATGCAGCGGATAGTTAACCGCTATGCCGATGATCACGGAGGCGACTCCGATGACGATGATCGACATGCTGTCCCGGATCAGGGCGATGCCTCCGACGGCGAAAAGCCAGCCGAAAGTGATTGAAAGCACTATCCAGAGGATGTCCGAGAAGCGTTTGTAGGTAAACACCAGCAGAAGACCGATCAGAAGCAGGGCCAGGGAGATGGCCAATATGCTGTCCTTCTTGATCTGTGTGGCGTTGGTCACGGCGATCAGTGGCGCGCCCACGGCGGACACGGAGACCTCAGGATACTCAGTCTCAAGTCTTTGTATGGCATCATCAACCAGATCGGCGACCTTGGAGTTCATCCCAGACTCGCTCGTGCCGTAAGGGGAGGTCAAAAATGCGAGTCCATGACCATCCTTTGTGAATATGCAGTCGTCGGCAATGTCGTAGTTCGAGTTGGCGGCGCTGGCTCTCAACCGCTGAAGCACAGATGTGAACAGATGCAGAGGATCCGTGCGGACATTGGCGACCATCGCGTCACCAGCAGGGAACAGCAGTGACTGTCGGTCTGCGGCAAGCTGCCCGGAGACATAGCCTTGAATATTCAGAAGTGAGTCTATGCGCTGATAGTCAGCCTCGGTCATGTACAGAGGATAGCCGGAGGTAACATCATCCATAACCCCGAACGTCATTCCGCTGTCAACGGTGATCTGCCTTTGCGGAACCATGCCGGTGGAATCCACGGCGTCGAACACGTCCTCAAAATCGTGAATCGCCCCGGAGATCTCATCCTCTCCTGCCTCCGGGCCGTCTTTGGGCGAGAAAATCAGGATGATGTTGTTCTTTTTGCCAAGGGCGTTGTAGGCCTCGGAATATTTCGCGCTTTCCTCATCGCCAGGCAGGAATCCGGAGATGTCCTCCTCATAGTGAAGCCTTGAGGCGAGAAACAGACAGAGACCCGCAAGCAGGACCGACAGCAGGGCCGCCAGCCATTTTCTTCCGTTTAGGAAGTCGTAGATCTTAAGGAAAAAGTCCGTCACGCCGCTTCTCTACAATAATCCTGCGAAGATACTCATTTTTTACGAAGCAGCCGAGAAGGCAGACCGTAAAAGAGAGCCAACACACACAGGACTGTGTTCAGGACACTGATGCGGAAGAAGTCCATGAAAGGGCGGAAATGGGTGACACGCTCCCACTCCGGCGGATAATAGACCTTGATTCCGACCGGAATCATCGGGACTCCTTTCCAACATTGGAACACAAGGAGTTCCAGTTCCGCCTCGTAGCGGTAGGTCAAAAAATTGAGCCTTCCGATACGGTTCAGTTGATAGAGGCGGAAACCGGACTGGGTGTCAGGGAGATTCACCCCGGTCTGGAGTCTGAACCAGAAATTCGAGAACTTGTTGGCGAAAGTGTTGCCTCCGGGCATATTCTCCATCCTTAGATCGCGGCTTCCGACAAGCATGGCGTCAGGGCGCTCATTGGCCTGCGCGGCGAACACGGGGATATCCTCCGGAAAATGCTGGCCGTCAGCGTCAATGGTGATGGCGCGTTCGAAGCCCCGGGCCTTGGCTTCCTTGAAGCCGGTCTTCAGGGCGTAGCCTTTGCCACGGTTTTCCTCGTAGCGGACAACCACAGCGCCGAGTTCTGACAAGAAGCCAGAGGAGCCGTCCGTGCTGCCGTCATCCACGACAATCACGTCCTTGCAGAACCTTAACGTTCTCCGTACCACGTCCTTGATTGTGCCGGCATTGTTATAGACGGGTATGATGACGCAGGTCTTCAGCTCCTTCAATAGGCCGGGCACTTCGACAGGTTCGGTGACCAGGTCTGTGGTCGCTGAGCCTGTCGAAGCGACTGGTTCATGAGAGCCCCGCCGGACAGCAATGGTATATTCAAGACTCATCCGCGAAAAGACTTTTTCCTCCGAGCGGACCGAAAGTTCCACTTTCAGGATGCCGTCCGTCAGCGTCATCTTTTTGAATGAATATGTCACCTCGACTCCAGGGAAAAGCGGCTCCATGAATTTCAAGTCTGTTACCCGCATGAGATTCAGCGATTTTCCAAGATGATGCTCAAGCAGTTCCGTGGCCACACGAATCTGCACGGCTCCGGGAGTGATCGGATAATCAGGGAAATGAGCCTTGAAGATCACATTGTCGGGTTCGAGCCTGATGAGTGGCTCGAATCCTTTCCCGGTCTCCTTTGTGGAGATCACAGTGAAGAACGTTCCTGAAAGTCTCATTCGGGGATATTCATTTTTGAGAAACTGTAGCGGCGGCCAGGGCACTGCATGACGATGGTTCCGCCATCATCCACGGAGACATATTCATCTGTCGCCTTTGACCTGAAAAGCCTTTTGAGATCATAGGCTATAGCCTTACGGATCAAGCATTTGTCAAGAGGTTTCATTGCATTTAGAAGTTTGACACGTCTGCGGTTCACGCTCATCTTGAAGTCGAAGGCTCTGATGCCGAACTCGTTGACTATGGCTCCTGCGATGACGCCGTCCATGCGCTTGACCACACATATTCCTGAAAAAGAGGCTTTTCTGAAGGTTATGACCACGATGTAGCGGGAGGTTTCATTGTCGTTGAACGGGAAAAGGCAGGGCGACACGGTCGTATCGGTCACCTCAATGGTTGGTGAGCTTTGCCGGACCACAGGCTCTCTGGCCATCGAGGCGATGGCGGATGACACACCAACAGACAGAAGCAGACTAATCAACAACAAAAACCTTCGCATCGACCGTCTTGTTATATTCAGCGTTCAGGATCGTGATCACCGTCTCGCCTCCGTTGTCAATCAAATCCACCTCATTGACCTTCAAGTCCTTGCCGAAATGCAGACGGACAGTCTTGAACATCTGCCTCATTTCTTTCTTGAGAGGCTCCAGCTCAGCCACATAGCAGCCCCCGTCCAGAAACATCCGCACCTTGAAATCCCCACCACCGGCCAGCCCCTGCCCCGTGATGCTGTTCATGATGATCCTCGCGATGGACTTGAAAAGCCTGTTCGAGTTCACATCCATCTTGCTGGAGGTCTGGCTGCTCTGCAGGAGCACCTTCTCCTTGTTCAGAATGAAAAGATAAGTGTACGGGGAGACATATTCCCACCTCAACATTCCGTCAGCGAACCACATCTTGCCTGTGGAGACCATCTTCTCATTGAGGATGGCTATGTCCTTGACCTGCCTGAAGTCAGCCTTGAGGCTTTTGATTCCGGCGCAGGAAGCGTCGATCTTTTCGATCGCCTCGGCTGTCTGAGCCTCTGTAAGCGGCTTATAGCCCGCGGCGAAGGCGGACAGAGCGCCAAAGGCAAGCGCAAGACTTATGAAAATTATCCTTAAACTTCTCATAATCATTTAGCTATAAATACACACCCGCTGATGATCAGGAACACCCCGATCCAACGTGTGGCGGGAATATTCTCGTGGAAAATGAATATGGCCGCAAGCATTCCGAACACATAACTCAGGCTGATCATCGGATAGGCCATGCTGAACGGGTATCTCTTGAGTATGTACATCCACAGAACCGTGCCTCCGGCGTAGCAGAGACCACAGCCAAGGAACCACCAGTTGACGAGCAGACGGCCGAAAAACGCCCACGTCCACTCAAAACCGCCCATCTTCTCAAGGGCGAACTTGAGAAGCACCTGGCCTCCGGACAGCAGGAGACTTTGGGCGACAGACAATGTCAGCAGTCTCCACATAGGCCTTTAAGATAAACAAGCCCGACATCCTCTCCGGCGTCGTTCACGACAAGTATGTCCTCGTCAAGTCCTTTGGCTATCCTTATCGCTGCCTCGTAGACCCCGAGTCCCGAGGTCGAGAAGCATTTGCCGAACAGTTTGAAATAGTCCGCGCTGCGGATGACGCAAGAGGCATGATATTCACTGACAATAGCTTCCAGACTCTTTGGAGAGTGGAGGAGCTGAACGTCGGCCAGTTCGCAGAGAGGCTTCTCTGATGCGGCATCGGTCCCCGGGCCTGCCGAAGAGACCGGGGATGCGGACAACAAGAATGCGGATGAGGCCTCGGAGGCGGTTATGCCATCGCCGAAGTACCCTGCGCCTTTCAGAAAATCGTAGGTGGCCGGTGTCGTCTCATCGTGCGCCCCGACAAGAGCGTTGGAGACCCGACCCGCCTGAAGCTGGAGGAAAGCGTCCAGCAGCGCGCTCTCGAAAGAGATGTCTTTCTGTGAATATGTGCAGTTGCACCCATGGCAACGAAGCAGGATGGCCACCGCCGAACTGATAGTGTTGTGGGTGGACATCATAAAATAGGTCGGTGGAAGCATCTCCTCCCCGTCCCGGCACATCGCCTCCAGAAAATTCTCCGTGTTCCCCATGCAGCCAAGTCCCGTGCCCGTGAATATGGCGTCCGGGCATTCGATGCCGGCCTCATCCAACGCGGCCAGGGAAACGGCGACCGCGCGTTTCAGGATCAAGCCCATCCGTCGCGCCTGCATAGGATTCAGGAACGGCTTGAAATCCGGATCCTGACTTCTGAGATAAGGTTCCGAACATGGGACAGGATCCGTCATCCAGTCCTCGCAGAGAGGCTTCTGGACAGAAATCTGGGCCGCGGAACGTATGTAAATTCTATTTGTCATAGCGTGAGATCAACAAGGATGAGTCATTGCCTCCGAAACCGAAGGAATTGCACAGAACGTGATTGAGCGTGATTCCCTCCCGTCCGTCCGTCTCAGGGATGATTCCACCGTCAAACGGTTCCTTCCAGTTCAGGTTCGCCGGGATGAAGCCGTGACGGATGGCAAGGAGACAGATCACAGCCTCGATGCTGCCGGCAGCGCTGGTCGTGTGACCGGTGAACGCCTTTGTGGAAGACACAGGAGGGATCTTGTCTCCGAAAAGACGGAACATCGCCCGGCTTTCACTGGCGTCGTTATTAGGCGTGGCCGTTCCATGGGCGTTCACATAGTCGATGTCCGAAGGTCCCAACCCTGACATATTCAATGCCTTGGACATCGCCAGAAAAGCGCCTTCGCCATCATCCGAAGAGGCGGTCTGGTGGAAAGCGTCGCAGGCGTTGCCGTAGCCGTCCAGGACTCCGAGCGGCCGCGCACCTCTCTTCAAGGCATGTTCCTCACTTTCAAGAACCACGAATCCGGCTCCTTCGCCAAGATTCAGACCGTCACGGGTCGCATCGAACGGCCGGCAAGGCTCGCTGTCCAGAATCTTGAGGGAATTGAATCCGTTGAGATGGTACCTGGTCAGGCATTCCGAACCACCGGCGACGACAACGTCACAACGTCCGCTCCTGATCAGGTCAGCCCCAAGCATGATGGAATTCGCCGCCGATGAACAAGCCGTGGAGATCGTGGTCACAAGGCCGAAGCCGCCGAAGAAATCAGCGATCTCATCCGTGCAGCTTCCGCAGTCGTGAAGACGGAAAAGAGACCGGTCATCGCCATGAAGATAATGACGTTCGGTCACATCCATTCCTCCGACAGTCGTCCCCGAGATCAAGGCCGAACGGTCCGAACCTTTGACTCCGGCCTCCTCCATAGCCTCATTGACAGCGATAATCCCAAACAATGTTGTACGAGGGATAATCCTGTCAGTGGGAATTCCGAGAAGGCCTTTCATTTCCTCATCGGACATCTTCACCTCCCCACAAGGAAGGTCAGAGTGAGCGGTCAGCAGATGCCTGACGCTTCCGACGCCACTTCTACGGGCGGTAAGGGAACGCAATGTCTCCTCTTTCCCCACCCCGATGGCGGAGATGATTCCAGATCCTGTTATGACGATTCTCCCGGACACTTACTTCGACTGGTTAGCCTTGATGTACTCGGCCATGGTTCTTACTGACTTGAAGACTTCCTTGCCCTCGGCAGGATTCTTCAGTTTGATGCCATAATTTTTCTCCAGAAGCAGCATAAGCTCCAGAGCGTCAATGGAATCAAGTCCAAGGCCCTCTCCGAAAAGAGGTGCGTCAGCGTCGATGTCCTCCGGTTTGAGATCAACCAGTTTCAAGGCCTCGATGATCTTTGTTTTCAATTCGTTGATAAGCGCGTCCATATTCTTATTTTTCAATTAAATATAATTCAGCCTCAAAATGTTCGGGATCAGAGCATTCCAGCCAACCGGCAATCGCGGATTCCGTCACCGGATCCTGAAACGTCTGCTCCACAATCTCTTTCATCACCGCATCGTCCTTGTCCTCAAGCACATAAAAGGAAGTCTCTCCATAGTACTTGTTCCTGATGGCAATCTCCCCTGTCACGATGTTCGGCAAAGTGTAGACGAACACGGCGGGGCTCGGGAAAAAGCCACCTCTCCCGATAGTCTTCTGATACTCAACGTCATCAGCAAGAGATGCGCTTCTGTTGAAGAATATCACCGCCCTATCCTCGCAGTCCGTCTTCCTCGGCGTTTCCTCTCCCAACAGCAATTCAGCGGCGACGAATCCAAGACGGGCCAAAGGATCCATCTTGAAGAACTTAGGATAGTCTCCCACATTCTTACGGTAAACTTCCACCAGAAGTTCTGCGCCAACAGAGCCAAAAGTAAGTATTTTTTCCCCAACAATCACCTTTTCCGGAGTGATTGAGACGTGTGCCTTGACTTTCATCTGTCTCCTCCTTTCTTGAATATTGCGGCAGCGTTGCAACCTCCGAATCCTGACAACAACTTCACGAGAACCCTCTTTGTTGTCTTTCTCGCTTCAGAAGAGATGTTCAGCGGACAGGAAACCCCGCATTGTGAATATCCACGTGTCCCCAGGACCGTTCCGTCATCGACAGAGGTCATCGAAAGGATGGCCTCAAGGATTCCAGCCGCACCCATAGTGTGTCCAAAATAGCCTTTCAGACTGTTCACAGGCACGTTTTGCAGTCCCGCGCGAGTCAGGGCGATGGATTCCATCTCATCATTGTAGGTGGTGGATGTACCGTGAACCGACACGAGCGCCAGATCCTCTGGCTTGACATCTCCAAGTACCGCTTTGATAGCCCTGAAACTGCCCTCACCTATTCTGGATGGACCTGAGATGTGGTTGGCATCGTTGCGGATCGCACCCCTGAGCAGCACCCAGTCATCCTGAACGGGAGTCTTGTACTGGAATATGACCGTGGCGGCGGCTTCCCCAAGATTCAACCCTTTTCTGTGGGCATCGAATGGTCTGCAAGCCTCCCGCGACAACGCCTTGAACGACTGGAAACCAGAAATGATGAAACGGGACTGGACATCGGATCCGGTCACGATCACCGTACTGTATTTCCCAGCCTGAAGTTCCCTCATTGCCGTGATCTGGGCGCAAAGTCCGGAGATGCAGGCGTTTGACACGACAACGGGCATGTTCTTATTCCCGAAGAACATGGCGATCTTCTCCGCCGAGTTTCCTAGCCGTTCCCTTTCGGCAGGACTGCCGCCGCAAGGCTCAGTCTCACTGTCCAAAAGTTCCACATTACCCTTCGTGGAGGACACCACAAACAGCACATCATCGGAAGCCGGGTCTATGCCGGTTCCTTTCAAAGCCTTTGACACAGAGAGAATCATACGTTTCTCAAAACGTGTCAGGCCGTCCAGTCCAGTTTGTCCGCCGGTCCTTGCCGACGAATCCATCCCGGCATATTCATCAGCCAAAGACTCTTCATCTATCAACGATGCGAAGAATGGCTCCGGAAGGTTCTTTGAAGATTCGTAGAGCCTCAGAGCCGACTTCCCGGCCTTCACCGCAGCATAATTTTCTTCCGTGGTTGTCCCCAGAGGCGAGATTATGTTGTCTGAGACTTTAACCACGGCCTTATAATCATTGACCGGCCTGTTTTCGTCCAAAGAGATCACCATTGAGCCTTCCGCTACCATATTCCCATCAGATTTTATAACCGCATCGACCATCAGCATTGTCCCATATTCCCCTTTAAGGTTGATCTCTGTCTCAATTGTCACGCCGGCAGCCGGAGTCTCCCGAACCTTAAAATCCTTCAGGGCGCAGACATAGCCAATGCTGACCGGCTTATGGAGTATGTACTTGTTGATGAAGCCTATCCTCGCGGCGCAGGTCTGGGCGATGTTCTCCACAAGACCTTCAGGGGCAAGTTTCCCGCCCTCCACGAAGACATTGTCCTCATGAATCAGGAACCGTGTCACCGTCTTCCGGTAAGAACACATCAATAAGTCGGAAATCATCACAAAAGGCTTCCGCTGAGGCAGAAGATCCACGATGTTCACAGATGTGAAGTCAAAAGTATTCAGTTCTTCCTCAGTCATTCCAGTACTCATAAAAATTGAACCATTGGTCTGGGTAGAGCCTCAGAATCTCCGTGATTCCACCAGCGTAGGCTCTCGCCATCGCCACGGCCTTTTCCCTCACATCCAAGCCTTCCAGGCCTTCGTCCGGACGGAACAGATGCACACGATATTTTCTCAGCCCGACCTTCATCACAAAGACAGAAACCGTCGGGACACCTCTCATGGACACCAGCAGGAACGGTCCCAAAGGAAGTTCAGCCTCAGCCCCGAGAATCTCACAACGGACTGTGCGGTTCGACCCGAAAACCCTGTCTCCGTGAATATTCACGATCTCGCCATCCGCCAAGGCGTTGTTCAGAATCACTAAATGGGACATGTCCTCCGAGATGTTCACAAGACGGACATTGTTCACTCCCAAAACCCTGGTACGGTTCTCGGTGAGGGCTTTCCCTTCCCCAGCAAAAACGAGGGCGTTCATATTCTTTGGCGCCTTCAGCTCATAGCCAGCCAGTTCATCGTTGCCGATGTGCGAACTTAACTGTACAAAGCCTTCCTTATGGGCGCAAAGATCCTCGTACATAGACATACGTGGCACCTCAACCTTGAATTTCTTTCCGGAATATGACGCGAACCTATCCATGATGACGGTTCCGAACATCCAATGGCATGCGAACACATGAAAGAAAGATTTCAACGGTCCGAAACCATGTCTGCGGCGAAAGTAGTGGTAATTGGAGATGTACCCTTTATGATTGAATATCATATAGAACGGAATCGCAAGGCTCATCAGCAGGTAAAAGAGCCAAAGCGGAATGACCTTCATCATTCCGATCAGAGACCTGTGCATCCACGATGTTCCGTCAGTCGTGCCCTGCCACTGCCTTTCTCCGCTCTCCGGCATATTCACTTCCATAAGCGCCCAACAGGTTGGAGCGTGATTATATTCCTAAGCTATCTTTTCCTCGATGAAATCGTAGAGACTGCCGAGCGTCGTGAGCCTGCCGAGTTCCTCAGACTTGACCTTGACACCAAATTCCTTGTCGATCAAGACTATGATGTCCACGATGTCGAGACTGTCGATGCCCAGATCCTTTTTTAGCGCGGCGTTGTCGTTCAAAAGTGCCGCGTCAATCTCAAACTCGTCAACGAGGAATCCGTTGACCTTGGTGATTATTTCTTCCTTACTCATTATAATGTTCTTTTATTCTTTAACGCAGATAATAATGTTGTGCCCCTGTCCGATGCCGTCAATGATCTTCTCGACCTTCATCCCGGCTTTCTCTATAAGCCTTGTCAGGTCCTCGGAGTAGTACATCTTGCTGTTGCCGTTGGCCATCGCCGTGAAATACAGGCTGGTCATTGTCAGGCAGAAAGCCGCAGGTTCAAAACGCTGGCGGTTCCACAGAAGTTCCATGATGCAGAGTCTTGCCCCGGGACGCAGGATCTCCGCGGCCCTTTCCAGTATACTCAGTATCTCCTCTTTCGAGAAACAATCCAAGAACTGGCTCATCCAAATGACATCATATTTCTTGTCCTTCGGAAATTTGGTTGCAGGATCCAGCAGGTTGCCACCGCAGCCATGGATTCTGTCCGCACCAGGCTTGCCGGCCGTCTCCTTACTCATCATTCCGATCTGTTGAGGGAGGTCCAATATCGTCACTTCCACATCCGGATTGTAGCCGACGCACTGCAGGGCCCACTTTCCGGTGTTGCCACCTACATCCAGCAAATTCTTCACTGGTCGGTCGAATATGATCCTCAACGCTTCCTCGAACGAGTTGTTTGAATAGAAATGATCGAAAGCGAACCAGCTGGACTTGGCAGGCTCAGGAAGCGATGGGAGGCCTTCGTAGATAGTAGGCCAATCCCCGAAATGTTTCAAGCCGGCCGGTCTCCCTTCCTTAAATGATTCATCCAAGTCGAACATACCTTCGTAGTTGACATCATTGTTGAAATCCATGTTGACCTTTGTGGCCTCATCCGTAAGCAAAAACCAGCCTACCTTGGAGATTGTGAACCGGTCTGTCTCGGTGTCAACCAGCACGGTACCGATGCAAAGTCCGGCTTCCAGAAGACACTTTACGGCATATCCAGAGATTCCGACGGTCTCGACGATCTCTTTCTCTGTCAGTCCTTCGCGATGGTCGCGAAGAAGATCCAGGATGCCGTATTTCACCAACAGGCGGGACGCCTGGAAGACTATCGGGCCGAAAGCGATGAACTCAGCCATCCGCTGCGCCTCACGCGCGGTGTACTGGTCTTTGGTGTATCTCTTTTCGAGTTCAGGAAACAGTTCCATCTATTTGAGGTTTAACGGATTATTTTTCAGATATGATTCCACGGCCGCTATCTGTTCGTAGAACGGATTGTCCTCCACGAACTTAGGAATGATCGCACGGACATCGTCATAGACCTTTCTGGAAGTCGGGGCGAGTCTGCCGGCGATTCCGAGACAGTCAACAGCCTGAGCCAAGGCGATGAAATGGATCGCGAACACCTGATAGGTATTGTCGATGACACGCTTGGTGAGCAGAGCCGTGTTGGTCCCCATACTCACAATGTCCTGATTGTCATTGTTGTTCGGGATGCTATGGACGTAGTTCGGCATTGAGAGCGTCTGGCACTCGGCCGTCGTCGAGGTGGCCGTGAACTGGCATGCCTGCATTCCGTAGTTCAGCCCAAGCGTTCCCATATTCAGGAACGGAGGAAGGATGCCGTTGATGCGGTCGTGGAAGAGGTAGTTGAGCTGGCGCTCGGCCGTCATGGACATCCTTACCGTGGCGATCTTCACCTTGTCCTCCTCCAGCGAGATGTAGTCCCCATGGAAATTACCGCCGTGGAAGACATTCTTAGCCACGTGATCCACAATCGGGTTGTCACAGGCGGAGTTCAGTTCCTCCTCCAGCACCCTGCGGGCATTGGCGAACGTCTCATAGACAGGGCCGAGGATCTGCGGAGTGCACCTCAATGAATAGTAGGCCTGAACCTTATGGTCAAACGTGTGGTCAGAGGCGTGGCCGTTGTCGTAGAGGTCGTGCTCACGCTTGCGAAGGCAGGCACTTCCCTCTGAAAGTTTTCTCATCCTCGCCGCGATCACCTGCTGCCCTTCATGGCGACGGACTTCGTTCAGTTCCTCCGACATAAGGTCATCAAAAGATGATGCGATCTCGTTCATCATCACTGAAGCCAATGTAGCCCAGTCCAACAGCCTGTCGGCATAGATCTGGTTGACGACCCCGATCCCTGTCATGAACGAAGTGCCGTTGGAGATCGACAATCCTTCGCGGATATGAATCTTGAACGGCTCCAGACCGTTCTCTTTAAGAACCTCGGCGGACGGACGCCATGCCCCCTTATAGTGAACCTTCCCCTCCCCGATCATGCAGAGTGCCATGTGGGCCAATTGAACCAAGTCGCCGCTTGCCCCCACACTGCCATGCTGAGGTATGAACGGGAATATGTTCCTGTCGATCATCTCCACCAGAAGTCTGACCAGATCCGGATGCACTCCCGAGCGGGCCTGAAGGAACGTTCCCAGGCGGGCGATCATCGCAGACTTTACATAAATGTCATCCAGAGGTTCTCCGGCTCCGGTGGAATGGCTTCTGATGATGTTGTACTGAAGGTCTTTCAGGTACTTGTCATCGACCCTCCACTGCGCCATAGGGCCGAAGCCGGTGTTGATCCCGTAGATCACCTTCTCGGAGGCAAACTCCTCAAGGAACTTGTAGCAAGCCTCAACCTCACCCATAGGAAGGTCAGCCAGTGAGATCCGTTTATTATTGAATATTACATCTTCAGTCCAACTCATGGTGAGCGAGAAACTCCCTGCCATAATATTACCGTTCTTTGATTCTAAAAGCAATTTTACAAAAATACCAAATTATCGCTCCAAAAGCATAAAAAAGTGCGGGTTTCCGTCATGAAAGCCCACACTTTCCTAAATATTATCCTTTAATACTAGTAAACCCGACAGATTGCCTGCTTGTTAGAACGCGTAGCGGACACCGATGCCCAGGGCAAACGGACCATCGCCTCTAAGGCCGCCGTCACCGAACATAAGTCTCGGACGGAAATCCACAGACAATTGAAGAGGGAAATCGAATGTGTACTCCAAACCGACATTGCCGACGAATCCGGCATACAGGGTGTTCTCGTTCTCATCATTCTCCCACACCGCCACGCTGGCGCCTGGACCGGCATAAAATCCCCATTTCCCTTTTGGAGTCCAGTCTGGCTGAACAATCATGAAGTTATAGATGCCGTCCACATGGAATGCGCTCGTGCTGAACCCATCGTCCAGTCCCAGACCGAACTCAAGGAAATCGGAGCCTCCCATGATGTAATTCTCGTAACTGACATCGATGCCATAATTACCGAGACGCCCTCCGAGCGATTTTGGCTGTGCGAATGTCACCGCAGCCGAACCGATCAGAAGCGTGAGAATCAGTAATGTCTTTTTCATAACAATTGTGAATTAATGAAACCAATAAGGCAGAGGACTTCTACAAAATCTATACTAGACCAGAGAATCCCATGAAAGCCATGGCGAGGATTCCCGCGGTGATAAGGGCTATCGGGATGCCTTTGAACGGCTTGGGAACATCATTCAAGTCAAGGTGCTCGCGAAGGCCGGCAAACAGCACGAGAGCCATTCCGTAGCCGACGGCAGTTGCGAAGGCATACACGACGGACTCACCGAGGTTCAGCATATGGGCGGGGCCTCCGAATGCGAATTCCTTTGTGACCACGTTGAGAGCCACACCGAGCACGGCGCAGTTCGTGGTGATAAGAGGCAGGAATATCCCCAGAGCCTGATATAGGGACGGGCTGATCTTCTTCAGCACTATCTCCACCATCTGCACCAAGGCGGCGATCACGAGTATGAACGCGATGGTCTGCAGGAACTGGAGTCCGAAGGCAGCCAAAAGATACTGATTGATGAGATATGTCACCAAAGTCGCGAGGGTGATCACGAAGCACACCGCCCCGGCCATACCGGTCGCGGTGGAGATCTTGTTGGATACTCCCAGGAACGGACATGTGCCCAGGAACTGGGCGAGCATGATGTTATTGACGAATATCGCCGAGATTATGATAAGGAAATATTCCATAACTTAGTTCTTTTTAGCGATTTTGTTGAACAGAACCATAAGGTAGCCGAGGGCGAGGAACGCTCCCGGAGCCATCACAAACACAAGGATTCCGTCTCCGGAGATCAGCTTGAACCCGAAGATAGAGCCGCTTCCCAGGATCTCGCGGACAATTCCGATAACCGTCAGGGAGATCGTGAAACCGCACCCGATCCCAAGTCCGTCAAGGGCGGAGTCAATGATGCCGTTCTTGCTGGCGAAAGCCTCGGCGCGCCCGAGAACGATACAGTTCACCACTATCAGCGGTATGAACAGGCCGAGGGTGGCATACATCGCCGGTGTGTAGGCCTGCATCGCGAACTGGAGGACTGTCACAAAGGTGGCGATGACCACGATATAGACAGGAATATGCACCTTGTCCGGAACCACCGGAGCGATCGCCGAGATGGCGATGTTCGAAAGCACCAGTACAAACAGAGTGGCGAGACCCATACTCAGACCGTTGATGGCGGACGTTGTGGTCGCCAACGTAGGGCACATACCCAGAAGCAGGACAAAAGTAGGGTTTTCCTTCAGGAAACCTTTGGTGAAAAGATTAAGTTTATTGCTGCTCATAGCCTATTCTCCTTTGATTGAATTGAAAGCCTTGACGGCGTTGTCAATGGCCAGCGCATACGCCCTTGATGTGATCGTGGAGGCCGTGATGGCATCCACGTCACCGCCGTCCTTCTTGACCGTCAAGCTCTTGGTTGCCGGGTCAAAACCCTTGAACTGGTTCATGAACTTCTCGTCAGTGTTGCACTTCGCGCCAAGACCAGGGGTCTCGCTATGGGACAGGACGGAAGTATTGTAGACAACCCCGTCGGCGGTGATGCCGACCATCAAAACGAGAGGCCCGCCGAAACCGACTGTGGTTGATTTGACGGCATAGGCGACAGGAGCGCCGTCCTTGGTGCTGACATAATATTCAGAAGCCTGTCCTCCGACCTCGAACGGCCTGGCCTCGGAGAGTTCGCCCCCCTCGGGAAGCACGGCTTCGATGGAAGCCTTGAGGATGTCCGCGTTCGCCTTCGCGATCGGCTCGGCCGTCAAGGCGTACATTCCGCCAAGAAGAGCGGAGCAGACAAGGCTGACCAACGTTAAACAGACCACCATTGTGGTAAGATTTGATTTAACAGCCATAATCTAAGCCCTCCCGTATTTCTTCTGATGGAACCACTTGTTCAGAAGAGGAACCATCGAGTTCATTATCAGAATAGCGAAGCTCACTCCCTCGGGATAAGATCCGAAATATCTGATCATCAATGTAATGAAACCAATCCCGACACCAAAGACAATGCCGCCCTTAGTACTCATCGGAGAGGTAACATAGTCGGTCGCCATAAAGCAGGCACCGAGCAGAAGACCACCTGTGAGAAGGTTGAATACCGGACCCGTGAACTGGGTCGGGTCCGCGAGCCAGAAGACACCGGAGACAGCGGCCACGGTTCCAAGGATGGAAAGCGTGATCCACGGCTTGATGACCTTGCGGGCAAGCAGGTAGATGAATCCGATAAGGACAGCAATGGCGCTTGCCTCTCCTGCGGAACCTCCGATGTTGGCGAAAAGCATCTGTACACCCGTGAAACCATTCTGAGCTATCAGGTCTGAAGCGGAAAGACCTTTCATCAGGCCTTCGTTTATGATGCCCAGAGGTGTGGCTCCGGAAATCGCGTCAGCTCCGAAAAGGCCTTCAGGAATCGTCCAATTTGTCATGTAGGTAGGGAACGAGATCAGCAGGAACACACGGCCCACGAGAGCCGGGTTGAAGACATTCTGTCCGAGACCACCAAAAGTCATCTTGGCGACTCCGATGGCGACCACAGCACCGATGAACACAACCCACCAAGGTGTGGAGGCAGGCAGGTTGAGGGCCAGTAGGATGCCTGTCACGGCAGCAGACCAGTCGCCGATGGTGGACGGAGTCTTCAGTAAATATTTAGTTATCAAATACTCCAACGCCACGCAGGAAATGACGCTGACAGCCAGGACCAGCAGCTCGGCGAGGCCGTAGAACACGACCGAAACCACAACAGCCGGGATCAAGGCTATCACGACATCCCTCATCAAGACCGGAGTCGTGGTCTTGGAATGAATGTGCGGAGACGGTGAAACCAACAATCTTTCCATATTCTTAAACAGTTTTTGCTTTTGCGGCTTCAGCGGCGGCCTTTGCGGCCGCGGCGCGAGCCTTCATTATTCCCATGATCTGCCCTCTCGCCATGCTGATGATGTCCAGCAGCGGAATGTAGGAAGGACAGGTGTAAAGACAGCATCCACACTGGATGCAGTCCTGAACAGCGTTGGCCTCAAGCTCATCAGTGTTTCCGGCTTTTGCCAGACGGTAGAGCAGGAACGGCTCAAGACCCATAGGACAGGCATCGGCGCATTTTCCGCAACGGATGCAATGACCTTCAGGATGCCTCTTGGTCTGCTCCTCGGTGAGGAAAAGCAGGGCACCGGTTCCCTTGAGGGTTGCGGCGTCGAGATTGGCGATCGCCTTGCCCATCATTGGACCGCCGCTGATGACCTTCGCGGCGTTCTCAGGGACTCCTCCGAGATAGTCGATGATGTAGCGGAGCGGAGTTCCCACTCTTACAAGCAGGTTTGCCTGCTTAGGGAAGCACTCGCCTGTCACAGTCACAGAGTTGTCAATCAGAGGCTTGTTCTTCTGAACAGAATCATAGACGGCAAGTGCCGTGGCGACGTTCTGAACGACCGCGCCGACATCAATTGGCAGTCCGCCGGACTTCACCTGACGGTGCATCACAGCGTCAATCAACTGTTTCTCACCACCTTCCGGATATTTTTTCATCAGAGGAAGCACCACGATGCCATCAAACTTGGAAGACTTGCCTTTCAACTCTGAAAGAACTTTCTGAATATGCCCGATCGCCTCCGGCTTGTTGTCCTCGATGGCGATGGTCGCGTCGGCGACGCCGAGAGCCTGCTTGATCAGCGCGGTTCCGACAACGACCTGCTCACCCTTCTCAAGAAGAGTACGGAAGTCTGACGTGAGGTAAGGCTCGCACTCGCAACCGTTGATTATCAGCATCTCGCACTTCTTTCCAGGAGGAGGGGTCAGCTTCACGTGGGTAGGGAATGTCGCTCCGCCGAGTCCGACGACTCCGCCGAGACGAATCTTCTCGATTATGGCCTTGCCGTCCTCAGGGATGTCGGTCACGAGAGTTTCAGAGCGGTCTATGCCCTCTGCCCACTCGTCTCCTTCGACAGCGATCTCGACGTAGGTCTGTGTGTTGCCGGCCAGGTCCTTGCGCGGGCCGATGGACTTCACTGTCCCTGAAACGGAAGAGTGGATGAAGGCGGACACGAATCCGCCCGGCTCGGCGATCGGCTGGCCGACCTTAACCTTGTCACCCACAGCGACAACCGGTTTGGCCGGAGCGCCAATGTGCTGGGCAAGGGAAATGTACACGGTCCCTGGCAGCGGAAGAGCCTCTATGGCGCAGTCGCGCGATATCTTGGCGTCATTCGGGTGAACGCCTCCGATAGAGAATGTTCTGTTAGCCATTGTTCTGTTCCTCCTTCTTTACAGTGGCGGCAGCCGCCGCGGCCTCCCTGGCTTTTTTCTGACGTTCCTGGACACGGGCCTTGACGGCTTCCTTGTCCAGCGGTTTAGGGAAGTTCACCCCGACGATCGCTCCTGTAGGGCACATGGCCTCGCACTCACGGCAAAGCTTGCACTTCGCGAAGTCAATGTAAGCGACGTTGTTCTCAACGGTGATGGCGTCGTGGGTGCAGGTCTTGGCGCAGATTCCACAGCCTATGCACCCGGCGGAGCAGGCCTTCTTCACTGCAGGCCCCTTGTCCTTGTTGACGCAAGACACGTACATCCTCATTCCGCGAGGTCCCTTGGACCTCAGTTCAATGATGGATTTAGGACAAGTCTTCACGCAGGCGCCGCAAGCCGTACACTTCTCCTGATCCACGACAGGCAGGCCTGTCTCAGGATTCATCGACAAGGCTCCGAACTGACAGGCTGCCACGCAGTCCCCGCAACCGAGACAACCGAAAGCGCATCCGGTGTCGCCGGCGTAAAGGGCGGCCTTGACCTTGCAGGAGGCCGTGCCGTCATATTCATTGATCTTTGGTCTGGCGGCGCAGGTGCCACCGCAGCGCACCACTGCCACCATAGGCGCCTTCTCCTTGACCTCGTAGCCAAGAATCGCGGCAACCTTCTTCATTGTCTCATTGCCTCCGACCGGACAATAGTTGTTGTCCAGATTCGGGGCTTTCACCGCAGCCTCCGCGAACGCATGGCATCCAGCGAAACCACAACCTCCGCAGTTCGCTCCCGGCATAACCTTCTCAACCTCCTCGATGCGTGGGTCTTCCTCCACCTTGAACCGCTGCGCGACAAGGTAAAGGGCCAACGCCAGCAGGAGGCCAAGCCCCGTGATGACTGCGATGGTCCAGATGATTGTTGTTGTCATAAAGCCAAATAAAAGCTAATTAATTAGTTATTTTCGAATATAAAACGCATACCCTTCCGCCAGGCGGTTCCTGCAGAAGTAGAGTATGAGGTAATACACCGCTATCCCCCCGACCGAGACAAGCCCGCTTGCCAGCTCGCCGAGTCCAACCGACGACAAAGATAACACTAAAATCAGTAAAATCGCCAAAGGAATCACATAAGATAGCAAGACAGCCTTGAGTCCCATCTTCCTCGCGAGGCAGACCTCCACCTCCTGGCCTATTGAATATGCGCGGTCTCCGTAAAGCGGGACCTCCACAATCTTCTTTTTGGACTCTGACACTCCGCAAAGTCCGGCGGCGTGACAGGCCGAGCAGGCGGATTCAGACACAATCTGAACCGACACCTTGTCCTTTCCGACAGACACGACCTTACCTTTATGTGAAATCTCTCCCGCGGCCATCCTATTCAATAATTGAAGAGAAAGGACTCTTGAGTTCCGAGTAACCCCTAAGCCGTCCCTGCACCTGACCAACCCTCAAAGGGGCCGAGAACCAGACGGGGATCCTGTTGTCATCGTCAGAGAACCATGCGAAAAGATCGGAGTCGCCTGAGAAGACCTCACCGGAGACAACCTCGAAACTGAATTTGAGGCATCTGACAGTCCCGATCCCGCCCACACTTTTGTTCTCCTTGCCCAGGTATCTGAAATGCAAGGTATAGACATCGTCATCCACCGCGAAAGTCATCGGATAGTCTCCTCCTTCCTTAAGTCTAGCCACGTCAATATTCCGCAGGACCAAGTACATAAGCGGAATATCATAGGTACATTTGTCCAACGGCAAGGTCGCCGAGAATTCGCCTTTTCTTGAATTGCTCAAGGAAGCGTTGATCTTCCCGCTTCCGTCGGCCTTGCGTACATAAGAGTACAGATTCGTGCACGTATATTTCCCTTCCCTTGCGAACCTTGTGAACTTCATCGGTTCCAGCCCGTCACGTGTGAACCACGAATCCAGGTCCTCCTTGACACGGAAGAACTTCTCATACAGCCGCTGGGTCTTTCCGGTCAACGACGCGTGAAAAACTCTCCGGCCATTCAGAATCGTAGTGTCAACCTTCAGAGTCGCCTGAGCCACATCCGCATTGATGATTCCCCACTTGTAGTGAAGGGTGTAGACAAGCTTCTCCCCTCCTTTGAACGCAAGACTCTCCTCGCTCAAGCTCTTTACCGGAATACATTTACCATCACCACCTGCATAAGCGGTCACGAATGGCAGGATGAATATTGCGGCGAAAACGCCGAGGAGTCTTTTAAGTTTCATCAGAATTCGGTGTTATTGTCAAACTCGTTGTTCATCGCGGAATTCATCGCCGACTCGGTGCCGCCCATCTCCTCCGCCCTTGCGGCCAGAGTGTCTCCAGGCTCCACGAAGCGGACCTGTTCGGCCTTGAACAGCATGTCAATGTCGCAAACCTCGCCGTTACGATGCTTGGCGATGATGATCTGTGTGGTTTCTTTCCCGTCTGGAGTCTCTCCAAGACCAACGTAATCTGGACGATGAATGAATATCACCATGTCAGCGTCCTGCTCGATAGACCCAGACTCACGAAGGTCGCTGAGCTGGGGTTTCCCGCTGCCACCGGTTCTCTTCACCGCGTCTCGTGACAGCTGCGACAAAGCTATGATCGGAACATTCAACTCCTTGGCCGTGGCCTTCAAGGTCCTGGAAATAGCGGCGACCTCCTGCTCACGCATTCCACGGAGTTCGGCCGGCCCCTGCATCAGCTGAAGGTAATCGACAATCACCAATCGGACATTCTTCGCCTTGACCAACCTCTTGACCTTGGTCCGGAACTCCATCAGAGGGATGCTTGGGGTATCGTCAATGTAAAGCGGGGCCTTCGAAAGGTTCGCCAGTCTGGTCTCAAGCTGCTGCCAGTCCCACGGATCCAGTTTGGAGCCTCCCTTAAGTTTGTCGGCGGACAGACCTGACTCGGTCGTCATGAGCCTCATGACAAGCTGCAATGCCGACATTTCCAGTGAGAACACCGCCACCGGCATGTGATAGTCCACAGCCGCGTTCCGCGCCAGATTAAGGGCGAATGCCGTCTTTCCGACGGAGGGACGGGCCGCAAGGATGATCAGGTCGGAAGCCTGCCACCCTCTTGTCACACGATCAAGAGAAGGGAAACCGGACGGCACCCCACTCAAACCACCGGAAGCCTTCTGGTTTTTCTCCACCACCCTCATCGCCTCGTTGATCACGGAGCCTATCTCCTGAATGTCATTCCTGACGCTGCTCTGGATGGCGTTATAGATCCTTGACTGTGACTCGTCGATCAGGTCATCGACTTTCACAGAATCATCGTAGGAATCCCTCAGTATCTCGTAGGAAGCCCTGATCAGTTCCCTCTGGATGTTCTTCTGCTTCAGAATCCTTACATAGTACTCGATGTGGGCCGCTGCCCCTACCTTCTCAGACAGCCCGGCAAGGGCGACAGGACCACCGACGGCTTCCAGATTGCCTTTCTCTCTGAGTTTTGTGCTGACGGTGACGATGTCCACGGACACATGCTCGTTCACGAGTTCGGTCATCGCCTCGAAGATCATCCTGTGACGTGGATCGTAGAAGCATGACGCGCTGAGTTCCTCAAGAGCCGTGTCGACAGATGAGGGTTCGATCAGCATGGCGCCAAGGACAGCTTCTTCGACTTCAAGAGCTTGAGGCGGTTTGTTTCCCATCTCAAGCCCAAGTGTGTCAAGATTGACCGCCTTCGCTTTTTTTCTGGTTGTCTTTCCAGTCTGGTCAGGCATATAGTCCGGAATTGTGTGTCAGCCTATTCGAAGTCAGGATTGACAATGATTCTGCCGCAATGCTCGCAGATTATGAGCTTCTTGTTCGATGCGATGTCGACAAGACGCTGTGGAGTGATCGTGTTGAAGCAGCCTCCGCAGGAATCGCCGTTGTAGACAGAGACAACGGCAAGATGGTTGTGGACGCTGGAACGGATACGATCATAGGCGCTCATGGTCCTTGGATCGATCTTCTTGGCACATTCCTCACGGACGGCGCGGAGTCTCTTCTCCTCCTTTGACGTCGACTCTACGATTGTGGCAAGCTCCTCCCTCTTGGCCTTGAGGTCATCGGTCCTTACAGCGATATAATCCTTCAAGGATTCAATGTCATCCTTCCTCTCCAGAATGGCGGCCTTGGTGTCGTTGATGTTCTTTTGGGCGATCTGACGAAGAAGTCCCTGATTCTCAATCTCTTTGTTGATGGAATCATACTCACGGCTGTTGGAGATGTCGTTCAGCTGCTGCTGATACTTGTCAATTTGGGTGTCACAATCAACAATGTTCTGCCTATTCTCGGCGATTGTCTGGTTGTAAGCCTCAATGACAGCGGCATCCTGGGCCTGACGGGCCTTCAGGTCAGCTATCTCGTTCTCAAGAGCCTCGACCTCAGACGGGAGCTCGCCGCGCATCTGCATGATCTTGTCAATCGCGGAGTCAGCCTCCTGAAGGGCGTAGAGTGTCTTAAGCTTTTCCTCGACGCTGATTTCAGAGTCAGCGAAATTCTTCTGAAGGGACACGAACGTCTCCCTCTGGTCTATCGGAGTCTCGACTTTCTTGATTTTTTTAGTTGCCATATAGCTATCTGACTAATAATAATATACCGGATTACTTGTCTCCAGCCTCACGCTGGAACAGATTGCAAAGTTAGGAAAATTTTTCCTTAACAGAGAAAATAATATGTCCACAATCTCCACTTCGCCTTCAAAATGGCCTATGTCCATGACCATAAAATCCTTAGTCGTGAAAAAATGATGATACGAGATGTCCCCGCAAAGGTATGCCTGGGCACCAGCCTTGCGGGCATTCTCAATCAACGTGCAGCCTGAACCACCACACATGGCCACACGGCTCACAGGAATTTCGGGGACATGCGAACATCGGACGACCTTAAGCCCGAACCGTGATTTGACATATTCAATGAAACTCACGCCATCCATCGGCTCACGAAGGTTACCAACCGCACCAAAGCCACAACCTTCAGACTCTTCATCAAGTATTTGAATATCCTTAAGTTCCAGTCTCCTTGCCATGGCTCCGCTCACACCAGCGAGTACCTTGTCAGCGGTTGTGTGAGCAGCATAGACCGCGATTCCAGCCGAGGCGGCCTTCAGAATCGTCAGTCCGACAGGATCCTCCGGAGAGATCCTCTTGACACCTCCGAAAATCAGAGGATGATGGGTCACAATCATGTCCGCGCCACATTCCACGGCCTCATCGACGAGTTCAGGTGTGCAGTCAAACCCCAAAAGGACTCCATGGACTTCCTGCTCGAGGGATCCGATGATGAGTCCGCTGTTGTCCCAGCTCTCCTGAATTGAAAGCGGCGCGAAGGACTCTATGACAGAGGTGATTTCCCTTACCTTCATATTCACAAGGATTTTTTGACTTCCACCAGCTGACGGCGGATTTCCTTGAGGCTGTCCAGCGCCTTCACACGCCCGTCCACTGTCTTTCTGTCCGCAGCCATCTTCTTCGCAGCCCCCTCAAGGGTAAGCCCCTGCTCCTTGACCAGCAGATGTATCTGCTTCAGGCAATCAAGGTCCTCCGGCGTAAAGAGGCGGTTGCCCTTGGCGTTCCTCTTCGGCTTGATGTACTTTGGGAACGAATTAGACCAGAATCTCACAAGGGACGTACTCTCCCCCAAAATCCCGGCGGCCTCACCGATGGTATAATACAACTTCTCCATTATTATGCTTATTTTGTTAATCCATTGATTGCCCAGTGTTTACAGACATAAACAACATACCCATATAGTCATCCGGACTGACAGATGCGAACAGGTAGTTCAAAGGATCCATCCGCAACGTGTCCCGGAACACCTCATAGTGGAGGTGCGGGGCAAACGAGTTGCCGGACATCCCGACCTGACCGATCATCTGCCCGCGTGTTACTTTCTGCCCTCTTGAGACTCGGGTGTTCTCAAGATGCGCGTAGCGGGTAATGTAGCCGTTGCCGTGGTCAATGGTCACGACATTCCCGAGTCCTTTTGAGGAATGCGTCACATCCTTGACGACACCGTCAGCCGCTGCCCTCACGGCCACCCCCTGCTGGGAAATCAGGTCAAGTCCTCCATGGAACGTCTTGACCTTGTAAAAAGGATTGATCCTCTCTCCGACAGAGGCTCCGGTCCTTGCGTAGGAAAAGGTCTCAAGCGGATTGGTCATCGGCGGAAGCGCCGCAGACTTGTCCGAGATCGCCTCCATTATCCTTCTGAAATTCGCCTCCACGCGGCCTGACACTTTAGCCAGAGTGTCGAGTTTCGCCTTCGAGTGGCTCACGATCGTGCCATCCTGGACGGAATCCACGTCCGACAACAGGACATACTCGCGGATGCCTCCCGGATCAGGGGCATCGGAATTGAACAGACGGTGATAGATCTCGTTATCCTTGGCCTTCAACCCGTCCAGGACATCCCCCATAAGTTCTTCCCTCTCTGACAGATCCTTGTACATCTGACGGTACATCTGGTTCTGTCTCTTAAGCTTACGTTCAGAATCCGTGCTTATCACAAACGAAAAGACCACATAGTAGACAACTGCCAGCGAGGCGGTGACAAGGAAATATTTCGCCGTCTTTCCGAGGACAGTCCACACGGAATGTGTGACCTTGCGGAATTCCATCCGCGTCTTGTCGAACTCATACTTCGCGCCCATCTTCTGTCCTCCTCATCTAACGGCGCCTGACACTGAAGGCTCGCCTTGAAGGAGAGGATGACGACCGGCCAGACTCCTCTTCCCTCATCCTGACCATCGCCGAGTACTCAGACACCGACATCGACATGTCCAGATAGTTGGCCGGATTCACCTTCTGTCCCTTGTAGACAACCTCATAATGGAGATGAGGGCCGCTTGAGCGCCCGGACTTTCCGCTCTCGGCGATGCAATCGCCCCTCTTCACCTTCATACCCTCGATCACCTTGACAGAATTAAGATGGGCGTAGATCGTCTTATAGCCGAACCCGTGGTCTATAGTGACGGAATTACCGTAGCCGAAGAACTCGAACTTGACCGACTCAACCACTCCATCGCCTGTGGCATAGACAGGATTGCCTATCTTCATGGCGAAATCAAGGCCTGTGTGCATCTTGACGGAGCCTGTGAACGGGTCTGACCTGTAACCGAACCGGCTGGAAAGCTTGTACCTTGACTGGTCTGGAACTATCGGAGGGATGGCCGGGATGCATGACGCCATGTCCCCGGCGGTCTTGGACACAGAGACAACCTCATCAAAGGACTTGCTCTGGACATAAGTCTTTCTCGTCAGCCTGTCAATCCTCAAGGCAGTGTTCTTGAGCCTGTTGTCCGCTTCAAGACCATCCAGGAACGAGTACCTGTCAACCCCTCCTATTCCCGCCTCACGGACTCCGGACGGAATCTCATTCATTCCGAATATGGACCTGTAGATGTCGTCATCCCTCACCCTTAAAGCCTCCAAGATCTCGTCGTAGCGGTCAAGCTTGGTGTTCATGAGGTCAATCCTCGCATCCCAACGGGCGCGCTCGGCCTTCAGGAACGCCGTCTTAGGCAAGTCATAGCCAAGAACCGACGTGAAGAGCCACAGATAGAACACAGCCATCGCCACGCTTCCGGCGAACAGCAGAAGCCCCCTGAAGACTTTCGACTTCAAGGACACCTCCTTTATCTCATATAATAAGGTCTCCGGATTGAGAATATACTTTCTCATAGTTTACAAATATACCCTTTTTTGCGATATATCCCGAAAAATGTTATAATTTTGCCAATTCCGTGCCTTACCCGAAGCAAATTCGGAGCCGCTGCGGAGGAATATTCACGAATTAATTGATTTTTAAATATGTACACCTCCAAAGAGATTCGACAACAATTTTTGGACTTCTTCGCGTCCAAGGGACACACGATTGTTCCGTCCGCACCTATGGTGATCAAGAATGACCCAACTCTCATGTTCACCAACGCAGGAATGAACCAGTTCAAGGACATATTCCTTGGGAACACCGTGCCTAAGATGAAAAGGGCGACCGATTCGCAGAAATGCCTGAGGGTCAGCGGTAAGCACAATGACCTTGAGGCCGTTGGACACGACGGCAGACATCACACAATGTTCGAGATGCTGGGCAACTGGAGTTTCGGAGACTATTTCAAGACCGAGGCGATCAGTTGGGCATGGGAACTTCTGACAGAGGTTTACAAGATTGACAGATCGAAACTCTACGCCACGGTGTTCGAAGGCTCTTCAGAAGATGGCACCGGGCTTGATGAAGAAGCAAGACAGGCTTGGTTAAGGTTTATGCCTGAGGACCACATCCTCCTTGGCAACAAGCACGACAACTTTTGGGAGATGGGAGACACAGGACCTTGCGGCCCTTGCAGCGAGATCCACATCGACCTGCGGCCGGATGAGGAGATCGCCAAGATTCCAGGAAAAGATTTGGTAAACACTGACAATGATCAGGTCATCGAGATCTGGAACCTTGTGTTCATGCAGTACAACCGCAAGGCAGATGGTTCATTGGAGTCTCTTCCTGCCAAAAATATCGACACCGGAATGGGTTTCGAGAGGCTCTGCATGGTGCTTCAGGGCAAAACCAGCAACTATGACACAGACTTGTTCTCCGGAATGATCCGCAAGATCGAGGAACTCTCCGGACACAAATACCACGAGAACGAAAAGACCGAGGTCGCCATGAGGGTGATTGCTGACCACATCAGGGCGATAGCGTTCTCCATCGCGGACGGCCAGTTGCCGTCCAATGTAAAAGCCGGCTATGTCATCCGCAGAATCCTGCGTCGGGCCGTGCGCTACGGCTACACATTCCTTGGTTTCGACGAGCCGTTCCTCTGCTTGCTGATTCCACAGCTTGTGGCGGACATGGGCGAGGCCTATCCGGAACTCGGAAAACAGCAGAAGCTGATCGAAAGCGTGATCCGTGAGGAAGAGATGTCTTTCCTCAGGACTCTCGACCGTGGAATCAAGTTGATGGATGACTACATCGCCAAGAACTCCGCGACAAAGACTGTTCCCGGAGAGGATGCTTTCATTCTCTACGACACCTACGGATTCCCAATCGACCTGACCGAACTGATCGCCTCGGAGAAAGGTTATACGGTTGACATGGAGGGTTTTGGCAAGGAGCTTCAAAAGCAGAAGGACAGGGCGCGCAACGCCACGGCCAACGAGTTCGGAGACTGGACCGTTTACCACGAGGGGGAGGAAGAGGCGTTCCTCGGCTACGACAACCTTGAGCTGAAAGACGTGAAACTCCTTAAGCAGCGCACCGTCAAGCAGAAGAACAAGACGATGTTCCAGCTGGTTTTCGACCGTACTCCGTTCTACGCCGAGATGGGCGGACAGGTCGGAGACACGGGAGTCATCATCTCTGAAAGCGGCGAGGAGATCAGGATCCTCAACACAATAAAGGAAAACAACCTCACAATCCACATCGCCGAAAGGATTCCGACGAACTGCGAGGAGACCTTCACATTAAAGGTGGACGTGGAGCGTAGGCAAAGAATCACAGCGAACCACACGGCCACCCACCTTCTGGACTTCGCCCTGAGAGAGGTTCTTGGAACACACATCGAGCAGAAGGGGTCGTTCGTGGGGCCGGACTATTTCCGCTTCGACTTCTCTCATTTCGCGAAAGTATCCGATGAGGAGCTCAGGAAGGTCGAGCACAGGGTCAACCAATTGATCCGCGCGGACTACCCGCTTGAGGAAAAGAGGGATGCGACAATGGACGAGGCCAAGGCTATGGGAGCCATAGCGCTCTTCGGAGAAAAATACGGAGACAGGGTGCGCGTCATCAAGTTCGGTGACTCAATCGAGCTTTGCGGCGGAACCCACGCCAGATCCACCGGCCGCATCGGTTTCTTCAAGATAGTCTCCGAGTCTGCCATCGCAGCAGGCGTACGCAGGATTGAGGCAGTGACGGGCGAGGCTGCGGAAGACATGCTCGACACCCTCACAGACACTCTCAAGGGCATCCGCACGATGTTGGGCAACGCTCCTGAAGTTGCGGCGGCCGTGGCCAAACTCATCAGCGAGAACTCCTCAGCAAAGAAGAAGATCGAGGAATATGCCAAAGAGAAAGCTACCGCGTTCGCCAGAGAGATTTCCGAAAACGCCGAAGAGATCAATGGAATAAAAGTTGTTAAGTTCAGCCGGGATGTTGACCCGTCCATGCTCCGCGAGGCCGCGACGATCCTTCAGAAGGAGGTCGAAAACTTCGCCCTTGCGGCCGCCTTCAGCCACGAAGGCAAACCTCAACTTGCTCTGATGTACTCCAACGACCTTGTGGCCGCCGGTCACAATGCCGCCAAGGACATCCGTGAGGCCGCAAAGTTCATTCAGGGCGGTGGCGGCGGACAACCGGTTCTCGCCACGGCTGGAGGTAGGAATATTGATGGGCTCCAAGCCGCACTGGACAAGATGGTCGAGATCATCACGGCATAGACGGGAACATATTCATTGATATATTCATAAAGCAACGTTTCGGGGATGAAGAAGATTGACAGATTCATACTGACCTCATTCATAGGACCATTCTTCATGATCCTGCTTGTGGTCATCTTCATCCTTATGATGCAGTTCCTGTGGGTCTACATAGACGAGCTTGTCGGGAAGGGTCTGAGCATCGGGGTCGTCGCGGAGTTCCTCTTCTGGGGCAGTTGCACCATGCTGCCGCTGGCGCTGCCGCTTGCCACTCTGCTGGCCTCCATGATGACCATCGGCAACATGGGTGAGAACAACGAGCTGATCGCCTTGAAGGCGGCCGGCGTGTCAGTCCTCAGGATAATGCTTCCGATACTCATCGCGTCGTTTTTCATCAGCGTCGGGACATTCTTCGTCATCAACAACCTCGTTCCGGTCTCCTTCAACGAGATCTACACGCTGAGGGATGACCTCGGGAAGACCAAGGACGAGATCAAGATCCCGTCCGGCACATTCTACGACGGAGTTGACGGGTATGTCCTCAGGGTCGGAAGCAGGAACGACAAGACGGGCATGATGAGAGATGTCATGCTCTATGACCACCACGGCAAAGGCAACACCCGTCTCACTCTCGCGGACTCTGCCATCATGAAGATGTCCAAGGACAAGTCCTACCTGACATTCCGGATGTACAATGGAACCAACTATCAGGAGACCAACGAGAAAAGTTACCGGGACACCTCACTGCAACTCCATAAAATCGACTTCTCCAGGCAGGAGATGGTCATAGCGCTTCAGAACTATGCATTCCAGAAGTCCGACAGCGCGAGGTACGGAGACCAGGTCAAGGCTCTGCCACTGGAGAGGCTCCGTTCGCAGAAAGACTCGCTTGAGACCTTGAGGGACAGCACCAAGGCGCAGCAGATTGTCAGCACGGAAGCATCCTACGTTTTCGCCCTGAACAAGCAGTTGGACACGACGGCAAGCGGAATCACCAGAAATTTCAGCGATCCGGAATTCTTGACTTTCAAGGACGACAAGGCCATGGCTGAGGCCTTGAGCAAGGCGGCGGACAATGCCAGGCAACTCAAATCGAATCTGGAGAGTTATGAGTTCGGGGCATTTGACTATACCGTACGCTTGAGGTGGACGGCACTTGAGTTCCTGCGGCGCTACGGCCAGGCACTCGCATGCTTCATCATGTTCTTCATCGGAGCCCCGCTCGGAGCGTTGATCAGGAAAGGAGGAATCGGAGTCTCAGCGATTGTCTCGCTGCTTTTCTTCGTTCTCTACTGGATCGTGGACATCACGGGAGTCAAGCTGGCGAGGGACGGAAGCATCAGCACAGTGGCAGGCGCGTTCATGTCCGCATGGATTCTGTTGCCGATTGGCCTGTTCCTCACATGGAAGGCTATCCACGACACTGACATCTCAAATATGGACAGCATCAGGAATTGGTGGAGAAAGACTAAAAGCATGATAGCGGGAATATTCAAAAAGACAAGGATAGTGTACATGGGCACGCCGGACTTCGCGGTGGCTCCTTTGCGGGCGCTTCTGGATCAGAAGTACAACATTGTCGGTGTGGTGACTGTGGCTGACAAGCCAAGCGGCCGGGGCCAGAAGGTGAACGAAAGCGCGGTCAAGAAATTCGCCGTCGAGCACGGAATTCCGGTCCTCCAACCGGTGAAACTTAAGGACCCGGAGTTCCTGAAGCAACTCAAGGCCCTGAAGGCCGACCTCTTCATCGTGGTGGCATTCAGGATGTTGCCCGAAGAGGTATGGAGAATGCCCAAGCTTGGCACGTTCAATCTGCACGCTGCGCTCCTGCCTCAGTACCGTGGTGCGGCTCCTATCAACTGGGCCGTGATCAACGGAGAGACCAGAACCGGGGCCACCACGTTTATGATAGACAAGGACATCGACACAGGCGGGATCATCCTGCGTCAAGGGGTCAACATTTCCGGCACCGACACCGCCGGGGATGTCCACGACAAACTGATGGAGATCGGCGCGGATCTGGTTGTGCAGACAACACAGGGCATAATCGAGCATAATGTGGACACCCGTGTGCAAAGAAGCTTCATACAGGGTTCCGAGGTGCTGAAGCCCGCGCCGAAACTCACACGCGAGCTGTGCCATATTGATTGGAACGACTCCACCAAGCAGATCTACAATCTCATTCGTGGTCTGAGTCCTTATCCTGCCGCGTTCACCGAGCTCGTCAAAGAAGGCGGCGCTCCGGTTCAGTTGAAGATCTTCTCAGCGGAGAAAGTTGAGAGTGGGGCACTTCGACAAACTCCGCGGCCAGCTGTGGCGGTTCCTGAACCTGCCGGAGAAACCGTTCGGCAAGGCTCACCAACCCTCGAAACGGCCATCCCTGGCAGAATCATAACCGACGGCAAGAATTATCTGTACATCACCACCGCCGACGGAGCCATCTCATTGAAAGACGTGCAGATGGCCGGGAAGAAGAGGATGGACATCAAGGCGTTCCTCGCAGGATTCCGTGAGCCCGAGACCTACACCACCACCCCAGGCACATCCAAGGCCGAGATAGCCAAGACAAAGGCGTGATGGAGGCTGTCATAATCTGCAAAGGCGATTTCCCGAAAAAGGAATATCCCCGCGAGCTTCTCCGCAGGGCAGATGTGGTCATCTGCTGCGACGGGGCTCTGGAGGCGTTTCTCCGGAACCGCGACAAGATATTCAAAGAGCGGCGTGATCCTGATGTCATAATCGGCGACATGGATTCTCTTTCCACGAGACTGATGAAGGAATATTCCCACATCGCCGTAAGGGAGGAGGAACAGGAAACCAATGATCAGAGCAAGGCATTCCGTTTTCTGATGAAGCAATGGCCGGAAGTGAAGACCGTGCACATTTTAGGTGCGACCGGGAAACGCGAGGCCCACACCATCGGCAATCTGGGACAGCTCATGGAATATGCCAGACTATATGGAGCCGGTGGCAATCCTAAAGAAGGTAGCATTTATGTTGATGTTGTGTCCGACTACTCAACGGCTTTCGCATTGACAGACTCAAGCGAATTGTTCGTGGGTGAAGGCAGGGCTGTCTCAATATTCAGTCCAGACAATTCCCTAAACATCAAGTCAGAGGGATTAGTCTGGCCAACCGACAACGTGGTTTTCGACAATTGGTGGCAGGCGACCCTCAACCGCGCGTCCGCAGATGTCATCAAACTTACGTTCTCGCATAAGTCGATCGCTCTCATCATTCTGGATTAATGTTTTGATTCATTTGTCCTTCCGATGCTTCGACAGGCTCGGCATCCGAAGAAACCAGACTGTTTTTGTCGAAGCGGCTCTGACGGACAGAATCTCAAATACTATCGACGGCCATTTCAGATTTTTTCATTATTTTTACGGAACATTTTGGCTCACGAAACTATGCTCCGAAAAATTAGAATCTCTCTGGCGGCGCTCTGCCTTGTCGCGGTCACGCTACTGTTTCTGGACTTCACCGGAACAGTTCACCAATGGTTAGGATGGCTGGCCAAGCTCCAGTTCCTGCCGGCGGTTTTGGCTCTCAATGTCACCGTGGTGCTGGTACTCCTGCTTCTCACGCTGATCTTCGGCAGAATCTACTGTTCGGTGATCTGCCCTTTGGGTGTGTTCCAGGACTGCGTCTCCAATCTCAGCTCAAGAAGAAAAGGCAAGAAAGCAAGGTTTTCATATTCAACGGAAAAGAAATGGCTTCGCTATGGGATACTGGTGCTGTTTGTGGTCGCCTTGGTCGCCGGACTTAATACCCTTGTGGCACTTCTGGCTCCTTACAGCGCCTATGGCCGGATGGTTCAGAGCCTTCTCGCACCGGTTTGGCAGTGGGGTAACAATCTTCTCGCATGGATCGCCGAGAGACAGGGCAGCTATGCTTTTGCCACCAAAGAGGTGTGGCTCAGGAGTCTGCCGACACTGATCATCGCAGCCGCCACGTTTGCTGTGGCCGTTGTTCTCGCCTGGAGAGACGGCAGAGCCTATTGCAACACAATCTGCCCGGTAGGGACAGTCCTGAGCTTCTTCTCACGGTTCGCTATGTTCCGTCCTATGATCGACAAGTCAAAGTGCAAGAGTTGCCACGCCTGCGAAAGGAAATGCAAGGCCGCATGCATAGATGTTGACAATCATCGGATTGACTACAGCCGGTGTGTGGACTGCTTTGACTGCATCGATTCATGCCGATTGGGAGCGCTCAGGTACCGATTCGCATGGGGACATACGGTCACTTCGACAAGCTCAGTGACCGATACTTTCCGAGCCGGTTCCCCTGCACCGGAGAACACTTTTGTCTCAGATTCCACGGGCGCGAAAACGCCACAAAATGCGTCTGTGGGGAGTAAAATGGCATCCGGCGAGAACAAATATGCACAAAAACTCGCCCTTGGCAATACGGTCGTTGAGCCTGTGGTCCGACAGGGCTCTCCAACCGTCGAAGCGGCGGACAATGGCAGAAGAGCATTCCTGATTGGAGGCGCCGCTGTCATCGGTGGTACACTCTTGTCTTCACTGCCGATGAGGGCCGAAGAAGAGGAGATCAAGGACAAGAAACGTGACGGCGGATTCGCCGAGATCATACCTAAAAAGGCTCCGGCAAGAAAGACTCCGATAACTCCGTTCGGATCCGAAAGTGTCGAAAAGTTCTACAAACACTGCACGGCCTGCCAGCTCTGCGTGACCGTCTGCCCGAACAATGTACTCAGACCATCCTCCAGACTTGAGCACCTGATGCAGCCGGAGATGTCTTTCGAGAAAGGTTACTGCCGCCCAGAGTGCGTGAAATGCTCCGAGGTCTGCCCGGCTGGAGCGATACTGAAAATCACACCGGAAGAGAAGACCGATTGGAAAGTCGGCACAGCCAGCGTGGACTATGACCTCTGCGTTGTCAACCGTGACGGAGTACACTGCGGCAACTGCGCGCGTCATTGCCCTGTCGGAGCCATCAGGATGGTCAAAAAGGACCCGGATGACGAGAAGAGCCTCAGGATTCCTTCGGTCAACGAGGAGAAGTGCATCGGCTGCGGCGCGTGCGAGAACCTCTGCCCGTCCCGCCCGATCAGCGCCATCACCGTCAACGGGTATAGTGTCCACCACAACGCATAACCGGAGTGATATGGCTCCAAGGTTCCTGATTTACCTTACATTGCCATACGATTAATGCGCATTTTCAGGAATTTTGGGTAGGGGTAACATAGATTGATTTGGTGGGCAATCACCTCGAACAAGAAACATTTTTTCAGTAAGTAATTGTCCGCTTGCGATAGTTCAAGTTGAATATGAGCGAGAATATTAACAGAAGAGAATTCCTCAAAAGGGCCGGTGCGGGAACAGCGGCCGTGGGAGCCGTGACTCTTGCCGGTGCATGCGCCCCTAAGAAGACAGCAGAGGCAATCCTTGACGGCGACTCTGAGGATGTCCCTGAGAACGGCAAGATGGAAATGCGCGAGAATCCGGGCAACGGGGATATGGTCTCCCTGCTTGGCTACGGCTGCATGCGCTTCACGATGAAGAAAGACGAGAGCGGAAAGGACATCGTGGATCAAGAGAACGCCAACAAATTGATTGACTACGCTTTGGCTCACGGTGTCAACTACTATGACACATCTCCGGTATATCTCCAGGGGCTTTCCGAGGAGGCTGTCGGCAACGCCCTCAGCAGACACCCGAGGAATTCCTACTACATCGCCACGAAACTGTCCAATTTCAGCGACCATTCCAGAGCCGCGTCCATGAAACTGTACAATGATTCGTTCAGATACCTCCAGACAGACTATCTGGACTACTACCTTCTTCACTCCCTCGGCCGCGGAGGCCTTGAGGCTTTTGACGACAGATTCGTGAACAACGGGATGATGGATCTGCTTCAGGCAGACCGTGAGAAAGGCAAGATCCGCCAGCTCGGTCTCTCTTTCCACGGAAACCAGCAGCAGTTCGATGAGTTGCTGAAGCTCCACGACAAGTACCACTGGGATTTCGTCCAGATCCAGATGAACTATTTTGACTGGAAACACGCCGATGGCCAGCGCAACGTCAACGCAGAGTACCTGTACGATGAACTCGACAGGAGAGGGATACCGATAGTGGTAATGGAACCTCTTCAGGGAGGCCGCCTGGCCAACCCGGCCGAAAGCGTCGTGAACAGGCTCAAGGAGCGTGATCCGAAGGCCTCGCTTGCATCTTGGGCGTTCAGGTTCGTGGGTTCGTACCCAAGAATCCTGACAATTCTCAGCGGCATGGTCTATCAGGAGCATCTTGAGGACAACCTCCGGACATTCAGTAACTTCAAGTACCTGACCGAGGAGGAAAAAGAGTTCCTCGGCACGGAGATCGCCGGCATCATGGCCAGTTTCCCGACCATCAACTGCAACGACTGCAAGTACTGCATGCCATGCCCTTACGGAGTGGACATTCCGGGAATATTCAAGCACTACAACGAATGCGTCAACGAGGGCGAGATCGCCCAGAGCACCGAGCAGGAGAACTACCGGAAACTGCGCCGGGCGTACCTAGTAAGTTACGACCGGTCCATCACGTCCGTACGCCAGGCAAGCCACTGCATCGGCTGCAAGCAGTGCATCGAACACTGCCCGCAAAGCATCTCCATTCCACGAGAACTTCGGCGGATAGATGCCTATGTCGAGAAGCTCAAACGCAACACGCTGTAGACTGGGCGGGGTGCAGCTTAAAAAATATTCAGCTTATGATGCTGAATATTCAAAGGTTTTGATTATCTTTGCAGACCTTTCGGCAGCGAAGGTCATTGGAGAGATGCTCGAGTGGCTGAAGAGGCACGCCTGGAAAGCGTGTGGCCTCCCAAAGGGGCTCGCGAGTTCGAATCTCGCTCTCTCCGCTGAAACGGCTTTGCAGACAAAGTGCAGAGCCGTTTTTCAGTATTAATTATCTACGAAGCCAACCACCATATAAGGTCACGTCTCAACTTGTGTCCTGACATGAGACCGCGAGGCCTCAGGATTCAGGCTGACATCCCAATGACGGTGTAATGGACACCCGTGACATTATACCCATATCAAAGCACGGAGAAATTGGCATTAGACGATATGAAAGAAAAATATTTCGAATCAGAATCAACTTTGGCACGGAAATGGAATAAAGGGTAATCGACATAAATATTTTTACTCATAAACCAAAAACTGACTCAATAGTTATTTCATAAGTATTGAATAAGATAAGCCGAAGCCGGGTGAGAACCTCGCTTCGGTTTTTATCAGTGTACTGACCCACTTCCGTGCGCAGAGCATAGCAATCCACGCACCGGACAAATTAAAAGGATAATTCGTGCGCAGAAGCCAATGATTGACGCACGGATAAGGCTCTGACGGATATTATTCCGGATACAGCAGGTAAGGCGCACGGCGGGTCTTGAAAGCTTCTACATCGGAGGCCCAGCGGGTGGAGATCTCATCAGGGGAAGCACCACCCTCTATCATCGGCCTGAACCAGTCCACACCGGCGAGGAGCTCGAAGAAGTTGTTCTTGCCGAAGAACTTATCGCCCATATTCAGAATGCGGTAGGCATCGATGAGATATTCAAGATTTATCTTTTCCTGCCAGATGTCGGCGAGCGGCTTGCGGCGAAGGTCAACGCCATGGCATTCTTCATCCACGAACTGCGGGCTCTTCGCCCCCGGGATGCTCCTCGGGATGAAGGAGAATGAGTATCCCGTCATCGCCGGATGCCCGTAAGTCTCGAACGGGAACTGGGTGCCACGACCGAGGCTTACCACTGTCCCCTCAAAATAGCAGGTTGATGAATATAGGTACACTGCCCTCATGTCCTTGATGTTCGGCGACGGAGGCAGGATTAGACTGTAGCGGGTCTGATGCGTGTAATTCAGGCACGGAATCACAGTCAGGTCGCAGGGACCGTTCTCTAGCCAATTTTCTCCATTGATCATCTTCGCCAGCTCACCAAGCGTCATGCCATGGACAGTAGTGATTGGAAGCCAGCCGACACCAGACTTGAATTTCATGTCGAGTACAGGTCCATCGACATAGAAGCCGTTAGGGTTCGGACGATCAAGGATGACCACCTGCTTCCCGTCACGGGCACAGGCTTCCATCAGATGATGCATCGTCACATAATACGTGTAATACCTCAACCCGACATCCTGGATGTCAACAATCAGGACATCGAACTTGTCTGTCTTTTCCTTGTCTGGAATCTTCGAACCGCCACCATATAGGGAAACTATCTCAACTCCTGTCTTCTCATCCACGCTGCTGTTGACGTGCTCTCCGGCATCCGCATTGCCTCTGAAACCGTGCTCCGGAGAGAAGATCGCCTTGACATCAACTCCCCTCTCAATCAATGCGTCAACTATGTGCTGGCCGAACTCGATCTTGCCGCCCGGCACAGAAGGCTCATCGAACGGAATCAGCGAGATTTCCACAAACTTCTTTGTAAATTCTCTGCACGGATTGTTCTGAACAGGGAAGCACCCGCCATACTCAGCAAGCGCGTCAGCCAGTTTGGAGCCGGTCACCTTGTCCCCGACTATCCCCGTCTGATTGCTGAACACCGCCACCCTCTTCCCTTCCAACAGCGGCAGATACTCCTCGAGCCTCTCATCTCCCAGAACCACTCTTTCCGAATATGCTCGCGCAAAAGATCCGTTAGTTATGAATATCGCGATCACTGAAATGATCAAAAATTTAAGATTGCATCTCATAATTATTGGGCATTTTCTAGTCCAAGATACAAAATTTCGGAAATAACACACAAAAAAGGTTTGATTATCTGAAATAATCATTATCTTTGCCATGTCATTGAATTGTGACTTGGTAAAATAAAAACGGGCTTCTGTCCCTAAGCAGAAGTCCGTTTTTGAAAATCACCGAGGGGGAGATAATTGAGAGGGAGCCGATTGTTCTACACCAAGTTATTATAATTCAATGAAAAAGAGAACAATTCCAATCTTCTTTCACATCTCCATTAAAGTTGAGATAATCAGACTTGTTCGAGTGAAAGCGTACAAACGCATCCGCTTTGGAAAAGTTGAAAGAGTACGAAGCCATTATCGGAAGTATTAGGGTACTTATCGGTATTTGGTAAGACTCTGAGCCGCAAGGCTATCTGCTTTATCCCCCTCGGTTTTTCTTAATTTCGACAAATATTGGTAAAAAAATCGGAAACTTTACCGGATTGAGTATTACTGCAAGGAGCCGCCGACGAGGTCGAGGATCTCCGATGTGATCTTTTGCTGGCGGCCTTTGTTGTACTCAAGGGTGAGTTCCTGAAGGAGGTCGTTGCCGTTGTCGGTGGCGAGCTGCATCGCTACGGTGCGGGCGGCGTGCTCGGCGGCGGCACTGTCAAGAAGCGTCGTGAAGATGCGCAGACGGACAACCTTCGGGAGAAGAACCTGGACGATGGCCTCTGGAGAGGGTTCTATGATCATGTCAGGCGCTTCGGCAGTATAAGGCGCTTCGACAGGCTCTGAGACCGAATGAGTCGTTGACGTTACCCCCGCAGCCGATTGGTGAGCTTGTCGAACCATCGAGTCAGTCGCTTCGGCATGCTCAGCGACCTTACCGGCTTGAAGATCAGCGGTGGCATCGGCAAGTGACAACGGCAGATAGGTCAGCCGGGCGGTAGGTTGAGAGGAGGTGGACTTATAGTGATTGTAAACGAGTTCCACCTTATCGAACCTACCTGACACAAAATTGTCCAGCAGTTCCCGCGCCAAGGCCGAAGCCGCCTCATAGGACGGAGAATCCGACATCCTCGTGAAATCCGAAGGACTTGGAAAGCCCAGCCTCCTCATGGCCTCCGCCATCTTACGACCAACGGAATAGACTGTGATGTCGGCATCCCGGAGACCTGCGGCACGATATTCATTGATCACTGACGCGGCTTCCCGGATGGCGTTGGAATTGAACGCCCCGCAGAGAGAGGAGTTGGAGGCGAATGCAACGATAGCGACCCTACGAACCTCACGCTGAGCCATTAATGAATATGCGTCCTGTGCGGACATATTCACAGAACCCATCAGGTCGATGAGCATTCCATGCAGACACTTCTCGTACGGAAGCATGTTCCCGATCGCCTGCTGCGCCTTGTGCAACTTCGCGGACGCGACCATCTTCATCGCCGAAGTGATCTTGAGCGTGCCGCTGACCGAAGCGATCCTATCCTTTATTTCCTTTAGAGACGCCATCTGATTCCATGAATATTATGCCTTACGGGACTGTGCCAGAATCGATTTCACCACTGCGGCGGCCTCATTCTCAATGATGCTTGTGACAGTCTCGTCAATCTTGCCCTGAGACAATGGTTCAAGGACATCCTTCTGATGCGCGGACCTCATCCTGGTCAAGAAGTCGGACTGGAACTCCGGCACCTGATCAATGGCAATCTCGCTCATCAGAGCGTGGATGCCACAATAAAGAATCGCCACCTGCTCCCCTACCGGCATCGGCGAATATTGCTGCTGAACCAGCAACTTGTTGTTCTTGCGGCCTTTGTCCAAAGCCATGGCAGTCACCTTGTCCATGTCCGAAGAGAACTTCGAGAAGGATTCCAACTCACTGAACTGGGCCTGGTCGATCTTCAGGGTACCGGCCACCTTCTTCATCGACTTCACCTGCGCGGCGCCTCCGACACGGGACACCGAAATTCCGACATTGATAGCCGGGCGCTGTCCTTCGTTGAACAAACCGGACTCCAGATAGATCTGACCATCAGTGATGGAAATCACGTTTGTAGGAATGTAAGCCGACACATCACCAGCCTGGGTCTCGATGATAGGCAGGGCAGTGAGCGAGCCTCCCGCCTTGACCTTGCCCTTCAATGAATCTGGAAGGTCGTTCATCTTCTCCGCGACATCCTGTTGGTCAATAATCTTGGCAGCCCTTTCAAGAAGTCTTGAGTGAAGATAGAACACATCCCCAGGGTAAGCTTCACGTCCGGAAGGACGGCGAAGAATCAGAGAAACCTCACGGTATGCGACGGCCTGCTTGGAAAGGTCATCATAGACAACGAGGGCGGAACGGCCTGTGTCACGGAAATATTCCCCGACAGCGGCTCCGGCGAACGGCGCGAAATATTGCAGGGCAGCGGGATCGGCGGCGGTGGCGGCGATGACGACCGTGTAGTCCATCGCCCCCTTGGCACGAAGGGTCTCCACGATGTTCGCCACTGTAGAACCTTTCTGACCAATAGCCACATAGATGCAATAGACAGGCTTTCCGGCCTCGTAGTTGGAGCGCTGATTGATGATTGTGTCGATGGCGATGGCGGTCTTTCCGGTCTGACGGTCACCGATGATGAGTTCCCTCTGGCCTCGTCCGATAGGAATCATCGCGTCAATCGCCTTTAAACCAGTCTGGAGAGGCTCCGTGACAGGCTGCCGGAAGATCACTCCGGGAGCCTTACGCTCAAGCGGCATCTCAGTCAAACCGCCCTCAATCTTTCCTAGTCCGTCAAGAGGCACGCCAAGCGGATCGACAACCCTTCCGAGCATCTTTTCACCGACCTTTATGGAGGCGATCCTTCCTGTCCTCCGGACTGTCATTCCTTCCTTGACCTCGTCTGTAGGACCGAGAAGCACGGCTCCTACATTGTCCTGCTCAAGGTTCATCACGACACCCATGACACCGCTTCCAAATTCGAGCAACTCTCCGGCCTCAGCATTGGTCAAACCGTACATTCTGGCCACGCCATCACTAACCTGCAAGACTTTGCCGATTTCCTCGAACTGGAGGGAAGTGTCAATGTCTTTCAGTTGCTCAAGAAGCACTTGAGAGACTTCACTTGGTTTTATGTTGTCCATACTAAACTATTCTTCTATTCATTTCTTTGAGTTGATGCCTGATAACATCTATCTGACGCAACACACTGGCATCCAAGACGGTGTCCTCAACTTCGAACACAAAGCCACCAATAAGGGAGGGATCGACTTTGGTCCTGAGAATCAATCCATCACCAGTCTCTGTTTCAATCAAGGCACGCAGACGTGACTCAAGGGTAGGCTGCCCGGCAGGCCTACCGGCCGGGCGCTGAGCCAACCTCGGTGCTGACCCTTCGATTGGCTCCGGGTTCAGCAGCACAGGGTCAGCAACAACAAGTGTGGCCCGCTTGATGTGACGTGAGCGATAATATTCATTCATAAAAGCCGTGAACACGCGACGCGAGTAACCAATGCGTCCATTGCGGATCAGCAGTTCCATGAACTTTCGGAGATCGGGTGCCATCTTCCCATCCAAGGACGCATCAAACAATCCGAGTTTTCGGGCAGAAGGAATTGACGGATTATCAATGTCACGCTGAAATTCAGGAACTTCCGAAAGGGTCCTGCTAATGGTTTCCACCTGCGACGCGACGACGCTTCCGGAGCCGGTCTCTTCGACCAGTTTCAGAAGAGCGGTGGCGTAGCGTGAAGCGATAATTCCAGAGTTCATCTCAATTCATTTTTCAATTCTGCTTTGGCAAGCCCGGCAATCAGATTTCAACTTTTCAAATCCTCATTAGAGGAAATCTCATCCATAAGCCTGTCAACGAGGCTGCTCTGTTCACCAGAATCCGCCAAGCTTTTCTTCAGCACCCTCTCTGCCACGCTGACGGCTACCATCGCGACATCCTTACGGACATCCCTCAAGGCGCTTTCCTTCTCAGCGGCAATCTGCGTGCGGGCCTGTTCCAAAATCTTCGAAGCCTCCTGCTGAGCCTGGACCTTGGCCCGTTCAATGATGGTGTCCCCCGATGCTGTGGCCTCCTTCAGGATTCGGCTCTGTTCCTGTCTGGTCTCATCAATCATCCGGGACTGTTCCTCGGCAAGATTGCGAAGTTTTTCCTCCGCCTCCTTAGCAGCCTTGATGGAATCATTGATCCTCTGCGCCCTCTTCTCGACCGAACCTGTGATCACAGGAAATCCCCACTTGGCCAGCACGAAGAAGACGATGCCGAAGATCAGCGTCATCCAGAAAAGCAACCCAAAATCAGGAGTGATGAGTGACATTTGCTATTTCGCGATAAGACAAACAACGATTGCGAACAGACAAGCGCCTTCTATGAGGGCGCTGACAATAATGGCCGTCATTCTGTAGTGGTCAGCCTTCTCCGGCTGGCGGGCGCCGGCCTCAAGGGAAGCCGCACCAATCTTTCCGATACCGAAAGCAGCCGCGAAAGCAGCCAGACCTGCACCAAGAGCCGCACCTAATCTGCCAAGAGAAAGAGCTTGAAGCAACAATGTAGAAAGTAACATAATTCTATGATTTTAAATTAATTATTCTGAATATTCAAAATTATTCCGAAGTTTCCGGTCTCTGCCGCGACAGCCCGATGAAGACCGCTGACAGCATAGTGAACACGTAAGCCTGAATGAAGGCCACAAGCAGCTCAAGACAATCCATGAACACGCCCAGCAGAACCGCCACGACCGTAAGGCTGCCGTTCAGAGCCGCTCCCAACTCTGCTGTCAGGAATATGACGGCCACGACTCCCAAAATCATGAAGTGACCCGCGAGAATGTTGGCGAAAAGCCTGACCATCAAGCTGAAAGGCTTTGTGAATATGCCGATCAACTCTATCGCCGGCATCAGAGGCAGCGGCACTTTCAGCCAAGTCGGCACCTCCGGCCAAAGGATGTCCTTCCAGTAATGCTTGTTACCGAATATGTTGACGATGAAGAACGTGAACAGCGCCAGCACTAGCGTCACAGCGATGTTTCCGGTGATGTTCGCCCCACCGGGGAAGAACGGCACGATTCCCATCAAATTGTTTATGAATATGAAGAAGAACGCTGTCAGCAGGTAAGGCGAGTACCTCTTGTAGTCCTCTCCCACGCAACTCTTGATGACATCGTCCTCAATCATCGTGACGAGCATCTCCATGAGGCCTACTCCTCCTTTCGGGGCTTCCTCACGTGCATCGTGCTTCCTGTACCACCTGGCGGTTCCCAGCACGATGAACAGCAGCAGGGCGCAGTTGATCATCAGACCGAACACGTTCTTGGTGATGGAAAAGTCCCAAGGCCTCACCTCGGAGCCGTCCGGAGCGCGCTCGACTATCTTGTTCTCGTACTTGCTTCCGGAGGGAGCGATGTGGAAACCTTCATATTCACCATGTTCCAAATGCTTGGAACTGAAGATGTGGAAGCCGTTCCCGGTCTTGCTCACGACGATCACCGGCAGCGGAATGCTGACGGGGTGGCCTTTCACCGTGGTGATGTGCCACTCGTAGGAGTCGCGGACATGACCGTAGAGATATTCATCCATATCAAACGCATTGCCCTCGTGTTTAGACACTTCGACTGGCTCAGCGACCGATGAAGAAGGCTTCGCGGCCAAAGACAACGGAAGCAAAAGACAAATGAATATGTAAATCCACTTTCTCATCACAGTTCCACGCATGCGACAACGTGATTGTCATTGATTTCCACAAAGCCGGAGGAGATGTCCACACTTTCCGTCTTCTCACCCGCCCGGTAAGTAACGCGCCCTTTTTCCAGCGAGGAGATCAATGCGGCATGGCCCTTCAGAACCACAAAGCGTCCCTTCGTGCCGGGAAACTCCACGGAGTCCACCTCCGCATGCACCAGCGTCCTTTCGGGGGAAATGACATCCAAAACCAACTCTGAAGTCTTCTCTGACATATTCTTAGATTAGTAATTCAGACCTACTTGGCTTTGGCAAGAATCGCCTCGCCCTTCTTTATTGCATCGTCCAGGGTTCCGACATTGAGGAACGCCTGCTCCGGCAGATAGTCCACCTCTCCGTCAAGGATCCTGCGGAAGCCGTCGATCGTGTCCTGAATGTCCACCATCACGCCAGGCACGCCAGTAAACTGCTCCGCCACAGCGAACGGCTGCGACAGGAACCTCTGCACACGACGCGCGCGGTTCACAGTCACCTTGTCCTCGTCCGAAAGCTCGTCCATGCCGAGGATGGCGATTATGTCCTGAAGTTCCTTGTTCCTCTGAAGGATCTGCTTGACCCTCTGGGCTATGTCGTAATGATCTTGTCCAATGATGTTAGGGTCGAGGATCCGGGACGTTGACTCCAACGGGTCCACAGCCGGGTATATTCCTAACTCCGTGATCTTTCTGCTGAGCACCGTAGTCGCGTCAAGATGCGAGAATGTGGTCGCCGGAGCCGGGTCTGTCAAGTCATCCGCCGGCACGTAAACAGCCTGTACCGAGGTGATTGAGCCATTCTTCGTCGAAGTGATGCGCTCCTGCATCTGCCCCATCTCGGTGGCAAGCGTCGGTTGATAACCCACAGCCGAAGGCATTCGACCCAAAAGGGCGGACACCTCGGAACCGGCCTGAGTGAACCTGAATATGTTGTCGATGAAGAACAAGATGTCCTTCGGGCTGTCACTCTTGTCGCTGTCACGGAACGATTCCGCGAGAGTCAGTCCGGAAAGAGCCACGGAGGCACGCGCTCCCGGAGGTTCGTTCATCTGGCCGAACACCATGGAGACCTGAGACTTCTCCAGCTCCTTGCGGTCAACCTTGGAAAGATCCCAGTGACCTTCCTCCATTGATTTCACGAATTCGTCACCGTATTTGATGACACCGGACTCAATCATCTCACGTAGCAGATCGTTACCCTCCCTCGTACGCTCTCCCACTCCGGCGAAAATAGAGAATCCGTTGTGCTTTTTGGCAATATTATTAATCAACTCCTTGATAAGCACCGTCTTGCCAACTCCGGCACCACCGAAAAGACCAATTTTTCCTCCTTTCAGATAGGGTTCCAGAAGGTCAATGACCTTGATTCCGGTGTAGAGAACCTCCTGCGAGGTTTTCAGGTCCTCGAATTTCGGAGGCTCACGATGAATCGGCAAGGAACCAGCCTCATTAAGATTGCCAAGACCATCAATGGAATCCCCGACCACGTTCATCACACGGCCTCTGATCTGCGCTCCCGTCGGCATGGAAATCGGAGCATGGGTGTTGACTGTCTTCATGCCACGTCTCAGACCATCCGTTGAGTCCATCGCGACGCATCTCACGGTGTCCTCTCCGATGTGCTGTTGAACCTCTATAATCAAAGGTTTTTTGTCTTCACCTCTATCAACATCAAGCGCATCATGAATGCGCGGGAGCTGTGCTTCCTCATCAGTCACATCGAAATGGACATCTACAACAGGCCCTATGACCTGAGAAATGTACCCTATGTTTTCTTTTACTGCCATTATGAATATGGTTGTTAACATGCCGCCACTCACGCGACGGAAATTTACTGCTGAAAATTTTGAGCCAAATTTACAGAAATTTCCCTTGATGACAAAAAAGCGGGCCGATTTTGACATCGGCCCGCTTAAATTCAGACTTTTTGATATATTCGTCAGAACATATTCATAAACTACTTGAGTTTCTTGTAGCCATACTGTGAGGTCTCTCCAAGTTCAATCTCGATCTTCATGAGCCTGTTGTACTTGGCGATACGGTCAGTGCGGCTGAGTGAACCGGTCTTGATCTGTCCACTATTGGTAGCGACAGCGATGTCAGCGATCGTGGTGTCCTCAGTCTCGCCGGAACGGTGAGAGGTGACGGTTGTGTAGCCGTGGCGGTGAGCCATCTCGATGGCGTCAAGAGTCTCGGTCAAGGAGCCAATCTGGTTGACCTTGATGAGGATGGAGTTAGCCGCGCCCATCTTGATGCCCTTCTCAAGGTACTTGGTGTTGGTCACGAAGAGGTCGTCACCTACGAGCTGGCACTTGCCACCGATGGCTGCGGTAAGCTTAACCCAGCCTTCCCAGTCTTCCTCGCTGAGACCGTCCTCGATAGAATCGATAGGGTACTTGGTGATAAGTTCCTCAAGGTAAGCGATCTGCTCCTCGGTTGAAAGCTTCTTTCCCTCAGGATCCTTGGCCATGCCGGTCTTGAGCTGCTTGTAGTCATAGAAGAACTTGTCGCCCTCCTTGAAGCAGAACTCGGAAGCGGCGCAGTCCATCGCGATGGTGACATCAGCGCCCGGCTTGTAGCCTGCCTTCTGGATAGCCTCCATGATGCAGTCAAGAGCGTCATTGATGCCGTTAAGCTTAGGAGCGAAACCACCCTCGTCACCAACTGCGGTTGAAAGTCCGCGGCCCTTGAGAACCTTCTGAAGGGCATGGAACACCTCAGCACCCATTCTTACGCCCTCAGCGATGCTCTTCGCGCCTACCGGACGGATCATGAACTCCTGGAAAGCGATAGGAGCGTCTGAGTGAGCCCCACCGTTGATGATGTTCATCATCGGAACAGGAAGCACGTGGCCGTTGGTCCCGCCGATGTAACGGTAAAGAGGAATGTCAAGATAGTTGGCTGCAGCGTGAGCGACTGCAAGGGAAACGCCAAGGATGGCGTTGGCGCCGAGGTTGCTCTTTGTTGCGGTGCCATCGAGTTTGATCATTGCCTCGTCGATAGCCCTCTGCTCAAGGCAGGACATGCCAATGATTTCCGGGGCGATCTTCTCGTTGATGTTGGCGACAGCCTTGAGGACACCCTTTCCACCGTAGCGCTTAGGATCGCCATCACGAAGCTCAAGAGCCTCGTTCTCACCGGTAGAAGCACCTGATGGAACAGAGGCGACACCGATAATGCCTGATTCGAGTTCAACTTCACACTCAATTGTAGGGTTTCCTCTGGAATCAAGGATTTCCCTGCCTGTAACACGTACAATTCTCATAATAAATAGTAATTATTAATTAACTGATTTCATTCTCAAAAAAAGGCCGGGGTTTGAAACCCAGCCTTTTGTACATTCAATTACCGCGCCACAATTATTTAACGAGGCAGACAGCCACACGGTTCTCCTCAGGAGTCTCGAAAGGATTGACGGTGTCACCGAAGTACTCAGTGATGATCCTCTCCTTGTCGATTCCAGCATTGATGATGGCCTCAGAGACAACCTCCGCTCTCTTCTGGGAGAGGAACTTGTTTCTCTTGGCGGTACCGGTGGCCTTGTCAGCGTAACCTGAGACACGAACCTTGGTGTCAGGGTTAGCCTTGAGGGCCTCTACGACCTCATCAATCTTAAGTCTCTCGCTGTCACGGATGTCCCACTTGTTGATCACGAAGAGGACGTTGCGGGTGAGAGACTCGAACGCAGGGACTACCTCGACCTTCTCCTCAACAACCGGCTCTGGTTCCGGTTCCGGCTTTACAACAGGTGCCGGTGCAGGAACAGGAACTGGCGCAGGAACAGGCTTAGCCTTTCCAAAGCTGAATGTAAGACCGGCCAAAGCCTTGATCTGGAAATCGGATTTTGAGCCCTTCTTTGAATTGAAGTGATCATCAATGAAACTGCAGTTGCCTTCAAGGTTGAGAGCGAGAGCGTCAGTGAGCCTTATGTTGAGACCGGCACCGGCCCTGCCGGCTAACATAGCCTTTCCGCCATCCCAAAGATACTCGCCTTCAGACGGGAAACGGCTCTTGAGACCATTCGCCTCATCATTGCCGAATGCGTAGTTCAGGCCAGCACCGCCGAAGATGTAAGGATTGAGGGTACGGTCGAACTTATAGCCACCGAAAATCGAAGCGAGATCTACCATGAGATCAAGTCCGCCTTCAACGTAGTTGTACTTATAGATTGTGGTAGGTCCGGTGAGGGCGCCTTTGCCCTGCCAGCCGTTGACGTTCAGTCTCGCGCCGAACACAGGAGAGAACTGATAACCAAGAGAAACAGCGGCGGACGGAGAGATGAGATCACCGAATGACGTCTCACCGACAGTGTGGGCGGCGCCACCCTGTAACTGCATAAACCAATAAGGATCAAAGTCCTTCTTCTGCGCGTTCGCAACGGACAGAGAAGCAGCAAGCACCGCGCTTGCGATAACTGTTAGTATACGTTTCATAATTTTAATGAATTAATTGCACAATCAACGTCGCTAAATTACGACAAATTTTCCAATCTGCAAAATATATCAAAAGTTTAGCCAACGTCACGACACACGAAAAAAGGGATGACCTATTCTGGTCACCCCTTGAATGTTCCATACACTAAGATGATTACTCTGAGATCACGACATAGAACGTGTAAGTGTCCTTGTGAACCTCCTCAGTGTTCTTGTTGTTGTAGTTGAACTTGTGAGCCAAATGAGCTGTAACCTCGATCTTCACGTCATTAACCTGATGAGCGGCATCCTTCTTATAAAGGATTGTTCCGGCAGCGGCATCAAAGACGAACTTGGACGCAGGGAACTGAGCGGTCACATCCTTACCATTCACAAAGACGGTGTACTTTGTGTCATAGGTGAGGTCAAGGCCGTAAGCGGCATCGGCGTTCCATTTCCACATGCCAGCCTTGGTGGTGGCAGCCTGGTTAACCTGATTATCGTCAGAGAGGATCGACTTGACAGTGGTGGTCTGCCAAAGATTGACAGTGACGTCAGCGTAAGGGTCGCGCTTTACTGCGATGTCCTTGATGGACACTTCCTTGATAGGATCCTCTATCGTAAGTTTGAGGTCAAGAGCGTTGACTTCAACTCCATTGCAGAAGAGGGTCGCTCTTACAACCATGTCACGTGCCGTGAAATCACCCCAAACGACAGGATTCTCTTTGATGCTGCCATCAGCCTTGATCTCGCCGGCAGCGCCGTCGATTGTTGACTCATAAGCCGTTCCGGCAAGGTAAGGTCTGTTCTCGTAGCCCTTGGCCTCCCATTCTGAAGTAGCAAGAGGGGTCACATACTCATACTTGATTTTGAGGAAGTTTGCGACAGCGGCGTTGCATTTTTCCACTCCAAAGTACTTGCTGAGGTCATCAGTGTTGATTTCATAAATACCTGTAGCCTTGGTGCCGGCTATCGTCACCGTAGGAATATCCTTAGTCATGTCTACAAGGTCTTCATGATAGATAAGGCTGTAAGCAGGCTTGAGAAGTGATGCCGTGGTAGCGAATCCGTAAGAAACTCCATACCAAGTGTCAACCTTGGTCTCAAACGCAAACTTATCATCGTAAGACGTGAGGTCAGCTTGTGAGAGTCTGATGAATGGAACGTCTGAGAGGGTTCTGTTGGTGACACTGAAATAGGTGTAGCCCGAGCAGTTCACCACTGGTTTCACATTAACACGCTGTGATTTGACCACAGTCTCCGTGCCGGCAAGGAAGTCATCCTTGAATTCTTTGAGATTCTTGAATCCTGTGACTCCCTCCTGGTTGAAAGCGGCGTCAATTGTGGCGGCCTCAGTCAGTTTGTGAAGAACAACGTCTGGCTCATAAGCAATCTCCTGTTCAGGGAGTTCGACCTTCACAGGGTTAGGACGAGACCCGAGTGTAAGTGTCATCTTAACATCCACATCAGTGAAAGTAGGATCGTTGGCGTAGGTGTTGCAAAGAGAGTAGACATTCGCCACACCGGCTTTACCGAACTCATAGGTGCCACCAGCAATCTCGATTGTCGCAAGGTGTGCGTTGATGATTGCAAGAGGGTCAACCTTGAGAGATGGTTTGAGTGAGGCGGCAGGAATGGCTTTGCCGTTCAGCTTGTGATTGGCGACTGGAGTTACACCATCAACAACCTTCTTGATGTCAAGGCCTTCAACATCACCCTCAACAGAGACTTTGAGTTCCTTGAGAAGTTCATCCTCTAGAGTTGCAGCGTTAATGGCATTCTTGTAAGCGCCGGCGGCTGTCTTAGCGGAAGAAAGCTTGACTGCCGTTCCGTAGGTCCAATCGATTGTGTAAGGATCTATGGTCATGGTAACCTTTCTTCTGCCGATCTTGTAGGAAGTGGTCGCATTGAAGATCTCAACACCTTTGACGGTCGCCTTGACAACATCCTTGCAAACAGATCCGACTGCAGCTGCTTCAACAGTACCATCAGCTTTGATCACCTTATCTTTAATCATCGCAGTAGTGAGATCACCGAGAACGACAGCTTTGTCTTTGCCCTTATGATCAAAGTACTTGCTGCTAGCGGCTGGAGAGAAAGATGGGGTGTTCTTAAGCACAGGAGTGATGTCCTTCACATCAAGGTTGAATTTGGCTGCGGCCTCAGCAAGGGTAAGATACTCTGGCTTTGTACCAATCTTGACGTAGAAATCATATCCCTCGAATGGATCCCAAGCGGCAGGTGCGGCTGACCACTGTTTCTCTGTCCCAAGGGTAACGCCAGAGGCGAGCTCGCCTTTGCCGTTGTAGACAACGAACTTGCCTGTAAGGTCGCTCTCTTCGCAAAGGCTTACGCCCACGAATGAGGACTCTACATAGTTGCCAGTCTCATATTCCTTCTCATCGACAGTCTGCTTCGCATTGTCCTGGACACGCATGGAGATGGCGAAAGACTTCTTGTTGGCAGGATCATAGCTGACCTCTTTGCCGAACTTCACAGTAACCGTCAGACGACCGGTCTTGGCGTCATTCTTGAAATCAACGATCTCTCCGGCAACCGCGGCTGCGGCACGAGTGGCGACGTTGACAGCGACAACGGAAACATCCTCCTTCTTGATTGTGCCGGCAAGTTTCGCAGGATAAACCTCGAAAGTAGCGTCAACAGTCTTGGTGTCAGAGAACGGAAGGATCTTGTCGGAAGCGCTCTTGATATAGTAGTAATGAAGAGTAGCGTTCAAATCATCATATTCAGGCACGAACACAATGCTCTGGATGCGGTTCGCAAGGTCATTGATCACAAGCTTCATACTGTTGATGCTGACAATCGCAGCGTCAACCTTGCTCTCAACACCATCAATGAAGCCCTTGAGTTCATCGTAAGCAGCGCTGACCTGATCTTTGATGGCATCATACACAACGCCATCCTCGGCGATGGCAGCGTTGATTGCGGTGGTGAACTTCCCAGTGAAGTCATTCTCGAACCTTGCCTCGTAAGCTTTCTTGAACTCACCAGCGAAAGCAGACTTGTCGAACTTCCGGGCGAAAAGTGAATCTATGTTCTCTGCCATCTTCTTGTCAGCCTTCACGAGGTCAACTATCTGCGCCGCGATGGCAGCGTCAATGGAATCAACCTTCTCATCAAGAGTGGAGTCAGCCTTGGCAAGAGCGAGATCTGCGTCAATAAGTCCCTGAATGGCACCTGCAAGTTCACCTTTCTTGGCATAAATGCCGAGATTGGCGACAAGCTCATCAACCTTGCCGAGAGCCTCAGATGCGGTCGCCTGAGCAGCCTTGGCAGCAGTCATGGCATCATCAGCAGCTTTCTGAGCCTTGTCGGCGGCATCCTGAGCGGTCTTGGCGGCGGCAATGGCATCATCGGCTGTTTTCTGTGCTTTGTCAGCGGCATCCTGAGCGGTCTTCACCAACCCCTTAAGTTCTGTGACATCCGCTGTGTGTGTCTTCTCAATCTCAACGACTTTGTCCTCAAGAGCCTTGATGGAGGCATCATGAGCTTTTTTTGTCTCCTCAAAAGAAGAAGCCAGAGTGTTGTGCGCCTTTGTGAGACTATCAAGAGATGTCTTGATGACCTTTATGCGGCCGTTTATCTCTCCTACTTTCGTATTCACTAGTGAAACGACCTTAACTGTGCTGTCAGCAAGAGCCTGCTTTGTGGCGGATTTCTTTTCAAGTTCGGCAATCTGGTTCTTGACAGCAGGAATGGTCTCATCGTTGATCTTCTTCACATCAGCCTGAAGAGCCTTGATGTCAGAAGCATTCTGCTCGATTGCCTGATTAAGGAGTTTGTCCGCAGCCTTATAGGCATCCTCAAGGGACTTGAGCTCATCGTTGTGCTTCTTCGTGAGATCAGAGATCGCCTTCTCAAGTTTTTCGCCCTCATCCTTGAGGGAAGCCTTGAGAGCCGCCAACTCAGCATCATACTTCGTCTGAAGAGCGGTGATGTCCTCGGAGTGCTTTGTCTTCAAAGCGGCAAGCTCGCCTTCCAGAGCCTCAGCATTCGACTGAAGGGCCTTGATGGAGGTGTTGGCGGCATCAATAGCCGTCTGGAGCTTGCCATCGGTCTCCTCAAGTTTCTTGATCTGCCCCTCGGCCGTAGCCAGCCTACCACTCAAGTCATCAATGCGTTCCGTGTTCGCATTGATATCCTCAGAGTAGTCCGTACAGCTGGTGTACGTGAATGTCAGCCCTGCTAAGGCCAACATCGAAACCAATCTAAAAAATTTTTTCATAAAGGATAATTGTTAATAAAAAAAGTTAAACATGTTACTCCTAGTAATAAATATGTTCAGAAGCCCCCACGAGGGGGTACTCCATAACACAACGACAAATATATGGGTTTAATTTTTCATAAACAAGGTTTTTCGTGAAGAAATCGCCAAAAAAACGGGCAAAAAAGCATTTGTCACTAGGAGTGACACCTCTTTTCCGAGGCAGGGCAGCCCTCCACACATCCACAGGGGAATATTCTTTGGCGGTCGGTACAACTCTGACATACACTTTGCATGCGGTTTTGACGGAAATATTCATTATCTTTGGGTGTTCCCGGCGCTTCGGCAGACTCGGCGACCGACTATGACAACGCTTCGAACAGCTCTGCGACCGGACAAAAACGGAAAGGAATTACACCTATTAATATTAATGGAACAACCATGGCGGAAAGGAGATTGAGGTACCCGATCGGGATTCAGACTTTCGACAAGATCATCGAGGGCGATTACCTGTACATAGACAAAACAGGCTATGTGCATGAGCTGGCAAACTCGTACAATTATGTCTTTCTCAGCCGGCCAAGGCGGTTCGGGAAGTCCCTCCTGTCATCGACGTTCCACAGCTACTTCGCAGGGGACGAGGCGCTCTTCAGGGGGCTCAAGGCCGGGGAGATGAACAGGGAATGGCGAAGGCACCCCGTCTTCCACTTCGACATGTCAACGGCGAAGCACATGACCGAGGAGCAGCTCACAAGGAACCTCGGCTACAAGCTGGACATCTACGAGGAGGAATACGGCGACGACCCGAGGATCGCGAGGGACGACGTCAACGCACGACTGGAGAGGCTCGTCCTGGAGGCCGTGCGGAAGACCGGGGAGAAGGCCGTCATCATCATCGACGAGTATGACGCACCGCTGCTCGACGTGATGAACGACCAGGAGAGGCTCGCGCCAATGCGCCAGATCATGCGTAACTTCTACAGCCCCATCAAGAGCCTCGACCCGTTCCTGAGGTTCGTATTCATCACCGGGATCAACAAGTTTGCCCAGCTCAGCATATTCAGCGAATTGAACAACCTAAAGAACATCTCCATGATGACGGAGTATTCGGCGGTCTGCGGAATCTCGCAGTCTGAACTGGAGAATATGATGCGGGAACCGGTGCGGGAGATGGCCGAGAGGTTGCAAACCACCGGCGAAGAGGTGCTGCGACAACTGAAGCGCAACTACGACGGCTACCATTTCTGCAACGGCTCCGAGGACATCTACAATCCGTTCAGCCTCATCAATGCGCTCTCGGACAAAAACATCAAGAACTACTGGTTTGACACGGGAACGCCGACATATCTTCTGGAGAGGTTGAGCAGGAATGAGTTCGACGAGACAAAACTGGATAATCTGCCTATGACTCCGGCATCAGACTTCGATGTCTCGCCTGAACTGACAGACAACGCCCTTCCGATGCTTTACCAGACGGGATACCTCACCATCAAAGGCTATGATCCCGTGTCAGAACTTTACACACTTGGCTACCCGAACCGGGAAGTCAAGATAGGATTCACCGGCGGCCTTTTAGCCCAGTACAAAAGCCGCGGTTTCACCAGCAGCGGAGGTTTTGTGGCGCAGTTCTTCGTCGCGATGAGAGAGAAAGACATCGACCATGCACTCGCACTGGTGCAGTCGTACCTCGCCGGAATCCAGAACGATCTGGAGAACAAGACAGAGAAGCACTACCAGACCATCATCTACCTGATCTTCTCACTGCTGGGCTACTACATCCAGAGCGAGGTCAAGTCCGCTGTCGGGAGGGCGGACGCGGTCTGCCGCACAAAGGACAGGATCTACGTCTTCGAGTTCAAGGTGGACGGATCGGCAGAGGACGCGCTGAGGCAAATCGACGACAAGGGCTACCTCATCCCCTACAAGGCGGAGGACGGGATGGAGCTGGTCAAAGTGGGTGTGAATATCTCAACGCAGACACGAACGGTTGACTCCTGGAAGGTGGAGGTGGAATAACACTCCGGCGGGAAGGTCACTTCGACGGCTGTGAGTCCTGCAGGATCAAGCCCTGGCAAAAATCTTTGCAAAGGAATGGATTGGCGGATAGATAACCGATAAATAAAAAAACGGATTTATGCACTTAAGGCTTGCTCGTAGTAATGTCCACAATTATGTGGTCTTATTATGGATTGCAAGCCTAAAGTGCACAGTCGCAGATATGCTTCCCCTAAAGTGCGGAGCAGGTCTCCGCATGTATGCCGGATAGTTTTTCAGAAGCGAAAAAGGTAAATATTGCCGCCCATAAGTGTCTGGCGGCACCCTCGGGAAACGAAAAGTGCGAGAAACTTTTCCCAAGAGTGCAGTTTACACTCTTGGGAAGCAAAAGAGGCCCAAAGTGTTGTCGAATAGATTCGGAGCAAGCATAAAGTGCATAGTTCCGAAAAAACGGGGATGTCGCTTAAGCGGCATCCCCGAAAAAGTTTAATTGATATTACTGAATCAATATTTGATTATTCTGACTTAGGAACCTTTACATAGATGGTTACCTTGTGGTTGTCAAAGACTCCATTCGCTCTGTCATAGAAGTGAGTGAGAGTAACCTCGACAGGGATGATCACCTCGTTAGCCTGAACGGCGGCGTCTGAGACGTAAGTCAACTTACCGTCAGATTCAAGTTTAACTTTCTCTTCAGAGAGAGGATCATTTGTGACATCAACCAGAATATTATTTCTGGTCAGTTTATACGTCAGCTCAACATCGTATTTGTTGGCAGCATCAGAGAAATACCAGATGCCAGCAGAAGTTGTCGCGTCAACATTAACCAGATTCTTCAGATCAGGCTCAACAGTTGATCTGATGTCAAGATGCCTCCAAAGTTCGACTACCAAATTCTGGTTTGGCGTTCTTGGTCTTGTTATAACGTCACCTTCTGGGTTAATTATATTTCCCTCAGAGTCCTTATCAACAACTGTCAACGGAGTGATAGGATCATCAACATAAAGGGTCAATTCCTTAGAGGTAAGTTCCTTACCACGATACAGCAATGTAGCCTTTACTTTGATGTCACGTGATGTGTAATCACCCCAATCGAGGACATTCTCGTCAACTACGCCAGCTTCTGTTACATTAAGACTACCTGAGGCAGACAAGGACACTGTTGAAGAATTTTCATAACCCTTCTCCGCGTCATCAGCAGCGAGCACTTCGTACTCAACTTTGAGTTTGTCATTGTCAGCGATCAACTTTGTGAAATCAGGATTCTCACCATTACCATTGACTACTCTGAAGTACTTGCTGAGGTCATCGTTGGTGACCCTGTACGTACCGCTGAGAAAGTCACCGACAACCTTTGCAGTGCCGTTCACCTTATTAACCTTATCGCCATAGAAGCTAAGGCCATAATCAGGAGTTGTGACCACACCGGAAGCCTTGAAGATGTACTCTGTACCATACCATGTCACGAGATTCGTCTCAAAGTTGAATTTGTCGCCGAAAGCCTGGATGTCTGCGCCGGAAAGACGGATGTATGACTCAAAGCCCTTACCAGAAACGTCATTGCCATCTGCATCATACGTCTTCTGGAAGTCGAATGGAACAAAGAAAGTCCAACCCTTTCCCTTCAGATCAACGGTTGTACTCTTGCTTACGAGATCTGCCTTTGTAACATGCTCGTCAAACCATGTAACATTATATGTCTTAGTATCAGGTACGCCACATGTAAGATTATCATTAAGAGATGTCTTGAACTCGGCAAGATCCTTGAACTGACCCGCAACTGTCATCTCATTGAAAGTGCGCTCAATAAGCTTATCAACAGGGAGATATTTCTTCTCTCCAGCGATCATGAACGGAAGATTCATCTCATCGACAACAACTTTGCCTCCCGTAGGAGCGACTCCGAAGACCATCTCAGTGCTGATTGTCACCTTCGTCTTTGTGGCTTCATCCTTATAAGTATTCACAAACTTATAAGTACCGCCCTCAACGAAGCAGCCCTTATAGCCTTCGATGCTCTTGATTTCAACAAGATCGGCATTGAAGAGGGTGTAAGGATCCAATTCCATCTTAAGACCAGGAACTTCAACACCCTTGGCATCGTAAGCCTTCTGATCCACCTTATTCTTAAGGACTTCCTTAAGAACAGACTCAACATCATCAGCGCCGGCATACTCAAACACAGGATAATACTCCGCAAAGCGCTTTTCAAAGTCCTTATTAAGAGGCTTGTCGAAAGGAGCATAAGGAGCTGTCTTACCAGTAGCAGATGTCAACTTGCAAACATTCTCATAAGTCCAAGGAAGCTCATACTTTTCTGTAAGATCTTTCTTGTTGATGTAAAGGTTGACCTCAGCCTCTCTCTCACCAATCTTGTAAGTGGTGTTGGCAGTGAAGACCTCAAAGTCTGCGACCTTTGCAGTGATCTCGTCGGTGGTCTTTGAGCCAACGCTCTTGGCAAGATCTTTCTTTACATTCTCAGACTTGATCGATGTGATGAAATACTCACCGATCTTCACATCCTTGTTGTCTGTAACCTGTTCGGCATGATTAAAGAATTCTTTGGCAGCATCGGTAGGGCCGCACTTCGGATCACTGCTGATGGCAGGGGTAAGGACATTAGGATCAAGGTCGTGCTTCTTGGCGAAATCAGAGATTGTAAGGGTGTCCTTACCGTCCATAATACGGAACTCAGCGTTTACGAACGGATTCCATGTGGACTCTGCCTCTTCGATTGACCACGGAACTTCAGTCTCATAACCAGCACCTGAAGGGATGAACTCTTTCTTCTCAGTATCAAGGAGAACATAAGCGTCCTTAAGGTCACAGCCATTGGCAAGTTCAACACCCACGAAAGCGGACTCGACAGAGTTGGTGGTGGTGTAGTCAGTCTCACCTACAGGAATTTCGTTTTCAACACGCAGGGAGACGGCGAAAGTGGTGTCGGCATTATAGACAACCTTCTTATCGAACTTTGCCTTGACGGTGACACGGCCATTCTCGCCCGGTACGACCTCGATCATCTCGGCAGGCTCTGAGGCCGCTGCGGCACGGGTCATCTTGACGTTGACAGCGTAAAGTGTGGCGTTAGCAGTTGAGAGGAGCTTTGCAGCGCTCTTAGGATATACCTCGAACGTGGCCTCGACGATCTTCTCGTCGGATACCGGATTGCCGTTCACGGTGTAGAGGTAGAGGGTGGCGCTCATGTCGGCGTGCTCAGGCACGAACACGACGCTCTGGATGCGGTCGCTGGAGATGGAATCGAACACGAGGCCGATCTTCTCAAGCTCACCGTCAATTCTTGTCACTTCCTCGTCAACGTGGCTCTTAAGCTCTCCGATCGCGGTCGTGTTGGCATCGATCAAAGCCTTAAGTTCTGTCTTGAGATTGCCTATGGATGTCGTGAGGGCGTCAATCTGACCCTGAAGGCCGGCGTCCGCGTCCTCGCGGGCTTTGGCCTCTGCCTTGATCAAAGCGTCGAGGGCGTCCTGGGCGTCAGTGATCTTCTTCTCGAGGGCGGCCTTATCTTCGGCCATGGCGGTCTCAAGGGCTGTCTTGGCGTCGGCGATCTGCTGCTCAAGGTTGGTCTTGGCCTCGGCGATAGCCTGCTCGATCTCTTCCTTGGCAACACCCACCTGCCTGTCTATCTCCTTGTAGATGACTCCCTCGACGGCAAGAGCAGTCGCTATGTAGCTGCTGATGTTCGTGTCGAACGAACCCTTGAACTTGCTGTCCCATACGGTGTTGAGGGCAGTGTCGAACGATGTCTGGAAATTCTCTTTCCAGGCGGTCTCGAACGCGGTGTTGAACGATGGCTGGAACTTCTCGGTCCACGCGGTGCTGAACGCCGACTTGAAGTCATCGCTGAACCTGGCCTCGTAGGCGGCCCTGAAGTCGTCGCCGAACCTGGCCTCGTAGGCTTTCGTGAACTCGTCGGCGAAGGCGGACTTGTCGAACTTCTCATTGAAGAGCTTGGTGATGTCCTCGCCCATCTTCTTGTCGGCGGCGGCAAGCTCGGCCACCTTGGCGGTGAAGGCGGTGATCACGGAGTCGATCCTCTCGTTGGCGGCCTTCTTGAGGGCCTCCACCCTGGCGTCGAGATCCTTGATGTCACCCGCGAGCTCAACGTCCTTCGCGGCTAGCTCGATGTCCTTCGCGGCGAGACGGATCTCCTCGTCGAGCATCTGCTCGATCCTGGTCTTAAGGGAGTCCTTCTGGGCGTAAACGCCGAGGGCGTCGATGAGGGTCTTCACCTCGCCGAGGGCCTTGTCGGCTGTGGCCTGGGCCGCGTTGGCGGCGGCGTGGGCTTCGGCTGCGGCGGCGACTGCCTCATTGGCGGTCTTCTGCGCGGCGGCTGCGGCGGCGACTGCCTCGTCGGCGGTCTTCTGGGCGGCAGCGGCGGCAGCGGCGGCGGCCTTCAGCTTGACGTCAAGCTTCGCGAGGGTGTCCTTGAGGGCCTTCACGTCAGCCGCATGCGCGGTGTTGAGGGCGGCGATGGACTCCTTGTTCGCCTTGATGTCGGCGTTGATCGCCTTGATCTGCGCGTCGTAGCCCTCCTTGGCCTTATTCAGGCTCTCCTCAAGGGCCTTCTGGGCGGCCTCGAGGCTGGTGAGCCTGCCCTCGGCGGACTCGAGACGGGCGGTGAGCTTCACCACCTCAGCGTTGACGAGCTTCACGACCTTCGCCGTGCTGTCTGTCAGCGCGGCCTTCGTCGCGTACGTCTCGGCGCTCTTGTCCTCGAGGGCCTTCACAAGGTCCTCGGCGTGCTTCCTGGCGGCGGGGATCGTCTCCTCGTTGATCTTCTTGATGTCCGACTGGATCCCCGCGATGGCGGTCGCGTTCGCGACGATCTGCGACTTCAGCTCGGCGTCGGCGGCCTTGTACGCCTCGTCAAGGGCCTTGATGTCCTTGTCGTGCTTGGCCTCGAGGGTGGTGAGCTTGTCGCCCTGAGCCTTGATCTGCTTCTCAAGGTCCGTCTTCAGCGCAGCGTCCGCGGCGGCGTAGTCCTTCTTCAGCTGCTCGATCGCAGCGTTGACCTTCGTCACCTCAGCGCTGAACGCCTTCTCCAGCGCGGCCTTGTCGTCAGCGTGCTTCTTCTCCAGCGTCTCAAGCTGTGACTTGAGGGCGGCGGCGCTCTCCTCGAGGGCCTTGATCGACTTCTCGGCCGCGGCGTCCGCGGACTTCAACTCTTCGATCGTCTTGTTGACGCTCGACAGCTGCTCGCTGAGAGTCGCCAGCTTCCCGTCCACCTCCGTCTTCAGGTTGTCAATGCGCTCCTTGTTCGCATTGATATCCTCAGAGTAGTCCGTACAGCCGGTGTACGTGAATGTCAGCCCTGCTAAGGCCAACATCGAAACCAATCTAAAAAATTTTTTCATAAAGGATAATTGTTAATAAAAAAAGTTAAACATGTTACTCCCAGTGACAAATGGATTTTTACCCGTTTTCGGGCGATTTCTTCGCAAAAATTCTTGTTTATGAAAAATTAAACGCATATATTTGTCGTTGTGTTATGGAGTACCCCCTCGCGGGGGCTTGAAAACATATTTATTACTGGGAGTGACACCCGTTTTCATAGGTCGAGGCTCGTTTCACACGCTCACAGGGGAGACATTTGATGACAGTCGGAGGTGCTCTGACATGCGTTTTGCATACGGAGAGGCGACGGAATATTCATTATTTGTGTTCCTCCAGGCGCTTCCCGTGAATGATTTTAGAAGTTCGTGAGGAGGCGGGCGTTACGCATTCGATCCAGACGGTCGGAACCGCCAAGGTAATGCTCAGTGACCATGAGACTTGAGTGACCGAGAGATTCCGAGATGAATGTCAAATCCACTCCCTGGCGAAGAAGGACTGTGGCGAAACTATGTCTGGCTGAATAGGTGGTGAAAGGTGGGATCCCTATTTCTTCTGCAATCTTTTTCAATGCATTGTTACACATACTGATGACTTTACGAACTGTGTTCGAGATGGACAGCATGTCTGTGGCGTCCTCGGCATAGTCAAACAGGAGTGTTTCAGGATTGCCATCGTAGGGATTGCCCCAGCGGTGAAGGATTTCTAGCATCTCAGGGGTTATGACAGCACGGATGACTTTGGAGCCGCCATAGGCACGGGCGGTTTTGGAGCGGAGGAAGCAAATCTCACCATCTATGATGTTCTTATATTTAAGGAATAGCATGTCGCGGAAGTTGATGCCATTGCATAAGTATGAGAATAGCCATAGGTCGCGGTAGCGCTCCCTTGAGGCGGAGCCTTTATATTCAACAATTTTACGAATATGATCATACGAGAGGGCGAGGCTTCTGGAACTGCCTTTTGGGATGACGTACTTACCGCGTCCGAATGGAAACATCGATTCTTTGACAAGGCCTTCGGCAGCGGCGCCGTTCATCACGCATCGTAGGGTTTTCATGTAGATGCTTACCGTTGTAAGCGCTTTGTTTTCCTTTTTGAGGAAATTCTCGAAGGAGTTGAACCAAGAGACAGATAATTTACTGAATAGAATCTCCTTACCAGCGAATCTTTCGACATTCTTAAGCGTTGTCCGACAGCGATAGTAGGAGTTTATCCTTCCTTCAGCGTGAAATTTGGCCATCATTGTCTCTAGGGCAGCGTTTAGCGTCTTGTCAACGGGTTTACCCATCCTGGCCTCAAGAGCCTCGAAAGAGAAGGTGCCTTTCTCAAGCAGTGCTTCAACTTCCGCGCTTATCTGATTGAATTTCGCGATGATGTCGGCATGACAGTCGGGCATTCGCTTAGAATAGGATATTCGTTTCCATTCTGAAGCTGGAAGGTCAACACCTGTCGGGTAGTACTTTTGAATCCTAGAGTAAACCACTTCAATCTTAACTGGGAAAACACCTGACTTCTTTGCTCTGCGCCTGTCAAGCACTGCAATGACGGAAACACCGTCCTTGGAGATTTTTAACATAGTTCTAATTATTTAAGAGTTAATAATTTGCATACAATTTATATACATGCACAGCTTGATAGGGGTTATCAGACTGAGAATGAATTAATGGGGGTGTATGCAAGGGAATACGTATGTAAACGTGGGTACAAAAATCAGGCGTAGGAGGATAGGTGATTGATAAGCTGTAAGAGGAACAGACATGGTCGAAAATAAGAAACACAAAAAAAAGGAGTCCGCCTGTCT